>CAMNSD010000039.1 GCA_946554445.1 uncultured Lachnospiraceae bacterium | reverse complement strand
GTTTTCTATCAATAAGAATCCCAACACTAAATTAGTTCTGTTTGTGGTCCTGATTCACCTTTCTCAAACCCAAATTTTTTACTTCTTGGGTCTCTTAGCGCCGTATTTGGAACGAGCCTGTCTTCTGTTAGCGACTCCCGCAGTATCGAGGGTACCTCTGATGATGTGGTATCTCGTACCAGGTAAGTCTTTGACTCTTCCGCCACGAATAAGGACTACGCTATGCTCCTGAAGGTTGTGGCCTTCGCCGGGGATATAGCTTGTCACTTCGATTCCGTTAGAAAGACGTACTCTGGCAATCTTTCTGAGCGCTGAGTTAGGCTTTTTAGGGGTTGCTGTCTTAACAGCTGTGCAGACACCTCTCTTCTGCGGAGAAGCTGTGTCAGTAGCAGCTTTATGAAGGGAATTGTATCCTTTCAGCAAAGCAGGTGCTGTGGACTTCTTTACAGATGTCTGACGACCCTTTCTGACTAACTGGTTAAATGTTGGCATTCTTTTCACCTCCTGTATGATTGATACTATGCCTCTTCGGCTTTTATGGCGCACAAAAAAAACGTATTCACGTGCACACTCAAATAGTATACTTGCCCGTGAATACGTTGTCAATACATTTTTCCTTGAAATTACTTAATTATTCTACAATTTCAGCCTCTAAAGCCTCATCTGTCTCCTCGATGATCTCTTCCTCTTCCACAAACTCCTCTGCCTCGTCAAAATCATCGATCTCATCCACATCCACCAGTTCGATGTCATCGTCCTCCAGGGAATCTGCAAAATTAATCTCATCATCCATACGCAGTCTGCTCAAAAGGTTCTCATCCGTGCTGAGTCTGGTATCGCGGTAACGTTTCATACCAGTACCGGCCGGGATCAGCTTACCAATGATCACGTTCTCTTTCAGACCGATCAGGGAATCGACTTTACCCTTGATGGCCGCTTCTGTCAGAACCTTGGTGGTCTCCTGGAAGGATGCCGCCGACAGGAAAGAATCTGTTGCCAAGGCCGCCTTGGTAATACCCAGCAGAATCTGCTTGCCATCCGCCGGCTCCTTGCCTTCGCTGATCAGCTTCTCGTTCATGTCTTCATATTCCAATACATCCACCAGAGTACCCGGCAGGAAATCTGTGTCGCCGTTGTTCTCAATCCGTACCTTCTTAAGCATCTGACGTACGATCACTTCGATATGCTTATCGGAGATATCCACACCCTGCAGGCGATACACTCTCTGTACCTCACGCAGCATATAATCCTGCACCGCCCGGATTCCTTTGATCTTCAACAAGTCATGCGGATTGACACTACCTTCCGTCAACTCATCACCGGCTTCGAGTACCGCGCCGTCCAGCACTTTGATTCTGGATCCATAAGGAATCAGATAAGTTTTGGCCTCGCCTGTCTCATTATTGGTGATCATGATCTCACGTTTCTTCTTGGTATCCTTGATGGTAGCCACACCGCCAAACTCTGCGATGATCGCAAGTCCTTTGGGCTTACGCGCCTCGAAAAGCTCCTCGACACGGGGAAGACCTTGTGTGATATCATCACCGGCCACACCACCCGTATGGAAAGTACGCATGGTCAACTGCGTACCCGGCTCACCAATGGACTGGGCTGCAATAATACCGACAGCCTCACCGACCTGTACAGCCTCACCTGTAGCCATATTAGCGCCGTAACATTTTGCACAGATACCCACATGGGAACGGCAGGTCAAGATAGTACGTATCCTCACTTCCTCGATCGGTTCGCCCTTACCATTTACGCCTACGCTTAAAATCTTGGCAGCGCGGGCGGGGGTGATCATGTGATTTCTCTTGACGATCATCTTGCCGTCTTTATCTTTGATATCCTCACAGGAGAAACGTCCTGTGATTCTGTCCTTCAATCCTTCGATGGTCTCCTTGCCGTCCATGAACGCCTTGACTACCATACCCGGAATCTCATCCTTGCCCTCGCAGCAGTCTACCTCGCGGATGATCAGTTCCTGGGAAACGTCCACCATTCTTCTGGTCAGATAACCGGAGTCAGCGGTACGAAGCGCGGTGTCGGACAAACCTTTACGCGCGCCGTGAGCGGACATAAAGTATTCCAGTACGTCCAGACCTTCACGGAAATTGGACTTGATCGGCAACTCAATGGTACGTCCTGTGGTATTCGCCATCAGGCCGCGCATACCCGCCAGCTGTTTGATCTGCTGGTTGGAACCACGGGCGCCGGAGTCCGCCATCATGAAGATATTATTATATTTATCCAGACCGGAGAGCAGCACTTCCGTCAGTTCTTTATCCGTCTCGTTCCAGGTCTCAACCACTGCACGATATCTCTCTTCTTCCGTGATCAGTCCACGTCTGAAGTTAACAGAAATCTTATCTACCGTAGCCTGCGCAGCTTCCAGCATCTCTTCCTTCTGGGCCGGCACTGTCATATCGGAAATGGATACGGTCATGGCCGCCTGGGTGGAATATTTATAACCGATGGACTTGATCAGGTCAAGCACTTCCGCAGTCCTTACTGCACCGTGGATGTTGATGACCTTCTCCAGAATCTGTTTTAACTGTTTCTTACCCACATGGAAATCCACTTCCAGTTTCAGCAGATCTTCCGGATTGGTTCTGTCCACAAAGCCAAGATCCTGGGGCAGGATCTCATTGAAAAGGAATCTGCCCAGAGTTGACTCCACATTGCCAGACACCACAGTTCCGTCTGCCGTCTTCTTGGTCACCCGCACCGTAATTCTGGTGTGCAGGGTACATGCTTTATTCTCATAAGCAAGAATCGCTTCGTTCACATTCTTAAAGAACTTACCCTCGCCCAGCGCGCCCGGTCTTTCCTGTGTCAGATAATAAATACCAAGCACCATATCCTGGGAAGGCACTGCCACAGGGCCGCCGTCCGAAGGCTTTAAGAGGTTGTTCGGGGAAAGCAGCAGGAATCTGCACTCCGCCTGGGCCTCCACGGAAAGGGGCAGATGAACCGCCATCTGGTCACCGTCAAAGTCAGCGTTAAATGCCGTACATACCAAAGGATGCAGCTTGATTGCCTTACCCTCTACCAGAATAGGCTCAAACGCCTGGATACCGAGTCTGTGCAAGGTAGGAGCACGGTTTAACATCACCGGATGCTCTTTGATCACTTCCTCCAGTACATCCCATACCTGGGTGTCCAATCTCTCCACCAGTTTCTTCGCTGCCTTGATGTTCTGGGAAATCCCACGGGATACCAGTTCTTTCATCACAAAAGGCTTAAACAGTTCGATCGCCATCTCTTTGGGCAGACCACACTGGTAAATCTTTAACTCAGGTCCTACCACGATAACAGATCGACCAGAATAGTCAACACGTTTACCAAGCAGGTTCTGACGGAAACGTCCTGATTTACCCTTTAACATATCGGACAGAGATTTTAACGCTCTGTTGCCGGGGCCTGTCACCGGACGTCCTCTTCTGCCGTTATCGATCAACGCATCCACAGCCTCCTGCAGCATACGTTTCTCGTTACGGACAATGATATCAGGAGCACCAAGCTCCAACAGTCTCTTCAGACGATTATTTCTGTTGATGATTCTTCTGTACAGATCATTTAAATCAGAAGTCGCAAAACGACCGCCGTCCAGCTGTACCATCGGACGCAGATCGGGCGGAATGACCGGAATCGCATCCATGATCATCCACTCAGGCTGGTTCCCGGATTCTCTGAAAGCCTCCACAACTTCAAGTCTCTTGATAATGCGGGCACGCTTCTGGCCGGTAGATTCCCGCAGGCCATCCTTTAATTCAACGGCTTCCGCTTCCAGGTCAATGGCCTGCAGAAGTTCTTTGATTGCCTCTGCACCCATGCCGACACGGAATTTGCTGCCCCAGGTCTCCCTGGCATCCTGATACTCTTTCTCCGAAAGGACCTGTTTATACTCCAGATCTGTCTCGCCGCCGTCCAGCACGATATAGGATGCAAAGTAAAGCACCTTCTCAAGCACTCTGGGGGACAAATCCAGGATCAGTCCCATCCGGCTGGGAATACCTTTAAAATACCAGATGTGGGATACGGGCGCCGCCAGTTCGATATGTCCCATACGCTCCCTGCGGACACTGGACTTAGTCACTTCCACACCGCATCTGTCACAGACCACACCTTTATATCTGATCTTTTTATACTTACCACAATGACACTCCCAGTCCTTGCTGGGCCCGAAGATCCTTTCACAGAAAAGACCTTCTTTCTCAGGTTTTAACGTTCTATAATTGATAGTCTCAGGCTTCGTGACCTCACCTCTGGACCACTCTCTGATCTTCTCGGGTGATGCCAATCCAATCTTGATCGCATCAAATGTCATAGGTTGATATGTTTCCTGTCTCATGTCTGACATCTTACACTATGCTCCTTCCAGATTATTTGCGGACCTTCTCTTCGTCTTATTCAAACTCCACTTCAAGATCCAGGTCATCTTCAGCCAAATCTTCTTCCTCATCGCTGGTCACAAGTTCTCCGCTGTCCTCATCAAACTCCTGCTTCTGATAGCCCATGGAACCTAAGGAATCTTTCTCGTAATCATAGTTACGGGAATCACCCTCAATCTCGTAACGGTAATCGTTTTCGCCGTAGTCGATTGTCTCCATGATCTCCACCTCAGTCTGATCATCACGAAGCACTCTCACATCCAGACCCAGGGACTGTAATTCTTTCAGCAGTACCTTGAAGGATTCCGGCACACCAGGTTCCGGAATGTTGTCACCTTTGATGATTGCCTCATAGGTCTTAACGCGGCCTACCACATCATCGGACTTCACGGTCAGGATTTCCTGTAACGTATAAGCCGCACCATATGCCTCCAGCGCCCACACTTCCATCTCACCGAAACGCTGTCCGCCGAACTGCGCCTTACCACCCAGCGGCTGCTGTGTTACCAGAGAGTAAGGGCCTGTGGAACGTGCATGAATCTTATCGTCCACCAGATGATGAAGCTTCAGGTAATGCATGTGTCCGATGGTAACCGGTGAGTCAAAATACTCGCCTGTCCTTCCGTCGCGCAGTCTCACCTTACCGTCTCTGGAAATGGGTACACCCTTCCACAGTTCGCGGTGATCTCTGTTCTCATACAGATACTCCATTACTTCCGGTAAGAGTTCTTCCTTGTGTTTCTTCTCAAACTCTTCCCATTCCAGATTCACATAGTCGTTGGCCAGATCGAGGGTATCCATGATATCATCCTCTTTCGCACCGTCAAACACCGGTGTTGCCACGTTAAAGCCAAGGGCCTTAGCCGCCAGAGACAGATGGATTTCAAGCACCTGCCCGATATTCATACGGGAAGGCACGCCCAGCGGATTTAACACAATATCCAACGGACGTCCGTTAGGCAGATAAGGCATATCCTCCACCGGCAGCACACGGGATACCACACCCTTGTTACCGTGACGGCCCGCCATCTTATCACCCACGGATATTTTTCTCTTCTGTGCAATATAAATGCGGACAGCCTGATTCACGCCCGGAGATAACTCATCGCCGTTCTCTCTGGTAAATACCTTGGCATCCACAACGATACCATACTCGCCGTGCGGCACTTTCAGGGAAGTATCACGTACTTCTCTTGCCTTCTCGCCAAAGATTGCACGCAGAAGTCTTTCTTCCGCAGTCAGTTCCGTTTCACCCTTAGGCGTAACCTTACCCACCAGGATATCGCCGGCACGCACTTCCGCACCAATACGGATGATGCCTCTGTCATCCAGATCTTTCAACGCATCGTCACCCACACCGGGCACATCCCTGGTAATCTCCTCAGGTCCCAGCTTGGTGTCACGCGCTTCTGCTTCATATTCTTCAATGTGTACGGAAGTATAGACATCTTCCTGTACCAGTCTTTCACTTAAAAGTACTGCATCCTCATAGTTATATCCTTCCCAGGTCATAAACCCGATCAACGGATTCTTACCCAGCGCCAGTTCGCCGCCGTCTGTGGAAGGACCGTCTGCAATCACCTCGCCCTGCTCCACATGGGAGCCTTTTTGCACGATAGGCTTCTGGTTGTAACAGTTGGACTGATTACTTCTGGAGAACTTCGACAGATGATACTCCATCTTCTCCCCATCATCACAGGTCACCTTGATCAGATTAGAAGATACATAATCTACCGTGCCTGCCTTTCTGGCTACCACACAGACACCGGAGTCCACAGCCGCCTTCGGCTCCATACCGGTTCCTACCACAGGCGCTTCCGTAAAGAGAAGCGGCACTGCCTGTCTCTGCATGTTGGATCCCATCAGCGCACGGTTCGCATCATCATTCTGCAGGAACGGAATAAGCGCCGTCGCCACAGAGAACACCATCTTCGGAGACACGTCCATATAATCAAACATGGTCTTAGGATATTCCTGCGTCTCCATCTTATAACGCCCGGACACGCTGTTTCTCTTAAAATAGCCGTCCTTGTCCAAAGGTGTGGAAGCCTGTGCTACATGATAATTATCTTCCTCATCAGCCGTCATATAGACCGCCTCATCCGTAACACGAGGATTCTCCGGATCAGACTTATCAATCTTACGATAAGGTGCCTCCACAAATCCGTATTCGTTAATCCTTGCATAAGATGCAAGGGAGTTGATCAGACCGATATTCGGTCCCTCCGGCGTCTCAATCGGGCACATTCTGCCGTAATGCGTATAGTGTACGTCACGCACCTCGAATCCGGCCCTATCTCTGGACAGACCACCCGGTCCTAAAGCGGAGAGACGTCTCTTGTGCGTCAACTCGCCCAGAGGATTGTTCTGATCCATAAACTGTGACAACTGGGAGGAACCAAAGAATTCCTTCACTGCCGCCTGTACCGGCTTGATATTGATGAGTACCTGCGGGGAAATCTCCTCCGCATCGTGTGTCGTCATCCGCTCTCGCACCACTCTCTCCAATCTGGAAAGACCGATGCGGTACTGGTTCTGCAGCAACTCGCCCACCGCACGGATACGGCGGTTGCCCAGATGGTCGATATCGTCATCGTTACCGATACCGTACTCCAAGTGAATATTATAGTTAATGGAAGCCAAAATATCTTCCTTCGTAATATGTTTTGGGATCAGCTCATGTACATTCTTCTGGATCGCCTCTGCCAGCATCTCCGGATCTTCGCTGTACTCCTGTAAAATCTGCTGTAACACAGGGAAATAAACCAACTCTGTAACGCCCAGTTCCCTGGGATTGCAGTCCACAAAGTTCGTGATATCCACCATCATATTGGAGAGAACCTTAACGTTCTTCTCCTCTGTCTGAATCCAGACAGCAGGCACTGCGGCGTTCTGGATCATATCAGCCATCTCCGCCGTCACCTTATCTCCCGCTTTGGCAAGGATCTCGCCGGTCAACGTATCTACCACATCTTCCGCCAGGATATGATGACGAATCCTGTTTCTGAACATCAGCTTTTTATTAAATTTATATCTGCCGACTTTCGCAAGATCATATCTTCTGGGATCAAAGAACATGGCGGTAATCAAACTCTCAGCGCTCTCCACGCTCAGAGGCTCACCGGGACGAATCTTCTTATATAATTCTAACAGGCCTTCCTGATAGTTCTCGGCCGTATCCTTTGTAAAACTCGCCTCAATCTTCGGCTCGTCACCGAATAATTCCCTGATCTCATCATTGGAGCCCACGCCCAGCGCGCGAATCAACACAGTGATCGGAACCTTTCTGGTCCTGTCAACGCGCACATAAAAGACATCGTTAGAGTCCGTCTCATACTCTAACCACGCGCCGCGGTTCGGGATCACGGTAGCAGAAAAAAGCCGCTTACCTATCTTATCATGTCCGATTCCATAATAGATGCCGGGGGAACGCACAAGCTGACTGACAATGACACGTTCCGCGCCATTGATCACAAAGGTGCCTGTCTCTGTCATAAGCGGCAGATCACCCATAAAAATCTCATGCTCTGTAATCTCATCCTTCTCTTTATTGATCAGACGTACTTTTACCTTGAGAGGGGCTGCATAAGTGGCGTCTCTCTCCTTACATTTTTCGATAGAATACTTGACATCCTCTTCGCATAACTCAAAGTCAACGAATTCCAAGCTCAGATGACCACTATAATCTGAAATCGGAGAAATATCGTCAAACACTTCTTTTAAGCCTTCATCCAGAAACCACCGGTAGGAGTTCTTCTGAACTTCGATCAGGTTCGGCATATCCAGAACCTCTTTCTGTCGTGCATAAGTCATTCGCGTATTTCTGCCGGCTGCAGTCTTACGGATCCTGTTCTTTTCCATTGACATCTCACCCCGTTCTTTATAATTAATGCATGCTTAATCATAAAATCATACTCCAAATAAGCATACCACACCACAATAGTGCATCATCCATTCTACTACAAGTCCTCAGGGGAGTCAACGATTATTTTGAGAAATTAAAAAAGATTTTAGAAATCAGCAAAGTATCGGCTGCTGATGATACCAGAAACAAAACCGCCCACATGCTTATCAAAACATGTGAACGGTTTATCATTCTGCTATGTGTAGAAATTACTTGAGAGTAACCTTTGCGCCCTCAGCCTCTAACTTAGCCTTCAGGTCTTCAGCCTCTTCCTTGGAAGCAGCCTCTTTGAGTACCTTCGGAGCGGAATCTACCATATCCTTAGCTTCCTTCAAGCCAAGGCCAGTTGCCTCACGGACAACCTTGATAACCTTAACCTTGTTCGGGCCAACCTCTGTCAGCTCTACATCGAACTCTGTCTTCTCCTCTGCTGCCGCTGCGCCTGCGTCACCGCCTGCTGCTGCAACTACTACGCCTGCTGCTGCGGATACACCGTATTTCTCCTCGCAAGCTTTTACCAAATCATTTAACTCTAATACTGTCAACTCATCAATCGCGCTGATGATTTCTTCAATAGATAATTTTGCCATGATCTTACCTCCATATTTTTATTGTTGTTAGTTTTCTGATGCTTTACTTTAGATAATTACCCATTACAGGCCGCCATCGGCTTTCCTGCCAGCAATTACCCCGTCGTCACCGTTCCCTCTGACGGTGTCCCTTCCACTGCAGGATTACTCCGCAGGCGTCTCTTCCGCTGCGGGTGCTTCCTCTGCCGGAGCCTCCTCAGCTGCAGGCGCTTCCTCTACAGGCGCAGCCTCTGTTGCCGCTTCCTCTGCGGGCGCTGTCTCTTCTGCCGCAGGCGCCTCACACTCAGATGCGCCGCCTTTCTCTGCCAACTGATTCATGACACGAGCAAAGTTGGTAATCGGAGACTGGATGCTGCCAAGCAATTTGGACAACAATTCTTCCCTGGAAGGAATTTTGGAAATCTCTACAATGCCATTGGCATCATATGCGATACCTTCCACAACGCCGCCCTTCACTTCAAGAGCGTTCGCTGTCTTAGCGAATTTGCATAATACCCTGGCCGGCGCCGTAGCATCCTCTGTGGATATGGCGATCGCGCTGGGGCCTTCCAGATAAGGAAGAAGGGATTCATAATCCGTGCCCTTGAATGCAAAATTCATCATTGTGTTCTTGTAAACCTTGTAGGTGATCCCGGCTTCACGAAGCTGTTTACGAAGCTGTGTGTCCTGCTCCACCGTAAGACCACGGTAATCAACCAGGACTACTGACTGCGCATCTTTTACGGCTGCGGAGATCTCTTCTACGATAGGTTTTTTCAGTTCAACCTTTGCCATTACATTACCTCCTTATAGATTTTGTGCCGAAAGGAGTCTATTTCATAAAAAATCCTCCCCAAAGACAGGGAGGATCAAATGTCATAAAGTACTCTTCTCTCCTCGGTAGGCGGACTCTTACGCCGGCAATACGGCACCTACTGTCTTCGGCATTTGCTACTATAGCATACAGTGACGGTGATGTCAACTGTTTTCGTTACAATTTATACCCGCCATCCTTTGTGGATGTCTCAAAGGAATGGACAAAATCATCCTCATCAATTTCTCCCGCCAGAAAATCCTTCCAGAAATTCTCATTAGCGGCGAAACGCAGATTGGCATCTGCCGGAAACCGTTTCAGAAACGACATTACTTTTTCATACTGCCCTTCTTCCGTATAAGAAAAGCTCCAACAGTCCTTGTTCACCCATCTTGTGCCGTCAAAATAAGCCTCTTTACAGGATATGCCATCCGGCCCATACGCCGTGATGAACCAGTGTTTTTCCTTGGGATTATCCGTGGGATAACTGCATTTGGTAACTTCATTCGTAAGCAGCGCCGCTGTCCGTTCTGCGTCAGTCTCCTCTGTCTTCGTATCTGTCTGCGCTGTGCTTATCACAGTTTCTGTCCTGTCAGTGCTTTGTACTACGCCTGTATCTTTCTCAACTGTTCCACTCGCCTCTGTAACATCCTCCACTACGCTCTCTGTTATCACCACGGCCGTCTCTGTTCCCGCCGCATCGGTTTTCCCATCCATTTCCCTTCGGAGCGCTTCCTTTGCCGCCTGTTTCTCCGCTTCCTCAATCTGCGCCTGCACTTCCTCCTGCAGGGCTTCCTCCGCGGCATCAAATTTTTCCAACAACTTATCCCACTCTTTCATTGTATAGGACATGGCGCCTATCTGAAAAGTGGGTTCCACCGTACCGTCTTTGATCTTCTTCGCCATCTCGGCCATCTTTTCCAGAATCTGTTCCCTGTAGGTCTTGTCTGTCTTGTTCTCAACGGTCGTGGATTCCTCCGCTCCTTTTGTCTCCTCCGGCGCAGATGTAGATTCCTGACTTGTCTTTGTATATCCCTTATAATATTCCTGCCCCCGTCTGTTCTGCCAGGGACTGTTATAGCGGTCCGAATTAATGTTCATCGCAGTCATTCCTTTCCGTTTTTCATATGGTTTCTCTATAAGGAATACGATTCAGGCTCTCAAAAAGTTTCACGTCTGCTGTTTTTATTCACATCTTTTCCGCACAGAGAGAAATCTTCTCAATTCCAATGCGCCTTCTTTACCAGGTAACATACCCATCCGCATCAATCTGCACGCCCTCGGAAATACTGCGCATATAATCCAGTACCCGCTTCTTTTCTTCTCCCTCCAGAAACCCGGTCTTACAGCCATTTTGCTGGCAGGGGATGAACTGGTAACTCACAAGACCTTCCTGATTGATAACCACCTTCACCAGACCAGTGTCCAAAGTCTTTGAATTAAACCAGAAATTGCCAAGACTGTAGATTACCGGCACTCCCTGGATCACACCGATAGGCTGCAGGCAGTGGGGATGATCCCCGATGACCAGGTCTGCACCAGCGGCGATCACTTCCGGAGCCTGTTTTAGCTGCGCCCAGTCAAGGGTAGCCTCATTCTCCGTACCCCAGTGCAGATATACTACTACAAAATCGCAGTTTTTCTTAGCTTCTTTAATCGTCTCCAACAGATTCTCCCCATCCCAGCATCGGAACACGCCGGGGGAAACGTCTGTGGCGCCTCGAGTATCCGGATTGTCCAATCGTTCAATCTGCGTTGCTGTGATAAAAGCAATCTTGATATCATCCACAATATAATATGCCGGACGTCTTGCCTCACTCAGGTTATGTCCTGCCCCTATCGCCGTAATACCCGCTTCTCTCAAAATATCGAGACTGTCAAGAAGCGCTTCCTCTCCATAATCATAGGCATGATTGTTGGCCAGAGATACAATATCCACTCCCATATCATTTAGGTAGTTCACAGTATCCGGTCTTGCCCGAAAGGTAAACTGTTTGCCCTCAAGCGGCGTACCCTTGTCGGAATAGGGGAACTCGTTATTGAGCATCATCACATCCGCTCTCTCCATCTCCCGGATCAATTCCGGTGCAATCCCCTGTTCGATACCGCCGCCCGACTGCAGATGTTTCATAATGGCATAATGATCGTCGAAGAGAATATCTCCGGCAAACAACAGCGTTGCTTGTCCTGGCTCTCCCGCTTCTCGGTAGTAAATATTGTTCTGCGCCATATATTCCGGATCATCCAGCTCCGCCTGATATCTGTCCTGTGCAACGCCCGTCTCTTCCTGCCCGGACATCCCTTCCTGTTTAGAGGACTCGTCCGACTCATAATCCGGCTTTGGCTGCTCTACCGGCTTCACCGTACTCTGAACCTGTCTGGCCGGCTCAAAAATCCATTGATATGCGGCCAGCACCAATAAACCTGTCACCACTGCCAGACTCAGCGTCAAAACAAACGGCAACAGGAAGCTGCGGCTTATCCTAATTCTTTTTTTCTTCGTTTTCCGTGTTTTTTTCTTTTTACCCATAGAATGATTATACCACAAAAAAACAAACATCAAACAAAAAAGGTAATGTGCACAGCACATTACCTTTTTAAACTCTGTTTATCCTGCAGATATTAATATTTTGCAGTATTGATCTTCACGCCGGGGCCCATGGTGGTTGCCAGAGTGATACTTCTCAGATACTGACCTTTCAATGCCGAAGGTTTTGCTTTCACAATCGCTTCCATCAGTGCGTCAAAATTCTCCTGCAGTTTGCTCTCCTCAAAGGAAACCTTGCCTACCGGCACATGAATGATGTTAGCCTTATCCAGTCTGTACTCAATCTTACCGGCCTTAATATCGCTGATTGCCTTCGTCACATCCATGGTTACGGTACCAGCCTTCGGGTTCGGCATCAAACCTTTCGGTCCGAGCACCTTACCGAGACGTCCCACAACGCCCATCATATCGGGTGTCGCTACAACGACATCAAAGTCAAGCCAGCCTTCGTTCTGAATCTTCGGGATCAACTCGTCGCCGCCCACATGATCTGCGCCGGCTGCTTCCGCCTCCGCCACCTTATCACCTTTGGCGAATACCAATACTTTCACAGTCTTACCTGTTCCGTTGGGCAGCACTACCGCGCCACGAACCTGCTGTTCAGCGTGACGGCCGTCACATCCGGTTTTGATATGGACTTCCACAGTCTCATCAAATTTCGCTGTTGCTGTTTTCTTTACTAAGGCAATCGCATCTGCCGTATCGTACAGGGTTGCACGGTCTACCAGCTTCGCTGCCTCCTGATATTTTTTACCATGTTTCATGTTAGCCCCTCCATTACTCTTCTACTGTGATGCCCATACTTCTTGCAGTACCGGCGATCATGCTCATAGCAGCCTCTACGCTTGCCGCATTTAAGTCAGGCATCTTCATCTCTGCGATCTCCTGTAACTTAGCCTTGGAGATGGTTGCAACCTTCGCCTTATTCGGGGTTGCGGAACCAGACTTAATGTTGCATGCTTTCTTTAAAAGAACTGCAGCAGGGGGAGTCTTTGTAATGAAACTGAAGCTTCTGTCTGCATACACTGTGATAACGACCGGGATAATCACATCGCCCTTATCAGCCGTTCTCGCGTTGAACTGTTTGGTAAATTCAACGATGTTGACGCCGTGCTGTCCAAGTGCAGGACCAACCGGCGGTGCTGGCGTTGCTTTACCAGCAGGGATCTGTAACTTAATATATCCTTCTACTTTCTTTGCCATAATGGCACCTCCTAAAATATTGTGGTCTAGGCGCTAATCTGTATGCAAAGCATCTCATACTACTGAAATCCCTGCAAGATTGCCTGTGGGGCAATCTTGCGATTTTAAATGCGATGCACTTAAAATCAGCTCCCACATATATCTACACCCACGCAGCCTGTCAGAACATACCCGATATATCTATCCGCCTTTCACAGCAGTCACTGACACATCAGGCCATCCATCTAAAATCCGCGGGAATAAATATCAACCTATTTGATACTATCTAAGACTCCTGACTTCCGCAAAACTGATTTCCACGGGCGTCTCTCTGCCAAACAACTCTACATTAATGGTAGCCGTCTGCTTGTTGTAGTCTATCCGCTGTACAACGCCCACCGTATCCTTCCAGACGCCGGCAACCACCACGATCGTATCGCCCTCTGCAAAGTCTACGCTCACATTCTCCATCTTAATACCAAGCGGCTTCATCTCCGCCTCTGTGAGCGGCACCGGTTTACTTCCCGGCCCCACGAAGCCTGTCACGCCTCTGGTATTTCTCACGACGTACCATGTATCGTCATTCATGACCATATTGATCAACACATAACCCGGAAACATCTTCTTCTGTACAGTCTTACGGGCCCCATTCTTCATTTCCATGACATCCTGCATGGGCACCTTGACTTCCAGAATCTCTTCTTCCAAATGCCTATTCTCAATTGTCTTCTCAATATTGGCTTTTACTTTGTTCTCATACCCGGAATAAGTATGCACAACATACCAATTCGCTTCTGCCATACCAATCCTCCATGCCTCTTATCAACCTGTTTGCGAAGCTTCCTAAAATGTGAATGTCGTAATAAACTCCACACCATACTGTAAACCGAAGTCCAGTATCGTAATAATCGCTCCTACTACCAAGGAAATAATAACAACCGCCACGGATTGTTTCAAAAGGGCATCTTTATCAGGCCAGGTGATCTTCTTAAACTCAGCCTTCACACCGTCAAAAAATTTGACCGTTTTAGCTGTCTTGTCCAATTTTGCTGATTTCGCAGAATCTCCCATAGCTACTCTCCTTTCCCTTAAAAAACGACAGACGATTACTTCGTCTCCTTATGCAGGGTATGTCTCTTGCAGAATCTGCAATACTTCTTGGTCTCCATCCTGTCCGGATGAGTCTTCTTGTCTTTCGTCGTATTGTAGTTACGCTGTTTACATTCTGTACATGCTAATGTGATCCTTGTGCGCATCTTATTACCTCCACGTGCATTTACTCTTCATTTACTGTAATCACCGGGTCTGCCCGATTTTTTAAGCATAAAAAAAAGACCTAAATCTTATCTCGCTCACACAATATATCATATGCAGGAAGCGAAGTCAACCGCTTTTTTCCATAATGCAAAATATTTGCAAAATATTTCACCTATTTTTTATCTTTATCTGCAAATATCCATATAGAGAGAAAATTTCTCCCGACTTGACAATGCAAATTATTTTTTTGTTTTTTCCTCTTTATATTTTGTATTTAATTTACGATATATATATAAATCATATTTTTTGTGTAAAATTTGATAGAAAAATCCATAAAAGACCTTATATATACTTGCTTTTCTCTTATATATAATGTTACAATAAGACTATAGTTTACTGATAATAGGATAATTGTCAGTATTTGTATCTTTTTATACAATCTTATATTATATATAAGTAGAAACGCCCTCAAAGATGTCTTGCAGGCAATGGATAGCCAGAGGAGACATCCGCGAAGATTTCATGGAAGAAAGGAGGGGCTTATGGCTTATAATTCTGTTCATAATTTAACAAACGTCTATAATTTCTATATGACTACTTATGCGCCCAAGTCGAGTACGCCTTATGACACGCATAAGAAGAGCGAGCTTCGCAGTGTATACAATTCCATTGTCAAGATGAATAAAGAATCCCCTCTGTTCATTCTGGATACCAGTAAGGAATCTCAGCGTTTTGCAGTGGGTATGAAGGAAAACGCCCGGGAGCTGCGTAATACAATCGCCTCCCTCGGCGGTCTGGACGAAGAAGAACTTTTAAATAAAAAGGTGGCTTACTCCAGCAATGAAAATATAGCCACCGCTTCCTATATTGGTTCTTCCAAACCTGAGGATAATACGCCTTCTTATGAAGTCGAAGTAAAGAGTCTGGCTTCCACACAGGTTAACATGGGACATTTTCTTCCTGATGAAGAGAACGTTGCACTCCCGCCAGACACTTATTCTTTTGATGTGAGCATTGACGACCTCAGTTATGAATTCCAGTTCAGCATCAAAGCGACTGATACAAACAGGGATGTACAAGATCGCCTGTCCCGTCTGATCAACAATGCGCATATCGGTATGACAGCGCATGTCATAACAGATGATAACGGCAATTCCAGCCTGCGGATGGAATCGGACGCCACAGGCTTAAAAGACGGTAAATACAATCAGTTCCATATCTCCGACAATAGAACCAGCAAGGCTTCCGGTGCAGTTGATTATCTGGGACTTGATTATGTAGCTTCACCGCCCACTAACGCCTCTTTTCTGATTGATGGCGAGGAGATTACTACTACTTCGAACCATTACACCATAGACAACACTTACAATCTGCAGCTAAAAGGCGTCAGCAGTGAGGAGGGTGAGACCGCTTCCATCGGCCTTAAAACAGATGTGGAGTCTCTGACAGAAAATATTAACACACTGGTGCGCGGATACAATTCTTTCCTGCAGGCGGTCTCAGAATACAGTGAGAATCAGCCTAAGAGCAATCGTCTGTTCAATGAAATGAGCAGCGTAGCAAGACTCTATGCCAAGGGACTTACCCAAGCGGGATTGAATTTGAATCTGGACGGTACCTTGGAAGTAGACAACGATGTACTCCGGCAGAAAGCCATGGGGGATGACGCCAAAGAAGCGTTCTCTTCCATGAAGGGATTTACCAATTCCATACTGCGCAAGTCAAACCAGGTGTCCTTGAATCCGATGAACTATGTCAACAACGTGATCGTTGCCTATAAGAATCCCGGCAAAAATTTTGCCAGCCCTTATATCACCAGCGCATACAGTGGCATGATGTTCAACAGTTACTGCTGATATCTTATTTCTTTTAATCTTAATCAAAAGCGAGGCAGATTTTATCTGCCTCGTACTTTTGTTAAAGTGGGATATTCCCATGTTTTTTCTTCGGTGCCTCCATCTGCTTATTCTTCAGCCCGCGCAGCGCCTTGATCAGCGCATCTCTCGTCTCCTCCGGTTTGATCACCTCGTTGACATAGCCCCTGGCTGCCGCCACATAAGGATTTAAGAACCGGTCTTCATACTCCTTCTTACACTGCGCCCGCATAGCTTCCGGATCTGCCGCCGCCTTAATCTTCCGTTTGAAAGCAATGTTCACTGCACCGTCTGCTCCCATCACCGCGATCTCCGCAATGGGCCAGGCATAAACGATATCCGCGCCCATCTCCTTGGAATTCATGGCGATATAAGCGCCGCCATAAGCCTTGCGCATGATCAGGGAAATCTTCGGCACCGTTGCCTCGGAATACGCATACAGAATCTTCGCCCCATGGCGGATGATACCGTTATGCTCCTGCGCTGTACCCGGCAGAAACGCCGGCACATCGATCAGCGTGACGAGCGGTATGTTAAAGCAGTCACAGAACCGGATAAACCTCGCTATCTTATCGGAAGCATGGTAATCCAGGGAACCGCCCATGGAATTGGGCTGGTTGGCCACGATTCCCACCACTTTGCCTTCCATCCTACACCAGCCTACCACCGCATTGGTGGCAAAGTCTTTCTGTACTTCAAAAAAACTGCCTTCATCCACGATACAGTCAATGACTTCTTTCACATCATAGGCGTGACGGGAATTATCCGGCACAATATCCATAATCTTGGCCGCCTTTGCCCGCATGGCGCTTGCTGCTTTACCACCTTCGCTTCTGCCAAACACCTTGCCTACCCGAGGCAGGATGCTCTGTCTTTCCTTGGTATTGATCACCGGTGGTTTCTCTGTCCAGTTGCTGGGCAGATAGGACAAAAGCTTACGCACTCCCATCAGGCACTCATTCTCCGTATCATATGTAAAATGGGACACCCCGCTCTTCTTCGCATGTACTTCGGCACCGCCCAGTTCCTCTACAGACACTTCCTCATTGATAACCGTCTTCACCACATTCGGCCCCGTGATGAACATCTTGGAAATATCCTTTACCATAAAGATAAAGTCACAGATAGCCGGCGCATAGCAGGCGCCGCCGGAACAGGGCCCCAGGATTACCGCAATCTGCGGGATTACACCGGAAGCCTTCGTATGGCGTAAGAACATGCCGCTGTAACCGCTCAAAGAAGAAATACCCTCCTCAATCCTGGCACCGCCGCTGTCATTGATACAGATCAAAGGCGCCTTCATCTCCATCGCCATATCCTGTATCCGGCAGATTTTAAAAGAATGATATTCTCCCAACGTACCGCCGATCACCGTAAAGTCTTCGCTGGCCACAAAGACCTGTCTTCCGTCAATCTCACCGTAGCCCGTCACTACGCCATCACCAGGCACCCGTCTCTTATCCAGATCAAAGTCATCAATACGTGATTCCAGGAATCCGTCCACCTCCACGAAAGTGCCGGGATCAAGCAGGATCTCAATCCGCTCCCTGGCCGTCAGTTTGCCCGTCGCGTGCTGTTTGTCAATTTTATTCTGTCCGCCGCCAAGCAGTGCCTTCTCTCTTCTTCCATCCAGTTCCTTAATCGCTTCATTCCAGTTCATAACGCCTCCATCTGATATCCTGACTATCTTTACATATTAAATATTTGAAACTCCAATACTTTGATATTCAAACTATCAAATTGTATTATAGGCAGAGCATGGTTTCTTGTCAATACTCTGCCTGCATTTAATCCTAAATTTTATACTTCTCCTAATTCCTCCCGCACCGCCGCCAGCGCCGATCCAATCACTTTGTCCATATCATAGTATTTATACTGTCCCAGGCGGCCGCCAAAAATAAGATGCGGTTTTGTCTTTGCCAATTCCTGGTATCTGCCAAGCAGCGCATCATTCACCTCATTGTTGACGGGATAGTAAGGTTCCTCCCCCTCCTGCCAGTGTGCCGGATATTCCCTGGTAATCACCGTTCCGGGCTGGGTACCGAATTCAAAATGCTTATGTTCGATGATTCTCGTATAAGGAATCTCCCGCTCCGTATAATTTACCACCGCATTCCCCTGGTAATTATCACAATCAGGGAGTATCTCTGTCTCAAACTGCAGTGACCGGTATTCCAGATAACCTAAGCAAAAATCAAAATACTCGTCCAGCATTCCCGTATAGACCACCTTATCATAAGTATTGCCAACATGGTCTGTCACAAGGGTGTGTCCATCTGCCTCCTGTTCCGTCACAAACTCTCTGTATGAAATCCCTGTCTTGACCTCGATTCCCTTTAGCATATTCTCTACCATTATGGTATAGCCTCCAATAGGAATCCCCTGATATCGGTCATTGAAGTAATTATTGTCATAAGTAAACCGAAGCGGCAGACGCTTGATGATAAAAGCTGGAAGTTCCCTGCACTCCCTGCCCCACTGCTTCTCGGTGTATCCTTTAACCAGCTTCTCATAGACGTCGGTTCCCACTAGGGAAAGTGCCTGTTCTTCCAGGTTTTCAGGCTCTTTGATGTCCAATCTTTCAATCTGCTGTGCAATCTTCGCCTGCGCCTGTGCAGGTGTGATCACTCCCCACATTTTGCTAAATGTGTTCATATTAAACGGCAGATTGTACAACTCCTCCTTATAACGTGCAATCGGAGAATTGACATAATGATTAAACTCCGCAAACCGGTTTACATAACTCCAAATCTCTTGATCCGAGGTATGAAATATATGCGCACCATACCGATGCACCTGAATCCCCTGCACCGATTCCGTATAAACATTACCGGCGATGTGCTCCCTCCTGTCGATAACGAGCACCCGCCGGCCATGTCGATTCATTTCACAGGCAAACACGGAGCCAAAAAGCCCCGCGCCAACCACAAGATAATCATATTTCATTACTACTCTTCCTCTGCCGCCTTATACTTATCAAGCTGTGCATAATCTTCCATCAACTCAAGCGCTTTCTTACGGCCTGTCTTGTTAAGCTTCACATAATACTGCATCACGCGGTTCTCCATGATCTTGCCACCCAGAAGACTCTTCTGGTTAAGTGGTGTGAAGTCCACCGGGTTCAAATTCAACCTGTCACACATTCTGATCACCGTACCATAGGCCATGCCCTCAATACCTCTATCCAATGCTGTGACTAATGTGGAGTATGGAATCTCCATTTCGATCGCGAACTGTCTTACACTCTTGTACTGCTTTAAAATTTCTGCCTTTAAAATTTCCGCCTTTGTCATGATATAAGACCTCCTCGTATTATACTGTTTGTCTGTTTAGGAGAATTTTCTCCTCCCCTTGTATTTATTAGTGTAACACAGCTTTTGGCGAAAAGGAACCACCAAAAACTCATTTTTAACGAAATATCGTCATCATTGTCAATTTTTACTATTTTTTTTAAATGTTTTTGTACAAAAAGTCTAGTACTTCTACCACATAATACACAAAATAAGCGGTTGTCGAGTCACGGGGAAAATGATAAAATATAGACAGGGGATTTCATTCCCCAAACCTACATATTTTGAATGATAAAGAGGTGTTTCTATGTTACCCGTTTCCGTATGTATGATCGCCAAGAATGAGGATAATCATCTTGAAGAATGTCTGAAAAGGCTGCGGCCCTGCCGGTTCGAGATTATCGTGGTAGATACCGGATCCGTGGACCGTACCGTGGAAGTGGCGCACAAATATGCCGACAAGGTATTTCATTTTGCCTGGTGTGATAATTTCAGTTCCGCCAGAAACTTTTCCATCCAACAGGCATCCAACGACTGGGTGCTGATCATAGATTGCGATGAATACCTGGAAAATGTCAACCTGGCCAATCTGGAAGAAGCGCTCTCCCACAACAAAGATTCCGTGGGTATGATCATGCGCAACAACCCCTACACTGTGCAGGGTTCCCGTTCCATTATGTCTGAACGTATCGGCAGGCTTTTTAACCGGAAATATTGTCATTTTGAGGGCAGTATCCATGAACGGGTACGCACTTTGGACGGTAAGGATCCGGAAACCTTTCAGATTCCCCTGACCTTCTACCACGAAGGTTACGTTTCCGAATCGGATAAGCGCATGCGCGCCACCCGTAATCTGGAAATGCTTTTGCATGATCTGGAAGAAAAGGGCCCCAGTTCCTACATATATTTCCAGCTAGGGCAGAATTATATTTCTTTAAATGATATGGAAAAAGCCGCTCATTTCTATAAACTGGGACTTGATCTCAATGCAGATCCGAACTCGGCCTTTGTCCAGAGTATGGCGGAAACCTACGGCTACTGCCTGATGGATCTTGCCAAATACGATCTCGCCATGTCTTTGAAGGATAAATACGAGCAATTCTCCCACCGGGCGGACTTTGTGTATCTGATGGGTACGCTCTATATGAAAAAAGGCATCTACGACAAAGCCCTGGAAGAGTTCCAGAAAGCAACTACCCTCTCCGCCTACTCCCGCACAGGCGTCAACAGTTACCGTGCCAACTATCATATCGCCAGTATCTATGAGACCATGGGGCAGCCGGATGAGGCCAAGACTTACTATAAAAAGTGCGGGGACTATGAACCGGCCAAGAGAAGGCTCAAAGAACTGGCGGCCGCAGCTCCCGCTTCCTGAACATGAATCTGAACACAGCCGGACATTTGCTGTCCGGCTGTTTATACTTATCACATTTTTTGCTTATAATATTTAATCTATAACATTTAGGAGGTTCGTTTTGCTCCCAATATCCGTATGTATCATTTCCAAAAATGAAGAAGAACATATTGAAGAATGCTGCCGGCGTCTTGCCGCCTGCGGGGTGGAGATTGTCCTCACAGACACTGGTTCTACTGATCGTACCGTGGAACTTGCGAGAAAGTACACTGACCAAATCTATCACTTTGACTGGTGCGATGACTTTAGCGCCGCCAAAAATTTTTGTATGCAAAAAGCCTCCTATGATTGGATACTTTCTATTGATTGTGACGAATATATCGAGGCACTTGATGAAAAGGCATTACTACGCTGTATGGAACGTTACCCGAAGGCTGCCGGACGTATTCTGATCCGCAACCGCTTTACCCTGGACGGACAAACATCCTTTGAGCAGGTGCGGGTGAGCCGTTTCGTGAATCGGAACTATTTTCAATTTGCAGGCGCCGTACACGAGCAGCTTGTGTACCGTCCCCAGTCCTCGATACCCGGCGCTGCCGAAGCGGATGCCGATGCTTCTCCTGTTTTTTCGGGAAAAGACATACATCTCACCCCGGTTAAGGTTTATCCTGCCCCCATCACGATTCTTCATGTGGGTTACGACATTTCCGAAGAGAAGATGCAGGAAAAATGCCGGCGTAACATCACTCTGCTGAAACAGGAATTGAAGGCACAAGGACCGGATCCCTATCTCTACTACCAATTAGGCCAAAGTTACCGGAGGCTGAAAGATTACGAACAGGCGGCGCACTATTTTGACGCTGGTCTCTCCATGGATGTGGATCCGGCGCTGGACTATGTGCAGACCATGGTGGAATCCTACGGCTACACGCTCCTGGACCTGAAACAGTATAAAGAAGCCCTGAATCTGCTCGGTGTTTATGACGAATTTGCCGGGCGAGCGGACTTTGTATTCCTGATGGGGCTGATCTATATGAATAACGGATTATTTGACAAAGCTATCGAAGAATTTCAAAAGTCTTCCTCAATGGAAGAGTTTGCTGTGGAAGGCGTAAACAGTTATAAAGCTTATTATAATATTGGCGTTATCTATGAGTGCAGCGGCCATATTCCCGAAGCGATAGAAGCTTACCGTAAATGTGGGGATTATGAGTCGGCTGTCATGAGAAAAGCAAATTTGCTTCGCAGCCTCGGATAAGCGAAGAATCATGCAAAAAAGAGCATCGTACAACGGTCAAATTCATTATCATACGATGCTCTTTTTAGTTCATACCATATCTACAGCTTTTAAATACTTATTTCAACTTCCAGATATCCCGATTGTACTCCGCGATAGTCCTGTCGGAGGAGAAGAACCCGGCCTTGGCAATGTTGACCAACATCATTTTTCTCCACTTCTTCTGGTCCTCATAATCCTCCATCATCTTATCTTTCACAGCAATATACTCTTCCAGGTCTAAGAGCGTCATAAACCAGTCTTTGTTCAGGAGTTCTTTATAAAGTCTCTCCAGGTTTTTCTTATGACCTACCTTTAGGGCCTGCTTGCTGACAATAAAGTCAACTGCTTCCTTGATCACGGGACTCTTCTTATAATATTCTTTGGACACGTAATCCGCCTTCTCATAATGCTTGATAACGGTTTCGGACTTCTCACCAAAGATATAGATATTGTCATCGCCCACCAGTTCATGAATCTCAACATTCGCGCCATCAGATGTACCCAGCGTTACTGCTCCGTTTAACATGAACTTCATATTGCCCGTACCGGAAGCCTCCTTAGAAGCCAAGGAAATCTGCTCAGAGATATCGCAGGCAGGAATCATCTTCTCCGCGTAAGCCACATTATAGTTCTCCACCATAAGCACTGTCATGTAAGGACTCACATCGGGATCCTTGTTGACAATCTCCTGAAGCACCAGCAGCAGATGGATGATATCCTGAGCAATCACATAGGCGGGTGCCGCTTTGGCGCCGAAGATAAAGGTCATCGGTCTTGCCGGCTTCTTGCCTGCCTTGATTTCCAGATACTTGTGAATGATGTAGAGCGCATTCATCTGCTGACGCTTATACTCGTGCAGTCTCTTACTCTGGATATCAAAGATGGAGTCAGGATTTAAGGTCACGCCCTCCACCTCTTTCACATAGGCGGCCAGATCCATCTTACGGTTCATCTTAATCTGTGCAATACGGTCAAGGACTGCCTCGTCATCAATATACTCCAGCAGTTTTTCCAGCTTATCGGCGTCTTTCTTATAACCGTCCCCGATGGTCTCGGAGAGGAAGCCTGCCAGTTCCCTGTTGCAGGATAAGAGCCATCTTCTGAAGGTGATACCATTGGTCTTATTGTTAAATTTCTCAGGATAAATCTTATAAAACGCGTTCAACTCCGTATTCTTTAAGATTTCCGTATGGATGGCAGCCACACCGTTTACAGAGAATCCATAGTGGATATCAATGTGCGCCATGTGCACTCTCTTATCCTTATCAATGATCTGTACCTTTGGATCCTTATACTTGGCTCTCACTCTCTTGTCGAGTTCCTTGATGATCGGCACCAGCTGGGGCACTACCTTCTCCAGATATGCCAGGGGCCATTTCTCCAATGCTTCCGCCAGGATCGTATGGTTCGTATAAGCGCAGGTCTTACTCACTACTTCAATCGCCTCATCCATAGTAAACGCCTTCTCATCCACCAAAATCCTGATCAACTCCGGAATCACCATGGTCGGGTGGGTGTCGTTAATCTGGACCACCGCATGATCATACATCCTGCGCAGATCATATTTCTTTTCTTTCATCTCTTTTAAAATCAGCTGGGCCGCATTGCTCACCATAAAATACTGCTGATAGATACGCAGCAGATTACCGGCCTCGTCAGAATCGTCCGGATAGAGGAATAAGGTCAGGTTCTTCTCAATATCTTCCTTATCGAAATCAATTCCCTTTTTCACCAAACCTTCATCCAGGCTCTCGACATCAAACAGTCTCAGTTTATTGACACCATTGTCATATCCGATCACATCGATATCATAAAGCCTTGATGTTACTTTTTTCTTGCCAAAAGACACCTCGAACGTAGTGTCAGTTTTAGTAAGCCAGGACTGATCCTCGATCCAGTCATTCTTCTCCGCCGTCTGCAGTTTATCCTTAAACACCTGCTTAAATAGCCCGAAATGATAATTGAGGCCGATACCCTCACCTGGCAATCCAAGGGAAGCAATGGAATCCAGGAAACATGCTGCCAGACGTCCCAGACCGCCATTACCCAGAGAAGGTTCCGGCTCTATCTCCTCGATCACGGAAAGCTGCTTACCATTCTTTGCAAGAATCTTATCCAGAATGTCATAAACACCCAGATTGATCAGGTTGTTAGACATCAGTCTGCCAATCAAAAACTCTGCGGAGATATAGTAAATCTTCTTCTCCCCCTCAATCGGTTCCGATACTTCCATCAGCCTCTTGGAAAGCTGCAGGATACTGTAATACAGTTCCTCGTTGGTGCAGTCGGCAATTGCCTTGCCGTAACTGCTCTGTGTCTGGTGTTCTAATTCCTTTTCCAGATTCATCACCAGTACGTCTCTTTTCAGGTTGCTTGCCTGTGCCATATGATTCCCTCATTTCTGCGCTGTATTGATGTCTCGGCAGGATCGTGTCCAACAGCGCCCAGACACGAATCCCGCATATTATGCTAAAATATCCATATATTTAATTCTCGCCAGTTCATAATCCAGAACGATCTGCTGGCCTTCGCCGCCCTCAAGCAGCCGCTTTAATTCCTTGACAGCCTCCGATGCGATCCTCTTAAAATTCTGCCGCACCGTATTCATCTGCTTGCCCGCATATCCCATCAGAGTGATGCCGTCAAACCCGCACACCGGTCGGAAAATATCCATTTCCATCAGCGCCTTCATGGCCCCGATCGCCATCAGGTCCGAAGCGCAGACTACGATATCTTTTTTCTTCGCATATTTAAAAGTCAGATTCCTGGCCTGCAGTTCGGAAAACTCTCCGTTTCGCACCAGCAGGGAAATATTTTTCTCCTCCGCAAGCTGTCTAATCCCCTTAAGTCTCTCTTCCGTGACATAACCGTTCTTCTTACCTGCCAGATAGAGAATACTCTTGCCTTTATTTTCATAGAGCGTCTTCTTTGCCACATCATACTGGGCCCTGGCCTGATCAATCCAAACAGAGGATGTATTTTCATTTACAAGAGGAACATCCACTGTCACAATCTTAAAGATCTTGGCATCAATCAGTTTCTGCAGCACCTTGTCGTCCTTCGACATCCCGAAGATGATCAGCCCCGTAATACTCTGGGACTGTAAATAGCGTATCACCTCTTCCAGGCTTTTATTCTTCAACATGGAATAAAATACCGTGATCACATCCAGGTTTAATTCCACCGCCTGGCCTATGGTGCCCGCCATATACTGCATGTTGATCTCATCCACTGCCTGGGATACATTATCCAGATTCATCAGGAGCGCTACCCTGCCCGATTGTTTCGAAGACAGCGCCGCCGCTACCGAGTTGGGTACAAAATTAAGTTCCGCGACCGCTTCATTAACCTTTTTCTTCGTGGCCTCACTGACATTGGGATAATTATTCAATACCTTGGATACGGTAGAGATTGCCACCCCCGCATGTTTTGCGACATCCTTGATCGATACCATAATGCCTTCCATTCCGAAGACAATTCCTGCTAGGGATAAGCCAGTTGTCTTCTTACACTCCCACCGGAGTCTTTTGGGAAAGTGTTCTCCAGAAAATGTTTTCCGGAAATCGTTTTCCATAGTTATCATATAACAAAAGAGTGGTTTTGTAAACCACTCTTTTGAAAAAATTTCCAATTTATTTTATGGTATAGAAAATTGCTTCGGATTTACGAGGCTGCGAAGCAAATCTCGCAATCGAGCTTTGCTCGATTTTTATTTTCTTACCAGGTGTCTCGGCGTACCATTCACGAACAGAGGTTGAAGCTCACCCATGATCAGCGGCCTTGCATATTTCTCATAACCTTCTGTCAGGCCCTTGCCATCCGCTGTGATCCACTCATCGGGAACATTTCTTTCCACATTAGCAATCGCGTGAATATCATAAGCGCTGGTGCCGCACTGATAAGGATTCTCTCCATTTCTGTCAAGGGTGATCATCATGCCAGTCTTGCCTTCTTCCGCCGCCATCACTGCATCATGACCTACCTGGAACGCCTCGTTGATATCTGTCAAGGATGCCAAATGCGTTGCTGCTCTCTGCAGAGTGGAAAACTCAATCGCACGAGTCTTTAATCCTGTCTCTGCGGCAATTTTCTCAGCCAACATAACCGCGGTGCCGGACATCTGCTTATGACCGAATGCATCCACAGCCACTTCTCTGCCAATCTCGCAGACATATCTGCCGTCCGCAACCTTTACGCCCTCGGACACTGCAATGACAACAGAAGATTTTCTCTCCGCCAGATCTTTCACATCTGCCAAGAACTGATCAATGTCAAATACTCTCTCCGGAAGGTAGATCGCATCACAGCCTTCACAGTCATCACCCTTAGCCAACGCTGCAGCTGCTGTCAGCCAGCCTGCGTTACGTCCCATAATCTCCACGATACAGATGGTAGGCTTCTTCGCTCCGAAAGAAGAGTTGTCCCTGATAATCTCTTTCAGGGAAGTAGCGATATATTTTGCTGCGGAACCATAGCCAGGGCAGTGGTCTGTCACCGGCAGGTCATTATCAATGGTCTTGGGAACGCCCATGAATCTCTGAGGCTTATTGTGTGCAGCCGCATAATCAGACAGCATCTTAACGGTATCCATGGAGTCATTGCCACCTGCATAGAACAGACACTCGATGTCATGCTTCTCCATGATCTCAAATATTTTCTCGTAAACATCCTCATGCCCTTCAATCTTAGGCATCTTAAAACGGCAGGAACCCAGGAAAGCGGAGGGAGTCCTCTTAAGCAGTTCAATTCCTGTCTCATCATCCAGGTACTCGCCAAGATCGATCATCTTATCCTCTAAAAATCCCTCGATGCCATGCACCATACCATAAATCTTCTTCACACCCAGTTTCTTTGCGGCTGCATATACGCCTGCCACAGAAGAATTGATAACGGCTGTAGGGCCGCCAGACTGACCAACAACAATATTTCCTTTCATATAGCTGTCTCTCCTTTGATTATTTTCTGATTTACTATAGGTTATCGTTAGTGTCCATCAGACACCACCAAGATTATACCAAATATTCTCAGGCAAGACAAGTTCTACATTGTATTTGTCCGATAAACATGTTAGACTCATAAAGGTAGCCATCGTAATGATATGTTCAATGGCGGCAATTACATGATTAAGCGTGATTTTAGCATCATAATTGTTGTATCATATAAGAACAATTTCCATCATTTTATCAAAGGAGTAGGTTGAGAAAGGAGTATGGTTATTACTATGGGCAAATATATTATCAGCTGCTGTTCCACCGCAGATCTTTCGGCGGAACACTTTAAAAAACGTGACATTCATTATATCTGCTTCCACTATGAACTGGACGGCGTGCAGTACAGCGATGACCTGGGAAAGTCCATGCCTTTCGACCAGTTCTATCAGGCTATGGCAAACGGCGCCGATACTAAGACATCGCAGATCAATGTGGCCGAGTTTACAGAGTACTTCGAGCCTTTTCTCAAAGAAGGCAAAGACATCCTGCACTTAAGCCTGTCTTCCGGCATTTCCGGCGTAGTCAATTCAGCCATGACAGCCAAAAGCAATCTGGAAGAGCAATATCCTGACAGAAAGATTTATATTGTAGATTCTCTTGCCGCTTCCTCCGGTTATGGACTGCTGATGGATAAATTGGCAGACCTGCGTGATGAGGGTATGTCCGTGGATGAACTTTATACCTGGACGATGGAGAACCGCCTGAGACTCAACCACTGGTTCTTCTCCACCGACCTTACCTTTTATATCCGCGGCGGTCGTATCTCCAAAGCCTCCGGCTTCATCGGCGGCATGTTAAATATCTGCCCGCTTCTCAACGTGGATCATCAGGGAAAACTAATCCCCCGCTACAAAATCCGCACCAAGCGCAAGGTCATCCATACGATTGTGGATAAAATGGAAGAATGTCTGGAAGAAGGACGCGACTATCATGGCAAATGCTATATCTCCCAGTCGGCCTGCTATGAGGATGCAAGGGCTGTGGCGGAGTTAATCGAGGAACGTTTCCCGCATCTTGACGGCAAAGTCCTAATCAATAATATCGGCACCACCATCGGCGCCCACACCGGCCCCGGCACAGTGGCCGTATTCTTCTGGGGAAAAAAGAGAGTTGACTGATTTAGTCAACTCTCTTTAATACCTTCCGCTTATTCCGAGTTTGCGAAGCGGTCCTCGCAAGGTTAATTTCGATACCCCACGCTTTTTCCGAGGCCGCAAAGCGGTCCTCGCAAGGTTAATTTCGATACCCCTCGCTTTTTCCAAGGCCGCAAAGCGGTCCTCGCAAAGTTAATTTGCGAAGCAAATTTACTTTTGTTATCCACCGCAATAATACGCAAAATACTTATCCCGCACCGCCTGATAAGCTCCTCTGGGCGGATAGATCTTTTTGCCGGTATCCATCTGAATCTCTGCTTTATTAAAATACTCTATATGTTCCATATTGACGAGATAGGCAATTCCCACCCGCATAAATTCAGTGTAAGGAGATAGCATTTCCACAAGCTTCGCCATGGTGATGCGCAGCATGCATTGTGTGCCGTTTGTAAAATGCAGACATTGTACTTTTCCCTGCGCTTCACAGTACACGATATCATCCACAGCAATCCTTTGCAGGGTATTCTCAATCCGCACCAAAATATATTTTCTGTGTTCCTCCTCCATCTCTTTCAGAAATCTGTCCAGAAGTGGAAACAGTTTCTCGTCCGAGACTGGCTTTACCAGATACTGTGCCGCCTCCACCTCATATGCATCCAGCGCAAACTCCTTAGATGTGGTCAGGAACACAATCTGGCTGCGGTTCCCCATACGCCGCAGTTCCCTTGCCGCCTCAATCCCCATTTTGTCCGGCATGTAAATATCCATCACGATCAAATCCGGCAGATATTCCTGTCTTTCAATCAGATCTAGCAGTTTCCCGGCGCTGTCGAAACTTTTTACATGAAACTCCTCTGCTGCATGACTGTCTCGATATTTTATAAATAGCTGCTCTGTTTTATGTAATTGTTCTGCCTCATCATCACAGAGTGCAATCTGATACATGGATTTTTCTCCTGTCATATCATTGACGAACCATCCCTGTCAGACGGAATGTTTACAACCAAACGGAACACAAATATCCCATTGTCATTTTTAAAATCATATTCCCCGTCAAATTTCTCTGCTGTCTTAACAATGCTCATGGCACCCAGCCCGCCCGAATCTTCCGGTCTTGGCAGTCCCTTCTCAACCCCGGCCTCCATCTTACAGGTATTGCTGCAGTAAATGGCCAGTTTATTTTTCTTTTTCCTGATCGACAGACGAATCGCACACTCCCGCCGTTCATCTTCTTTTCTCGCTTCCATACAGCCATAGAGTGCATTCTCCCAGGCATTGGCCAGTATGGTGAGCAGATCAATATTCGGGATTCCACTTTCACTGCCAAGTTCTACATCCAGCGATACCTCAATCTGTTCCTTCCTCGCCTGGTCTGCGTAAGCCGAGAGAATCCTATTAACAGCCGCATTCGCGCAGATTGCTTCCGTCTCCTCCTCCACAGCCACTCCAAGCAGTTCCAGATTCCGCTCCAGCAGTCGATGATTCATCTCCATCAGCTGCGCTGCCTGCCTGTATTCCTTTTCCATGCCGATATGCAGATATAGACGGAATACCAGGACCTGCAGGATACCCGTCAGGAAAAAGTTCATGGCAATCTGGAAAAGACGATAGGGTGTCTGGTCATGGATTGAAGGATTGAGAATAAAACCGATCCCCAGAAATAGACTCAACATCATAATCGCCACACTAAAGCGGTCCAGTTCGTTCTCCACATAATCGGAAAATCCCCGGATGGAACTTTTGACCTTTTTATCAATAAAAAAGGCAATCAGCCCTAACAGAACCGCGCGGGCAATGATATCAACCCAAACATTCTTCTGAAAGAATATAACCGCAATCTCAATGCCGCCAATCATAAATACCGACATAAGATAAAATATAAGCGCCAGTTTATATAGAGATACATAGATAGAATCGCGACTGATCCAGACGGCAAAAACACCGAAGCACAGATAAGCCGTAAATGCCCCCATACGCGCAAATGTCTCCTGGGAAATGGCATACCAGGTGCAGGTCAGGATAATCAGCATCACATAGAAGCATCCGCACCTGATCCAGGTCTTCTTTTTATCGAATTTAGACTCGCTGATCAGGGAAAAGAGCAGAATCGTTCCCCCGATACTGATTATCATCCGCATTATCGCTACTACCACAGAACCGCCTAACATGACACTCCATCCTCCCCTTTTAATCCGTCCCCTGCATGATTTAAGATTACCTGGCAGGTAAATATACCGTTTGCTACAACAAAATTGACATTTCCGTCATATTTTTCCGCGGCATATCGGACACTGTTTATTCCTACACCGATACGTTCTCGATTACTAGGAACCCCATCCTTAAATTTCACTTCCGCAGTACAGGTATTTTTACATACAAAAATCAACTTATTCCCCTTCTGCCGCAGGGAAATCTCTATCCACTTCGCCCCCGCTTCCTGTTCGCAGGCATTGACCGCATTCTCCAGAACATTTGCCAAAATTGCCACCAGATCATAATCGGAAATCTCTACTGTTTCTCCCAGACGGATATCGCTTGTTACTTCTATCTGCTCCATCCTCGCCTTACTCACATAAGCATTCAACACATTGTTCACCACATGATTCTTACAAAAGGCGATGCCGTATTTCTCTTCCTCCTGCTTCTCATACTCCTGCAGGTAATCTAAAATTGCCTGGTAATCTTTCTCTCTGGCATACTCTGCCACCACCATATTATGATGTCTGAAATCATGCCGCGTCTGCCTGGCGCTTTGCTCCATCCGCTCATAAGCGCTAATCTGTGCCTGCAGATACTTTTCGTGAAGCTGCATCTGCTTTAACTGATTGACATAGCCTGCCTGAGCGATAAAACGAAAAAGCTGTATATGAATGATCACCATCATGCTGCCCGTGGAAAGAAGCATCGCTACATAAAGCGGACTCTGCTGTTTTGTTTTTTCATTATAAATGATCATGATTGTCATCACGATAAACGTAAAAACCGAAACTGCCGATACCATCTTGTAACCAACCTGTATCTCCTTATACATACGCAGCATCGTTTTCTTAAGTACTCTGTGATATAGAACCAGCGCTGACAGATTCAGTCCTATACGAAGTCCCCAGACTGCCAAACCACCACCGCCGGCAAAAGTTTTCGTGACAATTGAAATCACCAGATAAATCAGCGTCCAAAGACTATAATATGCTGACATCGAAAGCAGGGATTTTATCGGTTCGGAATCTGACATCAAAAAGATAAAAGTTATCCCGAAAATAAGAGCCGTCGAACAATAACCGCAAAAGAAGAGCCACTTGACAGATACTACTTGTCCAAAAAATCCATCTGTCCAGCGCATCCATAGAAAAATGACAATCATAACCAACTGTGATACCATAGCCGCCCCTGCCGAAAGCATAGCCGTACTCTTACGGCTATGCTTTGGCTCCAGGGTAAGACTGTAAAACCACAGGCCATGAATCAAATTGTTAATAATGTTAGTAATCAATGCGTTCATGGCCTTATTTTACTATACGAAAGCGCGTATATCATCCACTCCGGCATACATCGCACTTTTTAGGGTATCATTTGCACTTATATAGTTTACATAACATATATTTTACCGCATCAGATACACAAAATATCCTCCATAACTAACCAACATCAATAAGCCACCCAAACGCCCCAGTCTCTTCTTACTAAAAACGCACAGCCAGAGCAGAACTGCCGCGGCAATGCATACCACGCTGTCCACCAGGAAATCCGCTGCATAAGCCACCGGCGTGATCAAGGCCGAGGTTCCCACCACAAAAAGAATGTTAAAGATATTACTGCCCACAATATTCCCTACCGCAATATCCGCCTTACCCTTAATGGCCGCTGTCACACTTGTCACGAGTTCCGGCAGGGATGTGCCGAAGGCAACGATCGTCAGACCGATCAGCCGTTCACTCATGCCAAATATCCTGGCCAGTTCTGTGGCCGCATCCACCGCCACATCCGAACCGACTACGATCATCCCGCCGCCGAGAACAATCAGCACAAGCATCTTCCAGACAGGCATAGGCTTCTCTGCCTCTGCTTCCTCTTCTCCCGGCAGCGGCGCGCCCTTCTTAGCCATAACAAGCAGATACCCCAGATAAAAGATCATCAACGCCCACAGAATCATACCGTCTGTACGTCCTACGGTATGATCCATATAACCAATTCCCATGAGCAGGGCAGACACCAGAATCACAAAGGGGATCTCATACCGCACCGTAGATTTCTGTACCGCCACGGGTTTAATGGCAGCCGTGATTCCCAGGATCAGCAAGATATTCATGATATTACTTCCCACAACGTTCCCAATGGTAATCTCCGCACTGCCCTTTAATGCCGCCGACACACTGACTGCCGCTTCCGGCAGGGAAGTACCCATGGCTACGATCGTCAGACCGATGACCAACTGCGGAATCCCGAACTTTTCCGCCACCTTGCTGGCGCCTTCCACGAACCAGTCCGCGCCCTTCACCAACAACACAAAACCTACTGCCAACAATACAACCTGCATTACCACTTCCATAACATCCTCCGTTCCCCAAAGATCTCTTTTTCCGGTACATCTGTTTTTAGATGACAAAAAGAGACCTTCAGCACTTTTGTTATGCTAAAAGTCTCGTTCTTTCTATGATTCCTTATTTAGAAAGCGTGTAAACATGGCGTCTGCCAGGGTATGTTGCTTACACAGGATAACTACTCCCTCTTAACTTGGGACTACTGTACCACAGAAGCCGTCCTGCTGTCAAGACATACCTCTACTTAATCTTTGCCAACGCTTCCATAGATAAAATTTTCCGGATATTCAAAAGGAAAAGCACACTGGCAGTGGTCGCGGACAGGATATCGGAGATTGGCTCCGCATAGTAGACTCCCATGACTCCCATAAAATGCGGCAGGATAATCGCCAGTGGAATCAACAGGATAATCTTTCTAAGTACCGCAATAAAAAGCGATATCTTAGCCTGACCTAATGCTAAAAACGTAGGCTGGATACCGTTTTGCAGGCCAAAGACCAGCATTCCTGCCATGAAGATCGGCATCACCCGGCCTACAAGTTCGATGAGCTGCGTCTCGTTCGTAAAAAAGCCGGCATAAAACTCAGGAAAAATCATCGTCGTGGCCGTAGTCACAAGCATAAATCCGAAACATAGACCAATCATCCAACGATACAGCTGCTTAACCCTCTCAAAGTTCCCTGCCCCATAATTATAACTGATAATCGGCGTCATGCCCTGGGTAAAACCACCGATCGGCGCAGAGAAAAGCTGCATCACGCTCTGCATGATCGTGAGCGCCCCCACATGCAGATCGCCGCCATACGCCTGTAAACCATGGTTTAACACGATACTGATAAAGCTTTCCGTGGCCCGCATGATAAAAGGCGAGATACCCAGCGAAAAAATACTGATCAGTATCCCCATATCCGGCTTTAAAAACCTGACACGTATCTTTAAAGAAGATTTCTTTCCCATTAAAAAGACCATCACCCAAGCCGCACTGAGAGCCTGGGAAATCACCGTGGCAACCGCCGCGCCCTTCACGCCCATATGTAAGCCGAAGATAAAGATGGGATCTAAGATAATATTGGCCACTGCCCCGATCAACACTGAAAACATCGCCGTCCGCGGCTGACTCTGACAGATGATGAAGGCGTTTAATCCCAGCGCGATCTCCACAAAAAGAGTCCCCGCCAGATAGATGGTCAGATAATCCATGGCATACCCTATAGTAGCATCGCTGGCTCCAAACTGATACAATAGCGGCCTCTGGAAGATGTAGAAAACAGCCATTAGCACCACCGTGCAAAAAACCAGGAAGCTGACGCTGTTGCCCAGTATCTTTTCCGCGTGGTCCCTGTCCTTTTTGCCAAGCCAGATGGCGGCAAGAGGCGCCGCGCCGCTGTTGACAAACCCGGAAAAGGCCGAGATAAATACCGTGATACAAAAAGTAACGCCCACACCCGTCAGGGCATTGGCGCCCACGCCTTCCATATGGCCGATATAGATTCTGTCAATAATGCTGTATAAGATATTGATAATCTGCGCAAAAATCGAAGGCAGCGTCATACTCACCATCAATCTGCCGATGGATTCCGAAGCCATGCGCTCCTCGCGCGTCATTGTCTTTGTCGTACTCATGATATGGATTCCCTTTGCTTTTGATAAGATTCACTTGTAATCTTACTCGCATGAGGGTGGAATTGCAACTGGTTTGCGGGATTCTTTCTGAAAGCCGGCGCTTCTTGCGCTTCCCTTTATTATGTTTTACATGTTATAGTTTCCAAACTTCCTGTATTGTGCTAACATGATATAAATAACAAAACCCGTTAAAACAGCCTGGAGATTTGGCTCCATACAATATACAGGAGATAACACACCCATGAAACACATTCGCAAAGTCTTATCCGCACTGATATTCCTCATAGACTTCAATGTGGTAATACCTTACCTCATCGGCATCATTATGGACAGCCGCTTTTTTCTCCCTGTCCGTATCCTGATCGTTATTTCCGTCAGCATAGCAGGCTTTCTTCCTTTTCTCTATATCAATCTGTTTCCCAGCCTGACCATCCGCAGGACCTCCACCAAGCGGAATAAGGTTCTGGAGGACGGCATCGCCCTATTGCAGATTTTCCTCGCAACTACCATAGCAGAATCCACACTCATTATCCTATCTCTGCTTTTTTTGCGTCCGCATGCTTCGGACGGCTTTGCGCAGATTGTGAGTTACCTCAGTGCCCTGCTCCTCTTTGTATTGATGGAATCCATCCTGTTCTGGAACGGCATCATCCGCGTATATACAACCTCTGTCCAGTTAGGTATCAAATGGCGCATTATCGGTATCGTCTGCGGGTGGATTCCCCTGGTCCATATCTGGGCGCTATGCCGTATTATTGCTATCACTTCAAGGGAAGTGGCGTTTGAAAATGAAAAATACCTTCTGGACCAGGTCCGCGCAGAAAGCAGAATCTGTGAGACCAGATATCCTCTTCTGCTGGTGCATGGCGTATTTTTCCGGGATTTCAGATTCTTTAATTACTGGGGCCGGATTCCCTATGCCCTAAAACAAAACGGGGCTGTCATCTATTACGGCAGTCAGCAGTCCGCTGCCTCCGTAGCCGCCTGCGGTCAGGAACTGGCAGGGCGTATCCGGGAAATCATCGAACAGACGGGCTGTGAAAAGGTCAATATCATTGCCCACTCTAAGGGCGGCCTGGACAGTCGTTATGCCATCAGCGCCTGTGGAATGGCTCCTTACGTGGCTTCCCTCACAACCATCAATACCCCGCACCAAGGCTGTATTTTCGCTGATTATCTTCTGGATAAAATACCTGAAAAGGTACAGAAAAGTGTGGCTCGCAAATACAATGCGGCCCTGCGGAAATTTGGGGATTCCAACCCTGACTTTTTATCTGCGGTAAGGGACCTAACCGCCTCTGCCTGCGATCAACTCAATCAAAAACTGCCCGACCACCCCGATGTCTATTATCAGAGTGTGGGCAGTCAGATGAACTGTGCTTCCAGCGGCAGATTCCCTTTGAATATGGCCTATCCGCTGGTCAAACATTTCGATGGCGCCAATGATGGATTGGTCTCTGTGGAAAGCGCCCGTTTCGGAGAGCACTTTACCCTGCTGACCACCCCGAAGGGCCGCGGTATCTCACATGGCGATATGATTGACTTAAACCGAGAAAACATCCTTGGTTTTGATGTCAGGGAATTCTATGTACATCTGGTCTGCGATTTAAAGGAAAAGGGCTTTTAAACATCGCCCTTCTCGTTTGCCCATATAGAGTTCCGCTGTCTTGCCGACTGTGTCCTGCGATATGCGGCGGATGCCCTGGCATGTCTTTGATTGACCAGGATCCCCTTTTCATCTCTATTAGTCGCCTTTCCATTTCCAACCGTACCGCCGCTTCCGGCCGCACTGCTATCCCCGGCTGTCTGCACGATCATAATCTTCTGTTCTTCCGGAAGATATACCAGGGCTTTATCATATCCAAGCTGCAGCACATTTCCCTTGTGTGTGGAGATGTCCATATCCGTATCTGTTAAATCTCCATTCTGCGCAGTCTCCGTATACTTCGTCAATGCATTATTTAACGTATCCGTAAATCCAGTGTTCTGCCACAGCTGCTGCATGGAATTACCATACACACCGCCGGCCTGCAGACCGTATTGCCAGGGAGCAGCCTGCCAAGCATCCGCATAAGAGCCATAGGCGTTAAAAGAATCCGCCTGCAGGCCGTACATCTGTGTTCCGATCAATTGGCTTGTATACAGGCTATTCCAAATATTTCCGCTATCCATGGACATTCTCCCTTTTTGTGATTCTTATTTTCTCTGTAAGAATCACTATAGTATATAAAAATTATTATAGCAAACTGTTTCTCAATTCCCATGGTATTGTAACGAAACACAAGATTTCTGTCACCAAAAGATTCTTCCAAACGTACGCTTCACATTCAGAATCAGGACAATAAATCCGATAAATATTGTATAAGAAAATACCCTTGAGAATAGGAGCAGCGATTATGAATATGTATGAAATAGACGCTATGAAACAGGTTATAGATTCCATGGAGACCGCAGTGAAACTGCGCAGTCAGGCAAAGGCCGAGCGCAGAGCCGAAGAAGCGGAACAGGCGAAACGGGACTTTCAGAAAAAACTGATGCTTGCCGCCTCCACCAAGACAGAACTTGAAAGCATGGCTTCCGGTGTAAAAGGTGCACAGGATGCCGTACAACGTGATCAGCTCGTAGGGTTGATGATGGCTTCTTCCATTCTTTGAGACAATGGACATATCGTCCCTCCATCCTCCACGTAAAAAGAAGTGCCTATTCCGGCACTTCTTCCATGCGGATGACAGGGCTCGAACCTGCATGGTCTCCCAATGGCACCTAAAACCATCGCGTCTGCCAATTCCGCCACATCCGCTTATGCGGGTATAAAGAACCCGCCCATGTATCATATCATTTTCACTCCACAGTGTCAATATAACGAATCACCCTGCGGTTGATACGAATCAAGAAAATCACTGTCATCGTCAGGGACATTACCTCAGCAATAGGAAATGCCCACCACACATAATTCACGTCGCCCAGAAGGGATAACAAATAAGCCGCCGGCAGAAGCACCACCAACTGCCTTGCCATGGAGACAAACATACTGTATACCGCATTGCCAAGCGCCTGGAAAGTCGTTCCACAGACAATACCAAATCCCGCCGGCAGAAAACTAATGCAGATAATACGCAGGGCCGGCACCCCAATCTTAAGCATCTCATCCGATGCCTCAAAAAACCCTAGTAAAACATGGGGAATCGTCTGAAAAATCACCACTCCCACAAACATGATGCTCACCGCGTACATAATACCGCATTTCATCGCCTTCACAAACCGGTCTTTCCTGCCCGCGCCATAATTGTACGCCAAAATCGGCACCAGGCCGTTATTGAGCCCAAACACCGGCATAAAGACAAAACTTTGCAGCTTAAAGTACACGCCAAACACAGCCGTAGCCGTAGAGGTAAAGGAAATCAGGATCAGATTCATGCCATAAGTCATCACCGAACCGATGGCCTGCATAATCATGGAAGGAATACCAATTTTATAAATCTGCCCCACAATCTCTTTTTCCAAATGGATTCCTTTAAACCGCAGCTGAATATCATCATTCTTTTTAAAATTAATCCAAAGTGCAATGCTGCCTGCAATAACCTGTCCCGTCACCGTGGCCACCGCCGCGCCTGCAACTCCCATTCGGGGTATCCCAAACAAACCAAAAATAAAAATGGGATCCAGGATAATATTAATCACCGCTCCGGTTCCCTGGGTAATCATAATATAAAACGTCCTGCCCGTAGACTGCAAAAGCCGTTCAAAAGTAAATTGCGCAAACAAGCCAATGGAACAGATACACACAATACTCAAATATTCCACGCCATATTGTACAATCTGTGTATCCCTGGTCTGACTTAAATAAAAAGGCCGCGTGCCAAACAGTCCCACCAGAAGGAATAGTACATAGCTTATCCCCATCAGGATAACACCGTTTACCGCCGTGTCATTGGCTTTTCTCTGCTGTTTTTCTCCCAGAGCCTTTGACAGGACCGCATTGATACCCACGCAGGTACCGCCCGCCACGGCGATCATCAACGTCTGAATCGGGAACGCCAAAGATACGGCTGTCAATGCATTTTCATTGATACGTGATACAAAAATGGAATCCACTACATTATAAAGAGCCTGTACCAGCATGGATATCATCATGGGCAGAGACATACTGATCAATAGCTTATTGACAGGCATGGTACCCATTTTGTTTTCTTTTGTCTGTTCCATAGTCTCCTCCTCTCAGCAGAAAAAAAACAGGCCTTACAGCCATATTTTTTCGTAATAAAAATTCTCCCATATACTAAAAATAGCTGCAAACCTCTTTTACAAAGTTTGTAGCTCCTTTTTAGTGAAGCACGGAAGATGTCAAACACCTTGTATGCCGCATAATTGCTCACATTTTTAAAAGAACTGACTACACTTTGACTACAGCTTTTTTCTTCTTTATATTAATAGATACAATAAGAATTGTAAAGGGTTTTCTATATCATTGTCCCGACTATCCTTCTATTCTCACATAATAATATGAAAAGAACGGTGGCAGGATAACCCTACCACCTCTCGCATACTCTCCGGCCTCACATTTTCTCTTCCCCTGAATAATTAAACAAAGGTTTCTTTGAATATCAATATTTTTTCAAGATTCTTAGAATTTCTATTTTACTTTTCAAAATTTTTGGCTTATAATCATTTCACGGAGGTACATACATGAACTCATATTTGATTGATGCATTGAAAGAAGGACGTGCAAAAAAAGGACTAAAGCAGAGTGAGGTTGCTTCTATATTAGGTGTTAAAGGTGGAACTCTCAGTAATTACGAGAATGGAATATCTGAACCAGATATAGATACCTTTGCCACATTATGCAAAATTTACGAATTAGATTTTGCTTACGTTCTAAGTGAGGCATATGGTTTAAGTGTTATTGGTGCTAACTTTGATATAAAACCATCAGAAATCAAACACATAGAAAAATACCGTGCCCTAGACCAGCATGGACAGGAAACAGTATCTTACATATTAGATTGGGAAACAGAACGTGTAAAACAGATAGAGCAGGCTGCTTCTACTTCTTTGGCTCCTGCTGCCATCAGGATGATAAACTACTACTACCGTCTCGCTTCGGCCGGAACCGGACAGATCATCTTTGATATGCCGCCTACCAAGCGCATAGAAATTCCTGACATACCTGAATTTAGAAAAGCTGATTATGCTATCGGAGTAAATGGGAATAGTATGGAACCTACCTATTACAATGGAGATACCCTTCTGGTTGAAATGACTGACAATATTGAAATAGGCGAGATAGGAATCTTTTCTGTAAATAACGAATGCTTTGTTAAGGAACTTGGGAAAACAGAACTTATATCTCTTAATCCGGAAAAAAGTAATATACCCTTAAATGAAACTGCCCGCTGTATGGGGAGGGTTGTTGGTAAATTATAGTGTTGCGATGTCGCAACAGAAAGTATTGTACATATAAGGACATCTATATTAGCCGATGATGAATTTCATCGCGGACGTGTTCAAAAAATTTTTGGAGACATAATACAGCAGAATTTCTGTATATTTGTTGCCTCGCAAATAAACTAGTAAGCTAAGAGGATTTTTGTTATGGCCATTCCAAATTTTAATGATTACAAATACATAATGTTTGTTGATGCTTCTGGGGATGATGGATATAAATTCAAAGCTACAAGCAATGATGGCTCCTCCTATAGCTTTGTTGTTTCATGTTTTGTTACTAAGCCACAGGACTTAGAATATAACAATCAAATTCTTAATGAAATGAAACATTCTCTTTTTATAAAACCAGAACAAGAAATAAAAAGTACCGCCTTAAAACGCCATCGAAATGCAAATGCTGCATATACCGTGATGTCCAAATTGAAGGGGTTTTCTTATTCCCTCATTGCAGATAAAAGAATGATTCATAAGATTACTCCAGATCCTAATATGGAGTTTCGTGAATTGTCTCTTGTCGCTCAACATGACCTAAGTGGAATTACTCATGTATTCCCATATGTATCACTATGTTCATCCCGTCTTGTGACAGACAAAGATAAAATATTGATTGTTATAGATAATATGAAAAAGAGAGAAATGGATAGCATTAAATCTATACTATCAACAGAAGATTTGAATAAATATGACTTGATTTTTAGAGATTCAAAGGATAAAGATTTTTCTTTAATCCAAATCGCGGATATAATGGCAGGTACTATACGAACATACTACGAATCCTGCCTTCCTCTTTCTGTTCATAATTACTATTGTTTTAACTGCTTCTCTTCGGCAAAACGAGGCCGCAGAAATAGTCTACTTGCAAAATGTACAGATAAGAAGAGTCATAAACTTTATACAAAATATATCTCTGATTATAAATTTAATACCGTTATTAAATTTCACCAACATAAAGATACCAGTATCGAATTTGCCGAGCATCTTATTATGCTACCTGTTGAACAACTAATATATTTCACTTATATCAAGTGTCTTATTTTTAAAACAGGTTTAATATAAAAAAGAAGCTGAACCTTTCCTCCCAAGTGTTCCTTACGGATTTTACACTCTGCCACGTATTCGCAACATTCAGCCTCTTAACTAACGTATTCACTTTCTATTTTTATTATACATGATTTTAATTGATTGTCAAATCCGCCCTGATGCTAGATAGCGTAAGTTTATTGTAGGAATAGGACAGACAGAATAGCCCCTTGATCCGGT
>CAMNSD010000038.1 GCA_946554445.1 uncultured Lachnospiraceae bacterium | reverse complement strand
TTAAAAATATATCGGGAGATATATTGACAAATTTCAAATATTGAGATAGGAGATAAAGATGTATGAGAGAAAACAAATGGAAAACGATATGGGAAAAGCGTGTGGCAGACATGGACTTGTTGGAGAAAGGGGATACACGGGAAATTTTTTTAGAATTAAAAAGGTGTGATGGTTATGATGTCGGGGGGGGGGCAATACCTTATGAGGTGTTTATAGAACAGCATCAACGTATTAAAAAATATCTTTCTAATACTGAGTCAGGCAGAGAAGTTCCAGTGGAGAGTATATATGAAGTTGGCATAGGGGCAGGTGCGAACATGTTTCTGTTTGAAAGGGAAGGAATACGTTGCGGGGGAGCGGATTATTCAGACAGTCTGGTTAATATTGCTGGTATAGTACTGAAATCGAAAGATATAAGGTGCTGTGAAGCAGTTGAGATTGAAACCGATCCTACATATGATGTTGTAATGTCAAATGGTGTGTTTCATTATTTTATTGATGAGGAATACGCCTTGGAGGTTTTGAAAAGAATGTCCCGTAAAGCGAAAAAAGCCATAGGAATTATTGATATACGCGATAAAGAAAAAGAAGAGGATTTCTTGCAGTATAGGAAAAAGATGATACCTGACTACGAAGAAAGGTATAAGGGGCTGCCGACTCTCTTTTACAAGAAAGATTTTTTTGCAGAGTTTGCAGCAAGAAATGATATGGAGATTAGGTTTGACACACCAAACATGGAGGGGTACTGGAATAACAATTTTGAGTTTGATTGTTATATGTATAAAAAAGTATAGAGGACTTTTCGGATGAACGGTTGAATTTATTAGGTTCAAAGGATATCTGAGGAGGAAAAGGAAATGAGAGAAAAGAGTGTTAGCGTGATAATGCCAGTATATCGTGCAGAGAAATATGTAGAAGAAGCGGTTCAATCCATTCTGAACCAAACTTTCCAAGATTTTGAATTGTTGGTTATTGACGATAAGGGTGGGGATAGCAGCATGGATATAGTGCGTGCCATTCAGGACACAAGAATTCGGGTGTTTGAAAACGATTGTAATAGAGGAATTGCTTATGCGACTAATATAGGATTAAAACATGCGAAGGGTAAGTATATTGCGCTTATGGATGATGACGATATTGCCATGAAAGACAGGCTGCAGGTGGAATATGATTATCTGGAGAACCACCCTGACATAGATGTGGTTGGGGGAGGGGATATAAGTATGGATGAGAATGGACAGATTATATCATATAGAAGAGAGGTTATCTGTAACCCGAAGAGAATAAAGGCTGAATTCCTGTTTAGAAATAGAATTCATAATGCCACTTCTATGTATAGAAGAGAATTTGTGGAGAGGAATCACTTGTTTTACAGGGAGGGATTTCTGGGGATGCAGGATTATAAATTTTGGACTGAATGCGCCGCTTGCGGACGTATTGCAAATATTGACAAGGTACTTTCAAAATGGAGGAATCATGGTAATAATACGACATTGAGGAATCGTTTAGAACATAGAGCAGAGAGGGGGGCAAAGGTTATTGAAATACAAAAGGAATCCCTAAAAATGCAGGGGTTTGTTTTAAGCGATAAAGAGCAGAAGCTATTTTGTGAGGTGTTTGACGAGGGTGGAACTAGTAAGTTAACGTTAGATAAATTATTGGAAGTACAGAAAATCTTATTAAAGATAATTAGTCAGGCGCAGGACAACGGGGATGACAATGTCAGGGAACTGGAATATGTGTGCAAAAATAGCTGGGCGGATAGGACGAAGCGGTGTGATATTTGGGGATGATCAATATGATTGGAGAAATGGAATATGCAACAAATAATGATTTTATCGGGACAACCAAATTTGAATCATGACACATGTACGGAACGGGCAGCGGTATTTATTCATTTGCACTATAGAGATACGTTGGATAAATATTTTGCTTATATGACATGTATTCCGGAAAGTGTTCCTATCTATATATCATCTTCGGATAAGTGGGTGGAGGATGAAGTTAGTAAGTATGCTGCTAAAAAGGAAAGGAAGATTACGGTTTTTCATAAAGAAAATCGTGGTAGAGATATAACGGCGCTTTTAGTGACTTTTAGAGAGACCATGTTGCAGTACGAGTATGTATGTTTTTTGCATGATAAAAAGGAAAAACGGGAAAACGACAAAAAGGATATTTCGTTATGGATTGATAATCTGTGGGGGAATTTGTTGGGAAGAGAAGGAAAGGGATACTTTTCAGATGTTTTGGCAACGTTTGAAAAAGATCGGGGTTTGGGGCTGTTAGTGCCGCCAGAGCCTATAGGGGATGTTTTTACTCCATATAATTCGTGGAATGAGATTAATTTCTCTCAGACACAAAAATTGGCAGAAGAACTTGGGATTTGTGTAGATATAAATCCGGATATTGAGGAACAGCCAATTTCATTGGGAACATGTTTTTGGGCACGGACTTGTGCAATTAAGAAGATATTAGTAAAAGAATGGATTTATGAAGATTTCGATGACGAGCCATTGCCAGAGAATGCAAAGAGTTATGCAGTAGAACGTATTTTCGGTTATTTGGCGGAGGATGCAGGATATCGTGCATATACTGTCATGGACAGAGCATATGCTGCTATTTATATAAGCTTTTTGATGAAATGCAGGAGAGAAGCATTTCCGGTGATTGAAAGCAGGTATAAAGTCTGTAACTTATATGGGATTAAACGTTTAAAAAAATTATTAGAATATGTTTCCATACATAAAGTTATTTATATATATGGTGCAGGCAAAATAGGCATGGGAGTCTATTGGTATTTGACAGATATGGGGTATTTACCACAGAGTTTTCTGGTTTCACGAAAAGATAGAGACTATAGCCAGATGCCAATACAGGTATTATGTATTGAACAGCTAATTTATGAGGACGGTATAGGAATAGTCATTGCTGTAGGCCAACAGCTTGTTCCTGCAATTGTGAATGTATTGGAAGAAAGAGGAATAAAAGATTATTTTTGTATGAAACAATAAATTCCGATATTGTTTCTAAAGTTAATAAGGGGTGAGAAAGCTAACAAAGTAGAAGGGAAGGATAGAAATGGTATCAGTAATTATCCCTACATATAATAGAGCAAATATAATAAAACGTTCTATAGAAAGTGTACTAACTCAAAGTTATCAGGATTTTGAAATCATAATTGTAGATGATCTTTCCACGGATGATACAAGCAGGGTGATACAGGAGTTTAATGATTCGAGAATTTATTACTTGAAGAATGAAAAGAGAATGGGGGCTAATGGAGCGAGAAATGCTGGTATTCAATGTGCGCACGGTGATTACATAGCCTTTCAAGACAGCGATGATATATGGAGAAATGATAAACTTGAAAAACAGATGTGTATGTTTCAGAAAAGGAAAGAATTGGATATTGTATATTCTCGTTATATACGTCATTGCGCAGATGGAAAAGCCATGTTGGTTCCAGAAGAAAAATATGCTCAAAATTTATTGCAGGAAGAAATTTCGCATACTTTAGCAAGTTTAAATGTCATTGGAACACCGACAATGATTGTAAAAAAGAAATGTTTTGATGAGTGCAGAATGTTTGATTTAAATATACCCAGATTTCAAGATTGGGAGATTAATATAGAATTTGTTCAGCACTATAAATATGGCTTTATTGACGAAGCATTGGTTGATGCGTATGTGTCAACTGATAGCATAACAAATACCACGGGAACAGAATTAGTTAGTAAGGCACTTATTTTAAAAAAGCACCAAGAATTTTTTGATACATATGGGACTATGGATATTCACCTTGCCAATCTTGCTAATATTGCGTTGAATGAAAAAAGACTGGGAGATTTACAGGAGTTGTTAGGAGATACTTTTTTTTATAAAAGTATCTATTTAAATATTGAGAAAATTATAAAGAAACAGGAAGTAATACAAAAGAATTATCTTTTTGTAAAGGAATGGCTATTCAAGGAGGCAGACAGTAATCTCATCAACTCGTTTTTAAGTAGATATCCGGACGATTCCATTGCATTATATGGTTTGGGGGATATAGGGAAATTGTTTTTGAATGTTTTGTCTGATGAAAATGAAAAAAAGATAAGATATGTTATTGACCGTAATCTATTTGCCACAACAAAGTTTAGCGTATTGCCATTAGAAGGCTTAGGGGATGAGGATTTTGATGGAATAAAATATATCATCATTACGGCGATAGCACATGAGGAGGCGATTAGGCAGGAACTTGCGAGAGTTACTACTGTACCGGTTATCAGTGTATACGACGTGATAAAAGATGCGTCTGATAAGGGAAATATTTCTGCAAAGGAAACTTGAATCGTATGAAAAAAGTGCTTATTTTAGTACCACACCAAGATGATGATATGATTCTGTGCGGCTCTTTCTTGAAGGGACTTGTGGAAAGGGAATATCAGGTTTTTGTAGTCTATATGACAAATGGAGATTATGATGATCAAATCGGGGTTATCCGTCTGCAGGAAGCGTTGGATGTTATGAACCTGTATGGAATCCCTGAATCGCAGGTAATATTCATGGGCTATGCTAATCAGTATACACCTGGCACTCCGCATATTTATAATGCAAAACCGCATGAAATACTGGAATCCAGATTTGGAAATAGGCAGACGTATGGGCTGCCTAATCATCCTGAATATTGTTACCTAAAGTCGGGAGTGCACCATTTATATCGAAGGGAAAATTTGTTAAACGATTTAAAAGAGATTGTATTGGAAATTTTGCCGGATATTATTATGGCAACAGATGTGGAAATGCATGTGGATCATATAGCAAATTCTCTTTTTCTTGATGAAGTTATAGGCGTATTGCTAAAAGAGATACCTGATTTTAGACCGATTATATATAAGAAGCAAGGATATAATACGGATTGGTACGCAGCGGCGGATTATAGTCCCATCAATAATGTTGCAGCAAAACAAAGCACCAGATATTCCTATGTGAATCATCAAGTCACAGATTTTCTGAATCCCTATATACGTTGGCAGGACAGGATAAGAATCCCGATAGATGAGAGTGCAAGGATTACAGAAAAAAAGGATAATATTGTCTATAAAGCATTGGAATTGTATTCGTCGCAGAATGCCGTGGAATATTTTGACAGTTTGGTAAACAGTGACAGCGTGTTTTGGAGACGCAGGACAGATGGTGTTACCTATCGGTCAAGGGTAAGTGCTACTTCTGGACAAGCCTCTTACCTGAACGATTTTAAGATAATAGACTGCGAGAACATTATGCATGCGAATGGATGGTGTGTTAACGCGTCTGTCTGGCATCCTGCTCTTGGGGATGAAAAGCCAGTCATAACGTTCGAATTGGAAAAGGAAACCATTATTTCAGAGATTATAATCTATCAGGAATTTTGTCCCAAATCTGAAATATTGCGTAGCGTGTTACTATTTGACGGAAGAGAGAGACTGGAGATAGAACGTTTAGAGAAAAGAAAGCCTACGGTCGTGCGGGTTGCCCCAAGGCCGGTCCAAAAGGTGGAGTATAGAATCGAGAGATGCTCTGGTAACATGGTTGATATTGGGATCAGTGAGATAGAGATTTATGAGGAGCATTTCCCAATGCCTGTACAGGCCAAAATAATGATTGATGATAATTTGGTATATGATTATTTTGTGAATGGCAGGTTAAAGGGAAAGATAGGAGTTTACCAGTTCTTTCAGGATGGCAGCGCACGAACAGCGCCAGATCTGGCAGATTATGAGATCGTATTGCTGGATGAGCAGGGAAATAGGAAGGCAGAATATCTGCGCGGTGACAGGCTTTATGGAGAGATGCCTGAACAAAAACTCATATTGCAGATATTTGATAAAAAAAATAAAGAGATTTCCGATACAGTGACCATTCATAAAACAGAAAAAGAATTACCGGTGGATATACTTGTGCCAAATAAGGAAAAAAGGCTGCTTCTGAAATGGATTACCTTGAAGCAGGATCATATCAATCTTGGAAGATATTTTGAGATGCATTCCCTGTATACTATTGCAGTTTATGGGCTTGGGGAGCGGGGGATCAGGTTCCTGGATGAGTTGAGGGATAGTAATGTGAAGATTCAATATGTGGTCGATAAGAATGCGAAGCAGTTTGCTGTGAGTTTTCCATTATATACGCCCAATGAAGAATTGGAGGAGGTTGACGCCATGGTGGTCACAGTGCTTAACGGTTTCCGGGATATAGAAGAACGGATGGCGTATAAGCTGCAGTGTCCGATCATATCGATTGAAGATGTGATTGAGAGTTTGGCATGATACTCTGACTGTTAAAAGAAAATTGGAGAGTTATAAATGTTTAAGATAATTATATGGGGAACGGGAAAAGGATATAATCGACATTTTAATTTAATCAAGTACTTTGAACTCATAGGCGAGATAACGGTACTTGGCATTACATCAAACGACAAGGGAATAAGTACGCTAGATGGCTATAGGTTTTATCAAAAGCCACAAATTAAAATATTGGAATTTGATTATTGTCTCACAACCGTGATGGATGAAGAAAGTATACTTGAGGAAGCAATAGAATTAGGGATACCAAGACAAAAGATTATTCCGGTCCGGGTTTTGGAGATACCATATTTCAGTTTTGAGAAATATATTCGATTAAAGCAAGAAGGGCTGACGATATTGTCACGTAATTGCTGGGGAGGGATATGTTACCACTATCTGGCATTGGAATTTCGTTCGCCAACAATCAATATGTTCTTTAGTCCGTCGGATTTTAATAAGTTTGTTGCAAATCTCGACTATTATTTGTCATTACCTGTAAAATTTTTTGGAATGAAGTATGAAAGCATCTTGAAAAGGGATTATCCGGTAGGCATGTTGGATGATATCGTTTTACATTTTAATCATTATACCGATTTTGATGAGGCAGTTTTGGCGTGGACACGAAGAAAAGAGCGAATGACTAGGAATATAGTTGTTGTTTCATCCACAACTGAAAAAGAGGATGCCATTGAATTTGCAAAGTTACCGTTTGAGAACAAATTAATATTTATTCCCAGAGAACTAAATATGGAACATGATTCCTTTTTAAAGGCGGATTATGATGCGAGTGATGGTAAAACAATAGAAATGTATAGTAATGGGACTGCAGATGGGGCGCTTAGTATCATTGATTTATTATCATTTTTGTGCCAAATGGATTATCATAGAATTATCTAGCAGGTGAAGGAACATGAATAAAATAATAGTGTCGCTGACTTCCTATCCAAAGAGAATATATCTGGCGGCTAAAGTAATAAGAAGCATTTGGAATCAAAGCATACCGGCAGATGAGATCATCTTATACCTCAGTGAGGTGGAATTCCCACAAAGGGAAGGAGAACTTCCGTCAGAGTTGTCGGGAATGATCGGCAGGAATGGTTTTAAAATTGAATGGGTAGAAGGAAATATAAAATCGCATAAGAAATATTTTTATGCTTTGCAGGATAAGCGCGACGATATTGTGATTACGGTGGATGATGATGCGCTCTATTCTGAGACATTGATAGAAGATCTGATTTGCAGCTATCAGAAATTTCCGAATGCTGTATCGGCCAGAGCGGCGCGTATCATTCTGAAAGACGGAGAAAATATTGCGGAGTACAGGGATTGGGATATCTGTATGGATCAATATGCCAATGAGCCAAGAATGGATTTATGTGCGATCGGATATGCGGGAGTTCTGTATCCGCCATCATGTACAAATGGCAGATGGTTTGAATTAAAGAATATAGAATCATTGGCTGACAATCAAGATGACTTGTGGTTGAAATACAATGAAATCATAGATCAGATACCGGTTGTGTATGTAAAGCCTGATAAAAATGATATTTTGATAGATGAAGCGGAAAAAGTTGCTTTATGCACAGAGAATATGCTTGCTGGAAATGATGCCAGTGTTGCTAGATTATCCGGATGGATGAAAAATATCTATCTCGAAGCGTGGGAAAGATGGGTTTCGCAGCTAATGCAAAAAGAGGAGTATCTTCTGCTAAAAAGGAAAGCTGGCATTGAGACCTTTCAAAAATCATTGGATAATTTTAAAGATAATCCAGTTTATCTTTATGGTGCAGGTAAAAGAGCGGAATATATTTTAGAACTTTTAGAGGAATATGATTTAGAAGATAGATTAAAGGCAGTTATTGTTTCCAATAAAAGTGGGAATCCGACTGTGTTAAACGGTAAGGAAGTAATAGGTATAGATGAGATAGATAATACGAAATTATTTGTAGTTATATACGGTATTGGCGAAGCTTATAGAGATGAAGTGACTTCCATATTGAAAAGTTATCACTGTGTTTGTTTGGAGTTTAGTGTCCGTTGAAATGATAAAAAATAGGAAGGATGGTTTAATAATATGAAATATATTATCTGGGGTACAGGGCCTTATTGTAAAGAAAAGATAAAGTATATGGGAACAGATGATGTCGTAGCGTTTGTAGAACGTAAGAAGACTGTCTTTCAGGGAAGGGAGACAATCCTGCCGGAAGAAATTGAGAACTATCAATACGATAAGATTATCATCATGTCTAATCATTATCTGGAGATTATTTCAGAGTTGATCGCAATGGGAAATATTGATCCTGGAAAAATTATTCCGGGGATCGTGTGCAGACCATATCTTCCCAAGGAATTGGAACTCATGTCAAATTATACGGAAATACAAGTAAATCCGGATGGAACACTGCTCTATACATATTGTGGCAAAGAGAGTTTTGTGATTGCCAAAGAAGAAGACTGGAAGCAGGTAAGAGAGGTATTATGTCATGAAACGAACAGCGACCGGATCAAGTCTCTGGGTGTCAGACCTGTTGGTAAATTATTTGGACAGCCAAGAGGCGGCTCTATCTGCCGCTATTATATAGATCAGTTTTTGACGGATTATAAGTCGGAAATTAGGGGACGGGTTCTGGAAATTGCGGATCGCACCTATACAAGCCGTTTTATGAAGCAGGTGGAGGAGTCGTATTGCCTGCATTTTGATCGAGAGTTTTCATCTGAGGGAATGGATTTTTATGGGGATCTGATTGACGGTACAGGAATGCAGAAGGATTTTTACGACTGTATTATTTTGACGCAAGTACTTAACTGTATCAAAGATATCCGGAATACGCCGCAGATTTTAATAGACAGTCTAAAACCCGGCGGGACATTGTTGATAACAGTATCTGGTATTTCACCGGTAAGCAGACTGGATATGGACCGTTGGGGGTATTTCTGGAATTTCACAGATGCAGGAATCTTAGGAATGTTTGAGGCGGAAAATACGGAATGCAATATAAAGATTTATGGAAATTATAAGGTGGCGTGCGCCTTTTTAGGCGGCATGGCATATACGGAACTGAGCGAAGAAGATTTGAAGTATGTGGACGAGGATTTCCAGGTATTTGTTATGGCAGCGGTTAGGAGGAAGTTGTAGGGAGGAATGTTGAAAATGTATCAGATTATTTTAAACGATAACTTGAATATGGTTTATGAAGATGTGGATATCAATGAGATAGAGTATAAGTTCCACAGAGGCTGCGGGATTTTTTATGTGATAGATAAGGAAGATAAGTATATAGGGTGTATGACAAGAAAAGAAATCACAGAGAGCATTAAGACGGAAGCTTTATTTGTGAATTGTGATTCCTATAAGGTTGTCCATGGAAAGGAGGAGCAGAAACAAGTAGAAGACATCTTCAGGGAACATGATAGAATTTTCAATATTCCGGTTATTGATGAAAACGGCAGGTTGTTGTATGAGTATGTTCGTGAATTTCGTAACGAAAATTTTGACAGCGTTCAGTACTGGGAAAACCGCTATAAAAACGGTGGAAATTCGGGAAATGGGAGTTATGGCGACCTGGCTGAATTTAAAGCAAAGGTTTTGAATGATTTTATTTGTAATAATCACATTGATCGTGTTATAGAATGGGGATTTGGGGATGGGAATCAATTAGGATTATTGAAAATACCATCATACACAGGTTACGATGTGTCACAGACTGCATGTGATATGTGTCAAAAATTATATTCACAAGATAAAAATAAAGAGTTTAGATATTATGATGGAAGTAAAATGAGTGACTTTGGAGAGAAGTATGATATGGCGATTTCTCTGGACGTGCTATATCATCTTACGGAAGACGATAAATTCGATAATTATTTGTATAATCTGTTCTGCAGTTCAGAAAAGTATGTATGTATTTATTCGAGTGATTATAGAGAATGGCAGGAAGTAGAACATGTAAAGCGGAGACAATTTACAGAATATGTGAAGGAGAGATATCCACAGTGGAAAATGATCCGATATGTTGAAAATCCATATTTGTATTATAAATCCAATTCGAATTTTTATTTTTACGAGAAACAGCACTAAAATGGAGGAAGTTTTAAAGATGGATGTGATACAACGGGCAATGGAGAAAAATCTTCATATTTCCGAGAATGAAAATCTGAATCTGCAGACATGGCAGACGTTTACGGAAAATGCGGCAGATAAAAAGGTTTTCCTGTTTGGGACCGGCGCTGGCGCGGAGTTCTTCTTCAAAAATTATAATACCGTTAAACTGGATGGCATCATCGATAATGATATAAAGAAGCAGGGATTTCAGGCAGATGATTTTGTAGGAGAGGCGTGGGGAGCAGAGTACGGCAGATTGGAAATTTCTTCGATGGATTTATTGAAGCGCTACCACCCTGATAAAATCCTGATCCTGATAACGAGTACCAATTATTATGAGCAGATCATTGAAGAATTGGAAGGTATTGGGATAGAGAATTATTTTGTACTGCTGATGATGGAGGCAAATAAGCGGATAGAGTCAGGTTACATGGAGACGGATGATGCAATATACAGTCCCGCTGAGTATGCAGAACTTTGTTGTCAGAAAGAAATAGAGTGGAATAAATTGTTGTTTTATTCATTTGGCACCTATTCGGATCATGGGAAATATATTACAAAGGCTTTGCTGGGAATCAGAAAGGATCTGGATATTGTATGGGCGGTAAACGATATGACGCTGGAAGTACCGCAGGGTGTACGCAAAGTTTATCTGGGTAATTGGAAGCGTTACATATGTGAAATGGAGACTGCAAAAATCTGGATCTATAATATGCCGGTTCCTCAATATATGGTTAAGCGTCACGGACAGATATACATACAGACAAAGCATTGGGCAAGCGTTACGCTGAAAAAATTTTATCTGGATACCAAGGCAAGGGCCGGTACGCAGAGTAATACAGCCTATTGGAGAATGGACAGCAGTAAAATGGATTATATTATCACGGGGAGCGATTTTGATACAGAATCAAGCCGGCGTGGATTTGATTTTCATAAGGAAGTCATACAGGCTGGTTCGCCTCGTTCTGATGCAATGTTTCATGAAGAAGAGATGAAACGAAAGGTTTATTCCTATTATGGGCTTGACCTGAGAAGGCAGATGCTGTTATATGCTCCAACCTATCGTTATGACAAGAACTGTCCTGCAGATGAAAAACCAAAGCAGGTGATCAGAGAGATAGATCTGGATTACGACAGGGTGAAGGAGGCGGTGGAAAGGCATTTTGGCGGGGAGTGGTATATCGCGCTTCGACTGCATCCGGGACATGAGAGAGAAGCTGAAAAAATAGAACTGCCGAAATATGTTATCGATGTGAGCAGATATGGAGACGGAGAAGAGGTGACAGCTGCAAGCGACATCTTGATATCTGATTATTCCAGCATCATGTTTGAACCGGCATTTGTCAAGAAACCGGTGTTCCTGTTTGCAACAGATAAAAAAGAATATATTGATAAAGAATATGATCTATTGATAGAGTATGATACGCTGCCGTTCCCGATAGCAGAATCGAATGACGAACTGATAAAAAAGATAGAGTCTTTTGAGCAGGCAGATTATGAAAAGGCAGTAGATTGTTTTATGGATCAATATGGAGTGCATGAGGACGGGCATGCCAGTGAACGGGCAGCGAAATATATATCCGAATTAATGTCTCCATTAGTTTCTGTAATAGTACCAATTTATAACACCCAGGAGTTTCTGCCGCGATGTCTGGACAGCATTTTAGACCAGACATATATAGATATGGAAATCATCTTAGTAAATGACGGTTCCACAGACGGTTCTTTGTCTGTGTGTGAAAGCTATGCGGTACAGGATACCAGGATACAGATCATCGACCAACCGAATCAAGGAGCCTTGGCGGCAAGGAGAGAGGGCGTTAAGCTTTGCCGGGGAGCGTATGTCATGTTTGTTGATTCTGATGACTGGATCGAACCGGAACTTTTGGAGGTGATGGTGGGTGCTGCCAGGGAATACGGCTGTTCGTTGGTCTGTACGAATGTATCCATGGAGTCAGGAAGCAGAATAATTGAAAGAAGAAATGCCATCCCAAGCGGCGTATATGAGACGGAAAAGATTGCAAAGGATCTGTTTTATTATAAGGATACAGATCGCTACGGAATACTGCCATATAATGTTGCAAAATTATATTCCAGGGATATCTTGAAAGAAGCCATTGATGACGTAAGCCGTGATATACGTTATGCGGAAGATAAAGCGGTCTTGTTCACGCTGGTATTTCGTAACATGAAAGTGTGCTTTCTGGATGAAATGTATTACCATTACTGTGTCCGCGAGGGAAGCACCACGGAATTGGAGAATCCGGATTATCTCATAGAATTGACAGCTTTTTATAAGTATGCGAAGCAGATTTTTGACGGACATAAAGAACGGGAACATTTGTTGCGGCAGTTGGGGAAGTATCTGCTGCAGGAAGCAAGATATGCTATAGATACGAAGCTTGCGTTGACCACAGCAGGAAAGCCGATATGTAAAGAACCACATGTATACAGACTGGATCCCTCCGCCTTCCTTCCGCCAAAAAAGAAGATAATCCTTTACGGGGCGGGCAAAGTCGGCAGTGATTATCAGAAACAGATGGCAGATTGTGTCAACATTGAATTATGTGGATGGGTAGACAAGAATCATGAGAAGTACCAGGGCAAAGAGGTTCCTGTGTATCCCATAGATCATATCAAAGAGACAGCGTATGACTATATCCTTGTGGCAGTCGGAAAGCAGACGGTTTATAAAGAGATCAAAGAAGAACTGGCTGATATGGGGATAGCAAAAGACGCTATCATATGGGGAAGACCGTATGGAGCGCCCTGCGGCATGGAGGAAACATGAAAGCAAGGCAGATTAGTGCGCATACGCTCATGCGCAGACTCAAAAAAAGAAGGATGGTCATCTTTGGTGCTGGGAGAAGAACGGAATGGGTATTCCGGAAATTTCAGGCATATCATCTTGAAAGATATGTCGATTATATTGTTGATAACAACCAGGAGATGTGGGAAACGACTAAGACGCTGGGCGATAGAGAGGTGCCAGTCCGCTCGGTCCAATATATGAGAACCCATATAAACAGGGAGACCATTATCATGATCACGATAAAGCAGTACAGCGAGGTCGTAGAACAGTTGAGCGGGTATAAGGAACTGGAGCACAATTCGGTGTACCGATGCCCGGAATACCATTATCTGTCAGAGAAGATGATGGACGCCTTTATCGCGAAACAGCCTTTAAGGGATACTGTCATGTTCCAGGGAGAAGGGGACAACCGGGAGAATGCACTGGCGTTGTATGAGTATATGTCAGAGCATGGCATGTTAAAAAGGTATCGGATCGCCTGGCTGTGCGATCATCCGAAGAACTTTTCCCATACCAGACATGTCACATACATGGATAGAAATCTTTACGCCAGGATACCCGATCTGATTGGTATCTGGCAGGACAAGTATTACCATTATACGGCCCGTTACCTGTTCTATGAAAACTGGGCGATACCCAAAAGGAGAGACGGGCAGATCGCTGTGTATCTAAAACATGGCACCTTTATGCTGAAAAATGTAAAAGGAAAGATATGCATACCGAAGGAGGCCGACGGAGCAATCTGCACTTCGCCAAACTATGCGGATCTTGCGGCGGAGCAGGAGAGTATTGCAAAAGAAAAGCTGATCATCTGCGGTTCCCCGCGGCTGGACTTTTTGTATAAACAGAAAAATGTGCTGCAGACTTTAGGGCAGTGGGAGGCGGATAAAAAATACATACTGTGGCTGCCGACGCTCCGGCAGTCCAAAAATGTAAAGAGGAATGATGTGAGACATACGGCTCCTTTGGGCATTCCGTTGATCAAGTCCAAGGAAGAACTGGAACGATTGGACAAGTATCTGGGGAAAGCGGGCGTGAGATTGCTCATCAAACCGCATCCACATCAGGATCTATCCGTGTATAAGATAGATGATCACAAAAATATCGTTTTTCTCCTGCAGGATATGCTGGATCGCTATGACTTTACCATTCACTCCCTCATGAGGGAAACGGCCGGGCTGATCTCCGACTATTCTTCCGCGGCCTTCGATTACATGCTCTTAGACCATCCGATCGCCTATACGGTGGACGATATGGAGGACTATACGATCGGATTCACCGTAGAGGATCCTTTTGCATACATGCCGGGAGCAAAGCTGTATACCTGTGAGGACATGATGCATTTCATTGACGACGTGAGAAATGGGAAGGATCCGTATGCCAGGGAGCGGAGAAAAGTCAGGGACTATATCCATCAGTATCAGGATGATAAAAATAGTGAAAGATTTTTACAGATCATGGGGATGTGCTGACAGAGGACAAGGAAGGGGAAACAGATGCGGAAAGTATCAGTCATAGTGCCGGTGTACAATGCGGAAAGATATATAGAGCAGTGTCTGGAGAGTATCTTAGCGCAGACGCTTAAGGATATCGAAGTCATATGTGTCGATGATGGTTCCACGGACAGCAGTGGGCTGATCCTTGACAGCTATGCGGCTGAGGATGAGAGGGTGAGCGTTGTGCATCGGGCGAATGCAGGGTATGGCGCGGCAATGAATGCGGGCATAGCCATGGCCGAGGGGGAATTCATCGGTATCGTTGAGAGCGACGACCGTATCGCCGGCAACATGTATGAGACATTGTATCATACGGCACAGCAGTACCAGCTCGATATGGTAAAAGCGGACGCCTGCTACTGGCTGGAGGAGGCGGATCATCTGAGCCGCAAACACGCGAAGTCTCTCGACGCTTACTATAATAAGGTCTTGGGGGACGTGGACCGGAATATATTTTTCTCTTTCTTTATGAACATCTGGACCGGTATTTACAGACGGGATTTCCTACAGCGGAAAGACATCCGGTTTCAAGAGACTCCAGGAGCGTCTTACCAGGATAACGGGTTCTGGCTGCAGACATGCATGTATGCCGAGAGGGCCATGTGGCTCGACCGGGCATTTTATTACTATCGGCAGGATAACCCGGAGGCTTCCGTAAGGAGTACGGAAAAGATGATGGCCATGACAAAGGAGTATGAATACATCGAAAGGCTGCTAAAACAGCGAGGCGATGAGGATCTTCTGCCTTATTGTTATAGTTACCGCCTGCTCCGGGCAAAGGGGACCTTTTACCGGATAGCGGATGAACACAAAAGGGCGTTCTGCGGCCAGCTGGTATCTGATTACCGGAGATATAAAGCGTATATAAGAGAGAACGGGGCGCTGGACCGGTGGTTCCGCGAAGTGGTGAGGGATCCGGAGGCCATGTGCAGCCGGGTGATCACTGCGAAGGATCGGATAAAGAGAAGCTTGGACGCTTCGGACAGCATCATCATCTATGGAGCCGGAAATAAGGGGGATCTTGTGTTCCGAAGTCTGTACAATGAAGGATATCGTGATAAGATAGCCTGCTTTGCGGTATCGGAGACTCCTTCTGAAAGCGTTTTGGCAGATAAGCAGATATTGGAGATAGAGGAAGCCGTTAAGAACCATCCGAAGGCACTGGTCATTGTGGCAGTGATCCGGGGAAGCGGGATGTATGGACAGATGGTGCAGAGACTTTCTGAATTGGGGATAAAGCAGTATATGGATGGCAGTGATATCGAGGAGAATTTTTATATTTTGTAGCTGTTCATGATCAAGCAGAAGAACGTCTGTAAATGTTCTCAAACATGCAGATGAGATCTTGCAGATGGATATGATCATTGTAAAGGAGATTTTATGAAATGAGCGGAAGAACTGCTCTATGCAGGCAGGAGGAGTTATGTATCAGTATATCCCAAGAAAAGATCTACAGTCGGTGATCGATATCGCTGATTTTCCGGAAAGCGACAGGGCGCAGATCGCATATCGGTATTTTGTGCATGACGCACAGGAGGTCCTATATATCGAGGAGAACAACACTCTTCTTGGCGTGGTGTCTATCGGGGACCTGGAGAGATATTATGCCGGCGGCAGAGAGACTTTGGAGATCAACCGGCGTTTTTCCCATGCCGACCAGATAGATGAGGAAAAGGCAGCAGCCTTTTTTCAAAGGTTCAGGACTTTTTTTGAGTTTCCGGTAGTGAATACCAGCGGCCAGTTAGAAGGGGTGATAACAAAAGAGATCCGTCGTGAGATCAGACAGGACCAGCTAGCGTCGCTGGTAGTTTCCAGATACCTGAAAGAACAGTGGCATAGGAAGGAACTAGACCGGTTCCTTACCAATACGAAAGCCAGGGTAGTCCTATATTATGCAGATGAGGCGGCCATATTAAGCAAGCTTGCAGACAGGAGAAAACCTGGCTCTGGAGGGGAGAAGGAAGAGACTTACTGGAAAGGCCTGTCGAAGAGCCAGTGGGACCGTTTCCTGGGAGAACCGGGCGCCGTCACGAGCCTGCAAAAAGAGTTTGGCAACTTCCATACGGAAATGATAAAAGGGGTGTCGGAGATCGTGGACATGGAAGGCGAGTTCTACCACTGTACAGGCGGCACGCGATCTACAGAAGGGAATCCGGCAGGAGCGGACAGCCGGATCGTGTTTTATGGACCATGTGCTATCGTGGGTGCCTATACCAAGGACGGGCAGACGATCGAATCCTATCTGCAAAGTATGTTGAATGCACGGACAGCGTTACAAATCCAGGTCGTCAACCGGGGACTGTTCAACATGACAAATTTCTTCTCCCGGATGATGACGGATGGACTGGGTGAAAAGGATATAGCCATCGTTTATGTCGGGAAGGGATGGCTGACAGAAGAGACCTTACGAAAATGTGCCTACGTGGGCAGCCTGACGGACACCTTCCTGAGCGTTGAAGATCTGGAAGACAACATAATCGATAGTCCGGATCATTGTAACTACAAGGTAAATGAGCGCCTGGCAGAACAGATCTTCCAGGATCTGGAAGCCCATGGACTTTTGGGGACAAAAGGCCTGTCGGACGAAAAAGAGCGGATCCAGGATCATTACGTGGGCAGCGAGATCATGTCCGAGGTGCTGCTGTACATGGAACGTAACGGTCTGTTAAGAGAAGATACCGCCGGCATAAAAGGGGCGATGGCACTGCTCGCCGATCCGTTCACGGACAGACACAGGCAGGCGGTCGAAACGGCTCTGGGCAGGGTGGACAGGCTGTACCTGTTCCTTGCGGAGGATTCCAACTTAAAGCACACGCTGGAAGAGCGGCTGCAGACGGCCAGGGAAGCGTTGGCGGACCTGGAAGATAAGGTCACTGTAGTGCCGGCGGGCAAATATCTGTATACCAAGAAGATCTCCAGGGGGATCCGGAAACAGAGACCATGTGATGCAGATATGGAGTATGACTGCGATCTATTCGGCGAAGTATTCGGGCAGTCCATGGGGATCAGTCACCGGTTCATCATGGGCGAACTGGAGGATCCGGTGGAACGCAGATATATGGATACCTGCATGGAAGTCCTGCCACGGTTTGGGATAACGGTAGAGGAACTATAGTGATATCACATGAGGAGAATAAAGATGTCAGGCAGGGACAGGCTGAAAGATAGAGCATCCCGCTGTCGTCTGTGCCTGAGCAGAACGAAAGGAGCGAGGGATCAGGATGATCACAGATTACTTGAATAGATCGGCTGTCACCCACAAGGACAAGACAGCCTTTTCGGACGAGACCAGGAGTCTGACTTTTTATGGACTGCAGCAGGAGGCGTACCATATCGCAGGGGCGCTCATCGAGCGGAAGATCACCAAGAGACCGGTGGCCATATTTATGGACAAGAGCGTGTCCTGCATCAGTGCTCTTTACGGGGCGGCCTACAGCGGGAACTTCTATACCGTGATCGATGTGGAGATGCCGGACCAGCGCATGGATAAGATACTGACGTCATTCCAGCCGGCGGCGATCCTCACCACCGAGAAGTATCTTGAACGGGTGAAGGGCCTGTGTACCGGCGGCAGCATCATACTCAGATATGAAGACTGTATGCGGGATCCAATCCCAGCCAGGGAGATCGCAGCAGTGGAAGAGCGGATCATAGATACGGATGTGGCCTATGTCCTGTATACGTCAGGCTCCACCGGGATCCCCAAGGGTGTCATCATATCCCACAGGTCGCTCACGGACTTCATCGACTGGGCGGTACAGCGGTTCGGCCTGGATGAGAGCTATGTATGGGGAAACCAGGCGCCCCTTTATTTCAGCATATCCGTATGGGATGTCCATGTGACGGTGAAGACCGGGGCCAGCATGCACATCATCCCGCAGCAGTGCTTTAAAGTACCCAGATATCTGATGGGATATCTGTCCGATCATAAAGTGAACGCCCTATACTGGGTGCCTTCGGCCCTGGTATTCCCGGCAGCGCTGGGAGCGCTGAAGAGCGCGCCGCCGCTGGACTTGAAAGATGTCTTTTTCGGCGGGGAAGTGATGCCGGTCAAGTACCTGAACAAGTGGATGGAGAGATATCCGGAGGCGAGGTATGTGAACCTGTACGGTCCCACAGAGGTCACGGACACCTGCACGATGTATGAGATAGACCGGAGATTTGAAAATACGGATACCCTGCCGATCGGGCTGCCCTGTAAGAACATGGACGTGTTCCTGCTGGATGAGGAGGATGCCCTGGTGACTGAAGAGGGAGCCATCGGTGAGATCTGCGTAAGGGGCACGGGACTGGCATACGGATACTACAATGCGCCGGAGAAGACAGCGGAAGTATTCGTACAGAATCCTCTGAACCGGGTATATCCGGAGATCATCTACCGGACAGGGGATCTGGCGCAGTGGAACGAACATGGAGAGATGGTATACCTTTCCAGGAAGGATCTTCAGATCAAACATATGGGGCGCAGGATCGAACTGGGGGAGATCGAGACGGCGCTGCTGTCCCTGGAGGAGATCGAGTCGGGGTGCTGTCTGTATGATAAGGAGAAGTCCCTGATCGTGGCAGTCTATAAAGGTGCGCTGACGGAGCAGGAACTGCGGTCCAGGCTGCTCGGACTGATCCCGGAATACATGATCCCCAACAGATGGCATCAGGTGGAGGAGATGCCCCTGAACCTGAACGGGAAAGTTGACAGGCAGAGACTGAAAGAGATGTATATAACAAAGTGAGAAGAGGGAGGACGGTCATGGAGATAGCGATCGCTGTGTTCATCGGGGCATGGATATCCATGTCAGCATGGGCGGCATACAGACACCTGAAAAAAGAGTATGGACATAGGATGGGGAAGGGAGACAGATGAACATTTATCTTATCGGAATGTGCATCGCCATGCTGTCCTTCTTAGTGATCAGCTGGCTGATCAGTAAGAAAGTGAAGAACGCCGAAGATTTCTATGTGGCGGGCAGGAAGGCACCCCTGATCCTGATCGCCGGATCCATGATCGCTTCCTATACCAGTACCGGATTGTTCATGGGAGACGCGGCGGAGGCATATGGAGGGGCATTCTCCGCCATAACCTTAGCGAACATGCAGTCGGCGGGATACATACTGGGGGCAGTCTTTTTCGGCAGGTATCTCAGGCGCAGCGGGGCCATGACGATACCGGAATTCTTCGGCCGGAGATTCTGTTCGCAGAAGATGCGGACACTCTCGGCGGTCACGGCGATCATCATGATGACAGTGTATCTGCTGTCAGTGATCCAGGGCGTGGGCACCTTGATGAACATCGTGACCGGTGTCAGCTACAATATATGCATCGTGACAGCCGTAATGGTATTCGCCTTTATCTCCGTGGTGTCGGGCTCCCGGGGCGTATTGATCACGGATACGCTGATGGCGGGGCTGTTCACCCTGTCCATGCTGGTGTCGGTATTTTTCATAGCGGATAGAGCGGGCGGGTGGTTCTCAGCGATCACGACGCTCGCCAGTGCGCCAGATACAAGGGAACTGCTGAGCTGGGCAGGGCGTCCCGGATTCCTTTATGGGACAGGAACAGACAATATGCTGTGGGGGATATCCTATGGGATCGTGTGGTGTTCCGTATGTGCCATCGGTCCCTGGCAGTCCAGCAGGTATATGATGGCCAAGGATGAGCATACGGTGGTGGGCGCCGCGCCCATAGCGGCCCTGGGGGTGTTCCTCTTACAGTTCTTTGTATGCATGACGGCAGTGATCATCAATGTGCTGAACCCGGACCTGGAGCAGCCGTCCCATGTGTGGATCTGGGCGGCGATGCATGTGGTCCCCACATTTCTGGGGGTTATCCTGATGACGGGGGTATTATCTGCGGGCATCTCCTCGGCCACGACGTTCCTGTCGCTGATCGGGGCATCGGCGGCAAATGACCTGGCATCGGCCAAAGGGGACCGGTCGATCAGGATCGGGCGTCTGGTGATGATCGCGGCAAGTGTCATCGTGCTGGTCTGTGCGCTGACGAACCCGCCGGCGATCTTTGTGGTCATGTTCCTCGGAGGATCCACTGCGGCCAGTTCCTGGATGCCGGTAGCGGCAGGCTGTGTCTTCAGCAGGAGGATGACCAGGACGGGGGCGTTCTGGGGGATGGTGTCAGGGATGGGAGGATGTTTTGCGGCGAATCTGTTAAGATCCATAGGATGGATAAGCCTGCCGGCTTATCTGGATCCGGCAGTCATCGGGATCCTCTGCAACATCACAGCGATCGTCATCGGTTCATCTGTGACCAAGGTGACGGATGAGGAGAGACAGGCGCGGGAGAGGCTGTTTGAGATACCAGAGAGTGAATGTGAGGAAGCGGCGGTCAAAAAGACGCTCCGCTGGTCTTTGTTCGGCATCCTAGCGGGCGTCCTGGTAACGGCGGTCATGCTGGTCTTCTGGGTGATCCCGCTGCTGTCGGCATAAGGCGAGGCTGGCAGTATGGCAGTGCGAAGGACAGGAGCATTTCTGCGGACCGGAAATGGCATCAAAGACAAAAGAGACCTCGTCATAAGATAAGTGTCATACATATCTGGTGTAAGAAAAATGAGGAAAGGTGAGAAAGGACGGTAGGAGATGGAAAAGATCATGGAGATATTGAGAGGATTGAGACCGGATGTCGATTTTGAGACGGAGAGAGCATTGATCGACGGAGGCATCTTGAGTTCCTTTGACATCATGAGATTGATCGAGGAGTTATCGGACGCTTATGACGTTGATATAGAGGTGGACGATATCGTTCCAGAGAACCTGAACTCAGCGGAAGGGATCCATCAGCTGATGGCGAGGATAACGGCGGGAGAGGCAGACGTATGAATATAGCAATGATCATAGCAGGCGGCAAAGGAGTCCGCATGAACCAAGATATACCGAAGCAGTTTCTAAGCATACAGGACCGTCCGGTCATCGTTTACACGATGCAGGCGTTTCAGAGACATCCGGAGATCGACGCCATCTCAGTTGTGTGCATTGATGGTTGGCAGGAGATTTTATGGGCTTATGCGAGACAGTTCAACATCACGAAGATGAGATGGGTGACAGCAGGCGGAGAGAACGGTCAGCAGTCCATCTATAACGGGCTTGTTGCATTAAAAGAACATTGTGCCGTGTCGGATATGGTGCTGGTCCATGACGCCATCAGGCCCAACGTGTCACAGGAGATTATATCAAACTGTATTGCGGAATGTCGTTTGCATGGTTCTGCCATCACCGTGATCCCCTGTGCGGAGGCGATGTTGCTGCGCAGTGCGGATCCGGACAGTTCTCGGGAAGTAATCGCAAGAGAATCCCTGGCAAGGACGCAGACGCCCCAGGCGTTCCCGCTGGAAAAACTGCTGTGGGCGCATGAGGAAGCTGGGAAAAGGGGGATTAGTAATTCCATAGCTTCCTGTACCTTGATGGTGGAACTAGGTGAAAAGGTTTATTTTTGTCCTGGTTCAGAGAAGAATATTAAAATAACAACAACGGAAGATATAGAGATTTTCAAGGCGCTGCTGATGGCGAAAAAGGATGAATGGCTGAAATGATGTGAAGCTCCCCAGCAGGATGAGAACGATGAAAAGGATATGAATCAGCCGACGGCAGGAAAGGCGGGAGAGCAAGATGTACCTACAGAACCAAATATATAGAGAAGATTTGAAGATGGCTTTAGAGAGTATCGTAGCTATTGAGAGACTTTATCATAAGAGTATCCTCATTACCGGAGCAACCGGATTAATCGGTTCTTTTGCGGCGGATCTGCTGTTATATGCTAACAGGGAAGCAGATGCCCAGATAGAGATCTATCTGCTCTCGCGTGATGAAAGACGGTTAAGGGAGCGGTTCGCATCGAGTCTGCAGGAAAGCCGGCTGCACTTTATCGTTCAGGATGTTGTGGATCCGCTAGGACTTGATGTTCCGGTGGATTATATTATCCATGCTGCAGGAGACGGTTTCCCGGCGGCCTTTAGGGAGCATCCGGTGGAGACGATGACGCCGGCATTGTTTGGAACCTATCAATTATTACAATACGCCAGGGAACATGCGCTGCAAAAGTTTTTATATGTTTCAAGCGGGGAAGTGTATGGAAAAGCATTGGCGGCGGAAAATGCTTTTACGGAACATGACTGCGGATATTTGGACAGTATGAGTGTGCGCTCTTGCTATCCAGAGGCCAAGCGTTGTGCGGAGACCTTGTGTGTTTCTTTTAAACAGCAGTATCATGTGCCTGCGCTGACAGTCCGTCCAAGTCATGTTTACGGCGCCTGTACCTCCGTCCGCGACAACCGTGCGACAGTGCAGTTCTTGAACGATGTGGCTGCTGGTAAGGATATCGTCCTGCACAGTGCGGGCAGGCAGCTGCGCAGCTATACGTATATGGCGGACTGTGTGTCAGGGATATTTACAGTCCTGCTCAATGGCACTGCGGGGGAAGCGTATAATATCGCCAATGCGGCATCGAGGGTAACTATAGCCGAATTTGCGGGTATCCTTGCCGATAAGGTTGGTGTGGAATGCATCACCAGAGTGCCAGACGAAAAGGAACTTAAGGATCATACGCCCATTGAGTATGCGGTGCTGGATGCTTCCAAGCTGGAACGGTTAGGATGGTGTGGAAAGTATGATATTGATCAGGGAATTTCACATATGCTTATGATCAGAACACAGATAAGATGAAATAATGGCTGTTGGTATATCATGGCGGCTAAAATGTCTTTAATATTTTGCGAGGTATTAAACTATGGATGCATCTGAAATCATCAGGGATTTACCCAATGCCCTTATCAACTGGTATGATTTTAAGGCAGGTTCAAGCGTGCTTTTTGTTTCGGGCGGGAAGTCGGAATGTGAGGCGCTTTTTGATGCGCTCAGGGAGAAAGAGGTGGAAGCGGTAAGGGCCGATATCCATAAACTGAATGAGGCCGGCAGGGACAATGGATTCGACTATATTGTGGGAGCAGGCATTCTGGAGAGAAGTGAGGAACCGGAAGAACTGCTTATTAAGCTGCGGCATCTGTTGAATGATTCGGGAAAGATACTGCTGGGGGCTGAGAATCGACTGGCAATCCGCTATTTCTGCGGTGATAAGGATTCGTTTTCCGGACATGTTTTGGATGGGATCGACGGGTATATCAAAGTGAGCGAGCAGAGGAGAAAGGTGATCGGCGGACGGGCATACGCAAAGGCGGAGTATGAGAGGATGCTGCGCCGTGCAGGATTCACAGGATACCGGTTCTATGCAGTGATGCCCGGACTGGTGCGTCCACAGATGCTGATCGCAGAGGACTACATACCAAATGAAGCGATCGATCTGAGGGTATTTCCGCAGTATAAAAGCCCGGAGACACTCTTCCTCGAAGAAGAACGACTGTATGAGGCATTGATGGAAAACCATATGTTCCATCAGATGGCCAATGCCTTCTTGATGGAATGTACGGTCAACGGAGAACTTTCGGATGTTGACCAGATTACGGTACAGGGAGACCGTGGGCGTAAGCAGTCTATGGCCACCATGCTCAAATATCATAAATGGGTGGCGAAGAAAGCATTGTACCCGGAGGGAAGGCAGAAGGTGGATGACTTGCTGGAAAATGCTGAGTATCTGCGTAAACATGGTGTCCCGATACCGGTTGGCAGCTTGGAAGACGATACCTATGTAATGCCTTACCTGGAAGGAAAGATAGCAACGGATTATTTCCGGGAGACATTGCGTAGGGATAAGAAGGTTTTTACGCAGGAAGTGGAAATATTCCGGAAAATGATACTGTCTTCCTCAGAGCATGTCCCCTATGAGGATGTGGACTGGAGGAAGTTTGAGCCATGGTGGGAGAAGCGTAAGAAAGACGATCCGAACATCGACCAGTGGCGGGACCGCGCATTTGGTACGGCGGAAGAGAAAGAAAACATCGGCGTCATATTAAAAAGAGGTTACATAGATATGGTCTCCATCAACTGTTTCCATACAGAAGAGGGATTTCAGTTCTTTGACCAGGAGTTTTATATAGAAGACTTTCCGGCAAACTCCATTTTTATCAGGACGATAGATTTTATCTACAGGGATAACCCTGACCTTGAGCAGATATATCCGAAAGAGGAGGTCTTAAAGTATTTTAAACTCTATGAATATCAGGACACTTGGCGGGCCAGGAGCAATGAATTTTTGACAAAATTAAGAAAAGAGCGAGAACTTGCCGAGTATCATAAGCGTCATAGGAGAGATAACAGGACGATGATCTCCAACAGGCACAGGATGGATTACAGCCAGGAAGAGTATGAAAGTCTGTTCACAAATATTTTTAAAGGAGTCGGCAGTAAAAAGCTGTATCTGTTCGGCTCCGGACAATATGCGGAGAAGTTCATCGAGCAGTTCGGAGAGTACTACGATATCGCAGGGATCCTCGACAACAATGCGGACAGATGGGGCGAGAGGTTACATGGGATTGAGATATATGGCCCGGTAGTCTTACAGGAGATAGATACGCCCTACAAAGTATTCATCTGCATCAAGTTTTTTGAAGATGTGCTTATGCAGTTAAAAGAACTGGGCATAAGGGATATTTCAGTGTACGATCCGCGGCTCGAGTATGACAGGCCGCTCAAGCTGGCATATTGGTCGGAAGAGGAGGCGTCCAAGGCGTATCATGTGGGCTATGTGGCAGGGGTGTTCGACCTGTTTCACATTGGGCACCTGAACCTCTTTAGGCGTGCCAAGGAGCAGTGCGACTATCTAATCGTGGGAGTCGTCACGGATGAACAGATAGTAAGGAAGAAGAAAACGCGGCCGTATATCCCGTTCGAAGAGCGGTTGGCGATCGTAGGGGCATGCCGGTATGTAGATGAGGCGGTAGAGATCCCTATGGAGGGACATGATACGGAAGACGCCTGGCACAGATATCATTTCGATGTGCAGTTTTCGGGCAGCGATTATGCCGATGATCCGGTTTGGCAGGCCAAGAAGGCATTCTTACAGAGACACGGGGCGGATATGGTATTTTTCCCATATACGGAGACGACGAGTTCGACACAGATCAAGGAGCAGATCAGCGGCGACAGGGCATGAGGAATAGACCATGAGAGAGCCGGGGTGTGCCGAAGAAGATAGATGATGAGAGCAGGCGATTGGGAGGGGTGGAGGATTGGACATCGTATATGAACCGTTAGGATACATAGGATTAGAACGGCCAAAAAAAGGGCTTTTAATCCTTAAAGAGGGTGGATTTGATCAACTCCTGCTCAACATGGCCATGGCCTGTCCGGCAGGAGAATTAGAAAATTTTGGTAAGGCGGAAACAGAAACAGACAGCAAAAAAGCAAAGAAACGGAAGCGGAATAAAATTTCTGAGCATCCGGAGGAACTGTCGGAGCGTTTTCAACTGTTACTTGAGCAGTGCAGGGAAGAAGGAATCATAGCGCCGATAGCACGGGCGCCGTATCTCCACCGGAATACAGAACGCAGGGATCTGGGAGACTTGCTGAAAAGGCTGATAGAGGAGAGCATCAAAGTCTGCGGACAGGCCGGATGTAGGTATTTGATCGTCAGTCCTCTCTTTTCAGGGATAAAGCAGGGATGCGAATGGGAGACCAATCGGAAATATTTTTTGGAATTAGCCGATACAGCCAAGGAGAATAATGTTATGCTCCTGTTGGAAAACCAATATCGCGAGAAGAACGGTAATCTGATTCGCGGTATTTGTTCGGATGCGGTCGAAGCGGTCTTATGGATTGACAGCCTGAATGCGGCGTGTGGAGAAGAACGTTTTGGATTCTGCATGGATGTGGGAGTGTGCAGTTTGTGCAGGCTGAATATGAGAGAATTTGCCACTAGGCTTGGTAGTCGTATCAAGGCGGTCGTTTTGCGAGACTGTGACGGCATCCATGAAGGGGCGATGCTGCCATTTACCTGTATGGACAATGGTCAGTTCTGCACGGACTGGCTGAATCTAATCAGAGGACTGCGGGAAATATGCTTTGACGGTTTTCTGGTCATGGATTTTAATAGGATGATGACAGGATTCTCGCAGTTCTTACGTCCACAGCTTTTACGGTTTGCCCGTAGCGTGGCGGAGTTTTTCCGGTGGCAGATTTCTATGAAAAGTGTATTAAGGAAATACGAAATGCGTGTGCTGTTTGGTGCAGGAAATATGTGTCGTAATTTCATGAAATGCTATGGGGAGGAATTCCCGCCGCTTTTTACCTGTGACAATGACAGTGCACGCTGGGGTGAACAGTTTGAAGGATTGGAGATAAGGTCGCCGGAAGCATTAAAAGAGATTGCGCCTGGCTGTGCAATATTCATCTGCAATGTTTACTACAAAGAGATAGAACAGCAATTGCGTGAAATGGGCATACTCAATCCGATTGAATATTTTAATGATGAATATATGCCATCATACTATTTTGACAGGCTGGAATATTGGGAGGGCAAAGGATGACGATAGGGATTGGAGTGCAGACACAGAACGTTGTAAAGGATAATAATCCCAGGGAAGGTTTTGAAATGTTGAAGCGTGCAGGTTTTTCCTGTGCAGATTTCAGTCTCAATGGCTATCTGTTAAATACCTCTCTCTATCAGTCAAAATTAAACGCTTTTTTTGATAAGTCTCTTCAGCAGCTGGAGGACTTTTTTGCGTCCCATAAGCAGGGGGCGGAAGCTGCGGGGATTACCATCAATCAGATGCATATGCCGTATCCGATTTATGTTCCTGGGGCGGATAAAGAAATCAACGATTATCTACGGGATCAGGTGGCCCCTAAGAGCATGGGAATCTGTCATTATTTTGGCTGTCAATATATTGTGATACATGGCTTTAAACTGGCTTACTTTTTGGGTTCCGAGGAAGCAGAATGGAGGGAGAGCGAGAAGTTTATAGGTTCAATTGTACCTTATGCAAAAGAACTGGGCATCACCATATGCGTAGAAAACTTGTATGAGAGCCGGGGTGGACGCATCATGGAGGGCCCATGCTGCGATGCCGGGAAGGCCGTGGAGAGAATAGAACGCATAAACGACCGATACGGGGCGGAGGTGCTGGGGTTTTGTTTTGACACCGGACATGCAAATCTGGTAGGGATCGATATGGAAAGGTTTCTCACAAGGCTGGGAAGCCATCTGAAGGTGTTGCATATCCATGACAACGACGGGATCAGGGACCTGCACCAGATACCCTACACCTTTACAAAGACGAGGGAGAACCGGGCGTCCACAGACTGGGGAGGGTTTCTTAAGGGGCTTAGGAATATCCGTTATGAGGGGGTATTGAGTTTTGAGACGGCGCCGGTGCTGTCGGCTTTCCCGGAGGGGATGAAGGCGGATGTGCTGGCGTTTATTGCTGGGATTGGAGCATATTTCTCTGACTGTATTTGTGAGGATGAAGGGAAATGATTTGTTTTCCTAAGGTTTATTTGGAAGTCTTTTGATTTGGTTTTGAACTGCATAAGTTTGGACACTTTCTTAATATACGGAAAAACGTCTTTAAAAATTCGAAAACGATATTGACATACTGCCATGATTCCGCTAGAATATGTCTATCAAAGGAATTCTAACAGACGTGCGTTCTGCACATTCAAGACAGTTTCTGTCGGATTTTCTCTTTGAAATATAATGGAAAACGGCAGGAGTGGAGAGGTGCGAACGCGGTGACATATCATATCCTGCCAAAATAAAGGGAGGGTAACATATGTCAAAACGAAGACAAGGGAAGAAAAGAAGAAACAAGAGGTGCAATCAGCAAACAAGCCGGAAACAAGTGCGGCGTAATGTGAAAGACAGGCTTTTTAGGTTCCTGTTTGAGAAGGACAGAGGAGCGCTTCTGGAGTTGTATAACGCCTTACATGGGACGGCATATCAGGATCCATCGCAGCTTGAAATTGTAACGATTGAGAGTGCAGTTTATGTGGTGATGAAAAATGATTTGGCCTATATTCTGTCCGGTACATTGAACATGTATGAGCACCAGAGTACTTACAGTCCCAATCTGCCAGTCAGGTTTCTGATTTATCTGGCACAAGAATATCAGATAGTGATAGAGAAGGCTGAGAAAAGTATTTACGGAACTAGCCGGATTACCTTGCCGACACCTCGGTGTGTTGTCTTTTACAATGGCACGGAAGAACTGCCAGAAGAGCAGATATTGAAGTTATCAGATGCTTTTGAGAATAAGAAAGCAGGGGCAGATGTAGAACTGATTGTTCGGATGCTCAACATTAACTATGGATATAACAAACAATTGATGGAAAAGTGCAGGCTTTTAGAAGAGTATTCGAAGCTGGTAGCTGTGACACGAAATCATATGCTTGTTGAGCGGGATTTGCAGACTGCCTTGAATAGAGCTGTTGACGACTGTATAGCGAAGGGGATATTAAAAGAATTCCTGCTAAAAAACCGAGCGGAGGTGCTGGGAATGTTATTGGAAGAGTTTGACGCAGAAAAATACGCGAGGACGATACGCGAAGAGGGGCGGGAAGAAGGTATAAAAGAAGGTATTCGCTGTAGTATTGAAATTTTGCAGGAGGCAAACCAATCCCGAACTTATACAAGGAAAAAGATAATGGAGAAGTATGCTGTTTCAGAGGAAGAAGCAGAACAGAATCTTCGATTATACTGGAAATAGAAAAGTAATATCATTAAAAATGGAGAAAAGTAATGAAGATTACAATCATCCACGGACAGAGCCACCAGGGCTCTACCTGCCACATGGCTAGAATGCTGGCGGAAAAAATAAATGGCGAAGTGACGGAATTTTTTTTGCCACGGGACTTTGGAGAATATTGCGTGGGCTGTACTGTCTGTTTTGAGGAAACAGAGACAAAGTGTCCGCATTATACCAAATTATTCCCTATTACAGAGGCTATAGATGAGGCGGATGTGATCATACTGGCAAGTCCTGTCTATGTATATCATGTAACCGGGGCTATGAAGGCATTTTTGGATCACTATGGTTGGCGGTGGATGGTACATCGTCCCGAGGAAAAGATGTTTTCCAAGCAGGCAGTCTGTATTTCCACGGCGGCCGGTGCGGGGATGAGGAGTGCCAATAAGGATATGGCTGACAGCGTTTTTTTCTGGGGCGTGGGCAAAACGTATCGTTATGGGATAGCAGTGAGAGCGGTTTCATGGGAAGGTATTGATGATGAAAAGAGACGGCATATAGAACAGAAAATGGAACGGCTGGCACAGAAGATTCGAAATAGGAAGGATCATGTAAAGCCGTCTGTGAAGACCAAGTTCTTTTTTAATGTCATGCGTCAGTTACAAAGGCGGGGCTGGAATGAGGCGGATGCAGTCTATTGGAGGGAGAAGGGTTGGACGGGGAATAAGCGGCCATGGAAATGATAGAGGAACTGTTTGATAGTATAAAGTAAGGGCCCCGAAGCCGTATTGACTTCGGAGCCTTTACTATAGTTTTTATTGCCCCATTTGAATCTGTAAAGCGTGCAAATCTTGTAACAGATCAGGATCTTTTCCACCGGTCAGATCTACTGCCTGCTGCATTTTCTTAAGTCCTTCTTCTTTGTGTCCCATCTGGAAGAGAGCCAGGGCGTAACCGCCGAGGGCATAGGAATCTTGCCCGTTTTGCTGTAGAACTTTTTCATTGGCATCGAGGCAGCGTTGATAATTGCCACACATAAACTCGCAGTACCCTTTTTCTTTCAGTGCGTCTGGATTCTCAGAGTCTAACTTAAGTACCCGTTCCAGGGCGAAAGCAGCCTCTTGATAGTCGCCCTGCCTCATTAAGGAATCTGCCAGACGGAAGAGAGTTTTGCTGTTTTGACAAAGGTTATATTTTTCCTCCATTTCTTTTAAGGCGAGGTGATAAGAACAGTATTGGTTCTCTGAATAGATATCACCGTTCATGGTCAGGCGGGTATTGGGACAGCCGCCCAGACATTTATTGCCATAAATACAAGTGTTGCATGTACCGGACAGCTTTTCTTTTGTCATTTCCCTGCGCCACAGGAACTTACTTTCATCTTCCCATATTTCCCGCAGAGGGCGATCTTTTATATTGCCTTCGATATATTCTTTGGAGCGGATAGAGGTGCATCCTAAAATATCTCCATTCTGCAATATGCCAAAGCCGCGGATACCTGCGTTACAGCCGTTCCAGGGCGGTACTGTGTCGTTCTTGTAGGACAGCCGTTTGATCTCTAATTCCTTTTTGGTATAATAACCGATGCAGTCAGCGGGGTAAATGGCGATTCGGCCTTCTTTTGCAGTGTCATAACAAAAGTCAATTACGTCCTTTATCTGTTTTGGTTCCAGTACCCAGTCGGGACGTTTTCCCAGATTGCCCATGGGAAGACCGAGTTGTACCTGCCAACTCTGGACACCCATATCAATCAGCAATTCCTTTAAGTCTTCCAAGATATTAATATTTTGTTTCGTGATTGTTGTCACGGCGCCTGTGTTAATGCCAAGTTCTTTCATGGTAAGGAAAGCGAGCCTTGCATGGTGAAAGGCGCCCTTGCACCTGATTTTGTCATGAACTTCCGGAGTGCCGTCAATACTGATGGCGACAGTGGAGATACCGTTGTCTTTTAACTCCTTTGCAATCTCACCTTCAAGCAGCAAGCCGTTTGTGATAATATTTACGGTTATGCCCAATGAAGATAGCCGTTTTACCAGTAGAGGGGTATCCTTTCTGGTCAGAGGCTCGCCGCCCGAAAGAGTAATCCATTTTAGGCCTAATTCTGCTATTTGGTCGCAGAGATCCAGCGCCTCTTCCGTAGTCAGTTCATCGGATAGAGGCTCTGTGCAGGAGGAACCACAGTGCCCGCAACGCATATTGCAGCCCATGGTTACTTCCCAGACACAGGTAATCGGTTGGTATTTCATGTTGTACCTCCTTAGCAGAAAGGATAGCCGTATTTCAACGCTGCATTCTGAGCACTATAGGGATAACCATATTTCAAGGCCGCGTCCTGAACACTACAGGGATAGCCATATTTCAAGGCTGCGTCCTGAACACTGCAGGGATAGCCGTATTTTAACGCAGCATCCGGGGGATATGCGTATAACGCGCAGGAATTAATGCCATAGACCATCTGCGTTTGTGCGGCTTCGCGGGACATATTCACCCCGTAAGGAATGATGCAATTTGCAACATTTTCGGCCTCCTTTTGACGGATTTGCTCATTGTACGTGATGTATTCGTTGGAATTGTGGGGAATGATGGTCAGGGAGATTTTTTCCTCTTTCGCAATTTCCTCCGGCTGGAAGACACATGCCAGTACAAAGGAGAGTTCTGCCTGCGGATTTTTGGCGGATGATACACCAAAATAAAACCTTTGCGTTACAGGCGAAATTCCGGAAGAATCGCGAATTATCTCGATACTTTCCAGTATGATGCCTTCGGGCAGGCCGGACAGGCACCAACCGTAAGCGGTGGAACCTAGCATAGACTGTAAATCAATTGTAAAGACTTTTCCTTCTAAAACTACCATTTCCTGTTGCATTTATCATACCTCCTTCTTTTGGATGTACCGGCGGGTATCTTATATGACGCCAGTACAATATGTTTACAGATTACATTCATTATAGCAGAGCATATCCAATGAAGATTATGACGGCCTTAAGAGGCTTTTTTCTGGCAATAAGATTTTTCAGTTGCATTGTTAGCTGCCATTTAAGATTTACATTTTCTACAGAAATAGTTATAATAAACACAAATGTCGATGGTTTTGTCCTATCCAAGTATTATAAAAAGAGACTGCGTAATAGAGCGGCCTGATTAGCTGGTAATGAGGTTAAAATGAAAATTGCAATTATTGATGATATGAAAAGCGACAGTATGATTCTTGCAAAGTATCTGCGCAGGTATTTTCGGGAAAATTACAGTCTGGAAACTGTGGTGATTGAATGGTTTGAAGACGGGGAGCAGTTTGTCAGGCTTTTTGAGGAAGGAACTTATGAGCTTATCTTAATAGATTATTTCATGAAAGAGATGAATGGATTGGAGACGGCCCAGTATATCCGTCGATCAGATTCTCTTGTACCGATTATTTTCGTTACTGTGAGCAGAGACTTTGCAATTGATTGTTATAAAGTACGGGCCGTTGATTATATTGTGAAGCCGATTGTCTATATCCAGATAGAGGAGGCAATGTCTCTCATCAATTTGAGCAGGCTGCGGGACGGGCAATACATATGTATACTGTGTGGACGGGAACAGGTGAAGGTATTTTTAAAAGATATTGTTTACTGTGATGCTTCTGGTCATTATGTGCAGGTTCATGTAAGGGGTTGTAAGATATTGCGGACCAGAATCCCTTTTGCCCAATTTATTCAAAAACTGGCCCCGTATTCTCAGTTTTTGCTCTGCTATAAAGGTTGCCTTATCAATATGGACCAGATGACAGGGATAGAGAAGTCGGACTTCGTGACGAGTGAAGGGGAGCACATCCCGATACGGCAGAAGGAGTATAAAAGCTTAGCAAAAACCTATTATGATTATATTTTTACAAAGGTTAAGAGTGGCAGATGATGGAGCCATTAGATATGCTTATGGTTTTCTTATATGTATTTCTGGATTTGATTCCATGTCTTGCGCTTGTACTGGTGCCTCACCAGGCGCATTTTAGGTTTTCACCCTTTCGCACTTATGGAGTTATCCCTGTACTCTTCATAATGGTTTTTATATGCAGGATATTGGCCCTGGAAGGAGTGGATATTGCAGGAATCTTTACCATTTTGTGGATGGGTTTCTATCTTGTGCTGTTACGGATCTATATAAAAACGCCTGTCTGTATCCTGCTTTTTACATTGTTGACTGTTTTAAATTATGGGAGTTTTAAGGCAGTTATGGTTAATGGGATTGCGTGTCTTTTGCCGGCTCATTTTGTGGGACGGTATTCTTTTTGTTCCAGTCTTGTGCAGCTTTTGGTCTATGCAGTCACTTATCCTTTTATGTATGGGATGATGGTGCGTAAGGTAAGGCCGTTGGCCGAGCAGACTAGGGAGAATGTATACTGGCGTTTTTTGTGGCTGGTGCCTGCCGCGTTTTGCTTTTACTACTATTTTAGTTTGTATAGCAACGGGGGTACGGTAGTTTTTGCATCCAATGGCAGTAATGTTCTTTTTGTGCTAATTCTTAATTTTAGCGCCCTGTTTATTACATTTCTGATTCTACAGCTTTTAAAGGAATGTAATGACAAACTGCTTTTGGAGCAGGAGAATCATCATCTTGCCATGCAGTCTGTTCAATATGAAAGCTTAAGGCAGCGGATAGAGGAAGTAAGACAGGCGCGGCATGATCTGCGTCAGCATCTGTCTGTGGTGCAGACTTTTCTGCAAGAAGAGGATTATGAAAGCCTTTCAAAGTATATTCACGAATACAGTACGACGATTCCTCTGGATGCACCCATTATCTACTGTGAAGATTATGCGTTGAATGCTGTGATTGTATATTATGAGAGCATGGCCAAAGAGCGGGGCATTTGTTTCTCGGCTGATATTGATTATCCGATAGATTCCAGAATCTGTTCTTCCGATGGAGTCATCCTTTTTGGGAACCTTCTGGAAAACGCAATAGAAGCCTGTTCCAGGGAAAAAGGAGAGTCATTTATTACGCTGAAGGTACAGCAAATGCACCAGATGATTGTGGTCACGATGGACAATACCTGCACTGTGGTGCAGCCTTACAAATACTATGATTATCATCATGGCAGAGAGGGGATTGCATCATCCAAAGGGCCGCGTATGGGCATGGGCATAGTCTCTATTCAAAGAATTGCTGAAAAATACCATGGGATGGTAAACCTGAAACAGGAAAACGGAATTTTTTATAGTTCGGTGCTGCTAAACCCATAAGAAAGAAGAGATACGAGTATGAGGTGAAAGCAAACTGGATAAAACCATGTGCTTTCAGGCTTGAAAAACACTCCAAAAGAGAGTAAAATCTAACAAGCATCTATCTATAGAAAAAGAATGACAGGGAGGCATTATGGCACTGAATAAGAAACCGGTCACCGGTATGAAAGATATCCTGCCGGAAGAAATGGCAATCCGCGATTATGTTATTGGCGTAATCAAAGAAACTTATGGGAGTTTCGGCTTTACCTCGATTGAGACGCCCTGCGTGGAGAATATTGCGAACCTAAACTGTAAGGCGGGTGGCGAGAATGAGAAGCTGATTTTCAAGATTTTAAAAAGAGGTGAGAAACTCCGTCTGGCGGAGGCTAAGAGCGAGGAGGACCTGGTGGACGGTGGTCTGCGTTATGATCTGACTGTGCCCTTGGTGCGTTATTATGCCAATCACGCCAATGAACTCCCGGCGCCTTTTAAGGCCCTGCAGATGGGCAATGTGTGGCGGGCGGACAGGCCGCAAAGAGGACGTTACCGTCAGTTCATGCAGTGTGATATCGACATTTTGGGTGAGGCGGGTAATCTGGCGGAGATTGAGTTGATCCTGGCAACCACCACCACGTTAGGAAAGTTAGGTTTTAAGAACTTTCAGATTCGGATTAATGACAGGCAGATTTTAAAGGCTATGGCGGCATACAGCGGCTTTGGCGAGGAAGCGTATGACCAGATTTTTATCATTCTGGATAAGATGGACAAGATTGGGACAGACGGGGTGGAGGCCGAGTTATTAGAGGCCGGTTATGCCAAAGAGTCTGTGACGAAATATATGGAACTTTTTAAAGGCGTGGAGGCGGCAAAAGAGCCTGTAGCTTATCTGACAGAGGCTGTGGCTGATTTCCTGCCGGAAGGCGTCAGGGAGAGTTTCCAGGAGATCATTGACAGTGTAGAGGCGGTCAAGGGAGATTTCTTTGAGTTGGTGTTTGATCCTACGCTGGTGCGCGGCATGTCCTATTATACGGGCACAATTTTTGAGGTGGCGATGCCGGAGTTCGGCGGCAGCTGCGGCGGCGGCGGAAGATATGATAAGATGGTGGGCAAATTTACTGGAAATGATGTGCCGGCCTGCGGGTTTTCCATCGGTTTCGAACGTATCATCCTGTTGCTTTTGGAGAGCGGCTTCAAGGTGCCAAAGGCTGGACGTAAAGTGGCTTATCTGATGGAGAAGGGACTGCCTGCGGATAGGTTGCAAGATGTGATGAAGAAGGCCCAGGAGGCCCGTGCAGCGGGAGACCAGGTGTTAGTGGCGCGTATGAACAAAAATAAGAAATTCCAGAAAGAACAGCTTACGGCTCAGGGATATGAGGCGTTTGAGGAGTTCTATAGGGAGGCTTTTAAAGAAAAAAGTTGATTGCCAAGATAAGAGATTGAAGGAAAAAGAAGGCATGTGAGAAGCAGGCATCAGATAATTGAAAGACATTATGAAAAAGCATGAGGAGGAAATGACAATGGCAGAGTCCATGAAAGGCTGGAAGAGATCTCATCGCTGTGCGGAACTTGCCACAGGCAATGTGGGCGAAGAAGTGACCGTTATGGGATGGGTACAGAAACAGAGAAATAAAGGCGGTATCATATTCGTCGATCTGCGGGACCGTTCCGGGATCTTGCAGATTATCTTTGAGGAAAAGGACTGCGGCGCGGAGGCTTTTGCCAAGGCGGAGAAAATGCGCAGCGAATTTGTGATTGCCGTAGTTGGTAAGGTGGAGAAGCGTTCCGGCGCTGTCAATGAGAATCTCAAGACCGGCGAGATTGAGGTCAGGGCCGCACAGGTGCGTATCTTATCGGAATCTGAGACACCGCCGTTCCCGGTGGAGGCGGATTCCAAGACTAAAGAAGAAATCCGTTTAAAATATCGCTATCTGGATCTGCGCCGCCCGGACCTGCAGGAGAAGATGATGCTGCGCAGTAAGATCGCATCTGAGATGCGTGCGTTTATGGCAGGGGAAGGTTTTCTGGAGATTGAGACACCGATTTTGTGTAAATCTACGCCGGAGGGGGCCAGGGACTATCTGGTGCCCAGCCGTGTGCATCCGGGGAATTTCTATGCGCTGCCCCAGTCGCCCCAATTATATAAACAGCTTTTGATGTGTTCCGGGTATGACCGGTACTTCCAGATCGCCAGATGTTTCAGGGACGAGGATCTGCGGGCGGATAGACAGCCGGAGTTCACCCAGGCGGACATGGAACTTTCTTTCGTGGATGTGGACGATGTGATTGATGTGAATGAACGGTTGATCAAACATATTTGTAAGGAAGCGATTGGTCTGGATGTGACGCTGCCTCTGCCCCGTATGACCTGGCAGGAGGCCATGGACCGGTTTGGTTCCGATAAGCCGGACACCCGGTTTGGCATGGAACTTACGGACGTGTCCGAGGTGGTGGCAGGCTGTGGTTTTGGGGTGTTTACTTCCGCATTGGAAAATAAGGGTTCGGTACGCGGCCTGACGATCAAAGGACAGGCGGCTATGCCCCGCAAGAAGATTGATGCGCTGGTGGATTTTGCCAAGGGTTATGGGGCGAAGGGACTGGCATATTTGAGTGTGCAGGAAGACGGCACCTATAAATCTTCCTTTGCCAAATTCATGACAGAAGAAGAACTGGATAAGTTAGTAAAAGCAATGAGCGGCGAAAAGGGCGATCTGCTTCTCTTTGCGGCGGATAAGACAAATATTGTGTACAGTGTTTTAGGTGCCCTGCGTATCGAATTGGGCAGACAGTTGGGTTTGATTGACGAGTCGAAATACAATTTCCTCTGGGTGGTGGAGTTCCCGCTTTTAGAGTGGAGCGAGGAGGAGAACCGCTTTATGGCCATGCATCATCCCTTTACCATGCCCATGGAAGAGGACTGGCAGTACATTGATTCTGATCCGGGCAGAGTCCGGGCGAAGGCCTATGACATTGTCTTAAACGGCGTGGAACTGGGCGGCGGTTCTGTGAGAATCCATCAGGATGATATTCAGGAAAAAATGTTTGAGGTGCTGGGCTTCACGAAAGAGCAGGCATGGGAGCAGTTCGGTTTCCTGTTAAGCGCTTTTAAGTATGGGGTACCCCCGCATGCAGGGCTTGCATATGGACTGGATCGCTTCGTGATGCTCTTGACACATGCGGACAGTATCAGGGAAGTGATCGCATTTCCGAAGATTAAAGATGCCTCCTGCCTGATGACGGAGGCACCGGGTACGGTGGATGAGAAGCAGTTGGAAGAATTACAGATTGCAATCACACAGGCACCAGAGAAAGAGGAGGAAGAGGCATGAATCTGCAGAATCCGGCAGCACTGTTACAGATGATGAATCTCTGGAATCGTTTTGAGAAGAATCACCCCAAGTTTCCGATGTTTTTAAAGGCAGTGGGCCAGAAGGGAATCAAAGAGGGCAGTATCATTGAGATTAAAGTGACTACCGCCGAGGGCGAAAATTTTGATTCCAATCTGAAGGTAAGTGCGGAGGATATGGAGCTGGTCGCACAGATGAAGAGTCTATTTGGAGGCATGTGAACCAGTCGATACGGAAGGAAAGGCAGAAAAGGAGTAATCATGGCTGATCAGAAAATAAACAATCAGGCATTGGAAGAGGCGATTGAGGCGTTTGCAAAAGACCGGGAGAGGGACAATTATGTCAAAGTGATGGAACTTCTGGAGAAATCCATTGTGTTGATGCCGGCCATGCCGCCCCAGAACCTGGATCCGGAGACAGAGAAGCTAATGCGGGCAGGCAAACCGGTACAGTTATCGGGAGAGTCCAGGATTGTCCCCTGCCTTTTACGCAAAGAGAGTGGTGAACAGGCCCTTCCCATTTTCAGTTCAGCGGCGCAGATCCCGCCGGATAAGAAGAGTCCTACGGTGCTTGCCCTGCCGTTTTTTGCCTGTGTGTCCATGGCTATGGCGAACCAGGAAAAGATTGAGGCTGTGGTGCTGAATCCTTTTACCCATAACATGGTGTTGAATAAGTCTGTTCTGGAAGTGGCGGATAAGCGCAGAAAACAGTTGGCACAACTGGCCAAGCAAGGTCAGGCCGGGCAGAAAACCATCCAGGTGACCGAGAAACAGTTCCAGGACCTGGTACACAATCGGGTGGCGCTGATGCTTTTACCAAAATACCTGTTTGAGCAGAAAGAAGAGGGCCTTAAGAAACTGCAGAAAGAGGAAGGCGAGTTCCTCCTGCATTTTTATGATGAAGTATATCCGGAAGGCAAAAAGGCGTCTTTCAGGGCAGACGATTTCTCTGTGATGACGCTCAATATCACGGATACGGTACAGCTTACCAGGGTAGATATGCCGGACGAAGCGGTGAAAAAGGGTATGTGTTACCGTGTCTATGTGGTGTGGAAGCGGGATACGGAGGAAGTGGTTTATTATGTGCTGGAAAAGACCAAGGACGGAAACTTCATTGCGAAAGTAACGCCTGACGGGAAGCATGAAGTAGTGGAACCTGCGCCTGATAACGGAGCGGAGATTGAGGCGATTATGGGGCTTGTGGAGGCGCACTGATAGAGAAGGATGACCATGATTGATACGATTATATTTGACTTGGATGGCACCCTGTTGGATACTTTGGAAGATTTGACAGACAGTGTCAATTATGCCATGGAACAGTTTCAGTTACAGACTAAGACGATAGAGGAAGTGAGAAGGTTTGTGGGAAACGGAGTGGCCAAACTGATTGAGCGCTGTATTCCGCAGGGGATACAGAATCCTAAATACGAGCAGATATTAGCTGCATTCAAAGAACATTATGCGAAACACTGCGAAGATAAGACACAGCCTTACGAGGGGATCATGGAACTGCTTGCCGAACTTTCCAGGCAGGGATATCATATGGCAATCGTCTCCAATAAGTTTGACGGCGCTGTTAAGAAGCTGAACGAGAAATATTTTAAAGACTATATTCCGGTGGCGATCGGAGAGAGCGCCACGGTGAAGAAAAAACCAGCGCCCGATACGGTGTATCAGGCGCTTTCAGAGCTTTTGTGTGATGTGTCCCACGCAGTCTATGTGGGAGATTCTGAGGTGGACCGGCAGACGGCAGGGAATGTTCCCATGCCCTGTATCAGTGTCACCTGGGGATTCCGTACCAGGGTGCAGTTGTTAGAAGCCGGTGCAAAGGAATCCTGTATGATCAATTCTCCGCAGGAACTTCCGGCGCTTCTGTCTCGGTTTCCTCAGGAAGTGTGATCAACACTTTGACAATACGGTTATCCTGAATACCGCATGCCTGCAGGGAAATGCCATTTTCCAGAACAATGGCTTCCTGATCCTGGGGCAGGCGGTCTAATTTTTCTATCATTAAGCCGCCGATGGAATCATAGTCTTCGGAATCCAGGGAAATCTCCAGGGCATCGTTGATGTCGTCAAGTTTCATGCCGCCTTCTACCAGATATTGACCTTCCTCGGTTTCCTGAATCAGTTCTTCCTCATCGGCATCATATTCATCACGAATCTCACCCACCAACTCCTCGATCATATCTTCCATGGTGATCATACCCACCGTAGCGCCGTATTCGCTCAGAACAAAGGCAATGTTACAGGATTTTTCACGAATCTCCATCAAAAGATCCGATACTTTCTTATATTCATATGTATAGTAGGCTTCCCGCAGGATTTTCTTGAGATTAAATTTCTCCTTGTCTTTTACCAGAATAAAGTCCTTAATGTTGACAATGCCGATGATGTGATCGGGATCGTCGTCATAGACGGGAATCCGGGTGAACATGGAGGCCTGGAAGGTGGATAACAGTTCCTGATAAGAGGCGTCCATGGATACAGTAGTCATCTGGATTCTGGGAATCATGATGTCTTTGGCGACGGTATCTCCAAAATCAAATACATTGTAGATTAACGCCCGCTCTTCCGATTCGATGACACCACCCTCGTGGCTGACATCCACATAAGTCTTCAGTTCTTTTTCTGTGATGCTGAAATTATTGCCCTCGGAACTGATGTGTAACAGCTTTAAAATCCAATTGGAGAGTTTGTCTACCAGGAAAATTACCGGGGTTAAAATCGTCATCAAAAGGCGTATGATACCGCTGAAGACAAGCGTAATCGGCTCAGCTCTCTGCATGGCCCAGGTCTTGGGGATGATCTCGCCAAACATCAGCACCACAAAAGTTAACACGCCGGTAGCAATACCAACGGCACGGCTGCCCCAGGTATTGATGGCAAAAGTAGTAGCCACGGAAGAGGCGGAAAGATTGACGATGTTATTGCCAATTAAAATCGCGCTCAACATCTTGCCATACTGATCCAGTATGCCAAGTACCCGGATGGCACCTTTATGGTTTTCCTGGGCGAGTGTGCGAAGCCGCACACGATTCACTGTCGAGAAAGCTGTCTCGGCAGATGAGAAAAAAGCAGATAAGAATACAAGAACTGCTAAAGAAACGAGTTGTATGACACCTGTGGTATCCAATTTAAAAGTTCACTCCTTCTTTGTATTATATTTTAGCAGTAGGAAATTCTACTACTTATCTGAGACCGCAAAGCTGATCTCACAAGGTTAATTCCGAGGGAATTTACCTTTGGGTATGTAGAAAATATTACTAGAAGCATAAGATTGTGTCAAGTTTTTCTGACAGACGGAATAAAATATAGCAGAGTAAAAGACAGGGACAAAGGGGGAAGTATGGGAAAAAAGGAAATTTATACGCAAAAGGTGATTTTTGTTACAAAGTGCATGTTGGCGGCTTATATTCTGACAGCCGGGCTACTTTTGCTGCTCGCTTTTCTGTTGTATCGGTTCGGGCTTTCCGAGAAGGTGGTATCGGTCTGTATTATTGCAGTCTACATAATCGTCACATTTTTGGCAGGATTGATCGCGGGTAAAAGAGCGGGTAAGAAAAAATTTATCTGGGGGTTGGCCATGGGAGTCTTGTATTTTGGGATCCTGGTGATTGTGTCCATGGTGGTAAATAAGGGACCTCAGGATGTGGCGGGGAATATGGTGACGGTGTTCTTTCTGTGCGCGGGAAGTGGAATGCTAGGGGGGATGATCAGTTAGAAGGAAAATCAAAGGTTATAATTTGTAAAAAAATAAGAAAATGCTTTGCGTAATGTGGAAACTGTGATATACTACTTAAAGTTATTGAGAGTGTATGCAAAGGGAAACGGGACGGGAAGAACACAGGACGCAGCGGTTCCCAGTATTTATTACATAAGGAGGACATATCGATGAAGCATATTAAGACATTATCTACCAGAGATCTGAAGGAATCCATGAAGAAGGGCGGCTGCGGCGAGTGCCAGACTTCCTGCCAGTC
>CAMNSD010000037.1 GCA_946554445.1 uncultured Lachnospiraceae bacterium | reverse complement strand
AAAAGTGTGATATTGTAAATATTGAAAATCTTAAAAACTTAGAGTTATGTGGCAGAGATTTATTTTGGTTCAGTTGTTTCCCGTTGAAGCTGGACAACTGTGACGGTTCTCCTATTAGAGCGGTAGCTTGGTTTGAATAGGATATTTTCAAAAGTGATTTATAGGACAAATCCGCGTCTGGAGGGACAGATATATGGCTAATTCATATCAGATAATAGATGAAAAAACATGGGAAAGAGCAATGCACTGTGCGGTTTTCAGAAACAGTGTGGAGCCTGCCTTTTGTGTGACATTTGAAGCAGATATTACAAATTTTAAGCGAATGATTAAGGAAGAAGAATTATCCTTTACGATAGCTATGGTATATGCGGTGTGTAGATGTGCGAATGATATAGAAGCTTTTCGTTACCGCTTTGTAGATGGACAAGTTGTTCTTTACGACAGAATAGATACCGCATTTACTTATTTGAATAAGGATACAGGCCTGTTTAAAGTAGTGAATGTTCCCATGACAGATGATTTGAAGGAATACTGTGAGTTGGCATCAAGAACAGCAGATGAACAGAAGGAATATTTTACAGGACCATTAGGAAATGATGTTTTTCAGTGTTCGCCTATGCCCTGGGTTACCTATACCCATATATCGCATACAAACTCGGGAAAGAAAGATAATGCCACACCTCTTTTTGACTGGGGCAAGTACTATGAAAAGGATGGAGAAGTCTGGATGCCGATTTCTGTGCAGGCGCATCATTCTTTTGTAGATGGTTTGCATATCGGGCAGTTTGTGGAAAAATTGCAGAAGTTCTTGAACGAGTGGTAAGTTTCGGTTTGGGTGAGAGTTATGAAAAAACGAAAATATTACTGCTCGGGATTGCAGTTGTAATAATGGCTTGAATATGGGAGAGTGCTTAGATGAAAAAGAAAAATTTCATTTTGAAAGTGACAATTATTCATGTAGTTACTTATATTGTATGTGGTATGTTGTCAATGACGTTATTTGACTATCAATCGTCAGTGGAACAAATAGGAATGAGAGACACGAATAGCTTAATTGTTGGTTTGGCTCCATTGTTTCAGATTTTTAGAGGGCTTTTGTTTGGTATAGTTTTGTGGATTATACGAGATGTCTTTTTATCAAAGAAAAATGGATGGTTAATGATATGGATGATTATTCTGATTTTGGGAGTATTCAATACCCCGGCGACAGCGCCTTGTTCGATTGAATATTTTATATATTGTGAACCTGTTTCGGGAACACCAAAAGTAGTGCTTGGCGGGTTGATAGAAATTCTTATACAGACATTTTTGTTTAGTATTATATCTTTTTATGCTATAAAGCATGGAGAAAAAGACGCATAGCAGCTTCAGGTTTGTCCGTGAGACAAACAAAAGGAGAACCATCGATTTATGGAAAAGAAAGTAATGATTCGGAATTATGGAGTCAGTACGGATACATACTTTATGATAGACACTCACCAGATTCCAAGAAAGGGACTGGATACTGTATATCTGTTCTACAAACGTATCGGTTGGCGTTATTCCTTTCGCAATATACCTTATTGTGAATTGGAGTTTTGTTATAAAGACGGCACCCACTTCCCGGTGAAACTTATGTTTGTGGAAGAGATGGATCTGGAGCAGTTGATTCGTAGATATGACGATAGTGTCAAAATCTATAGACATCGGAAAATGAGTGGAAAAGATCTTTGGCTCTGTCCTTTTCAAAGGCTCAGTGCGGAGGAACCCTTTGTGAGAAAGGAAACTTTGGAAGAATTAAGTACATTGTGCAACGGTAATCCATTCTGGAAGCTTGGCGTAAAAAGCAGGGACAGATGGGATGGCAATAAGGAAGTGAATCTGACTTTGTACGGCACAGGGGTAACTTGGCTGCTCTGGATAGTTTGGTTATGTCTGTCTATTTATCTCTTTTTCTATATCTATATCCAGTCAACGGTATTGGCACTGTTTGGCCTGTTGCTGGGGAGCGGATTATGCTATTATCTGGTTTTTATCAGAAGTGCCCGAAAGATAACAGAAAAAGCCAAAGACATTTTCTATGAAGCCATTTTGTAAATGACCAAATGGAACAGGATTTGAGGTGATAAAAACATGATACTTGAAACAGAAAGATTATATTTGCGGGAAATGGACCAATCTGATTTTAACTCCTTGTGTAAGATATTACAGGATGAAGAAACAATGGCTGCTTATGAAGGTGCATTTAGTGACAGCGAAGCGCAGGAATGGCTGGATAGACAGATTTTTCGTTATCAAAAATGGGGCTTTGGTTTATGGGCAGTTATTCTGAAACAGACGAATGAAATGATAGGACAATGTGGACTGACCATGCAGCCGTGGAAAGATAAGGAAGTTCTTGAGATAGGGTATCTTTTTGAGCGTTCATACTGGCACAGAGGGTATGCCATTGAAGCAGCAATGGCCTGCAAAAAATATGCTTTTGAAATATTAGAAGCAGATGAAGTCTGTTCTATCATCAGAGATACAAATATTGCTTCCCAAAATGTGGCTGTCAGAAATGGTATGACAGTCATGGATAGATGGACAAAGCACTACAGGGGTGTTGATATGCCCCATCTTCGCTATGTGGTATATCGTTGATAAAGCGGGAGTTATGTGGGTAAGAATATGAAAAAAACGAAAATAGTACTGCTTGGATTTGCAGTAGTAATCATGATTTTTGTTGGCATTGTGTGTTTTATGTTCAGGCATGAATTAAAAACACTTAGTACCTTGAGAGAGAAGAGTGCTGGTGTATACAGTATGACTTATGATGGAGATTATGGGTTTGATGAATTTTTGAAGAAATTTTGATTTTCTTTACGCTCCGTTTTTGCAGGTGAATACCAATCCTGACAATGGTTATGCTTCGGTTTCTACGGTGAATCTTTCTTTCGCTGGATATGGAAAGGATAATCTGCCCTCTTCGGGAATATCGTTTCACAATTTTCTGGCTTTGGCAGCGCCGTACCTTCCCTTTGACGGTATGAATGAAAAAGGGTTATGTATTGCGCTTTTGGCAGTTCCTGAGGTTCAAATGATTGACGATCCCAATAAGATTACGTTAAATACAACAACAGCCATTCGCCTTGTTCTCGATAAGGCGGCTTCGGTAGATGAGGCAGTAGAGTTGTTAAAGAAGTACAATATTTATTTTTCGGGTGATGTTACATGTCATTTTTTGATCGCAGATGCAACAGGCAGATCGGTAATTGTGGAATACTACGATAACGGGTTGCAGGTTGTTGAATCTGACACAGATTATCAGATCGCGTCAAATTTTATTGCGTATAATGGTTTAAATATTGGAGAGGGTTATACAGAATTTGAGCGTTATCTTGCGGTAGAGGAAGTTTTACGGGATAGAAATGTTGTTACCATGGAGGAATGTGAGAATCTTTTGAATACAATTGGGGTGTATGATGGTGAAACGGATAAACTTCAGTGGTCGGTAGTTTATAATCTTACAGACAAGACCGGAAGAATATGGCCCCATAGAGATACCGGGGAATCATGGGATTTTACGGTTCTGCAATAGTAGATGAGGGAAATTATTCATACAATAAGAAACGATCAAGAGTTGAGTGAATCAGCAAAGGATTTTATTCATAATCCATCGTATGGTGATGGGGGAATGGCTTCAGCGGTTAGAATTGTATCAAATGATAAGTAGGTATGAATCGGGATTTAATGTGTAGCAGAAAAGGGGTATATGGTATGAATGAAAGACCTGCTTTAGATAGAAACTTAGATAGTAAAACATTTCGTGATTTTTACTATTTGAAAGAAGAATTAGTAAGTTTTTGCAGAGAAAATGGGCTTCCTGTTTCGGGCGGAAAAATAGAAATAACAGATAGAATTGCTTATTTTCTTGATACAGGCAAAGTATTGTCTGTTCCAATGGCAGCAAAAAAAGCAGCCGCAATAGCTAACATTAGTGAAGACACACAAATTGAAGCAAACTTTGTTTGTTCGGAAAGGCATAGAGCTTTTTTTAGAGAGCATATAGGAAAGGGGTTTTCATTCAATGTAGCTTTTCAGAAATGGTTAAAAAACAATACTGGAAAAACCTATAAAGAAGCGATTTCTGCTTATTATCAAATTCTTGAAGATAAGAAAAAAGGAAAAACAGAAATTGATAAGCAGTTTGAGTACAATACTTATATTCGAGATTTTTTTGCAGACAATGCTGGAAAATCTTTAGAGGAAGCAATTAAGTGTTGGAAATACAAAAAGCAATTACAAGGACATAATCGCTATGAGAGGACAGACCTTATAGCGATGGAATGACAAATGGTACATTCCAGAGAAGAAAGTGAATCATGAGAAATGAAAAAACAGTTTATTCCATTTTTTAGCGCATTACCGAGTGTTTTGGCAGGAACCTTAATAATGTATATTTGTGGGATTTCAATAAATATATACATACAAAATATTATATATTTAATTATATTCAGTGTTTTAGCCGGTACATATATATCAAAGAAATATGTTATCAAACAAAATAGATGCTATTTGATAAGTATTATAAATGTTTTATTGCTGTTTAGTTCGTTGTTTTTTCATGGCATGTCGGATGTTCATCGATGGATTAATATTGGGCCAATTGCATTAAACGCAGCCTTTATCACCGTACCAATTTTGTTGATTTGCATTTACATTTTTTCAAATAGTGGTCATTTACAGATTTGTTATAGTCTGATTTTGATTATCGCTGTAATATTGTTTTTGCAGCCGGATGCATCCATGTTAACTGCTTTTTTGGTTGCCTTAATACCGTTTTATTATGCAAATAAAAATAAGCTTTGGAAATATAGTTGGATTATACTACTGATCTTAGCAGGTGTTTCCTGGATAAACATAGATACTCTTGAACCGGTATCCTATGTAGAAGATATACTTATTTTAGCAATGAATATCAGTTGGGGTTATCTATTTTGTTTCGGGTTATCGTTTTTTGTTTTGCTGTGGCCTTTTTTTAAAAGGAATCATGATAAGCAGTACAGAGAAATATCTGCAAGTTTAGGTTTGTTTTTCTTATGTCTAATTGTGAGCACTTTATTTGGCAATTTTCCAGTTCCTTTAGTTGGCTATGGTATTTCGCCAATTGTTGGTTATCTGGCATCGGTTTCCTATGTTGAAAAAAATAGGATATAATGTATAAAAATCTCTGCTATCATATTGTAAATTCCAGACAGTATTACGCTGTCAAATGATGAGAATGAAGTGGCACAGTGGCTTGTAAAAAATGTGAAGGAGATAAATTTTATGGAGAAAAAATTAAAAATTGTAGTGAATAACTGTCCTCAAAATCACAAATGTCCGGCCGTTAAGGTATGCCCGGTAGGAGCGTTAAGCCAGAAAGATTTTGAAGCACCTCAAATAGACTATGACAAGTGTATTGGCTGCGGTAAATGTTCAAAGCTTTGCCCCAAAAAGGCATTGGTATTGTAAATGATTAAATTTGATATGCGACCTATCGCTGATGAATCAGGATTTGCGGAGGCATAAAATGGATTCAAAACTTTTCTATAAAGCAATGTCAGGATTTTATGATTTAATAGATATTGTCTATTTTAGAGATTACGAGAACAGTCCAAGAAAGGCGGTATTTGAAAGCATTGGCAATACAGAAAAGGTTTTGGATTTGTGTACCGGTACAGCGACAAATGCCTTAAAAATCGCAAAATTAAAGCCTTTGTCTGAAGTGATCGGCATAGATTTATCAAAAGATATGTTGCAAATTGCGCAGGGTAAAGAAGAGTATTAAAAGATGATGGTGAGATTATTGTTACAGAATGGGAAAGAAGCAGGAAATTATATCGTTATTTTGAACGATATGGTTTGCAGGTAGTGTCAGAAGTACATTGTGACTATTCAAGAGTATTGAACCTCAAAAAGGCAGAGTATTGAGTGAAACAGAGCGGAATTGTGAGGATTTATCGAGTTAACACAGGAGTGTAATGGATTTGTAATATAAATGTGAAGCACGGACAAGCGATTTTAGAGTGGTTTTGGAGATGGAAACAGGAGGAGTAAATATAAAATGAAGGAAGAAAATGAATTACGAAAGAACCTGAATAAATTACATACAACTAAGTTAGGGATAGAGCGCATTAAAAGGAATCTGTCTTTGGAGACAGAAGATGTGGTTGACTGGTGTAAAATGAAAATCAACTCTGCCAATGCCGTGATTACGCGTAATGGAAAGAACTGGTATGTTCATGTAGACGATGATATTTTAACGGTAAATGCGTATAGCTATACGATTATTACGGCACATAAGGCAGACAACTGAAATATTATAATTGAAGATACATAAATCGGGCATTTGTTAAGAGGTGAAAATTTATATGTGGATTGACTATCATAAACTGGCTGATTGGGAACTGGTCAAGGAAGTCGTTGTTGGTGGACTGGAATGGGTTGGGTTTTCAAAAGTAAATACAAGAAAATTACTCTGTATATCATCTCAAAAAACTACTATTATTGACTGCTTTTCAGGCGAAATCCTTGCGTGTAGCTGCGAATACGATGAAGAAGCCACGATTGCATACTGCGATGAATTGCCCGATGAAGAAATTAGCATAGCAGGATACTATGGTGGAAAATTACCTGACAGTTCCGTACAAGGAGATAGCATTAGTGTAACTAAAGAAAATTTAATAACTACGGTGTTGTTTTCTTCTGCTCAAGGTAACGAAAGTATGATTTTTCGTAATTATGGATTTTATACTTGTGGTTTTAGCAGTGATGGGAAATATTTTGTGTTTGCTCAGGATGCAGGAGTTACAGTGCTGAGAAGAAGTAATTGAGTATTATTTAGATAAATTCCGGCTTGTATTGCGATACATAAGGAAAAGAAATGAAATTAGTGGAGGCAAAAGATATGATATTGCAGAATCAGTATCCCATATGTGAATTTGATACCAGTAAAAATCCGATGATTCATCCGGCGGATTTTTTGGAGAAGAGTCTTCCGGAAAAATGTGTTATTACCTTTTTCAGGAAGGAACTGGAACAGTTTGTTGCGCAAAACAATCTGCCAGTCATTGGCTATCTTAATTCGGAAGTGCTGGATATACCTATTTATGAGTATGTAGATGGCGCAGATAAACTTTGTATTACGATGGCATTTTGTGGTGGGCCGGGTGCAGCTGTAACGATTGAAGAACTACATGCCATGGGATGTGAAAAATTCATAATCTGCGGAGGAGCAGGGGCATTGATAAAGGACAGTAAAGTAGGAGAGATTATCGTCCCTGTTTCTGCGGTCAGGGATGAGGGGACATCCTATCATTATTTAGAAGCATCCCGCGAAGTGGAATGTCATAAAGAGACGGTTGAGATGGTTGTCTCGTGTCTGAAACAAATGGGGATCCCATTTACAACGGGAAAGACATGGACAAACGATGCCATTTACAGGGAAACGCCTGATATGATTGCATTAAGGCAAAAGGAGGGATGTATCACCGTGGAAATGGAAGCAGCAGCTTTTTTTGCGGTATCTCAGTATTATCATATTCCGCTTGCCCAGTTATTATATGCGGGCGATGATGTAAGCGGTGAAGAGTGGGATTCCCGAAATTGGAATATGCAAAAGAATATACGATATGATTTACTTACCTCTGCAATCGAAATTGTAAAGAAATTGTAGTGGAATCTGCAGGAGGATACGGAGGAAAATATAATGGTTCTCATGGTTGATACAACAACAGAACATATAGGAAAAGTAATAGCAGAGGAACTGAGCCGCAGTGGTGATAATGCAGACGGATTTGAGTTGATCGACACCACTGGAATGCACATTTCGCACTGCGTTGGATGTAATTACTGCTGGCTGAAAACGCCGGGAGTATGTGCCATTCAGGACGATTATGAGCCGATCTTGAGAAAAATGAGCAAAGCTGATCAGGTTTGGTTGATTTCGGATACGCGCTTTGGATTTGTTTCCTGGCAGACCAAAAACATTGTAGACAGAATTATGCCGCTTGTCACCATGTATCTGAAATTCCAGGACGGGCAGATGCGTCATGTAATGCGCTATGATCACCAGCCGGATATTGGGATTATCTATACCGGAGACGGCGACCAGGTTTACCTTGAACGATGGTGTCAGCGTACTGCGCTGAATATAGGGAGCCGTTCCCTGGGAGTCTTTTCTGATAGCCAAAGGAAGGAGGCGGTTTCATGCATGTTGTAATCATCAATGGAAGCCCGCGGGTACGCAAATACAGTAACACGGAGAAGATCATAGCTGCCTTTGCAAAAGGACTGTCAGAAAAAGGAAGCACCTTTGAGACATATGCAGTCTCCGATCGAAATACATGGGACGTCATTCGTGATGCTTATATCAAAAATGATGAAATCCTCATTGCGCTGCCATTATATGTAGAGTGTGTGCCGGGACTTCTTTTGGAATTTCTGGAAACGCTTCCCAGGAAGGATGAGCATACAAGACTTTCATTCCTTTTGCAAAGCGGCTTTGCGGAGGGGTGCCAGCTTCGCTGTGGTGAGGAATTTCTGGCAAAATTACCAGCATATTTGGGCGTTCGCTATGGCGGCTGTCTGGTGAAAGGAGATAATTTCGGAATCCGGATTTTAGGGGAAGAGAAACAGGCTCAGGTCACAAAACCATATCAGGCAATGGGAGAACTGTTTGCGGAGGAAGACGGTTTCTTTCGTGAGGAAGCCCAAAAATTTACCGGCCCGGAATATTTTCCGCTTCCAGTGCGCCTGATAGTGGGATTGCTATTCAAAACCCTTGGCAAGAAGATGTTTCAGAAGGCGGCAGCATCGTGGGGATGCAGTGTGCCCCTTGATGAAAAGGTCTGGGAAGCTTAATGGAGGTAATGCAATGAATTCACGGATAGAAAAGCAATTGGCGTTTGCCTTGGAAATAGACAAGACAAAAAATATCTTCAGACAAACACATTTGTCCGGTAACGGCAGGAACGAAAATGACGCCGAACATTCCTGGCATATGGCGATAATGGCATATCTATTCAGGGAATATGCAAATGAAAAAGTAGATATTGCAAAGGTAATGCTTATGTGTCTGCTTCATGATATCGTGGAAATTGATGCAGGAGATACATATGCTTATGATGCAGAAAGTCTGCTCACACAAAAAGCCAGGGAGGATGCCGCAAAAGAACGTATATTTTCGATTCTTCCGGAAGACCAGAGACAGGAGTTTATTGCCTTGTTTGATGAGTTTGAGGCATATGAGACGGCGGAATCCAGATTTGCCCATGCGATGGATAACTTCCAGCCCCTCATTTTGAATAACAGTAATGATGGCGGCGACTGGCGGGAACATGATGTTACGGCTAAGCAGGTGTATACAAGACAGGGCAAAACAAAACTAGGTTCGGAAAAGATATTTGAAGTGACAGAACAGATTATCCAGGATCATATACAAAAAGGCAACTTGAAATCCGAAGGGTGAGGGATATTATGATATGATTGAAACGCAGAGTCTTATTCTTGATAAGGCAAAGTTTTCAGATTGGAAAGAAATGTACGATAATGTCTTGTCAAGGCCGGAAAGTGCAAGATATATGGCATGGGATATTGTGACAAGTGAAGAGGATGCCAGGATAAGAATCAGGAAAACGATTACATTTCAAAAAGAGCATGATACTTATTTGGTTTATGAAAAATCAAGCGGCAGGGCAATCGGGTTTGCGGGGGTAGAAGAAATCGAACCCTATATATATCAGGAAACGGGAATATGTCTGGGGCCGGATTATGTGGGAAAGGGATTTGGGAAGCAGATTCTTCAAGGCCTGATTCAATATTGCAAAGATGGATGTTGTTATAATTTATTGCAATATAGTTATAAGATGAACACAGCACATAAGGGGGAACTATGATTACTATTTTCAATCGAAGAGAACTTATCGTGACAATGGATATGAAGCGGCAATCAGATATCCGGAATGTCCTGGCGGATAACCATATTGACTATGTCGTGAAAACAACCAACCTCCAGAGTGCATCAGCAAGGAGCCATACCGGCAGATTTGGAATCAATCAGGATTATTCGTATGAATATAAAATATTTGTTCATAAGAATGACTATGGGAAGGCGGAGGCTCTGATTAGATAAAGCGGAATCTGAAAGGGTAAGGATATCCAGGAGAGGTAGGAATCTATATGTCAGAATTAACATCCATGATGAATATTGGTAAAGAAATGGAAAGAAAGCTAATATCGGTTGGCATTGAATCTTCTGAGAAACTGATTGAGACAGGTGCAAAAGATGCATTTCTTAAGCTAAAGCAGAAATATCCAAATGTGTGTCTGGTGCATTTATATACCTTAGAGGGAGCAATTCATGATACAGAATATAACAGACTTTCAGAAGATACCAAAAAGGAATTGAAAGAATTTAGCAGCTTCCACAATGATTGATCAATCATACAACGGCCTGTTTGTAAGGCGGCGAAGCAGAGAGGAAGTCAGGATTGGGGAGGAAATTTTATATGTTTCACTTTATACCAGACGAGATTGAGTTTTCAAATGAAGAAATGTATAGCCAGATGCAAAATCAACTCAGTCTGGCACTCCAAAGTATTTTGAACAGTGAAAAATATACATTTGAACAGTTGGAAAATCTACTGTTTTTTACGCAATCATGGATAGAACCGTTTGTTTCTCAAATATTAAGTTTTGAAAGCTTAACCCCTTTTTCCGAATTAAAAAATGGATTTGAGTATGTGAAGAAGCAGTGGGAATTGTCTGCAGAAAGGCCATATCCCAATTGAAAGTTTATTGTGAGATGTGTAATCAGATTGCAAGTATTTTTGATAGTCATGATGACTCTGAATATCTTGCTTCTATACATTTTTCAAAAGAAGATTATGATGTAGTAAGTGAAGAATACTTTTCCGAACTAGAGGAAAAGGATAGTATATCTCATACGATCGCTCACTATAGCTATTCCATTTTTGAAGTTTATTATTGCTTTATGAATTACTTTGCTGCCAATGGCGATAAATCTCGTATCATTGATAGGTGTATAGCGCAAATTGAGAATATTCTTTTTAATATCTTGTGGTGGCTTGACAGCGATTTAGGAAATAATACAAAGAACTCATATTTTTTGAAATTTGTGCATGAACTTTCTTCCCATTTATCGGGAAGTATATCTTCAACAGCTGATTTTAAGAAAAGATAATGGGATGCTAAAGGTGATAACAGGTATGTGAAGATCATATTATTGAGAGTGTCCTGGATGGCGGATAAATTCTAGTTTATTTGACTGAAGGATTGTGATTGTAGGGATGCGAACGGATTATCGCATAGATGCAGCTGTGAAATGGTATAGGGTTGATAGACAAGGCAATATCGCTGTATTTTGCAGCGGAGGAGCAGGAAACTATGAATAAATTATGGTCTGAACTAAACAAAACAATGCAAACACAAATCAAAAAGAAAGATACCTATGAAGCAGGTATTGGCACATTGTTTGATTTGCGAAATCAGTTAATGAGAACTTTATCATCATTTAATGAGGAATTAAGTAGAGAAGACTTTAATGCGATTCCATTTATAAACGCAGATGGTTATCATTGTAAAACAATTGCATATTCAATTTGGCATATTTTCCGTATCGAAGATATAGTTGCACACACATTGATAAGTGAAAACCAGCAAGTGTTTTTTTCGGGCAATTATCAAGAACGTATTAATTCGCCTATCATTACAACGGGAAATGAACTTGTAAAAGAACAGATCGCAGATTTTTCAAGGCAACTTAATATGAAAGAACTTTATTCATATATTTTTGAGGTAAAGGATAGCACCGAAAAGATAATCAGTAGTTTATCCTATGATGAATTGAAAAAGAAAGTGTCAGAAGAAAGAAAAGAACACCTAAAATTATTAAATGTTGTAAGTCATGATGAAAATGCAATTTGGCTTATTGATTATTGGTGCGGTAAAGATATTCGAGGGTTAATACAAATGCCATTTTCAAGACATTGGATTATGCACATAGAAGCAAGTTTGCGTATAAGAAACAAGATACTTTAACGGTAAATGCACATAGTTACACAATTGTTACGGCACATAAGGAAAAGAAAACGGTAGAAGGGGGATAGTATATGAATATTGTGGATTATAAGGAATATATTTCGGCGGAAACTATGATGGGCCCCAATAGCGTAAGGATATTAGCAGAACTGTTTGATAAATATCCCTTAGAGCTAGTTCCCAACGATATGGTTCTCGATTTAGGATGCGGAACGGGATTGACAAGTCTTATCATTGCGAAAGAGACCGGAGCGAGGGTTTTTGCAAATGATTTATGGGTAAGTGCGGAAGAAAATAGGAAACGGTTTGCTGCATGGGGCGTTGGTAATCAGATAACGCCTATTTGTGAAGATGCGAACAATCTTCATTTTGAAAAAAAGCAATTCCGTGTCCTGATTAGTATTGATTCTTATCATTATTTTGCGGGAAGTAAGGGATTTTTTCAGGAAAAGATTTTGCCCTTTATGCAAGATGAAGGAGTCATTTTGATTGGAATCCCCGGTCTGAAAGAGGAATTTACAGGCCGTGCAGAAGAACTTCTTTCCGATTGGCTTGGAGATGATGCCTATATGTTCAAAAGCCCGAAACTCTGGAAAGAACTCATCGGTGAAAATGATAGGATTGCGTCGGTGAAAACATGGGAAATGGATTGTTTCAGCGAGGCGTGGGATGATTGGTTTGCAACAAATAAAAAATTCGCGCTCGATGATAGGCAGCACTTTGATAAGATTATTAAACCATATACTTGTTTTGTGGGTATTTATATCAAATTGAAAAGGGAAATTATATAAAGTGGGATTAGGTGGAATATCATGATGCCATAAAACGTCTCAAAGCGTTTGTGATAACGAAAATTAACAACTGAGCGTTGATTAGATGAGTCGGGATTGTAGAGGGCGAACGAAATGAAAGCTTTAGTGATGAATTGTAGTCCTGTCAGAAATGGAGCAACGGCAGACATTCCCGGGCAGTTTAAGGCTTTTATTGATAGATGTACTCCTTGGTGTAATACCCATGAGCCGCATGCAGCTTTGAGCGCGGGGAAAAAGGGCTATGTGGTGGCATTGAGAACAGGAACAAGCATGAGAGAATGCCAGCGCATTTTTGAAAGCATTGAACATTTTTATGGGCATTTAGAGGTAGAATGTTGTGGTAGTTTAGGTTTATGTTCAGTGGAATATAAAGATGCAGTGGAGCAAAGAAGAGATGAAATTATAGAATTTTGCAATAAGATTTGTGCGTTTTCGGAGGAATGAGAAAGGTTTTGGCGAAAGGAACAGGAAAGAATGACATGGACAGCAAAATGATCATAGCAGAAACGGAAAGATTAATTTTAAGAAGATACAGGAAAGAGGATGTACATGACTTGTTTGAATATTTATCTGATATGGAAGTTGTGAAATATGAACCATATAAACCGCTGACTCTTGATGAAACGAAAAAAAATCTTGCGTGGCGTATTGGTACAGATGAAATGGTGGCTGTTGAATTGAAAAAATCCCATAAAATGATCGGAAATATATATATGGGAAAACGTGATTTTAATGCATTGGAAATGGGATATGTATTTAATCGAAATTACTGGGGACAAGGATATGCTGCTGAAAGCTGCAGGGCTTTAGTACAACAAGCATTTTCAAATGGTGTACATAGAATATATGCGGAATGTGATCCGGACAATAAGAGATCATGGAATTTACTTGAGATGTTAGGATTTCAGAGAGAAGCCCATTTTCGGAAAAATGTATATTTCTGGAAAGATGAAGCTGAAAAACCAATTTGGAAAGATACATATGTGTATGCCAAACGAAACCATAACGAATAAATATTTAGAGGCACCTCAAATAGATTAGGACAAGTGTATTGGCTGTAGTAGATGTTCAAGGCTTTGTCCTAAAAAGGCATTGATATTGTAAAGGATGAATTAGATTGGATTTTGAGAGGGAGCATATGCTTGAAAAGAAAGTGTTTGTATGGGAACCTTGGTTCTTTGTAGCTTTTGGCTTATTTCATTTACATAGAATCTGGGGATTAATAGATAGAATCTCTTATGCTAAGTTTTGGATTGGAATCTTGGAAAATAAAGGAATATTTTATTTTGTATTGATGGGAATATTAGCCATACTTTGTATTTTAGGAATTATTACATTTGTAAAGAACAAGCGGATAAATTATTGGTGGCGATGGATATATTTGTTTGGTGGTGTCTATCTGTTATTTGATTTATTCGCTATTGCAATTGGCTTGGAGTTTTGGAATAATCTATTATTGTGGATGTTTGATGTGACTTCAATATATTGGAATGTTATATGGCTATTTTTCATATTACTTGGCGGCTTTACGTTTATATTAGGCATAAAATTGTTGGTGCAAAGAAAACGATAAATCGCATTTTTACCAGGTTATTAAGCGCAATATTGCAGAGAAACGATTGCGAGAACGTAAGGTGATACACAGGTTGGCAAACGGCGGTCATGAGAAGGAGTCTGTCACTATGATTTGTCCTTTTCGAAAATAGGCTAGATCATGGCATTTCGGAAAGCGGTGTGGGAGATGAGAGAACCCTTTATCAGATTTATCACGCAAGATAAGCCTGATGAAGGGTTCTTTGATATGATGCTAACGGCTATCTGCTTTTAGGTCCTGTAGATACATCACTATGCAGAGGATTGTTAAAATAATTTGCCCCGTAGCAATACCCCACTAAAGGGGCAACGTCCTGCGATAATCCCACCGACAATAATATGGGTATTAGATTGAGTTTATAGGCAATCCCGTAGGAGGCTTGCTTTTTTTATTCATTAAGGAGATTTATGGAAAGAATCTGCGCCAGCTTCAAAGAATTTTAAATCAATGCGAGAGCACCGGATTAGTTCAAAAAAAGGGAAAGGGGACATACAGACTATGTTGGCATAAAGAATAAGGCTGAAATCTCAGCGAGATTTCAGCCCTGTTTTTTTCGGGAAATTCTTTTCTATATGATATTGTTCTTTGGTGGCGATCAGTTGCAGTCCATCCAAATATAACACCGTTCCAGTTTATTTCTTTGCCGCCGCCGAAATCGCCGCTCGTTTTCTGAGGGTGGGATCCAGAATCTTCTTGCGGATCCGCAGGCTTTCCGGCGTCACTTCCAACAGTTCGTCCGTGTCGATAAACTCAAGCGCCTGCTCCAAACTCAAGACCTTAGGCGGTGTCAAGCGAAGGGCCTCATCCGCACTGGAAGAACGGGTGTTGGTAAGCTGTTTTTTCTTACACACATTTAACTCGATATCTTCTCCTCTGCCGTTTTGTCCTACGACCATACCAGAGTAGACTTTGGTGCCGGGACCGATGAAGAGGGTGCCTCGCTCTTGGGCGTTGAAGAGACCGTAGGTGATAGCTTCTCCTGCCTCGAAGGCGATCAGGGAGCCCTGCTTGCGGTACTGGATATCGCCCTTATATGGGCCGTAGCCGTCGAAGATGGTGTTCATGATGCCGTTTCCTTTCGTGTCTGTCATGAACTCGCCCCGATAGCCGATGAGACCACGGGAGGGGATGGAAAATTCCAAGCGGGTATAGCCGCCGGAAGCCATGCCCATATTTTTCAGTTCGCCCTTGCGCAGGCTCAGTTTCTCGATGACGGTCCCGGAAAATTCTTCCGGCACATCCACATAGCACAGTTCCATGGGTTCCAGTTTCTTGCCGTTCTCATCTGTCTTATACAATACCTCAGCTTTGCTGACAGCAAATTCATAGCCTTCCCGTCTCATATTTTCAATTAGCACGGACAGGTGTAATTCGCCGCGGCCGGAAACCTTGAAAGCTTCGGTGGTGTCAGTTTCCTCCACCCGCAGGGATACGTCCGTGTTGAGTTCTCGGAATAGTCTGTCCCGCAGATGGCGGCTGGTAACGTATCTGCCTTCCTGCCCTGCCAGCGGGGAATCGTTGACAATAAAGTGCATGGCAATGGTAGGCTCCGAGATCTTCTGGAAAGGAATGGGCTTCGGCTCATCGGGGGAGCAGAGGGTGTCGCCGATATGGATATCGGTGATGCCGGAGATCGCCACGATGGCGCCAATGCCGGCTTCCTTGACTTCTACTTTATTCAGACCGTCATATTCGTAGAGTTTACTGATTTTTACTTTCTTCTGTTTGTCCGGTTCGTGGTGGTTGACGATGACCACTTCCTGGTTGACTTTGACGGAACCGTTGTCCACCTTGCCCACGCCGATACGGCCCACATATTCGTTGTAGTCGATGGTGCTTATCAGCACTTGGGTGCCCGCATCGGGATCACCCTGAGGCGCCGGGATGTGTTCGATAATGGTGTCAAAGAGGGGAGTCATGTCGCCGCCTTTTACGGTAAGCTGTGTGCTGGCTGTGCCGGCTTTGGCAGAAGCGTAGACGAAGGGACAATCAAGCTGTTCGTCGTTGGCATCCAGATCCATAAAAAGTTCCAGCACCTCATCCACTACCTGGATCGGCCTTGCCTCCGGTCTGTCGCACTTGTTAATGCACACGATGACGGACAGATCCAGTTCCAACGCTTTCTTTAAGACGAATTTGGTCTGGGGCATGGGGCCCTCAAAGGCATCCACCACCAGGATAACGCCGTTTACCATTTTAAGGACACGCTCCACCTCGCCGCCGAAATCAGCGTGGCCGGGGGTGTCGATGATATTAATCTTAACACCTTTATAAGTGACGGCGGTATTCTTGGAAAGAATCGTGATACCGCGTTCTTTTTCGATATCATTGGAGTCCATGACGCGCTCCGCCACTTCCTGATTCTCCCTAAATACGCCACTTTGTTTCAATAACTCGTCCACTAGGGTAGTCTTTCCGTGATCTACGTGGGCAATGATTGCTATATTTCTTACATCTTCTCTTGTCTGTTTCATCTGTTACCGTGCCTTTCCCGAACTTGTGCAATTATCTGTGCAATTATCTTCTAAATATTCTTCATACGCTGGCCAATAAACTAGCCTGAGCAGATATAAAATCATTAAGGAAGCCCTAGAACAGCGCCGGCACTTAGCGAGGTCTTTCACGAGCTTAGTGTCTGCTGCGCTGTGAAAGGAACGAAAGTGTGCTGACGGATGATTTTATATCTGTTCAGGTGGACTTTTTGACTAACGTCTTTGAATATTACATTGTCCTCAAACTCGGACATTATATCACTTGTTCCCTTTTCTTGCAATAGTCTGGGAATATGTGGTAAAATTAAACATAAATCAGCCTGTCACGCGACCATTAACAGTTCTATTTTCTCCTTTCATCCTATATATTGATAATACAATACTAAAAGGGATTCCTGCGATTGTGCAGTGTAGAAGGGAGAAAAAACATGACAGATAAGGTAATTGAAAACAACCAGGTGGCGATTATGGGGGAGATTGTGAGCGATTTTTCCTTCAGCCACGAGATTTTTGGAGAGGGATTCTATATGGTGGATATCAGCGTTGATCGACTCAGCGAGTCAACTGATATCATTCCGGTGATGGTGTCTGAGCGTCTCATCGATGTCAATGAGGATTACAAGGGCATGAAAATCTGTATCACGGGACAGTTCCGCTCCTATAACAGGCACGAAGAGAGGAAAAACAGGCTGGTATTGTCTGTTTTTGCAAGAGAGATTGAATTTGTGGAAGATATCGGTGAGGGTGCAAAGACCAATCAGATTTTCTTAGACGGTTATATCTGTAAGGAACCGATCTACAGAAAGACACCCCTTGGCAGGGAAATCGCAGATCTGCTCTTGGCAGTCAACAGGCCCTATGGCAAGTCAGATTACATACCCTGTATCTGCTGGGGACGTAACGCCAGGTTTGCCAGTAACTTTGAGGTGGGAAGCCGTTGCGCTATCTGGGGCAGGATCCAGAGCCGTGAATATATGAAAAAATTATCGGAGGAGCAGCTGGAAAGACGGATTGCTTATGAAGTCTCGGTCAGTAAACTGGAGATGGTAGAAGACGAATGAGCGTGTCTAGGAAGTACGGTCCACGATAGGGATTTCATGGCTGCGCAGACTCCGCATTCTAAAATAATGAGTTGCATAAAGGGAACAGTTGTGCTATGATATGCAAACGTAGGTTTTTGTAAGGAAACGGATATGAGGTATCTGTATGGAAAAGGGCATGATTCAGATCTATAGCGGGGAAGGTCATGGGAAATCCCCGGCGGCATTGGGCAGGGCAGTTCAGGCAGCATGTGAGGGAGAATATGTCGTTATCATTCAGTTTTTAAAAGGAAGAGGGCTGGCAGAATCGGAGTTTGTAAAGCGTTTAGAGCCAGAAATCAAGATATTCCGGTTTGAGAAATCAGCGGAAGATTTTTCGCAGTTATCGGAAGAACATAAGACGGAAGAAAAGCAGAACATCCGTAACGGCCTTAATTTTGCCAGGAAGATATTTCACACGGGGGAGTGTTCCCTGTTGATCTTAGATGAGGTGCTTGGCCTGATTGACAACGAGATCATCACGGTGGCGGAACTTAAGAATCTCCTTGCGGGCAAACCGGAGGAGATGGAGATTATCATGACTGGAATTACCATCAATGATGAGGTGTGCACACTGGCGGATCATGTGACCAGGGTGGAGACTATGCATTATAAGATATGGGAGTAAAAATACAAATGATCGTGATATACGGGGGAACGTATGAACAGAGAAGTTGTTGCAACAAAAGGTAGGGCTTTTTTGGAAAGCGGGCTGGTAGCTTTTCTGTTTGCTTTTATGCTTCTCATTTTTGGCCCGGCGGAAATTTATTTTGTGAATGTGTCGGAATTTAAATTTGTCTACGGTGAATTTGTTTGGATAATGTCTGGCATTGCTATAGTAAGTTCTGTACTGATTGGTGTGGTGGTTTCTTTCCTTCCCCTAAAAGTGGAAAAAATAGTATTGTCTATTATTTTTGGTTTGGCGGTTGCGGGTTATGTGCAGATCATGTTCATAAATGAGGGGCTGGATTTGCTTGGTATGAATCCGGAAGGATATCAGATCGATCAACAACAGGCGGCAGTCAATCTCCTGATATGGCTTGTCATACCGCTTGCAGTTGCGGCGCTGTCTTTTTGGAAAGAAAAAATCTGGCGCAGTCTGGTTTATTTCGGTGCGGCCTTTTTGATAGGGATTCAGGCGGTGGCATGGGTGTCCCTGATGTTGTCGGCGGAGGATATTGCCTATCATTATGAAGAGGGAGAATGGTATTTATCAGGCGAGAACCAGTTCAAAGTCTCTTCGGACCAGAATATCATCGTTTTTGTACTGGATTATTTCAGCAATCAGTATGTTGAGCCGGCACAGGCACAATATCCGGATCTGCTTGACTGTATGCATGATTTTACGTATTACGACAATACGGACTGCGTTTATTTCGGGACCTATCCGTCCCTGCCTCATATCCTGTCCGGTTCCAGACCGGCTCCCACCGTCTCTGTCAATGAATGGTGTGCGGCGATATGGCAGCAGGATAAGGCGAAGAACTTTTACCAGGCGCTGCATGAGAAGAATTATGTGACCAATATCTATACGCCGGATAAGGACATCATCTGCGGAACGAACAGTGTTGGAATGTTGCAGGGACTTTTTTCCAATGTCACGAATGCAGCACAGGATTTTACGGTAAATTATGGACTTCTGGCCAAGACGATGACCAAAATGTCGGCTTACCGGATGTTCCCATATATGCTGAAACCGTATTTATATACGGAGATGAGCGAATATACGAACGTTATTGTGCCAAAGAGTAATGGCGTAAGTCATGAGAACCATCGCTATTATGGGCATTTACTGGAAGAAGGGCTGGAGACGGATGACCAGTCGAATTATTATATTTTCCAGCATCTTTCGGGAATACATGTTTATGATACGGGAGCGGATGGGCAATATAAGGAAGAGTCCACGATGGAGGAGACGGCCAGGGGCTGTATGACCATTTTGGAAGAGTATTTCAATCAATTGAAAGCGCTGGGCGTTTATGACAACGCAACGATTATCGTAACAGCCGATCACGGCGGCCCCAGGGATTCCCAGGTGGTATTTTTTATCAAGAATGCGCACGAGGCACATGATGAAATGGTTGTGAATTCTGCGCCAATCAGTCTGGGAGAGTTTCAGGCGACCATTGCGCAGGCGGCGGGGATAGATGATACGCTCTATGGACAGTCAGTAAGCGATATTCCAGCCGATGTTCCTCGTGAACGGACGGTATGGGTGCGCATGCATATTGATGGACTGCCAGATGTGCCCAAGTATTCCGGGGAGGGAATGAGTGTCTCCAACGCTTATTGCGGTTTCACATACACGGGAGATATCAACGCTTTGTTTGAGAAATATGATGCCGGACCGGATGTCGTGATTCCGGAGACGGATGGCTTTTTCTAGGGAAAAGTTGTCGTAAACATAGAGGAGAAGTCTGTTGACAGAAGTCTGGCTGAGTGCTATGATAAGTTCAACATTATAGAGGTTGATAGAGGTTGCGTTTTTTATCAGTAGGGATGCAGATGCGGCAGGAGCAGGGGAAGCGTCAGGAAAGGAAAAGACGCCGAAAGGGGAGCCGCCTGTTCGTCTCTGCCTTGGGCATACAGTTAAGAACTGTATGACTGTCATCTTTCGATGGGGCGCTATCTTGACCAGAAATGGCAAACTAGGAAGACTGGCCCTATGAGGTCAGTCTTTTTTTAAGAAACAAGCGCACCGGAGAATTACATTATAGCGGGAGGAAAATATATGGCAATTTTTAAAGGGGCAGGTGTAGCGATCGTCACACCGTTTCACGAGGACGGCAGTATTAATTATGAGAAGTTCGCAGAACTTGTGGAGTTTCAGATTGCAGGCGGCACGGATGCGATCATCGTCTGTGGCACCACGGGAGAATCTTCCACATTGACGCATGAGGAACATTTGGATATGATACGGTTCTGTGTGGAGACGGTAAAGGGCAGAGTGCCTGTGGTGGCTGGAACTGGTTCTAATTGTACGGAGACGGCTGTCTATCTGTCTCAGGAGGCGGAAAAATACGGTGCGGATGCATTGCTGCTGGTGACGCCCTATTATAATAAGGCTACGCAGAATGGTCTGTTTGCACATTATAAGACAGTGGCGGATTCTGTGAAGCTGCCGATCATCCTGTACAATGTGCCCAGCAGGACAGGATGCAATATTCAGCCGCAGACGGCAGTGAGATTGTGTACAGAAGTGGAGAATATCGTGGGGATCAAGGAAGCCAGCGGCAATATTTCCCAGATCGCGAAATTACAGTCTTTGGCGGACGGTAAGGTGGAGTTGTATTCCGGCAATGACGATCAGATTGTGCCAATCCTCTCCCTTGGCGGTAAGGGCGTAATCTCCGTATTGTCTAACGTGGCGCCCAGACAGACACATGATATCTGTCAGAAGTTCTTTGACGGGGATGTGGAGGGCAGTATGAGAGAACAGCTTCGTGCCATTGATCTGTGCGATGCCCTCTTCTGCGAAGTGAACCCGATTCCGGTCAAGGCAGCCCTCAATCTGATGGGCAAGGAAGTAGGTCCCGCGAGGATGCCGTTGTCTGAGATGGAACCGCAGAATCTGGAGAGACTTAAAAAGTCTATGCAGGAGTATGGAATCTTATAGCCGCAAAGAAAAACAAGCAAATGTCCGATGGAATCGGACGGAGAGCGCGTATGCGCGGATTTGCGAGTTTTCAAGAGTATATCTATAAAGATTATGATAGGCAGGAACCCCGAAACGTCTGCTAAAGGGATATTTAGCAGACGTTTTTGTGAAAAAAGATAATTTGCTTCGCGGACTCGGATAAGCGAAAAGGTTTTCTATAACAGATTCGGGTGTCAAAAGGTGCAAATAATAAATCGGGATGGCAGATTGCACAAAATGTTCACTTGCATCAGGCTTCGTCATATGGATTTTCTAAAATATTCCGGCGAAGCTGTGTCAGCGAACGAAACCGCCCTCTATTCGCCATCCGGGCTCATAACGGGCTTTTCGGGACATCCATGTCCCGAAATTTCTGGCGATTGCACGGAATATTAAGAAAATCACATATTCCTGCGCAGGATAACTTCGTGAACATTTTGTGCAATCTGCCAGTTAAATTTTATGAAAGCACCTTTTGACACCGAATCCTATAACATAAAGTAACATAAAAAGGCGCCGGCGGCGCGGGAAAGAGGTAGATTTAGATTATGGTAAAAGTGATTATGCATGGTTGCAATGGCAAGATGGGACAGACAATTTCCGGACTGATTGCGGCGGATGATGAGATAGAGATCGTGGCGGGCGTGGACGCCAGGGATGAGGGGAAGAATCCTTATCCGGTGTTTGCGAATATCGCAGAGTGTACGGTGGAGGCGGATGCCGTCATTGACTTTTCCGTGGCGGCGGCAGTGGACGGGCTGCTTGACTACTGTGTGGAGAAGCAGGTTCCCTGCGTACTTTGTACCACAGGACTTTCCGAGGAGCAGCTTGCGAAAGTGAAGGAGGCTTCGCAAAAGGTAGCGGTCCTTAAGTCAGCGAATATGTCCCTCGGCATCAACATGTTGTTGAAGCTGTTGAAGGAGGCAGCGGCAATCCTGGCGCCGGCGGGATTTGATATAGAGATTGTGGAGAAACATCACAATCAGAAAGTGGATGCGCCCAGCGGCACGGCCCTGGCATTGGCAGACTCCATCAATGAGCAGATGGATCATGGCTATGAGTATGTTTATGACAGAAGCCAGGTCAGGGAGAAGAGGAAAGAGAAGGAAATTGGCATCAGCGCTGTCAGGGGCGGCACCATCGTGGGAGACCATGATGTGATCTTTGCCGGAGCCGATGAAGTGGTGACTTTTTCCCACAGGGCATATTCTAAGGCTGTGTTCGGCAAAGGTGCCATTCAGGCGGCGAAGTTCTTAAAAGGGCGTCCGGCTGGCATGTATGATATGGCGGACGTAATTGAATAAACTCTACCATTACAGCAGAGTTTTACAAAAAGCGACATATATGATAGGAATAACACGGGGGAACAGATGGACGAATTAGAATTAAAATACCTGAAAAGTTTAGCAAAACAGTATCCGACGATTGCGGCAGCGTCAACGGAGATCATCAATCTGCAGGCTATCTTGAACCTGCCCAAAGGCACGGAGCATTTTATGACGGATATCCACGGGGAATATGAGCAGTTCAACCATGTCTTAAAAAACGGTTCCGGCTCTGTGCGGCGTAAGATTGACGAGGAATTTGGCAATACCCTGAGCATTAAAGATAAGAAGAGTCTGGCGACCTTGATCTATTATCCAGAAGAAAAGTTGGATATCGTGATGCAGGAAGAGGACGAGAATTCTATAGAAGACTGGTATAAGATAACGCTCCACAGACTGGTGCAGATTACCAAACGGGTTTCTTCCAAGTACACCAGATCTAAGGTGAGAAAGGCGCTTCCGAAAGACTTTTCTTATATCATAGAGGAATTGATTACGGAGAAGGCGGAGATTCAGGACAAAGAGGCTTATTATAATGAGATCATCCACACCATCATCCGCATCGGCAGGGCGCCGGAGTTTATTGTAGCCCTGAGCAACCTGATTCAGCGGTTGGTCATTGATCATTTGCATATCGTGGGGGATATCTTTGACAGAGGGCCAGGTCCTCATATCATCCTGGATACGCTCTGCCAGTATCATTCAGTGGATGTGCAGTGGGGCAATCATGACATTGTCTGGATGGGAGCGGCCAGCGGCCATTTGGCCTGCATTGCCAATGTAATCCGGATGGCAGCCCGGTACGGCAATCTGGATACCCTGGAAGAGGGCTATGGTATCAATCTGATCCCGCTTGCCACTTTTGCATTGGATATCTATAAGGATACGGACTGCGAGGCGTTTGCCATCAAATATAATACGGATTATGACACCAAAGATTTGAGCCTGGATATGAAGATGCACAAGGCGATAGCCATTTTGCAATTTAAGCTGGAAGGACAGCTGATCATGCGGCGGCCGGAGTTCGCCATGCAGGACAGACTGCTTTTGGAGCATATCGACTATAAAAACAAAGCATTGGTCATTGATGGGATATCTTATCCCATGAAGGATGTGGATTTCCCGACCATCAACCCGAACCGCCCATACGAACTGACGCCGGAGGAAGAACAGGTGATGGAACGTCTGCGGCAGGGATTTGTGAAGTGCGAGAAATTGCAAAAACACGTGAGGTTTCTTTTTTCCAAAGGCGGACTTTATAAGATTTATAATTCTAATCTGCTCTATCATGGCTGCGTACCCATGGATGAGGAAGGCAATTTTAATAAAGTAAATGTTTATGGGAAAGAGTACAGTGGCAAGGAACTTTATGATGTGCTGGAGCATTATGCGAGAAAAGGGTATTATGCCCATAATAATCTGCAGGAAAAGTTAAAAGGACAGGATATCATCTGGTACATCTGGGCAGGTCCCAATTCGCCAGTCTTTGGCAAGGACAAGATGGCTACCTTTGAGCGTTATTTCTTATTGGATAAAGAAATGCATAAGGAGACCAAAAACAGCTATTACAGACTACTTGATAAGGAAGAAGTTATCAATAATATCCTGCGGGAATTTGGGTTGGACGAGTCTCATTCCCATATCGTGAACGGACATGTGCCGGTGGAATTGAAGAAGGGGGAGACGCCCATCAAATGCGGCGGTAAATTGCTGATCATTGACGGCGGTTTTTCTAAGGCTTATCAGGATAAGACCGGTATCGCTGGATACACACTGGTGGTCAATTCTTATGGCATGCGGTTGGTGGCCCATGAGCCTTTTGAGTCCACGGAAGCGGCAATTTTACGGGAGTCGGATATTTTTTCGGATTCGATCATTTTAGAGACCATGTCTTCCAGACAGAAGATTGCGGACACGGAGATCGGCATGGAACTGCGGGAGAGTATCCATCAACTGGAGGAACTTCTGCAGGCTTACAGAGACGGTACGCTGATTGAAAAGGGCGTATGATAAATCCTATAAATGCAAATAAAATATTCCCAGACGTTATTGCAGCGTCTGGGAATATTTTGTGTTACTAACGGATTTTGGAACTGTTGTTATTGTTGCCAGAACCAGTCACGTCATCCACCATGTTCTCAACACCGGTAGCTGCATCGTCAATGATATCGGATGCGGCGTTGCCGGCGTCATCGATCGCGTCCCCAACAGCGCTTCCTGTGCCGTTATTGCCGGAATTGTTGTTGTCGCCGGCTGTGACATCGTTTACGTTATCATTATCACCAGTGCCGGTAGTGCCATTATCTGTGACGCCAGTGCCGTTATCTGTCCCTGTCATACCATCGTTTGCAGTACCGTTGGTTGTGCCGGTACCATTGTCTGTTGCGCCAGCGCCATTGTCTGTGCCTGTGGTGGTGTCGGAAGTAGTTCCGATACCTGTCTGTGTGCCGTTGGTGTTATTTCCGTTGTCGGCATCCGTGTTGGTGCTGCCACAGGCAGTCATCATGGACATGGCCAGTACCATAAGAGAAACAAATAGCAGTGTTCTTATTTTTTTCATGATTTCACCTCGTTTCTGCGCCGTTTTAACGCATTGTTTACTGATATTGAAACAGAATGTTTGGTAAACTTCCTGTTCTTATGTTATTATGTCTGTTAGATGGTAAAATATTCGCTCTGCATTTTTCGGGAGGACACAAAATACAGCCAAGAAAAATGGAGAAGACAGAAGCGGAAACATCATCATTCCAAAATTTTCATAAAAATTGGGCAGGGTTGATGAAAACACAGGTGTTTCCCATATATTAAAATATGGAAGAGAAGGAAAAAGATATGGAATTTCGCCCTTGTATCGATATTCATAATGGCAGCGTCAAACAGATTGTGGGCGGCAGCTTAAAAGACCAAGGCGATCAGGCCAGGGAAAATTTTGTGGCGTCGCAGGATGCGGCGTTTTTTGCCAGACTTTATCAGGAATACGGAATCAAAAACGGACATATCATACTTTTGAATTCGGCTGCCTCGCCATATTATGCGGAAACAAAGAAACAGGCGCTGTCAGCTCTGCGTGCCTACCCCGGCGGACTGCAGGTGGGCGGCGGTATCACGCCGGACAATGCAGACGAATTTCTTGAAGCTGGGGCAAGTCACGTGATTGTCACTTCCTATGTGTTTCAGAATGGACAAATCCAGTATGACAGGCTGCAGGAACTGGCGCGAAAGACGGGCCGTCGGAATCTGGTGTTGGACTTAAGTGTCCGCAAAAAAAATGACCGGTATTATATTGTGACTGATCGGTGGCAGAAATATACCAATGTGGAATTGACGGAAAAGACAATGGAAGAACTATCTTCCTATTGCGATGAATTTTTGGTTCATGCGGTGGATGTGGAAGGAAAAGCGTCTGGAATTGAGGAGCCTGTGGTAAAATTGTTGGGAAATTGGTGGAAATTGCCGGTCACTTATGCAGGCGGCGTTCATGACTTTCAGGATTTGGAGCGCTTGAAGCTGTTAGGGAGAAACCGGGTGCATGTGACGATCGGCAGCGCATTGGATCTGTTTGGCGGACATATGCGGTTCGAAGACGTGCTCCGGTTTGTCGGAAAAAATGAGAAAGAATAGAGCAGGATTTTCCTGCCTGATGATTACAAAAAAGAACCTGTCGCAATGACAGGTTCTCTTTTTCTCTAATCCGTTACAACAATATTGCTGATTCTAAATAAAATTTTTCATTTATATTTAAGAACAGGCACATCGTGATACTGATTATCGACGTTATAAGTCCGATGCTTATAACTTTGTTACATTAACGGCCTGAGGTCCTTTTTCGCCGTTAACTACTTCATACTCAACCTCGGCGCCCTCTTCGAGAGACTTGAAGCCTTCCATGTTGAGTCCTGAATAGTGGACGAATACGTCATTACCCTGCTCATCAGAGATAAAGCCGTACCCTTTTTGGTTGTTAAACCATTTTACTGTACCTTTGTTCATTATAATACCTCCAAAAATATTAAAAAGTACGTTGACATGACAACACCCATAGAATAGCATATATCCTTATAAATGTAAAGCGTTCTTTTCCGCATATTTTAGGTTTTTTTAAAGAAAAAATTTTATGTAAACAAACATTGCTATCTATATGTCATCTGTGGTATAATGGGAACGGGATTCTCGACATATCGGAGGTAATCTTTTAGTGAGTGAATCAGAAAACGGGAAAAGTAAGAGGAGATTTAATTATACAATAATGATCTTCACTGATTCCAAAGAAGGCAGGATTAGGCAGCTTCGGATTGATCCTGGGGTTGTTGAATCGTTGTTTATTATTCTACTTACAGCCGTTGTTATTTTATGTGTGGTAAACAGTAGGCGGGGCGATACGATTGCTGAACTTGAAAAAGAAAAACAGAAACAAATGGAGCAGATAGAAACGCTTACTGAGGAGAAGCAGAATCTTGAACTTTTGCATGATGAACTATCAGGGAAAGTCACAATCTTGAGTGATACCATCAATCAGAAGGTGGAGCAGGAGGAGGCTAAAGAAGCAGAAGAGGCACAAGCACATATGCCGGTAGGTTTCCCCATGTCTTCTTCGGCGTCTATGCAGGAGGCGGATACAGAAGAGCCTATGGTGAAATTAAACGGTTCGGAGGGTACCAGTATCGTTGCATCAGGAGCCGGAACAGTTCTTTCCATCACGACGGGCAGTACTTATCTGCACTGTGTTCAGATCGATCATGGCAACGGCTATGTCAGTATCTACCGCAATGACGGCGAAGTCATGGTCAAAGAAGGGGACGAGCTGGTCAGGGGATCGATCATCTTTGTGATCGGTGAGGAAAACACTGAATTGGGCTACCAGATCACCTATGATGAGAAATATATGGATCCCATGGACTTATTAAATATAGACGGCTGACCTGTTTGGAAAATCCCACAAAGTTATTCGAGAAGTGATTCCCGAAGGGAATTACTTTTGGGTAAGTCGTTCAAAAATTAAATCGTATCCATCATTACCATAATTAAGAGACCGGTTGACGCGGCTGATCGTAGCAGTGGAAGCACCGGTCTTTTCCGCGATTTCCAGATAAGTCTTATGGGCCTTTAACATGGAAGCCACTTCAAAGCGCTGGGACAACGAGAGCAGTTCGTTGACTGTACACAGATCTTCAAAAAAGTCATAACATTCGTCCACGGATTTCAGGCAGAGAATCGCCTGGAACAGATGGTCTACAGCATCGTTTTTAATCTTTTTATTCATAATAATCCCCCAATACTTTCATACGTTAAAACTTTACAGCCGTTATGTATCAATATAACACGGACAGACTGTTTTGTAAACAGCTAAAATAGCGAAAAAGATTACAAAAATAAAAGACTTGTCATGTAGTAATAAAAACTATATAATAGAGTGTAAGTATGATTATAAAAGGTTATAGAAGGTGTAAAAATGACAATCAACATGGAAGATTTGTTGAGCAGCATATTAGGCAGTCTGGATAGGCTTGAGTATATTCGTTCGGAAGATATTCCGGACATTGATCTGTATATGGATCAGGTGACGACTTTTATGGAGTCTCATCTGAAAAACTCTGTCAGAAATCCGCTGAGTGATAAGATCCTGACAAAGACGATGATCAATAATTATGCTAAGAATGATTTATTGCCGCCACCAGTCAGAAAGAAGTATTCCAAAGATCATGTGCTGCTTCTCATCTTTATCTATTATTATAAGGGCATCCTGTCAATCAACGATATCCAGGAACTGTTAAGGCCGATTAAAGAACAGTTTTTTGATAAGGGAGCGGCCTTTAACCTGTCTTCTGTTTATGAGGAAGTATTGGGTTTGGAATTGGATCAGACGGCGGTGATGAAGGCCGATTTGGAGGAAAAGTTTCAGATTGCCCAGAAGTCGTTTGCAGATGCGCCGGAGGATTCCCAGGAGTTTCTGCGGATATTCTCCTTTATCTGTATGCTAAGTTTTGATGTATATATCAAGACGCTTCTGATTGAGAAGATGATTGATGGATTTGTCACAAAAAAGTCGGAGAAAGAACATAAAAAGACCAAACCACAGGATAAGCAGAATAAAAAGGAAGAAACAGGCCATTCCGGTATGGAGGATTAAATGGGACAGATACGGACGATTGATGATTTGGCGGACAGAGGGTTTGACGTGCAGGAAGGCGTCGCCATGTGCGCCGGGGACGAGGAACTTTATTTGGAAGTGCTGCAGGAAGCGTTCGAGGAGGGGGAGGAGAAGATTCCTCTGATCAGACGGCTCTATGAGGAGCGGGATTATGAGCGCTATCTGGTGGAGGTACACGGACTGAAAAACGCCATGCGTTCCATCGGGGCCATGCATCTTTCTGAGGCAGCCAAAGAGCAGGAGTTTGCGGTAAAAGACCAGGATTATGACAAGGTTGACCAGAAGGTGGAGACACTGCTTGACGAGTATCAAGACATAGTGGCCGCACTGCGGGAACTTCTGGAAGACTAGATAAGTAACGCCCGGCATAAAATCTGTCGGGCGTTAGTTTTATAGAATAGGAAGATTGCTTTATTTCACAGCTTTTTTGGCAAAAGAGGTGTCTACCAGATCCTCATAGGGGACTCTGCCGTCCAGTTCGCCGGCCTCTTCCAGGATGTTCTGCAGAAGGGTGAAACTGTCTTCCTCAAAGATCAGATCCTCTTTCCAGGTGTCCTGGGCGGCATAACGACTCACGATGGTCTCGATGGTGGCGAGATCGGTCTCTGCAAACTGGGGCTGGATTACCTTGGCAATCTCTGCGGGGGTATGTGTCTGTACATAGTCCATACCTTTTTGTAAAGCCCTGGTGAAGGCTTCGATCACAGCGGGATTTTCCGACAGATAGCTCTTCTTGGCGGAGAAGGCTGTGTAGGGTACGTAACCGGAGTCTTCGCCCAGAGAGGCTACCACATAGCCGTCGCCTTTTTCTTCTAAAGAAGTGGCGTGGGGTTCAAATTCTACAGAAAAATCACCCTGCCCACCAGAGAATGCGGCCGCTGTGGCGCCGAAATCAATACTCTGGTCTATGGAGAGGTCCGCAGCGGGATCGATCCCGTTTTTCTTAAGGATATATTCAAATACCATTTCAGGCATACCGCCGGCCCGGCCGCCCAGCACATCTTTGCCTTTGATCATATCCCAGTTGAAATCATCGATGGGTTCCCGTGATACCAGGAAATTACCAGCCCGCTGGGTAAGCTGCGCGAAGTTCACCGCATAGTCCGATGCCCCTTCTTTGTAGGTGTAGATGGTACTTTCACTGCCCATGAAGCCGATGTCTGCCTCGCCCGTGAGCAGTGCCGTCATGGTCTTGTCGGCGCCAAATCCGGTGACCAGTGTCAGATCGATTCCCTCTTCTGCAAAGTAGCCTTCCTCAATGGCTACATACATCGGTGCGTAGAAGATGGAATGAGCTACTTCGTTGAGTACTACGGGTGTCTTGTCTGCGGTGGAAGATGTATCCTTGTCGTTGCCGGTATTGACGCCGCATCCGCAGAGCGTGCTTATGACCAGGAGCGTTACAAGGAATAAACTGCATATTTTTTTCATGATCCTCCTCGAATTGCCAGAAAAAGTCTGACAGTTCCTGAAAACATATTTATTATAGCCTATGCAGTATGGTGCAATAAGTGAAGTGCGGCGGGATAATATTATATTAGGAAGAAATAAAAATTTTACTTTTCTTTTTGGAAAGATGATGGTATACTAAGGAAGTCACAAAGTTTGCAGGCGTAGTTCATCGGTAGAATACAAGCTTCCCAAGCTTGGGAGGGGGGTTCGATTCCCCTCGCCTGCTCTTCTGATTAGATGAGGAAAACCAGTGAGATCAATGGTTTTCCTTATTTTGTCTTATCGGTTCCGACGGTACGTTCGGTACGATTCGTACCAGATTACAGAGAATTGCTTATGTAAGTGAGGCGGGTGGAGCGGACATGCTTGTGTGTCCGTTTTGCGACGGCTGCAATGAGGAGGCGGACTGGCATGGAAATGCTGTGGATTGCACTGGTTCTATTATACGGTATCTTAAAGGGCGTTCGTGAAATCGTCAAGAAGAAAGCACTGGAGAAAAACTCTACCATAGAGGTATTGTTTATGTACACTTTGCTTTCTTTCCTGATAGTTTTACCGGATGCTAAGAACGCGATGGGAGTCGAACCACATTTTTATTTTTACATAGCCATGAAGTCTTTTGTCATTTTCCTAGCCTGGATGTTCAGCTTTAAGGCCATTAAGAAGATGCCGATCAGCCTTTACGGCGTGCTGGATCTTTCGAGGGTGCTCTTTGCCACGCTTTTGGGAGTGGCGGTGATGCAGGAAGTACTCGGACCGTTTCAGGTCATAGGGCTTGTGTTGGTGTCAGTGGGGCTTTTGCTTTTAAAATATCATCCCGGAAACCGGCAGGGCGCTGCGGTAGTTTCCGGCGGGACAGTGGAAGTCCGGTATGTGGTGATGGCTTTTGCTTCCTGCATGTTAAATGCAATCTCAGGGCTCTTAGACAAGATACTGATGCGGGATATCAGCAGTTCACAGTTACAGTTCTGGTATCTGCTTTTTCTGACTTCGTTTTATCTGTTATATATCCTGTTGCGGAGAATACCGATGAACTGGGGCAGTGCGGTGCGCAATAAGTGGGTATGGCTCTTAAGTCTGCTTATCGTCATTGCAGACAGGGCCTTATTTATGGCGAACGGCATGGAGGGCAGCAGGATTACGGTGATGACGCTTTTAAAACAGGCCGGTTGTGTGGTGACGATCCTGGCGGGACGGTTCCTTTTCCATGAAAAAAATACCACGCACAAACTGGTCTGTGCGGCAATCATTATTGCCGGCATTGTGGCGGCCGTGATGTAATCTGTATGATGCTCTCTGTCAGGCTGGGAACGGGGTGCGACACTGATAAATCTCTTGTCCTATGGTAAAGGGGTATGGTATACTATAGAAAGGTCATTTTATGGGTGGTATAAAATACGGGTCTGTCGTTTTGAGGGCATCTACTAACGGTGAATAAATAGTACGATAAGCAGGAGGAAGACAGAATGGACAAGGAACGCGTGTTTAGTGGAGGAAGAGCCATGAACAGAGTGGCGCTGGCCTGTCATACGGTGCTGGCGGTTGTTCTCGCATTATCTTATTTTCTTGAGGTGGTAAAAGGCGACAGGACGGTAGGATATTATCTGATTTTTTTGCTTTTGGCGGCAGGACCGGTAATCTTTGAGTTTGTGATGTATAAGAGAAATCCGGAAGATGTGAGACTGAAATATGCCATCGGTATTACATATACGGTATTTTATATTTTTGTGGTATTTACGACCGTCAACATGATTGCGTTCACATTTATCATCCCGATTTATACGGTGCTGATTCTTTATTCCGATCTGAAATTATGTGTGAGTGTGTCTGGCGTCGGGTTCCTTGTCAATGTGATTTTTTTAGTTTGGCAGGGAATACAGGGAAATATAGATATGGCGGATTCCGCTACTTATGAGATACGTCTTTTTCTGCTTTTGCTCATAGGCATCTTTATCTGTCTGTCTACGAAGACGCTGGATCAGATTAACCAGGCAAAGCTTGGAGAGTTAAATAATGAAAAAGATAATGTGTCGGGATTGCTGGAGAGGGTGATAAATGTTTCGAGGAAAATGTCGACGGGCATTATCGATGTGGTAGAGCAGATGAAGGAACTCGGCAGTGCGGTATCCGAGACTAGAAATGCCATGCAGGAGGTTTCGGCGGGAACCAATGACGCGGCGGAATCCGTGCAGAACCAGCTGGGCAAGACGGAAGAGATTCAGAATCATATCGGGCAGATGAATGATGTGATGGATTCCATTTCCAACAGCATGGAGGAGGCCAAAGGGAATGTACGTCTTGGTCAGGAAAATATAGATACGCTGACAAAACAGATGGAGGTTTCCGAGAAAGCCGGCAGGGAAGTGGTGGAAGATATGAAGGCGTTGGAAGAGTATACTTCCAACATGCAGTCCATCATTGACTTGATTACCAATGTGGCCAGCCAGACCAGCCTGCTTTCTTTGAACGCGAGCATTGAGGCGGCCCGTGCGGGAGAGGCCGGCAGAGGGTTTGCGGTGGTGGCGTCGGAGATTTCCAATCTTGCGAACCAGACGCAGAGCGCTACGGTCAATATCACAGATGTGATCCACAGCGTTTCGGAGAAGCTGGGCATAGCCATGAACGCCGTGGAGCAATTGCTGGCCAGCAATGAAAAGCAGAGCGAATCCGCTACGGCGGCAGCTGATAGCTTTGAAAAGATTGCAGACAGTACGAATCAAGTGGATGAGCAGAACAGGCGCTTGGATCAGGCGATGGAGCAGCTTGCGGCGGCCAACGGCGTTATCGTGGAGAGTATACAGACGATTTCGGCAATCATGCAGGAAGTATCCGCGCATTCACAGGAGACGTATTCTGTGAGCGAGAGAAATACGAAGATTGTGGCGGAAGTGGAACGGCTGGTGGAGGATTTGAGCGATCAGGCGAAACTACTGAATCAGGGCCAAAATGGGTAATTTATGATTGGCAGTCATCTTACACAGATTGTCTGTGGGAGTAAACAATAAATAATCAATAATCAATGGAGGGTTAGGTATGGGAATCATGACAAGATTTAAGGACATTATGGCGGCGAATGTAAATTCGCTTCTGGATAAGGCGGAAGATCCGGAGAAGATGATCGATCAGTATCTGCGGAATTTGGAATCTGATTTTGCCAAGGTGAAAGCAGAGACGGCTTCCATTATGGCGGAGGAAAAGTCGGCCAGAAGAAAGCTTGACGAGTGTCAGGAAGAGATCGCTAAGATGGGCGAGTATGCCAAGAAGGCAGTGGCGGCAGGCAATGACAATGATGCCCGTCGTTTCCTGGAAAAAAAGAGTGAACTGACACAGAAGCAGGAGGTTCTTGCCAAGAATTATGAATTGGCACAGGCTAATTCTGAAAAGATGAAACAGATGCATGATAAGCTGGAAGGCGATATCCAGGCCATGAAAAGCAAGCGCGATATGTTGAAGGCCAAAGTGAAAGTGGCGGAAACCCAGAAGAAGATCAACGAGATGGGATCCGGTATGGAGAGCGCCGGCAATAATGCAGCGGCCTTTGAGAGGATGGAGGAGAAGGTCAACCGGATGCTGGATGAGGCGGATGCGGTGGGAGAACTGAACAGTTCCAGCGCTGATGAGGATATTGACGATCTGGCGGCTAAGTATGACAGCACAGGGACATCCTCCGCTGTGGATGATGAATTGGCGGCATTGAAGGCTGAAATGGGCATGTAAGCATAGTTAGGTGGTAAGTATAGAATAAAAGTTTTGGAGTGGAGGAAAAGATGGGATTTTTTAAGAATCAGTTTTCCAGTGTGATAGAGTGGAATGAGACCAGGGAAGGCGTTTTATTCTATAAGTTTCAGAGTCAGGAGATCAAGAAGGGTTCCCGGCTGATCATCCGTCCTGGACAGGACGCAATATTCTTGTACAATGGGCGCGTGGAAGGTATCTTTGAGGAAGATGGGGATTATGATATCGAGTCGGATATTATACCTTTCCTGACAACCCTTAAGAGTTTCAAGTTTGGCTTCAGCACGCCCCTTCGGGCGGAAGTGCTCTTTATCAATACCAAGGAACTTCTGGTAAAATGGGGCACCAAGAATGCCATCAACCTGCAGGCACCGGGACTTCCGGGTGGCATGCCCATACGGGCGTTCGGTACTTTCAATTGTAAGATTGTGGAGCATGACGTCGTGATCGAAAAGCTGGCAGGTATCCGACAGACCTATACGGTGGAGGACGTGAAGGAACGTATTATTGCGAGCCTTGACCAGCTGCTCATGGGATGGATCAGCAGGGAAGGCCGGGATATGTTCAATCTGCAGGCGGATGCCAGAAATATTGCCAAGGGCATAGAGAGCGATCTGGATATGGACATGCGCAAGATCGGCATCGGCATCACGGACTTTGTGATCGAGAGTTTTTCTTATCCGGAAGAAATCAAGAAAATGCAGGAGAAGGCAGCGGCTCAGTCCATGGTGGGTGATGTGGGCAGATATACCCAGATGGCGGCGGCAGACTCCATGGGCAAGGGCGGCGGTGGCAGTCATATGGCGGCAGATATGGTCGGCTTACAGATGGGAATGGCCATGGGACAGCAGATGGTCAACCAAATGAATTTAGGTGGTAATGCAGGCAACGGTCAGACACAACAGGCGGCAGCAGGCACGGGAGCAGGACCGAAATTCTGTCCGAACTGCGGCACACCCACAACAGGTTCCAAGTTCTGTGGAAATTGTGGCAACCAGTTATATTGAGGAATAGTAAGAGCATGAGTATATACGATACATTGAATGAAAGACAGAAGCAGGCTGTCATGCAGACACAGGGACCGGTCCTGATTTTAGCGGGGGCCGGTTCCGGCAAGACAAGAGTGCTGACTCATAGGGTGGCATACCTGATCGACAGAGAGGGCGTGGCGCCCTATCATATTCTGGCCATTACCTTCACCAACAAGGCGGCTGGGGAGATGCGCGAAAGAGTTGACAGAATCGTGGGCTTCGGGGCGGAGCAGATCTGGGTATCCACCTTTCATTCCACCTGTGTGAGGATTCTGCGCAGATATATTGACAGATTGGGGTATGATAATAATTTCACAATCTACGATACGGACGACCAGAAGGGGATCATGAAGGAAGTCTGTAAGAAACTGCAGATTGATACCAAGATGCTGAAAGAGCGTACCATCCTGAGCGCCATTTCTTCGGCGAAGGATGAATTGATCGATCCCATACAGTATGAGATGCAGAATGGATATGATTATAATGGCGGTAAGATTGCCAAAGCTTATCGGGCTTATCAGGAGACGCTGAAAAAGAATAATGCCCTGGATTTTGACGACCTGATCATGAAGACGGTGGAACTGTTTAAGGCGGATGCCCAGGTGCTTGCCAATTATCAGGAACGGTTCCGCTATATCATGGTGGATGAGTACCAGGATACCAACACCGCTCAGTTTGAATTGATCAGGCTTTTGGCGGACAAATACCGCAATCTGTGTGTGGTGGGTGACGATGACCAGTCTATTTATAAGTTCCGGGGTGCGAATATCCGCAATATCCTGGATTTTGAGAAGATATATCCGGAGGCCTGCGTCATCAAGCTGGAACAGAACTACCGTTCCACCCAGATTGTCCTGGATGCGGCCAATGCCGTGATCAGTCATAATACCGGGCGAAAGGATAAAGCCCTCTGGACGGAAAAGACGGAAGGGAACCGGATTCATTTTCGACAGTTTGACACAGCCTACGAGGAGGCGGAATTTATCGCCGGGGATGTAGCGAAGAAGGCGAGAAAGCAAGAGGCTTCTTACGGAGACTGCGCTGTTCTTTACCGCACCAATGCCCAGGCCCGTCTTTTAGAAGAACGGTTTATCATGGAGGGGATTCCCTATGATGTGATCGGCGGGACCAATTTCTATGCGAGACGGGAGATCAAGGATATCCTGGCCTATTTAAAAACGATTGATAACGGCCGGGATGATGTGGCGGTCAAGCGGATCATCAATGTGCCCAGGCGCGGGATTGGCGCCACCACAATCGTGCGGGTGCAGGAATATGCGGACGAGAGGAATATCAGCTTTTATGACGCCCTGCGGGAGGCGGACCAGATTATGACCATCGGCCGAAGCGCGGTCAAATTAAAACCTTTTGTAACCATGATACAGAGTTTCAGGAGCAAGCTGGAGTTCTATGGGTTGGAAGAATTGGTTAAGGATATCCTGGAAACCACAGGTTATATGAAAGAACTGGAAGAGTCCGATGAGGAGGATGCGGCTGACCGCATCGAAAATATCGAAGAACTGCTCAATAAAGTGGTGTCTTATGAAGAGACACATGACGAACCGCTCCTAAGCGAATTTCTGGAAGAGGTGGCGTTGGTGGCGGATGTGGACCGGGTGGAGGAAGGCAGCGACAGGGTACTGCTGATGACCTTGCATAGCGCTAAGGGACTGGAATTTCCCCATATTTACCTGGCAGGCATGGAGGACGGCATCTTTCCAAGCTATATGACCATCACAGCAGACGATCCCCTGGAAATCGAGGAGGAGAGACGCCTTGCCTATGTGGGCATCACCAGGGCTAAGGACGACCTGACACTGACCTGTGCCAGACAGCGCATGATTCGAGGAGAGACGCAGTATAATCCGGTGAGCCGTTTTGTGAAAGAGATACCGCCTCTCCTAATGGATAATACACTGCCCGCACCGAAGCGAAAAGAATATGAGGTTTATGAGGAAGATTCGGAGGAGAGAAACCGGTTTCGGGCGAAGCCCTTTGAGAGTGAGGGAAATTATTTCCGGAGAGTGGAGGCTGGGAAACCCGCAGCAGGCCGGGTATGGAAAGAGACAGAGGCAGCGGAGAAGTCGGTTGCGTCAGCGTCAGGAAAAGGTGCTGCGGCGAAAGGCACTGCGGTTAAAGGAATTGCGGCAAAACCCAAGGCTGTGGTGCGCCCCAAGCGGACAGCCCTTGAAAACCAGCCTTACATCACGAAAATGAACCAGGGTGTAGGTTCGGTGGAGATAGAACCGGCAACGGGAGGCGTCAGGCTTGGCTATGAAGTGGGTGACAGAGTGCGCCACCTGCGTTACGGCGAGGGCACAGTCCTGCGGATTGAGCCCGGGCCGAGGGACAGCCAGGTGACGGTAGTTTTTGATGAGATGGGGCAAAAGATCATGTACGCCGGGTTTGCGAAATTGCAAAAAGTATGATTTTTTTATTTTTCATAAAAAATTTATTGGTAACATATAGTAAAAAACGAGAAGAAGTGGTATATTAAATTCATAAAGTTCTGAGAATCTGATAACAGAATGACAGGAAAGAGAGGGTATATCATGAGAAAAGCAGAGGTTTTAAATAAATTGGATGAAATTCTGGACAATGCACGTGTGAACGAACTTTTGGGCAGGAAGAAAGAGGAGGAGAAGAAGTGTAATAAACTTCTGTGGGTATTCGCCGTAATCGGGGCGATTGTCGCGGTTGCTGCTATTGCATATGCGGTTTATCGTTATCTGACGCCGGACTATCTGGAAGATTTTGAGGACGATTTCGACGACGATTTTGATGATGATTTCTTCGAGGATGAAGAAGAGGAAGAATCTGGGGAATAATCCGGTCGCTTAAGAACAGGTGGGGGATGTGCGGCATCTCCCGCCTTTTTAGGTTGTGCCTGAATCCAGTATGAAAGCATACTGCGTCGCTGAATTTTACAAGTAAATCCATGGAGTGTAGATATGAAAAAGGGACAGATAATTGAAGGGGTAGTAACGAGAATGGATTTTCCCAACAAAGGGATTGTGGCCTGTGAGGAGGGCGTCTGCGTCGTCAAAAACGCCATACCAGGACAGAAAGTGCGCGCCGCCGTCCATAAGGCGAGAAAGGGAAAGGCTGAGGGGCGTCTGCTGGAAGTACTTGCGCCGTCGCCTTTAGAACAAGAAAGTCCCTGTCCGCATTTTGGAAAGTGCGGCAGCTGCATCTACCTGTCGCTGCCTTATGAAGAGACGCTGAGGATTAAGGAAGACCAGGTAAAGCGCCTGCTTACGCCGGTACTTTCCAGACAGGAAGAGGACTGGCATTATGAAAGTGTCAAGGCGAATCCAGCAGTTTTTGGGTATCGGAATAAGATGGAGTTTACCTTTGGGGATGAGGTTAAGGACGGCCCGCTGGCCTTGGGAATGCATAAGCGAGGGAGTTTTTACGATATTGTGTCAGCGACAGGCTGTCGGATTGTGGATGAGGATTATCGCCGGATTCTGGTCTGTACCCTGGATTTTTTCCAGAAGGAGAGAGAAGCTGGTCAGCCAATCAGCTTTTACCACAGATTGCGGCATGAAGGTTATCTGCGGCACCTTCTGGTGCGAAAAGCCGCGCGTACCGGGGAAATTTTACTGGCGCTGGTAACGACTACGCAGACGGCTGGCCTGGCGGAGAGGGAAATGTTGGCGGCCTGGCGGGACCAGTTGCTGCAGCTTCCCTTACAGGGAGAGATTGTGGGGATTATGCATGTAGTGAATGATTCCCAGGCGGATGTGGTACAGAGTGACGAGACGCAGATTTTATACGGCCGGGACTATTTTTATGAGGAACTGCTGGGATTACAGTTTAAGATTTCCCTCTTTTCTTTTTTCCAGACCAACAGTCTGAGTGCGGAACTTCTGTACAATACGGCCAGGGAGTATATTATGGAATCTTTGCAGACAAAAGAGGGGCAGATTGTCTATGATCTCTATAGCGGTACTGGCACCATAGCCCAGATGCTTTCGCCGGTGGTGAGGAAAGTGATCGGTGTGGAGATTGTGGAGGAAGCGGTGGCTGCGGCTAGGGAAAATGCTGCGTTAAATGGTTTACATAACTGTGAATTTATTGCGGGAGATGTGTTGAAGGTATTGGATACGATAGAGGAGCGGCCGGATATGATCGTGCTGGATCCGCCCAGGGATGGGGTGCACCCGAAGGCGCTTTTGAAGATCATCGGCTATGGGGTGGAGAATATTCTGTATATTTCTTGTAAGCCTACCAGTCTGGCTAGGGATCTGGAAGTGTTCTTGGAAAGCGGGTATGTGGTGAGAAGGTGCACGGCGGTGGACCAGTTCTCTTGGACAGGGCACGTGGAGACGGTCGCGCTGATGTCAAAGAAATCCTAAATCGTCTTTGTGGAATACTACATGAAGTCCTAGATATTGGACAGTCAATATGTTAGTATTTTGATATGAATTGGTGACTGCATATTGGAAAAGGTGAAATTATGGATGTTGATAAGATTTATATGTGTTCCAGTGAAAATATGACGCAGATTGCAGATAAAAGTATTAGTTTGGTAGTGACCTCGCCGCCCTATAATATTGACATACAGTATGGAAACAAAACTTCCAAAGGAAAAGTGGTGGAGAGCAAAGGTGTCAAATATCGTGATAAAATGGACGAAAACACATACAGAAGTATGCTGGAACGTGTTTTTACAGAATGTAAGCGTGTCGTCAAAGACGACGGTTCCATTTGGGTGAATATCAAAAACAGATTAATAGACGGGGTAATTGTCCCTCCGTTTTGGATACAAGATTTTTTTCAGGATATGTATTTGAAAAATATAATCATTTGGAATTTTGATTGGGGCGGCGCGACCAACAGCAGATTCGCGCCTCGATATGAATTTATATTTTGGTTTGTAAAGGATAAAAATAAGTATATCTTTAACTTGGACGATGTAAAGATTCCTGCCTTGAACTATCGGCCGGATCGATATAAGAGCCAGATGAAGAATCCCACGGATGTTTGGAGAATCTCGATGGTGTCCGGGAATTTTGAAGAGAGGACAGCGCATCCTTCGCAGTATCCGGAACAATTAATTGAAAGGATTATTCTTGCAGGAAGCAATCCGGGAGATATCATTATGGATCCCTTTATGGGAAGTGGGACAACGGCGGTGGTGGCCAAGAAGCTTGGGAGGCATTATCTCGGATATGAGATTGTAAAGGAATACTGCGATATGGCGCAAGAACGTTTGGATAGAGTGGAGGGACAACATGATATTTGATTACAGGACAGGAGACTGCAGGGAACTTCTGAAAACTGTCCCGGACGGCACTGTAAGATTAGCGGTCACATCCCCGCCGTATAATATAGGAAAACCCTATGGAAAGTACAAAGATAAAATTGCGTTAAATGACTGGCAGGAACTTATCAATGATGTTACGAGGGAAATCTGCCGGGTGTTGACTCCGGATGGCGCTTTTTTCCTGAATTTATCACCGGTTCCGCTCGGTGATTCCAAGGAGATAATGCCATTGCCGTTCATAGGGTATCAGATCTTCAAGGAAAATGGATTGTATTTGAGAAACATGATAACCTGGACTTTTAATAATATGCAGAATTGTACGAACAGACTTTCCGGCAGATATGAAAATATACTTTGGGGCGTTAAAGATATAGATAATTATATTTTTCATCTGGATGATGTGAGGATTCCGTATATAACGAAGGGGGATAAAAGACTGGATGAGAACGGGGGAAGAAACCCGACTGACGTGTGGTATTTTGACAGGGTAAATAATATGACCAAGAAGAAACTGAACCTGACGCATCCGACAGTATATCCCCTGCCAATGATTGTAAGGATAATCAAAATGGCCACAAACCCTGGGGATACAGTATTGGATCCCTTTGCAGGAAGCGGAACGTCGCTTGTGGCGGCAAAGATTATGGGACGAAATGGTATTGGATTTGAGCTGGATGAAAGGTATGAAGAAGAATGCAGGAGGAGACTGGAAACGGAGGGTAGGATTCCGGCGAGTGTTTTTGAGGAAAAGTATGATGATGCGGAAAAGACGCGCCGGTTCCAAAAAGCGCAGGATAAAGCGGTTTCCAATTTGGAATCGTTGTGACGTTTAGCCCAAACAAAGGAGGTACATAGCAATGCTGTATGAAGAATTACTGCAGGCATCAAAACCTAGATTTGATGAGTTTTTTGGGAATGTTCCTATTTTTGAGAATCAATTTTGCTGGAATGAATTTAATGAGCAGTGTTATGATTTGTTATATACCAATAATTCTTATGATAATCTGGCAACAGTAGCAGGGGCGAAGGAAAGCATTGATGGAATGAAGCAGATGTGCTGTAAGTGTGGAAAGTATTTTGTGCCCAAGAGAAATGAAAGTATTCCTAAGTACGATGTGATCTTAGGACAGCAGATGGAAGAGGAGCTGATGCAGTTCTTACAGGATAAACTGGGAACGGTCGTCTGCAGGGGGGATCTTGAAAACAGGAGTTATCCGGATTGCAAGGTATTAAAAAAAGATGGAACGGTTGCGGCATATTTTGAAGTGAAGTATCATGCGGCGCCATTTGTATATTCTGTTCGTTTTACTGGAAGAGAATGTTATGAAGGGAGGCTAGGGTAAAGTTTTTGTAGGAAAAAAGAATAGAAGAAATAGGAAAGCAC
>CAMNSD010000036.1 GCA_946554445.1 uncultured Lachnospiraceae bacterium | reverse complement strand
ACGGGGGCAGCGTCCTCTATAAAAATGATGGCGGGAAATTTTACAGTGATGTGATCCTGAACCGGTAGGCGGGATGGCGCAAACCATAAGGGTACTTTAGGATAATATAGAGCAGATTTGGAGAAAAAACATAAAAAATCTGTACTTCGGGGAAAAAATCTGTATCTCGGGATAAATGTATAGGATTTTAATACAGATTTCCGATAATAAAAGTAATAGTGCAGTATATGCGTAGAAGTGAAAACGGATTTTAAGAACAGGATCAAGGAGGACAAAGTTATGTCAAAAATTACAGATTACAGTTTTTTATTTGAAAGTATGTTTGGAACAAAAGGCACAAAAGGTACAAGTATTATAGGTAGCTTTCAGTTGTCGCAGTTAAACAGCAGTTCTATACAGTCACAGTTAAAGGCGGCGGGCATTGATACGAACAGCAAGCAATATAAGGCGGCAATAAAAGAAATGATGCAGGCAGGAAATGGTGCAATGTACACAAATATTCAGTGCATTAAAAATTCCATGAAATGTTACGATAAGGACGGAGATTTTATCAACCCCAGAAACGGGCTTGCCGGACTTGTATTGACGGATGAAAATGCAAGTCGTCAGAAACGTATCATTTCCATTTCGGAAAACAGCAAAGACGAAATGTTTGAGTTGACGAAAAAAGAGTTTTTACAGGAAAACGGTGTTCACAATGGCGATACAACAAAGCGCAGGGATGTATATGACAATCTGTACAGAAAGACGGAGAAAAATGACCGATTAGCAGCGGGATATACTATGGAGCAGTATGAACGGGCATACAGAAACACATTTTATGCGGCGGTACGGGAAGCTGATCCTAAGTGGGAGTTTGGAAAGCCGATTCCGTCCGGCGCATTGGATGGCATTACAAGAGAAAGTATAGAAAGTCAGCTTGCCAAAAGTGGTAACAAACTTGTGAAAAGGTCATCTGTTTCAGGAAGCTCATTAGATTTACAAGTATAAAATATGTATTAGAGAGGGTGTACTGCGTTTCAAATGTGCGAATGAAGTACGCCCTTTCCAATATGTGAGGAATAATAGGAGTGTAAAGACTGTTTATGAGGGGGTAGGTTTCATGGGCGTATCTGTAAGTGGCTCTGTCAGCGGCATAAAGGATGTTACCATTGCAACAAGCAGAAAGGGAGAGCCGAACTGGTCTTATATCCCGTCAGCAGGGAAATCTAATAAATCGAAGGCGGAGTTTACCAGTGAAATCAAGGAACTGGCAAAAAAGGCAGCTCTGTCAACAAATAAAACAGAATCAGAATATATTTCCAGACAGGTTCTCCAGTTAAGGACGGAATATTTATCTGATGTTGCACCGGACAGGAAGATGTTGTATCAACAGGCTAAAAATGCTATGAAAAATCAGAATAATAACCCTAAATGTAGAGGGATTGGGGAATTGACATTATTGGATTTTTTGGAGGCGGCTGATGGCAGGGGAAGCAGTCTTGCTGAAAAAAGGTTCGCATTGGCAGGCGGCGGCACGTTGACTTGCCCGATTTTAACAACGGGCGGTTATGGTGCTGTTATTGAATGCCAGGGTGTAAAAGCCCTGTCTAACACAGGCAATGGATGGAGCTATGAAATGACACCAGCAGAACTTGCCAAAAAGGATGAATTTTATTCTATCTATTGGACAGAGTATCGTTCTGTTAAGAACAGTGTAGGGGAAGAAATTTCAGAACTGCCAGATTATCTGGAGGAGAAGCCCTCTTTTGATAGGAAAGCATAAACAGGCAGTCATATTGGGATTTTATGGGCAAGAAATGAAGCCATGGCTGCATATCACCAATAAGGTGTAGATTATCTGATTTATTTCGTGGCTAGAATAACAACGTAATGTAAGGGGACAACATGAGAAAACAAATCGCATTTATTATGGCAACAGTATGTACTTTGTTGATAACGGGGTGTGGAGCTTCAAAAAATATGTCTGAATCACATTCATTGACATTGGGTGAACTGAAAGAATCGGAGGACAGAGAGTTAATTGGTAATCAAATTCCACAATGGGTATCTGATGCTGACTGGAATAAACCTTTATATGCGGTATCCTCATCAAATATAGGGCACTTCGATGCTTATGCACTGGAAAATTTTCCGGATTATTATGATGATGGCTGGACACAGAAGCAAAGCGATGCGATTTATTTGGGACAGGGGATAGAAATGTTCGCTCTTGATGATGCCGCACAGAATAACAGAATTATATATTATCCTGTTATTCTGAATGGGGTTATTGTTGGCGGGTATCAAGTATGCGAACAATTAGAGAATCAGAAAATCAGTATGCAGGCTTCGCCGCTTTTGGCGAATGAATTAAACTTGATGATGGATTTGACAAGTGAAGAAACACCTTTGATATTAGGATGCAATAATAATAACACAATAGGGATTATTGGGGATACCTGTTATATTCTAGACATAGACCATATGTTTCATGAGGATGTTTCCTTAGATAAGATACCTGCTATTGAATTTAGTACCTATGTCAATGCCATGGAGGTTTTGTGTACGGAACGAACTGCAAATATAGAAATGAAGGAAAGAGATATAGATGCTGATATGTTATCACCTTTGGATGGGGTAACGATGGAAGTAACGGAATGCTCCGATACCAGTGTAACTGTCAGGATTGTGAATGTTACAGATAAAGATATACAGTGTGGGGAGGACTTCTGTCTGGAAACGCAGGATGAAGAAACAGGTGAGTGGAGGGAACTGGATGAAGTAATTGACAATGCTGCTTTTAATGCGATTGCATATATGATCCAGAAAGATTTTCCCTATGAAACGGTTATTGACTTTGAATGGCTTTATGGAAGGCTGGAACCGGGCAGATACCGTATTGTAAAAACTGTTACAGATTTTAGAGGGACAGGGGACTATACAGATTATGTATTTACAGCGGAATTTAATATTGAATAAATTTAAGCCAACCATTATATACTGATCAGATAACAGCACCTGTGTCGCTTATACATGGGTGCTGTTTGCTATGATACAGAGCCGATGACTGGATATGCAGGGGAGATAGGAAAAAGTCGCAACTTTGACACATCTATTTGCTACAATAAATATATTGGAGGTTTTGGGATGAAAGTTTTGATTGTTGAAGATGAAGAAGCGATTGCAAATTTAATAAAGATAAACCTGACGGCGGAAGGATACCACTGTACCTGTGCTTATGATGGAAAAGCAGGGGCGGATTATCTGGAAAAAGAAGCTTTTGATTTGATTCTGCTGGATATCATGCTGCCGGAGATTGATGGGTATGAATTGCTGGAATATATCAAACCTTTTGGGACACCTGTGATTTTCATGACAGCAAAAGGTGCAGTAAATGACCGTATCCATGGACTCAAGCTGGGGGCGGATGACTATATCGTAAAACCATTCCAGATAGGGGAATTGCTCGCCCGTGTAGAGGCGCTGCTTCGGAGGTATGGGAAGATCAATAAAAAGCTGTCTTTTGAAGATGTGGAGATCGACATGGTATCGAGGACGGTTACGAAATCAGGGGAAATGGTGGAACTGACATTCAAGGAATTTGATTTGCTGGTGGAGCTGGTGCAGAACAAAGGAGCTGCCCTATACCGTGACAGACTGTATGAAAAAATATGGGGAGAGGTGTTCATGGGGGATACCCGTACACTGGATTCCCATATCCAGCGGCTTCGGAGGAAGCTGAACTGGGAGAAACAGATCAAGACTGTATTCCGTGTGGGATACCGGCTGGAGGAAAGTTCATGAAATTATTCCATAAGATTTTCCTTTGTTTTGTACTGCTCTTTGGGATTGCATTTCAGACCGCAGGGTTTTTGCTGGTAAACTATGCTTATGGTAATGCCATAGAGCAGGAGAAAAAATATGCCTTTCAGGAATTCCAGCAGAACAAGTATATCTTACAGTCAATCCTATATCTGGAGCCGGAACTGCTCGGAAACGGTGCAGGTAGCCTGCCCAATATGGCAGGGAGGTTTACTGTTCCCGTTGCTCTTTTTAGCGATGATGGGGTGTGTATCTTTTCCAATACAGGTATGCAGCCTGATTTTTTTGTTTTTAATGGTGAGGATGATGACCAGATAGCTTTCCGGATATTCCGGGAAGGGGAGGAAAGCGATATCTTTGTATATGGCTGTATAGAGCAGGGAGATAGGAAAGTTTCCCTGGTCACAGAGACAGACATCAGTTCCGTGGTGGATGCCCAAAAAAGTATGATTGCCTATTTCCAAAAGATATATATAGCCATCCTGTGTATCAGTTCCCCTGTAATCTTCCTGCTGACAAAGGTACTGACAGGTTCGATTAAAAAGGTGGGAAAAGCAGCAGGGCGGATTGCAAAGGGAAATTATTCCGAAAGGATTGGCATAGAGGGGAAAGATGAGATCAGTGAGCTGGCTTCTGACTTTAACCAGATGGCCCAGCAGATAGAGGAAAAAGTCGCAGAGTTATCTGATGTGGCAAGACAGAAGGAAGACTTTGCAGCAAACTTTGCCCATGAACTGAAAACCCCACTGACGTCAGTGATCGGCTACGCAGATATGCTGTACCGTCGGGAACTGCCTAAGGAAGAAGTAAAGAGTGCAGCCGAGTATATTCTGAGTGAAGGTATGAGGCTGGAATCCTTGTCCTTAAAGCTGATGGATCTGTTTGTGCTGGATAAACAGGATTTTCTTTTGGAAAGGATGTCTGTAAAGGAAATGTTTGAAAACCTTGTGCAGGGCATAGAGCCTGTATGCAGGAAGCATGGGGCAGCGCTGCATATGGAAATAGAAGATAGCATGATAGAAGTGGACTATGACCTGTTTAAGACCATGATCTTAAACCTTGTTGACAACGCAGTCAAGGCAGACTGCAGGGATGTATGGGTTAACGGAACTCAGGGAAGAAATATCTACCAGATTAGGATCAGCGATAATGGAAAAGGGATTCCGCCAAAAGAGCTGGGGCGTATAACAGAGGCTTTTTATATGGTGGATAAGTCCCGTTCCAGGAAACAGCATGGGGCAGGGCTGGGGATGGCCCTGGTATCAAAAATTGTGAGGATACACAGGGCGGAGATGGAGATAGAAAGCGATGGGAAGATGGGTACCGCGATCAGCATTGGATTCCCGCTGTATGAAGGAGGCGTAGATGAAGAAAACATATAAATATACGTTTCTCACCATGTTCCTTGCATTGGCCTTTATCTTTGGCAGTATGGCAGCCATGAACTTTATACTATATATAAGGGAAGGCCAGCTTTTGTCGGAAAGTGGAATGGCGGTGGTAGAATCGCCGGTCCGCCCATGGCAGGGGTGGGGAGATGAACCGGATGAAAAGGATGATGGAAAAAGATATTCTCTTACAGCAGTTCAGGTGAGGGATGCTATGGAAAGATGGAATAAGAGACTGGGGGAGACACTTCACGATCCAGTAGAAGGGCAGATTTCTATGGAAGAAGCGGTACAGGAAGGGGAGGAATGGCTGATATCAATGGGGATAGGGGAAGGGGAGGCCCAGGGAGCAGATGATGGATTGAAATTTGTAAAAGCAGCGCTGGGCGTTGGTATACAAAAGGGTTCTTCAAAGGTTCAGTTAGAGCCATATTACAGTTTTTGGACAGTGCATTTTTCAGGTTCCTATACAGATGCAGTTTTATATCTTAATGCAGTCACCGGCAGGGTATGGAGAGCGGAGGTGACCTTGTATGATAATCTTCCGGAGGAACTGCCCTGTGAAAAACTGGAGTGTTTTGTGGAGATGGCAGGCCTGAAGGTAACGGATGACGCTGCAGAGATAAATGAAGAAAAAACACAGGCGATCCTTGTGGTGGAAGACGGTCTGCTGTATGCGGGGCTTGATTATCAAAATGTAGTCCTTGGGGATAATGCCGTGGTAGAGTATACCAACAGGGAGCTGTTACATGACAGGTATGTGGTGATTACCTATGAAATATTGACAGATTAAAATATTTTACAATAATAACACATCCATAACGAAAAAATAACACAACACCTGTTTAGGATAGTATATGTCCTGAACGGGTGTTTTTGTGTGGGCAGGACATATATCAGAAACAGGAGGCAATGGGATGGAATCAAATATGGAATTGCAAGTGGAGCATCTATGCAAATCTTACAGGAAAAAAGAAGCATTGCAGGATGTCAGCTTTACACTCCGAAGAGGGATTTACGGACTGTTGGGAGAAAACGGTGCGGGAAAAAGTACCCTTATGCGGATGATGGCTACGGTGGACTTCCCCACAAAAGGAAACATCCGGTATGGCGGGAAGGATATTTTTGGCATGGATGAAGGATACCGTGGCCTGATTGGGTATATGCCACAGGATTATAATGTTTATCCCGGATTTACAGCAAAAGATTTTCTGGAATATATGGGTGTCCTGAAAGGCATACCGGAAGCAAAGCTGAAGGACAGGATCATGGAGGTCCTTGAATTTGTGAACCTGTCAGAAGTTGCAGACAAGAAAGTGAAAACTTTTTCGGGCGGCATGAAGCGGAGGATAGGGATTGCACAGGCGATTATCAATGAACCGAAGATACTGATACTGGACGAACCCACAGCAGGACTTGATCCGAAAGAGTGTAACGCGGCACTTTATAGTAGACAGAAAAAGCATTTTATTTTCGACAGTATAAATACCATTACGGCACATTCTTTTCGCTGACCGCACGCTGCTGTCAACGGAACTGTGCAGTCAGATCGAAACCTTCCTGTCTGAATTGTGTATACAATCATGCTCCCGGCAGTATGCGGACCGGACATGTGGGATAGTCCGAGGACAGAGGCTGAAATTGTCTGAAAAATATTTTCGGCAGAGAAAAGGGGTTCCGGCACAATTGTGCCGTCTTCATACACAACGGGTAAGAAACCGGCCGCATACAAAGATGTACGCGGCCTTTTCCTGCCCTTTTTCAGAATTGTCCCCAGTTTTGAAACACTTCATAAAACAGGTATTTAACGAATAGATGGCTGGATGCGTGGTTTCAAAGCTGCTGGTTATTGACAGCTGCAAGGATGGTCTCCGGGTCAATGACCTGTTTTTCTGTCTGCTCGCCGATGATCAGGGCATCCGTCATCAGGTTGTCGATCATGCGGGCATTGCCCTGTGCATACCCGTGGACGGCGGATAAAGCCGCCTCGCTCAGGATGGAAAGGCTGCCGCCTGCCATCTGTATCTTGTGGGAGACATATCTGGCCACTTCCTCATCTGAGAGGCCTCCAAAGTCATAATGGACAACGACCCGCTGGCGCAGCGCCTCGTTTACGGGCTTAGAAAGGGTGCGGTTAAAATAGGATTCCCCGCAGAGGATGAGGGAAAAGCAGTTTAAGGAGTCATAGCCGTGGTTCATGATCAGTTTCAGGTCGTTAAGGATGGCCGGGGAGAGGTACTGGCATTCATCAATGGCAAGGCAGAGCGGGCGTTTTTTCTCATGGTAGAGGTAGTATACCTGTTCCTGCACGGCCTTGAACATCTGTGGCTTGGAGCCGGATGGTTCCAGACCGAGGACGGAACACAGAAGATAATAGAACTCTCTTATGCCGACGGTGGAGAGGCAGATATACTCCATATGGCCAAGGTTCTGGTTCATGCTTTTTGCAAAGCAGCGCAGGCAGAAGGACTTGCCCATGCCGGGCTGTGCGGTAAAGACGCCGATGCCCCTGACATCCCGCACATAGGAGAGGCGGGAGGACATCTGCTTAAAATCGTTGGAGTAAAAACAGTCCTTCTCTTTCTGGCATTGTTTGTCAAAAGGATTGAAGGAAAGGCCGTAATAATCCGTGAACATCAGTTTCCACCTCCGATCTTCGTATAATCGACAGGGAGACTGTTCTCCCGTTTTGTGCGGCAGTTTTCATTCTTATCCGTGGCCCGGATGGGGAAATGCTCCCCTTCATAAAGGATGAAGGCCGAGCCCATGTCTTCTGGCAGGTAGCGGATCTCCACCTTCTGGGAGATGAACTGCATGGGGACGTCATAGCTTCTGCAGTCGATGGGGACGGTGGCATCCTTCCTTACCTTGCGGGTGACGCGGTTCAAGAAACATTCCTCCAGCCATTCCCGCGAGCGGGGGAGTCTCACATGGTCCTTTGAGGCCTGGTAGCGCTCAAAGGGGGAACAGCCGATGCCTGAGTGGTATCCGGTGTTGTAGGCGCGGATGTAATCCTTAAGGAGCGCCTCAAATTCATCCAGGGAATGGATCTTATCAAGGTCAAGGCCATACAGGAACCTTTCCCGCATGGACCTGAAGTTCCTTTCCACCTTGGCTTTGGCGGCACCGTCCCTGACCGGTGCGTGCAGGAGCACGGTGCCGATGGAGCCGCAGATCAGGGAGAGCTGCTTATCGATGTAGGGGGAGCCGTTGTCGGTATAAAGCTTATCAGGGATGCCGTAGGTGGAGACTGCCTGCTTGAGCACTTTTTGGAAACCGTAGGAATTGTCGCTGTAGGACAACCCTGCGCCGACGATGAGGCGGGAATGGTCGTCAATGATGACGACCAGATAGACCTTATGGGCCTTATTGTCTGCGGCATCGTTGATGTAACAGAAGTGGCAGGTATCCGCCTGCCAGAGCCTGCCAAAGGAATCCTCCTCAAAGGCTTTCCTGTCCTTCTGGTTCAGTTCCCGTGAAGATTTCAGGCCGTTGTTCCTTATAAAACGTTGTACGGCGTCGACGCTGACACCGGCAGGGATAAAGCCGTCCTGCACAAGGCGGATATGGATCTGGGTGGCATTGAGGCGGGGATATTTTTCTTTCAGGCGCAGGATCTCTTCGATCGCCGTATCCGGCAGTGCACGGGGGATGCCCCTGTCGGAACGGGCCTTTGGCAGGAGGGCGTCGAACCCGCCCTTTTTATAGAGGTAGAGCCATTTCTGCGGCGTCTTCCAGCTGTACTTCACACATCTGCCGTCAGGCAGAGTAAGTGGCTCTTTCGTGATACGCATGAAGTAAGCCGTATCGCTTCCATCGGGAACAAGCCCCTGCACGAGAGGGGCAATAAGAGCAAAGCGGAACTGGGCTGTCTGTATGGCAGCGTCACTCTCAGCCGCCTGCTTCTGGTTGTTTTTCTTTTCTTCCATGGGAAGACCTCCTTTTTTGTAGTCCTCTTTATGATAAAGGAGGCGGTAAAAAGAGTCGATTCACAGGTTGTGGCAGACAGGGTAAATGTTTGCAGGGCTTAAACGGGGTCTTCCACAATCCGCCGGGTTTTTGTGTGACTGGAGGAAGCTGTATGTGGTCAGGCGTAAGAAGGCATACCGGAAGCGGGAGTAAGACTCTGTCTGTAATTCCACTATGAAATCAGGGGCACAAAGTTCCCTGTCAGGCAGGGTGCCGAGCCACTGCTTCTTATGGAGCAGGAACAGTTTTTTCAGGCGGTAGATGAGAGGGACATTTACCAGATATTTTTCGCAGATGCGGCGGATGGTCAGCCGTCTGTGGAAGTAATCGGAAAGGATCATAAGGATCATGGGGAGGGAGTAAGAAAGGTATGGCACGATAAGATCCGGCAGGAGTGCGTGGGATCTTCCGCAGGGGCACTGAACGCGGGGGATCTTTAAGCGGATCACTTCCGCAGTTCCATTAGAGAAGGTAACAAGGCTGCGCTCATAGCTGCCCCTTCTGCGGCAGGTCCCTTTTGCACCGCAGTAAGGGCAGACCAGAAGAAACAGGGGGTGGTGTTTAAGGGACTGCCGGAAAAGGTTTCTGATAGATAGAATTGAATTTTTCAACTTGCAATCAAGGGCGTTTAACCGTATCATGGTCTTGAGGGTACAGCCCGGCGGTCCTGCCAAGGCAGGAGGGCATGGCTGGCTTCATGCAGGGAGGAAGACCGACTTTAGCGGGTGGGCTTCCTCCTTTCTTTTGTCTGTCATCCAGACAGTATATCGGCACATCTGTCTGTATTCTGTAACGAAAAAAGCGTGCAGTAAGAAACGGCACACTTTCGTAACTGTTCTTTTCACTTTGCGAATTTAATCTGCGGTAAAGCTGCGGTAGATGGGTACTTTATTTCGCCGCAGTACAAAAGAGCGCATTCGTTTTTCCAATATTATCAGTGATATGGGCAAGGATAAGATCGTGCTGCTGTCTACCCATATTGTGTCGGATATTGAAGCAATCGCCACGGAGCTTGTGGTAGTAAAGAAAGGGAAGGTTCTGGAGACCGGGAACGTGGATGAACTGGTTCGGAAAGTTGAGGGACAAGTCTGGGAAACAGTAGTCAGCCAGGAGGTATACCAGAAACTCAGGAAAGAACGCTCTGTCATCCATTTAAAGCAGATGGGAAGGGAAGTGCAGGTGCGTTTCGTTGGGGAGGAATATCCGGACGCAGAAGGCAGCCGGGCAGAGCCGACACTGGAAGATTACTATGTTTTTGCAGGCGGAATCATGGAAGAAAATTCTTGATAGAAAGAGAGGAACAGGAAATGAAGAATAAGAAATTGTTTACGGCAATGGTGGTATTTGTAATGGTCACAGGTCTGGCAGGATGTGCAAAGGAAAGTGGGAATGAACCGGATGCGCCGATACAGATAGAATCATCTGCCATAGAAGATGAAAGGGAAAGTAAAGAGGATGCTGATGTATCTGATACACAGAAACAGGGGGAATCTCAGGTACAGACACCGATCCCGGAGAATGATGAGGGTAGTGTGGATGAACAGACAGATGCGCAGCTGGATGAGGAACTGAAAAATTACCGTCAGGAGCGGGAGGATATGATCCAGGAGGCTAACGGCCTGGTGGAAGGAGGTTCACCGGATGAGGACAATTATTCCTTTGATATGTCCGGATCATTTTACACAAGCAGGTTTGATACACGGGAAACTACGGAAGCCTATGCTGCCGCACGGATTTATGTGACAGATACACTCGGACTCAAACCAAGTACAAAGATGGTGACTTATATGTGTATCGATCCGAGAATACTGGCGATTTATGATGACGAGGATAAAGGTGTTGCAGCAGGGTATGACAGCAGTAATATTTTTGTCTGCGAATACTGTAATGGGGATGGTGTGTGGCAGTACCTGATCCTTGTCCGTGACGGTAAGGGCGGCGCATGGAGCGTGATCCATGATGGAAGCAGCTATAAGGAATAGGGGAACCGGAGGTTAAATCTATGAGGACGTTGGTTAAGTTTGAATACAGGAAACTCTGGAACCGGGTATCCATTGTTGCTGTCATGGCAATGTGCATCCTCTCTACCCTTCATACCTTTATCTATCTGAACATGAATTCGCAGTGGAGGGCTATTGATAAAAATGGAGAGGTTGTAAGCGGTCTTGCATCTTACCGGGCTTTAAAGGAGGCATCAAAGGAAATCGAGGGCATAGTGGATGGTGAATATCTGCTGGATCTGAAAAAACAGTATGAGGCCAGCGCAGATAAGCAGTATCTGGATGAACACAGGGGATTTTTAGGCACTGGAGGAATGACAAAATATATGTATCCAAATTATTTCATAAATTATGCCTACTATTCCTATTATATGTCGAATGGAAATAACAAGATGGGGCTGGATTATGACTTTCTGGATTCGGAGGAGGCATTTTACCAGAAGTACCGGGAAGCAGTAAAAGAACAACTCATGTATGAGAACCAGTATGCGGGCCTGGTGAAATTTACAGATTCCCAGATTGAAGTGCTGGATCAGAAAATCGCCGGGATCGATACCCCCGTCCGCATCGCATACTGTCAGGGGATCTCTAATTTTATGAACTGGTATGACCTGGAGTATCCGGTATTCTTTATTGTGGTTGCTTTTGCCCTTGCCTGCACATATGCAAAAGACAGTCTGAGCGGTATCAATGAGTTGACATTATCAGCGGCAAAGGGAAGAAAAAAAGACTTCCAGGCAAGATGGATAGCAGGAAATCTGTTTACAGCTTCTGTCTATATGATTTTTATCGGGGTGCTGCTCATAGAGCATGGTGCGGTTGCTACTTTTGGAGGTTTTGGGGCATCAGCACAGACTTATTGGTTCAACTGTATTTTTAATATAAATATTGGTACAGGCATGCTCTTTAAGATTGCTGGCGGTTTATTTGGCACTTTGGTATTTGCAAACTTTACGATGCTATTGTCCTGCCTGTCCAAGAACCTGAAGATAACTTCCGTAGCTTCGGTACTGGCAGTTGCAGTCCTGACAAGGCTGTCCAACACTTACAGCCAGATTAAATTGTTTTATCCGCTTCAGTTCAGCAGTGACGCAGTAGTAGAAGATTTTTTCTTCTGTGGGAAAATACTGGTGCCATATATGGCCGTTGTTCTGATTCTGACAGTGATCTATATAGGAATGTTCGCTTTTTGGCTGGGGAGAAGGGATAAGAAATATTATTTGAATTAGGTGGTGAAGACTGTGAGATCTATTGTAAAGGTAGAAAGCAAGAGAATACTGAAAACAGAATTGCTTATTGTCTTTTTTGCTATTGTCCTTATATTGTCGGTGAGCAGCAGCTACCAGGCGGTAAAGAGCTATGAATTGTGGGACAGGGATGGGTTTGTGGCTAGTGGATGGGAAAATTTGAAGCATGGGAAAGAAAATGCGGGTAACAGAAGTATTGAGGAAGCAATCGTGATGCTCAAAAATACTCAGAAGGCGGTTTATGTGGATGAAACGAATATAGAAAAACTGGTATCCCTGAATTATTCGGACAGGGAGGCAAGGGACTTATCAGATGGGGAAATCAATTCATTTTTTGAAAACCGCCTAAGGACGATAAAACGGAGGCTGGATGAAAACAGTAATTTTAATTATTCGGAAACCGAAAAAGAGATGTTTATGGAGAGAGCAGAGGAACTTACCGGATTAAGGGTAGGCTTTGCGGAAGGATGGAAGATTCTGAACCGTGACATGGGCAGCTTTATACCTCTTAGCCTGATTATGATATCCATCATCATAATGCCGCTCTTTGCCGACGATGCACAGACTAAGATGAAGGAACTTTGCCAGTCCACAAAAAATGGGAAAAGGAAGCTCGATCTGGCGAGGATTACCACGGCTTTCGGAGTGGGGAGCGTATTATATTTTGTGGCAGTCATTTTATATTTTTTTGCGAAAATGATTCCGTTTGGATTTTCTGGAGGTGGTGAGTATATACAGAGTAATGAAGATACCTTTTTTTCTGTATTCCATATCACATATGCAAAGCAGTTTGTCTGGAACTGTAGCCGTGGCTATATAGCGCTTATTTTTGTGATTTCCATGACAATCCTGATTTCAGTTCTGATGGAGAGGATTATGGCAGGAATTGTAGTAGTCAGCTTTTATTGGATATTGCTCCTTATCATGGAAAAGATGATAAGTTTTGAAGTCAATCATGTATTTGCTAATTTTATGCCGCTTAGGCTTTCTGGCAGCAAAGACTTTTATATCCATAATGAAATATACAGGTTTGCCGGAAAGACATTTCATGCCATGGTATGGTGCCCGGCAGTTGCAGTGGCTTTATCAGCTTTTATGGTTGGGATAGCTGTATGGTGGTTGCGAAGAAAAAGAGTAGGGGTAAAAAACATGATTTAATTACTTAAGGGAGAAGCAGGATGAGGAGTAATGATAGAAATATCAGGATGAAAGAAAGGCGGGTGGGATATAGGAAAAAGGGACAGACAGGAAACCGGCTGCTTCTCCTTGCAACGATAGCCGCTATTGCTGTACTTGTGTTCCATATCAGAGACATAAAGGCAGAACTGGAAGAAATGCGGACTGCTCTGAAGCGGATTGAAGTGCTGCAATATGGCAGAATCGAAACCTCAGTAAAAGCTGGCCCGCAAGAGGAGACGGATTATGTCAGCAGCATTGCTATAATGAACGTGGAAAAGCCGGTACAGCGTACCTTGGAAGAAACGATCCAAAGACTGGAGGAATTGGGAAAAGAGAATACGGGCATTGCGGCGATCTGCAGGAACAGTTCACAATATCCGGAGGCTATGCTGACAGCCCTGGCAAATAATCCGGAGATGGCGGATTTTGTGGCGGGCTATCCGAATGGTAGCGAATACACGGCAGGAGGTCTGACAGAACTGGAAAAGGAGCAGGAATGTCCGCTGCTGCTTCAATGGGACCCACGATGGGGATATGAGCCTTATGGCGGGGACAGCTGTATCGGGCTTGCAGGATGCGGCCCCACCTGCCTGTCGATGATTTTGTATTACCTGACAAGGGATGAGACGCTCACGCCTGACAGGATAGCTGCCTATTCCATGGAGAACGGCTACTATGTAAATGGAACAGGCACCGCATGGGGACTGATGGAGGATTTTCCTGAAATGTATGGTATCGAAGCCGCAGAACCCAGAATGACAGAACGTGCCATAAAAGCGGCGCTGGATAAAGGCAACATCCTGATATGCGCCATGGGCCAGGGTGATTTTACGGTGTCCGGTCATTTCATTGTCATCTATGGCTATGATGACCGCGGGTTTCAGGTAAATGATCCGAACTGCGTGGCAAGGAGCAGGAAAGTGTGGACTTTTGAAGAAATAAAGGATCAGATTAAGAAAATATGGACTTATGGGAAGTAAAGGAGAACTTTGGGATGGGAAATGAATCAATGGAAGGAACAGTGAACCTGGCTACAGTATGCCTGAACTTGTATGAAGATATAGAAGGGAAACATTGGGATAGCCAGCGCCGGATCAAGCCGTTACCGAGGGATAATGCCTTTGTTAAGGAAGTGGTTCTGAAGAAATACATATACCATGCGCTATACACTGCAATATGTGAACTGATTGGAAATTATTATAATGATAGTGAGCAGGTAGTGGTATCAACGTATCAAACAGGGATTTTGGTCCTTGGGTTAGATGTTTCATATGGTGAACTGCTGGAAGTGTGCAGAGAAGAAAGCGATAAACTGCAGATACAGAAATCACGGCTTGGCCTTGCGCTGGCATTTCTTAGACTGGAGCAGGTAAAGATAGAGCAACTTTATGAAGGAGATGGGGAAGGGATTGGCTTTGCCCTGTTAAATCGGGGACTGTAGGGATTAAGGGATTTATATACGGATGGTATTCCATGCCGTGATGTAACAGATAAGTGTGTGATCTTTTCAAAGTGGAGGAGGACAGTTATGAGCAGAAATGAAAAAAGAAGAATGGGTATCTATGTGGTGACAGGGATCGTCCTGGTTGCGGTGGTGGCAGTCCTGTCGGTGGCTGTGCTTAAGAAAAGAGATTCTAAAAATGCCCAGGCAGCAAATCCGTCTTATATGGATGAAAACGGAGGGGAGTATATTGCTGTGTTCCTGAAAGACATGACAGATAGTACCATAACAGTAGACATAGCCGAGTTCATTACGGATGATAACACGGAGCGGATAAAGGAGCTGAAACTTTCGGAAGAGGACATGCCGGACGGCTATTATATATACAATCCGGATGAGGAAACTGTTACATGGAAGCTGGATGGGCAGACCATATATACCTTTATTGACTGGAATGGTGATTTTACTGGTTCCGATTACCCGGAGGAGTACACCACAATGGATGCAGCGGAGTTTCAGAAGTATATTGGAACATATGAAGATTCGCAGCCAGGGATGCCGCTTTTCTTCCAGATAGAGGATGGAACGGTAAAGGTTATTCTGGAGAAGCAGATTGCATAAGGGCAGGATTGTCCCAGAAAGATATAGGCTTGTTAGTGAAAGTAGTTCATACCTGTATTTCAGAGAAAAAACCTGTAAGTCGGGAAATGACAATAACAGAAAATCAAAAAGTTATTATAATGAAATAGTGGCAACCGTTGATGTTAAAAATCAAATTGTTAAACATCTAGTGAACTGTCAGGGAATACGGAGTATCTGCTGGTTATTATATTTTCAGACGGACAGGAGTATCTATCTTCATTGAAGATCATAAGGGGGCTGACAAAAGCCCCTGTCCTAGTGGTAGACCGGCAGTATGACAGCACAGAAAAAACAGCCGCGGTCAAAGCGGGGGTAATAAATACATTAAGTGGACAGAAAGTTATCACATTTCCACGATGTGATTTGCTAATTTCCTTTAGATAATATAAAAGGAGTGCAAGAGGATTGATATCTGAAACTTTTGCCTCTTGATCAGCAAGAAATCTTAATATCACTAAGTTTTTCAGAAATTTATTTTAATAGAAGCAATCCATTTTTCAATTGCTTCCACAAGGACAATTTGTTGTTGTAAAACTGCAATACCTGTTTCGGGAATTTCTGGTACATTTTCTTTTATACGGAGATTTTCGTTTAAATATGATTTTAATGTATTTATATTTTGTTCAATATTTTCAATACATGATTTTTGACCGTCTGGTGGTAGACTATCTAAGTTTACAATTACAGCATTGAAATCCAAAAAAATATGAATAGGTTTAGTAGAAATTTCTGACATAAGCCGCTCAAATTCTTTTTCTCCCGTTTCTGTTAGGGAATAGACTGCTTTTTCAGGCATTTTCCCCTCTTTGACGATATCTGCTTTAATAAAGCCTTTTTCCTCTAACTGTATTGCCTTTTTGTAAATTGAAGGTGTACTGATTTTTACCCATTTTGATATATTTCTATATTCTACCAGTTTTTGGATGTCATAGGCACTCATAGGCTCTTTTTTTAACATTCCCAGCACGATTAAATCAATTGTTGCCATATTTTTGTTATCCTTCTTTCTAAGATGATGTTGTTGCTGTAATTTATAGTATTAAATTTTATACCATTTGTCAAGAATGGCGAGTTCTTCAATAGATTTTGTTGACAAATGGTATAAATTATAGTAGTATTGTTTCTTGTGGTATAGTGATATAATTTATACTACTATAATTTATTTTAATTAAGAAAGGAGTATTTACAATGAATGAACGTAACAACAAAATGGAGCTACTTGGAAATGCACCTATACCTAAAGCTCTTATGGCTCTTGGTGTCCCGATTATGATAGGTATGTTAATAAATGCCCTTTATAATCTTGTGGATGCTTATTTTGTAGGAGGTTTGGGAGAAAGTCCAATGGGAGCAATTTCTATTGTTTTTCCGTTGGGGCAGGTAGTTGTTGGATTAGGATTGATGTTTGGTAATGGTGCGGCATCTTATCTTTCAAGATTGTTAGGGCGTGGGGATAGAGATACTGCTAACAAAGTGGCAAGTACGGCATTGTATAGTAGCGTGATAATAGGTGCAGTAATTATCATTTTTGCTGCTATTTTTTTGAAGCCGATTCTTTTTCTTCTTGGAGCAACAGATACTATTATGCCTTATGCGGTGGCATATGCGAGAATTTATGTGATTTCCTGTATTTTTAATGTATTCAATGTGACAATGAATAACATTGTATCAAGTGAGGGTGCAGCCAAAACAACAATGTGTGCGTTATTATTAGGAGCCGTACTGAATATTGGTTTAGATCCAGTTTTCATTTATGTGCTTGATATGGGAGTGGTAGGTGCTGCAATCGCTACTGCTATTTCTCAATTGGTTTCCACATTGGTATATGCGGCTTATGTGTTTCGTAAAAAGAGCGCCTTTTCATTTAGCATTAGGAATTTCAATCCTTCAAAGCAGATTTTAATAGAAATTTTGAAAATTGGTGTACCAACACTGACATTCCAACTTCTTACAAGTCTTTCGATTGCGTTAATCAATAGAGCCGCAAATGGATATGGAGATGCTGTTATTGCTGGGATGGGGGCGGTAACAAGGATTACATCTATGGGAACGCTTGTCGTGTTTGGTTTTTTAAAAGGTTTCCAGCCGGTTGCTGGTTTTAGCTATGGAGCAAAGAATTTTGCCCGTCTGCGTGAAGCAATCAAAACATCAATCCTATGGTCAACCTGTTTTTGTGTAGTTGTAGGCTTGCTGATGATTATATTTCCAGAACAGATAATTTCACAGTTTGCAAATGGAAATGCCAAGATGCTGTCTGCCGGGCAAAAATCTCTTATGGCAAATGGTCTATCGTTTTTCTTATTTGGATTTTATACAGTGTATTCTTCTTTATTTCTTGCGCTTGGAAAAGGAACCGCCGGTTTCGTTCTTGGAGCATGTAGACAAGGGATATGTTTTGTTCCAGTGATTTTGTTTTTGCCGATAGTTTGGGGAATGAATGGAATACTTTATGCCCAGCCAATTGCGGATGTACTTTCGGCTATCATTACAATATTTATGGCTATACATCTTCATAAAGAATTGGAAAAGGCAGAAGCCATTAGTGGTTCCCCAAAAGAAGGATAATTGTGAACTGTTTTTAACACAGGTGCAGTATATTCAAATAATCCGGAAGATTTGAAAAATATATAATTTTGACACATTTATTTGCCCATATTTATTTGCTGCAATAAATATACCTGTATTTCAGAGAAAAAATCTGTAAGTCGGGAAATGACAATAACAGAAAATCAAAAAATTATTATAATGAAATAATGGCAACCGTTGATGTTAAAAATCAAATTGTCAAAAATACAATAGAAGGTAGAAGGAGGCAATTATGGAAAGATGGATATTGATATTATGCCATGACCGACCACAGTTGGCTGACCTTCAGGGAGAATGGCAGAAAAAAGGCATATCTGTCCGCATCGTTTCAGTTGCGGGGGAAGCATCTAGTGAACTGTCAGGGAATACGGAGTATCTGCTGGTTATTATATTTTCAGACGGACAGGAGTATCTATCTTCATTGAAGATCATAAGGGGGCTGACAAAAGCCCCTGTCCTAGTGGTAGACCGGCAGTATGACAGCACAGAAAAAACAGCCGCGGTCAAAGCGGGGGCGGATGAATACATTAAGTGGACAGACAGTTATCTGGAGGAAACCATTGCCAGCGGCCTTGCACTGATCCGGCGCTATACGGAACTGAACCAGACAAGGCAGCAGCCGTCCAGCATCATTTCAAGGGGAGCTTTGTTTATCAACGTGGACTATCACAAAGTTTTTATCAATTCACAGGAAATGGAATTTCCCCGGTATGAGTTTAACCTGCTCTGTCTGCTTGCATCCAGTCCGGGACGGGTATTTACAAATGAACAGCTTTACCGTGACATATGGGGTGATGATTACCTTCGGGATGCGGACAACGGGCTCCATTCCTGCCTGAACCGCATCCGCAGGAAACTGGAGGAAGCAGGCTGTACCTCCTGCCGGATTGAAAATATACGCGGCGTAGGCTATCGGTTCGTACAGGATGATACCTGATACAGATTGAAAAAACGGTGTAACCTTTGTGGTTATGCCTTTTTTGTCGTAACTTGCGTTATCTGCTCATCTTTTGACAATGTGGTGACAATTTTTTGACAATATTATCGTTTATAATTCCTTTTACTACAAATAAGCAGGGAAATCAGCCAAAACTTTAGAAACTAATATCATTTCCCGTTGGTAAGGGGAATATATTGGGGAGTCCGGGGAAAGAAACAGAAACGAAACAGTTACATAGAAGCGCCGCAGTCCTTACGGGGATTGCGGCGCTTCTGTTATCGACAAAAAATCCCCTGCATATTTATGAAATACCAATAAAATACAAAAAGCATCCCGCCGTGCCTGGCATCTTCCGGGCGCGGCTTTTTTTATGTCTTTTTTTGCCGTGTGGTGTCGCTTTCCCACGGTGCCGTTCCCCGCCCTGCGGGATTCTGGAACCTATTCATTTTCAGAATTTCGGAGGGAAAACATGCAGGAAAGAGACTTTTATTTATACATAAATGGACAGCCCGTGCAGGTGAGCAGGGAAGTGTACCGGGAATATTACCGCGCCGAGGACAAGGAACGTTATTTTATGGGGAAGCTGAAAAAAGGGCATACAAAAGTCAACCCGGAAACACAGGAAATACAATACATTCCCAGCCGGGAACTGTCCTATGAACAGCTCGCGGAGCAGGACTGGCAGTTTACCGCATCCGGCGATTCCGTGGAGGACAGGGTGGTCAGGGCCGCAATGATGGAGAAATTGCAGGCTGTATTGCACAGCCTTTCCGCAGAAGAACTGGCTTTGCTTAACGAACTGTTCTATCTGGAAAAGACGGAGCGGGAAGTGGCCGGGCTGTATGCTGTCTCACAGAATACTATCCATTACCGGAAAAACAGGCTTTTGGACAAGCTGAGAAAAATGATGGAAAAATAATCAAATTTTTTTCTATCAGGATGCGGTTTTAGTCCCTTACATTATGAGGGGGTTTTGCTCCCTCTTACGGACATTGGAAAATAACAGGGTGAACCCCTGTTCATAACCAGTATTCAAGTTTCTCCTGCTGTGCGGGGCTGTAAAGCAAGCGGCCCAGGCACGGGCGCGATGACTGCCTGCGGGCGCGGGGAGGATAAGGGAGGGAAGCTGTTTTTCCCATTCCTGCCTGGCCTGCCCCGTCAAACAAGATGACTTCAAAGGCACGAGCGGCAACCCGGAGGGCCTGTGACCGGCGTGTGGCAGCGCCGGGACCGCCATGAGCCGCCAGTTTAAGGAGAACCAGCATATTCCCGTACCGCAGGGTGAAAGGGGGATACTGAGGGCATGGCCTGGGCAGCTTAGTCACCTGCCGCCACCTGCCGTTGGTATCATGGCGCTTATGGAGCCGTAGGCGGCTTGGATATTCCCGTGCCGGGGGTGAGCAGTAGGGCAGTCCGGCTGCCTGACAATACGGCACAAGACAGGAACTTTGTGATTTTTGGAAACCGATGCCGGATGGGAGGCGTTTTATAACCTTTACTGTCCGGGCGGCTATCTGTTTATATTTCCGGCAGGTGTGCAGAAAGCATCTGCCGGATTTCTTATGGGATGTAAGACCTGACGCTGTAAGCCTTTTTCCGCTGTGCCCTGGCAAAACGGCGGGTTTGCGGCGCAAGGTGTTCCATCCCATTTATACGGGAAGGGGCAAAGTTTTTTGTGATAAGACAACCTTAACGGAAAATAGAATATAGAAAGGCGGTCAAGGGGCAGGATATGGAATTAACAAGGGAAAAGTTACAGGAGATGGCGGCTGTGGATATACGGGATGTGGATATCAACAGCCTGACGGATTTAAGGGATATTGTGGTAGACACGAAAAAGCCCGTCCCCCAGAAACTGGCTTCTTTTGCAGCGCAGACCAATAACGTATACGTCCACCGGATCGGGGACTATATCGTGAAAGTCCGTTTTATGAAGGAAGGGCCGACCATTGACGATAAGATGGAGGAATATTTAAGAAGGCTTGCGGAGATACATATTTAGCCGGAATAAAAGGAGTTTGTTCTTGAAAGAACAGAAAAGTTATGTTAATCTAAAGTCAGGACTTGATTCAGTGGAAGCCCTGGCTTTTAGATATGAGCGGGATAACGGCTATCCTTGTTAGCTAATAAAAAGTCAGGGGTGATACAGTTGAAAGAAAAACAATTCTATGCGGCCATGTACCTCCGTCTTTCAAAGGATGACGAGGACAGGGGCAGTTTAAATAAGTCTGAGAGCAACAGCATCGGAAATCAGAGGGAACTCATCAAATCATTCTTAAGGGAGCAGCCGGACATAGAGCTTTATGACATCTATGTGGACGACGGCTTTTCAGGGAGCAATTTCGACAGGCCAGAATTTAAGAGGATGATCAGCGACATTGAGGCAGGCAGGGTGAACTGCGTGGTAGTGAAAGACCTGTCCCGTTTCGGGCGCGATTACATTGAATCCGGGAGGTACATACAAAAGACTTTCCCGGCTCTTGGTGTGCGCTTCATTGCGCTTAACGACCACTTTGACAGCATATCGGCGGATACGGGGGAAAGCTCTATTGTCCTGCCGGTAAAGAATTTCATCAACGATTCCTATTGCCGGGATATTTCCGCAAAGGTAAAGAGCCAGCTTGAGGTAAAGTATAAAAATGGCGAGTGTATTGCTGCTTTTGCCGTTTATGGATACAGAAAAAGCGACACGGATAAAAACAGGCTTGTCATTGATGAATACGCGGCTGAGAATGTGCGGCGGATTTTTGCATGGAAGATCGAGGGGCTGGCGCTGTCCGCGATTGCGGAGAAGCTGAACAGTCTTGGGATACTATCTCCGAAGGAATATAAAAAGTCTATGGGGCTTTCCTATAATGGCGGCTTTTCCGGTACGGGCAGCAGCGGCTGGGGAAGCACAACAATAAAACGGATATTGACCAATGAGGTCTACCTGGGACATATGGTTCAGGGGAAAACAGAGAAGGTAAACTATAAAGTAAAGAAACATATCGCTAAACCGGAAGGGGAATGGGTGAAAGTAGAGAATACCCATGAGGCAATCATTTCTGCCGATGATTTTGCCGTAGTACAACACCTGATGAAAGCAGATGGGAGGAGAAGCCCGGATTCGGGGACACCCAGCCCTTTTATGGGGCTGCTGTTCTGCGGAGACTGTGGACAGCAGATGGTAAGGCGGGTGATACGTTATAAAGACACGGCAAAAGTTTATTATATCTGTTCCACAAAGAACCGTGGGGAAGGGTGCAGCAGGCACAGCATAGAGGAAAGTACGCTGAAGGAGATTGTCTGTGAGAGCATCCGGAAGTTTGCAAATTCCTTCCTGAAAGAAAAGGAGCTTTTTGACCATGCAGTGCAGTATGAGACCAACTTTGAGGCGGTTGCCCGGTATGACAAAGAGATCGGGCGGCTGAAAAAGGAACAGGATAAATATTACTCCCTCTGCTCCGGCCTGTATGAAGATTTACGGGAGGGCGTTGTCACAAAGGAGGAATTTGAGCGCCTGCACAGCGGCTTTTCGCAGAAAGGGAAAGAACTGGAAGCTGCTATGCAGAAACAGGAGCAGCTCATTAAAGATATGTTCAAAAAAGGGGCGCTTTCTGCGGGGCGGCTGAAAACGTTCCAGGACTGTGTGGAACTGAGGGAGATAGACCGACATACTTTGAGCAGCCTTGTAAGGCGGATTGATGTTTATGAGAACAGGCAGGTTGTGATCGACTTTTATTTTATGGATGCGTTTGCGGTTATGTCAGGGATTGGCCGGAAGGCTCTGACAGACCAGGCAGCGAAAGCACAGACGGCGGAAAGGAGCGCATAGTATGGGCAGAGTGTCAAAGAGGACTTTTGCCCCTGCTGTGGAGGTAAAAGAGACGAAAGTACGCTATAAAGCGGGCATTTATGCAAGGCTTTCATCAGACCAGGACAGAAAAAAGAACGAATCCGTGGAAGTACAGGTAAGGATCGCGGAAAAGCATATAGAAGAACTGAACCGGAAAGGGACAGAGCGGATAGAGATTGCAGACCGTTACATAGACCTGGGGAAAACGGGGAGCAATTTCAACCGTGACGAATTCCAGAGGCTTATGCAGGACATACGGCTTGGCGACATTGACTGCGTGGTAGTCAAAGACCTTTCCCGTTTTGGCAGGAACTATCTGGAAGCGGGAAATTATATTGAGAAAATATTTCCCTTTCTTGGCGTCCGATTTATTGCGGTTGCTGACGGCCTTGATACGGGAAACCGGGGAAGCAATACAAAGCAGATGGCAACGGAGATAAAAAACCTTGTCAACGATATGTATGCAAAGGACTTTTCCGTAAAGGCAAAGCAGCATTTAAAGCAGAGGCGGCAGGAAGGTTCCTATGTGGGAGGGCCGCCGCCCTACGGCTATAAAGCCGGATGGGATAAGAAGATACGGAAGCTTTTGCCGGATGAAAACACGGCAGGGATTGTAAAGCATATTTTCAGCCTGTTTATTGAGACGGGCAGCTATACGGCGGTGGCGGATGACCTGAACAGGAAAAAATGTAACCCACCGTCTGTGTATAAGAAAACCGGAAAAGTTTTTTTTGACCCGGAACAGGGAGAATATAAAGGATGGGATAAAGGCGCTGTAGAGCGTATCGTGAAAAGTGAAACATACACCGGGAAGCTGGTGCAGGGTAAATCATCCATTACGGCGAGGGACGAAAAGAACCGCATCCACAAAACGGAGGAAGAATGGGTAGTCAAAGAAAACACCCATGAGCCGGTCATTGATACGGCGCTGTTTGCGGAAGCGGCAGAAGTGAGGGAAAGGCTCCATGAAAGGACGAAGTCCCATGACCATCCGACAGAAGGATGCCCGATAGGGGAGAATATTTTTGACAGTGTGCTTTACTGCGGCGTGTGCGGCAGGAAAATGACGCGGCACAGTTATGTGAAAACCTATGCGGACGGCAGGAAGGCAAGGCTGGACGGGTATTTCTGCTTAAACGGTGGGCAGACAAAGGTGGAGAACTGCCCTGCATCAAACCGCATTTCAAAGGCGGAACTGGTGGATATTCTGTTACCGCTCCTTAGAATGGAGTTTTCCGTGTATTTAGGAAAACCAAAACAGTATATGGAGATCGTGAAAGAGCAGCTCAGGACAGCCGGGACATTGATTGATACAAAAATCAGGAAAGCAGAAAGGGAGGTTGTCTCGGCAAAGGAGGAGGAACGGACAAAATATGTGGAATACCGGGAGGGTATTATCCCCCAGAGCGAGTATGTTGCTTATAAGATGCGGCAGGAGGGGAGGCTTAATGACTTAAACCGGCAGAAGGAGGAACTGGAAGCAGACAGGAAGAACCTGGATGCTGTATCAGGGAAATACCTTGCGGCGGCCCGTGCCCTGCTCCGTTTAAAAAGCGGCAGGGAACTGACAAAGGAAGTGGTGGAATCCCTGATCCGGAAGATTTATGTCTATCCGGGGAAGCGGATAGAAGTGGAGTTTGCCTATACAAATGAACTGCTGGAGGGGGTGCTTATAAATGGATAAACTTGCAATTTATCTGCGGCTTTCCCTGGAAGATGCGGACGATAAAGACGAGAGCAACAGTATCAGCAGCCAGAGGGCTATGCTTCACGCTTACATACGCGGTAACGGTGAATTGAGGGATAAAGAGATTTCCGAGTTTTGTGATGACGGCTATTCCGGCACAAGCATGGAAAGGCCGGGGATGCAGAGGCTTCTAAAAGAGATCAGGGACAATAAGATAGGATGTGTGCTTGTCAAGGATATGTCCCGTTTCTCAAGGGACTATATCGAGCTTGGAACCTATATGAACCAGATATTCCCATTCATGGGGGTGCGGTTTATTGCGGTAAATGACCATTATGACAGCCGTGACCATGCAGGAAGCACTACCCCGATTGACACGGCTTTCCAGACACTTTTGTATGATTTATACAGCAAAGATATATCCGTAAAGGTCAAAACTTCGGTTGAAAATAAATGCGCCAATGGGGAATATGTTTTCGGACAGGTTCCCTTTGGGTATGAGAAAAGCACGGAAATAAAAAATGCGGTTGTGGTGAATGAGAAGGAAGCGGAGATTGTGCGCAGCATCTTTGCTCTCGCCCTTGACGGGAACAGCAGCACACAGATCGCAAGGATTCTCAATGAAAAGGGGATACCGACCAAAACACAGATGCGCCATCCTGAGAGGGCAGAAAAAAGCGGCAGGGTGCAGGCATGGGATAACGTTTCTGTCCGGGCTGTCCTGAATAACCGCTTTTACTTAGGTGAGATGGCCTATGGGAAGTCGAAGCGGAAATATGTGGGCAGTAAAGGCGGTATTGCTGTGCCGGCGGAGGATTGGAAAGTGATACCAGACCACCATGAGCCGCTTGTTTCGGCGGAAGATTACGAAAAGGTGTGCCTGTTCCGTAAAGGAGCAGACACTGCCAGAAAAGGGGAGAAAAACCCCCTTGTGGGAAAACTGTTCTGCGGCGGGTGCGGTTATTCCATGACGTATAAACCCATACGGGGGAAGAATAAATACCGCAGGTTTGAGTGCCGGAAACATGCTGTTTTGCAGATAACGGAGTGCTGTACCTATTTTTCCGCCGACTTATTGGAGGAAGCCGTGCTGACTATGTTGAACAGGGAACTGATGGTACGCGGGGATGCCGCAAAGGAGAACCAGAGTCTTGTTTCTTTCCAGAAGTCTTGTATGGCAAGGCTGGAAAAGAAGATAGCAGAGTGCCGGGGCAGGAAAAAGCAGCTCCAGGCAGAGGCGGATGCCCTGTATGAAAGCTATGCGTTTGGTTCGGTTCAGGCCATATCCTACAGACAGAAGGCGGACGGTATAAAAGAGCAGATCGCTTCCTTATCAGCAGAGGAAGAAAAGCATGGGAAAGAACTGGAACAGCTTCAGGAAGAATACCGCAGGACAGAGGAAGATATGAAGCAGGTCATACGGTATTCCCATTTAGAAGTGCTGACACAGGAAGTGGTTGATATATTTATTAAGAAAATATACGTTTTCAGAGACAAAAGAGTTGAAATTGTGTGGAACTTCCGTGAAAATGGAAAGGAGACAGAATGAAAGCAGTAATATACATGAGGGTGGGCAATCCGGATCAGGTGGCAGTCCAGCATCGGAAAGAGAAACTGCCGGGGCAGATTCAGGGTACGGTTGGAGGCAATTTAAAGAGGGATGGCTTTGTTGGTAATAATATTCCCAGCCTGCAAGAATTTTTACAGGAAATCAGGGGATATGACAGACACAACAACTTGACACTAATTCACCGTCAATTTTGCCCTAACTTAGCATTAGCGAACCATACGCCCCACGAAGTTATGCGGGTTTCAGCGATTTTCACTCAAAAAAAGTGAAAAAAGTTTGTGACATTAACTTGACATACGCGGGATATGGGGCGTTGTGTGTGGAAAATAGTCTGCCGGGGTAGAATTAGGGAGATTTTTGGGGATAATAAGCGCTTTATTTTTCATGTATAGTGTCGAATAAAGTGCTTATTATTCAAAATTAATAGAATAGGAACTTTTATACGTTCCAATATACCAATTTAGATTTTATTTCATGTATTCAAATCTTCTCTTAAATATGATATTTTAATAGTAAATCATGGTAAAGAGGAAGACAAATATGCGAAAATGTGCAGATGGATTGAAACGAATTGAAGAGGCATCAAAAAATATTTAAAAGCTGAAAAAGAGAGTGCCACCATAGAGGAGTTCCGAAAATGTATTTTTGAGGAAGTTTTTCGAAAAAAAATTAGGATATGATCGTGCTTCAAGAATAGATTGGAGTGTTGAGCAACAAGTATATATAATAAATGATAAATTGAAAATTCAAATAACGTTTGATGAAGTAGATGAAAGAAGTGTTGTAAACCGTTTATTCAGAGATTACACAGAGGAAGGGGTAAAAGATAGCATTGCAGAATATAGAAATTGTTATTATATAGGGAAGTGAAAAAAGCTGGCCAGCTTATTCATCGGCGTTAAAACGTTTCTTAAAATACTGCTCTATAGATATGGGGAAATTGAAAAAAGCGATACAATATTTAGAAGCCGGAAAAAACAAGGAAAGAGATGTTGCAATGTTCCTGATGAAATTATCTTTTGGCTTGGAACGGAGAAAATTACGGTTTTTAAAATGAAAAGAAAATTTCGATTGGAATAATGATGGAAGTATAAAAGATAAACTAAAATTAAAAAAAGAGATACGTATGCCAAAGGAACTCATAAAAGCTTTGCAAAGCTTGAAAGCTCTATATTATAAATCCTTAACGCCAGCTAATATCCGAGCGTCTCTTGTCAGGTATTTATTTGAGCAAGGAGAATCTTTGGAAAAAATTATTTATCTGATGAATATAGAGATTTGGAATTTGGGGAATTCTGAAGAAAAACGGTCAAAATTATCTGCCCACAAATGCTTTTGTACTTTTTACAAACAATACTTTTCGGTTTGCTAAAATACAGTGTGCATTATTTAAGGGGGAAGACAGAGCGGTATTCATAGACAGGCGGGAATTTGCCGGACCAATTTATGACTAGATTAAAGAAGCATATCAGTTCGTTTTAAAGCATATTAACCTTGGTGCTACGATCGATGGGATTGTTCGAAAAGACAAATATGAATTGCCGCCGGAAAGTATTCGGGAGGCAATTATCAATTCTGTATGTCATAGGTGTTACTTGGATCATTCCTGCGTTCAGATTGCGGTTTATGATAACAGAGTGGAGATAACATCTCCGGGCATGCTGTATGGTGGGTTAACAGTGGAACAGGCTATATCAGGGCGTTCAAAAATCCGCAATGTTTGTATTGCAGAGGTATTTAGTCGTATGGGGATTATTGAACAATGGGGAACCGGCCTTCAGAGAATGATTAGAGGTTGTAGAGAATATGGAGTTCGAGAGCCGGAATTTGTCGATATGGGTGATGCATTTCGGGTGATTTTTTATCGTTCGAATAAAGAAACTGGCATAGAAAATATGGAAAGATTTGCAGTAACTGGCACAGAAAGCAGAAATACTGGCACAGAAACTGGCATAGAAATGATAGAGGATGAATTATTGTCAGATTTATCAGATACAGAGAAAAAAGTAGTGAAGCTTATATTGAAGAATCCGGAAATTACACAGGATAAAATGGCAGAACTTATGGGAATGTCAAAAAATGGAATCAGGTATGTCATGAACAAATTAAAAAACAAAGGGATTCTTGTGCGAGAGGGAGCTACCAAGAAAGGAAAATGGTCTATAAATTTAAGTAAATAAGATTGTGATGGAAAAGAGGCAGCGGATTGAAGAAAGGCACATTGAACAATTGTCTGATGGGAGAAAGATATGGGTGTAAGAATAACAGGAATAAGTACACCTGTTGGTGGGATTACATGGGAGTATACAAAAGCGGAGGAAAGAACCATTCCTTTGTTGATATCTCCAGGTCAAAAAATAAAGGTATTTATTAGTTCTATCTGTGGAGTTGAGAAGTATGATAAAGTACGGAGTGAGTTAAAAAAAGTTATTGAATCCACACAATTAGCTGATGTATATACTTTTGAAGAAGAAGGAGCCTCTACATTGCCGGCAGGTGTTCACTATACGTGGGCATTGCAAGATAGTGATATTTGCATTTTTTTGATTGATAATGCTGATGGAATTAATCCAGGGGTACAGGCTGAAATTGATACTGTCAAAAAGTATAACATTAAAGCATTGTATTATTTTTGTGATGAAACTCAAAAAGAAAAAACCACATTGGAACAAAGTCTAATGGGGGCGCATTTTGCTAAAAGTAAGACTGTTCATAGTTTTGATGAATTAAGCCAATGCGGCTTTCAGGAATTAATTGATGATATTATTGCCGTCTATCATTATTATTGTACTGGTAGAATCGTTTTGAAATCAAATGAAACTGATGAGATTCAAAGTGTGGAGGTTGCAGGAATGGAAAAGTATCAGCTTCCTACAATTCCTAAAACAACATTAAAGAATGTGGATAAATGCAGAGACTATATACTGAAGTTTGTGCTTGGATATTCCCCAAGTAGACTTCCGGATGAGGAGGAAAAAACAAGTGAATTTGACGATTGGGGATTTCAGTTCCTTTCAATATTGTTTGAGGGTAAATCTATTAAACACTTCAATACAGCGATGTATCTGGAAAGATTGAAAGCGCAGCAGGATGATGAGTATTATCAAATTGTTCAGATACGTTGGCAAGCAATACAGGCACATTTTTCTGGAGATGCTGAAAAGTGTGTAGAATATTTTGAAACAGCGTTAAACCTTGCAAAGGAAACAAATCAGCCGACATGGGTTATAAAAGATATTTTGGTAGATTTGCGTAACGAGCACTGGATTCGCTGCACGATAAGAAATGAATTTTTCGATACACCAGCACAAAAAGAATTAACGGAAAGCAGCGAAGAACTCTATTATCCCATTCTGGATCGTATTGATGAATCATTGCATGAAGAATACATAGAAGGGTTGTACAAAAAGAAAATAGAATCACCTTATTCGGTAACTTTAGGAAGTAGCATTGCTCAACATGGAGAAATGCTCGCAAGTTCCTTTATAGTATCTATGTATAATGGCTCTTTGACTCATATTTTGTTTATTTATGAGAAAATTAGAAATTTTGTATTCTATTTAAGTTGTAAATATGATGACTGGAATTTTAAACTGAACTTGTACAAACTGGCGATTTTTGCAGGGAAGGAAAAGGAAATTAAGGGTATTCAGGATTCTTACCCTGAGATTTTAAATAATTTAACTTCTGACGAAGCAGCGTCAATTATGGATTTTTGCCTGAATCATCCAATCAAGTATAAAAGGTTAAGCAGTCAGTGGTTAGCATTTGGCGCAGTAGGCTATTTCCTAAGTGATAAATGTTTTGAATACCAAGAAAAATCCATTATCGATGAAATGAAATCATGGTTGAAAAATAATGATGTTGCTATATCTATCGGTCAAGACATATTTAAGTGTCTCTCAGGTGTAGCTTATCGTATGTCACAAGATAAGCTTAGTGAAATTTGCTGCCAATTCATGGAAAAACATTATATTCGCTGGTATACAGGTATGTTTAAGTTTATTGCTAATCGCATTGATCTAGGAAAGATGAGTATTGAATCTGCACAAAGTTTGGTTGAACATATTAACCGTTTGCTGGATAGCGAAGAGGAACGGAAAGAAGTTAATTATGCACCTGCCTTTTTATGCGTTCTTAGAAAGCAAAATATTGATTTAACAGAGGATATGGATAAAAAGGTGGCAGAATATTTTCCGAACTTTTACAATAGAATTTACAAATTAGAAACTACTGAAAATAAAAAACAGGACATGCCTGTGTTTGTGAGAGAATATGTAGAACAAATCAAGAATAGTAATGAAACACAGGGGGAAAATGGCATCTATTTTGGACATGGTATACGTGAGATTGCAACTGTAAGAACGATTCTGTTAGGAAAAGAATTTGTGTGTGAGCCCGAAATTATGGACATGCTTATATCTGCGGTATCAGACACTCTTCTTATTTCCAAAGAGGATATTTCAACAAAACTTGATGCAATAGCACTTCTCATCTGTATTGCAATAAAATATCCTGAAGATTATAAACGAAATCAAAGAATATATGAGGAATTATTTAATCAGAAAGAGCAAATTGAAGTGGCAGACCATTTATTCTTTTCTTCTAACATCAATAGTATTTCTTTAAAAATTGGATTGCAGTTTTTGTATTGCTCTATGGGCAAGGATACATATAGCGATATTCTTGAATTGATGCCTTATATTCAAGGTGATGTTGCAACAACAAGTGTAGTAACCCGTCTAATTACTCAATACTTGGAGACTGCAGATACGGTTATGCTACCGATCAGGGTAGAAGCCGTTATCCTTCAATATGTTTTGCAATGGCTTCAGTCTGAGTTTTTAGACATAAGGTGGAATGCTACACGCATTCTTTTCACACTGTCCCGCAATTCGGAGAATAAAGGCATTGTAAATCATCAATTAGTGGATATGATAGATTCTGGCAGCGTATACATTAAAAATTTGATTATGCGGCATCTTCATGAAGTGCGTGGGCTTTCTGATGAAACCAAAGATTATATTATTTCAAAATGTAAACATGATACTAATTACGTTGTTAGAATGGTATGCGCTGAAATGGAAACAAGCATGGGTAAAGAATAGCAAAAAAATTATCTGGAATTCTATTATTCGATTAACGATGAGTTATAGGAGAATTATTTAAGTTTATAAGGATATATTTGAAAGGATAAAATATACGAATTACATGGAAGGGAAGATGTGCAACATAATTTGGTAAGAGTTAAATTTTTTTAGGTTATGGGGGAGGTTTAAGAAATTGCATTGAAATTTTTCCTAAAGCAATTTGACATTAATTTACTATCAATTTCTCTCCAACTTGACATTAACTTATCATACCCCAACGAAGTTATGCGGCTTCCAGGGATTTTCCCTCAAAAAAATTGAAAAAAGTTTGTGACATTAACTTGACATAAGAGGGTTATGGGGCGTTGTGTGTTGAGGAGAGTCTGTCGGGGTAGAAATGAGGGAACTTTTGGGATAATAAGCACTTTATTTTGTGAGGTATGGTGTCGAATAAAGTGTTTATTATGCATTGTATGAAATAGTTTAGCATGTTATATTGGATTTAATAGTTTGATGATATTAATAGGATTGTTGGTGTAGGTAAATATGGTTTTAGGTTAGGTTCTGGATTGAATTAAAAACTATTAAAATATGAAAATTAATAATACATTGTCGTTGGGTTATAATGATTTACTAGTTGGGAAAGGCAGATGAAATTCTGCCACCGGTGGTGGCAGAAATAAGTTGGACAAAAGAAGTGTTGGTACATAATATATCAATAAAATCTTACGAGAAATTTCTTTTAAATCAAACTGATTTTGAAAAACAGTTGCCGGAGGAGTATAGAAAACAAGAAAAATTAGCAGTCAAAGATGAATATGCGATAGTTTTATGTACTACAAGGATGCAGATACGGGAATGCCGGGAGGTTTTGAACGAAGCGGCGATATGTTTAAACTTCTGGAGAAGCCGGGACTGGGACTCGATATTTCATTTTAACTATCCTATATTGTCCGCGCGATGATCGGCGCATAGCAGGAGGAGAAAGCATGCAGTGGAATTTTTACTTATCCGGTATTTTATATGGAAGATTTTATGAAGAAGAACAGGGAGTTTTTATTTCCAGGCGGGATGCCATGTCGGGAGATTGGCTATCCAAGGAGCCGCTTGACGAGGAGGCGGACGAGTATTTTGAGCATCTTTGTAAAAGAAGCCTGCGGGAATTTTTCTGTCATTTAAAGGAATATGAAGAAATGATTGAAAAAGGGGCGGAGCATGGGGTGACTGCCTCAGGCGAGGAATTTACGAAGCGCAGGATGGAAGCCTATATTCAGAGAAACTGCAAGGCGGCAAAGGATTTATTCTATGAGGACAGTAAAATCTATGCACTTTTGATGAGCGCAAGAGATTATACGGCTGTGCTTGTGCGGGAAGGCTGTGAGGAGAAAACCGTGCTTTCCAAATGGAGGGAAATGTATCCGGAAGAGCCGGCAAACGTAAGCTTTGTCGGGACATTTTTTGTAGATACAAGAGATGGTGAAAAACTGGCTACAGACGTATATCTGCCGGGAAAGGAGGGCGAAAAGGCCGGGCAAAAGGTTCCCACCGTGCTTGTGAGAACGCCTTACGGAAAGAAAAAAGGCGTGGAAATCTATTATCGTTTCGTGCAGAGGGGCTATGCCCTGGTGGTGCAGGATACGAGAGGGCGCGAGGAGAGTACCGGTAAATGGCAGCCCAATTATTATGAAGTGGAAGATGGGGACGATACGTTAAACTGGATTGCGAAGCAGGCGTGGAGTGACGGGCAGGTGGCTATGACCGGCGGTTCTTATCTTGGCTATGTGCAATGGGCGGCAGCAGCCAGCGGGAATCCGCATTTAAAGGCGATGCTGAGCAATGTGTGTGCGGGAAGCGCCTTTGTGGATATGCCAAGGAGAGGAGGATGTTTTAACTCCGGCATGCTTGCCTGGGCCTTTGCCATGTCCGAGCAGAAGTTTGATCCGGACAGGATGGTGAGGGATGACTGGGATACAGTGCTGGATATACGTCCGCTGGAGGAGATTCCGGAGAAGGCCCTGGGAAGGAAGATTCCCTTCCTGACGGAATGGCTTGGGCATAAGGATATGGATGAAATGTGGAGGCGTACAAGCTGGAAAGAACGTTATGCGGGCGGACCTGTTCCGGCGCTTATTCTGTCGGGATGGTTCGATGATAATGGAATGGGAACCACAGAGGCGCTTGATCTGGTAAGAGACTGGCCGGCGGGGACCTGGAAAACAATCCTTGGCCCTTGGAAGCACGGCGGAAATGCGGAATATGATCTGCATGGAATCTATATGGGGGAGGACGCCCTGCGTTATGATGTGGATCTGCAGAGTATGATGTGGCTGGATCATTTTTTGAAGGGCGTGGATAACGGCATCGAGAGGACGCCGAGAGTGGAATACTACACCCTGGGCGAGAATCAATGGAAAATGGCTGATGCCTGGCCGCCGGAAAACGGAAAAGTGGTGCGTATTGAACTGAAGGGGGAGAGAGACAGTTATATCTATGATCCGGACAATCCGGCCACACATATTGTCGATATGTCTGAAAATGAGATAGGAGTGCCGGAAGATTATACGGAAGAAGAAAAAAGGGATGATTTTCTGCTGTATACTTCAGAGCCCTTTGAGGAACCTGTCACGGTGACAGGGGATATGAGAGCACATTTATTTGTATCCTGCGACTGCCCGGATACGGATTTTGTATTCCGTATGACAGATGTGGACGAGAACGGAAAATCTGTAAAACTTGCTGATGGAGTACTTGACGCCAAATACAGGAACGGGTTTGAGACGCCGCAGTATATGGAGCCAGGAAAAGTGTATGAGGTAATAATCAGAACTACTAAAATATCCAACACATTCCTTCCGGGACACAGAATGCGTTTTACGGTTACATCCAGTGCAAAGAATTTCATTTTTCCTAACAGCAATACAAAGGAAGGTTACAACAGCGAAACGAAGCGGAAGGCTGCTGTCACGATTCACCAGAATGGATCGTATCAGTCTTACGTGGAGGTTGTTATGTACTAAAGCTGGCAGGAAAAGTAAATACATTAACTAAATGGCAAAGTCTGCCAATGGTTGATACTTATAAAAAGAAAGTGTCTGTAGGAGTAAAAAATGTATTCAAAGACTATGGCAATCCTGCTGAACAGTATATTTGGAGTATGTCTGATCTATACAGTTATTGCACTATGGTTTGTACTGATGAGCGGTTTTGTTACGGAGGGCAGATTCGTAATAACGTTTTCGTTGTATAATTGTGTCTGGCTGGTGTTGGATGTAGCTTACAACAAAACAAGGTACAACAAAGAGGGCGGCGGTCTGTTTTTTTGGTTATCCATGATTCTGCCGCCAATCTTAATTATGGTGACATTGGCAGGGGTGATACTGTTGTTTTTTTAATCTGGCAGATAAATGATGCAAAAATGATGCACAACCGATGGGAAAATGATGCATCCATGCGCTATCCTGAATATTATAAGGGATTTCCGGTGAAAGGAATAAGGAAACCAATAAAAAGGTAAGGGATAGGCATGGAAATGAGAAGGCGTAAAATAAAAACAGCCCTGAGTATAGGTATCCTGTTTTTTCTGACAGGATGTACCGCAGGGGCAGGCATAGAAGCAGAAACGTCAATAGAGTCAGGCCGTGAAGGACAACAGAAAACGGAAAGTGAGTTCTACGTACAAGGTCTTCAAAATCTGCATCAGGGAAACAGCATTGTCTATGCGGACGGCTATTATTATTTCAGGAGCCAGACACAGAATTATTCCCTCTGCCGCACGAAGGGGACCGGGATGCCGGTAGAGGTGGTAGCCGATCAGATCCCAGGATCTATCTGTGTCAGGGAAGATCAAGTCTATTTCATCAACGTCAGCGACAGCAGGACGCTTTACCGGGTGGGGACGGATGGAAGCGGACTTGAGAAGCTTTCGGATTTTTCCATGCAGGAATTGATTGTGTTGGAGGATAAGATTTACTTTCGCTCTGTTTATGACAGGGAATATGATCCCTTTTATCAGCTGCTGGAGGAGGATGCGGAGGATGACAGATACCTTTATTCCATGAATTTGGACGGAACCGGCTGTGAATTATTGCTTCCCAGGGTATGTATAGAATTCATGACGGATGGAGAATGGCTCTATTATCTGCTTTATGAAGAAGGAAAAGGATTTATACTTTATAAAAACAGCCCGGATGGGCAGCAGGAGGAGCAAGTCTTACAGAAAGAGGATTGGATCTGGGATGTGCTTCCCTACCGGGGAGCGTTCTATTGGGTGGAAGGGGAGCAGGATCAGCTGGTACGTCTGAATGCGCAGGGAGAAGAAGAGGTTCTTGCGTCCGATGTGCAGCGTTTTACGATAGCGCGCGGACAGGCCTATGTCATGAATGAGGAAAAAATACGCAGGATAGATCTGGCATCGGGAAAAGAGAGCCTTTTCGTAAAAAAAGGGGAAATCTTGAGGAGCGATGGTCAGGTCAGGGAAGATACCTACCCCTGGTATGCTGGCAATTATAACAGAGGTATCTTTCTGGTAAACGGTCAGGTGTTTGCGAGATATTTTGAATCGGAAGAAAAAGGTGTCCTCTGGCATATTCTGGAGGGAGAGAAATTTGTAGTATTTGAGGATATGGAACCTCTGGCGCCGGAGGAGTTAGTGCTGGACAGTTCTTTTCTATATGAGCTTAACTTTTATTATCCGGGAAGAACAGACGAGCATGCGGAACATTTTTTGGAGGTGGATAACGAAATACAGTATGAAGAGTCTTTTGGAACAAGGGAAGATGGTGTTACTTATGGGGATTTCAGCGTTACGCTTCCCCGATTCAATTCCAAACTTCCGTCCTGTGAGCAGTTAAACGATCAGATGGAAGAACTGTTTAAGCTTGCCAAGGAAGATAAAGACTCCTTTTTCCAGGAGATGAGCGAACTGGAGCAGGATCAATGTCATATGTGGTACAGAAGACATGGGTACGACCATTTGTATATTGGGGAAGACTATATTTCCATGCATTATTCGATTAAAGGTTATGAGGGCGGAATGAGAGATTGGAAAACTTCTCTGCCGTTGATCTTTGACCGTGAAACAGGACTTATGCTGCATATGGATGATCTTTTTACGGTGGAAGAGAGTGTTTATAAGAAACGTCTGACAGGCGCAATTTATAAGTATTGTGAGATGAAAGGCATGGATTACTGGAATGAAGCATTTGATAATAATGTATTGGTGAAAAATTTAGGGGACTTAAGATGTTACCTGACACCGGATGGTATGGTATTATGTTATGAAAGATATGAGATTCAGGCAGGCTGCGCTGGCAGTCCTACCTTTGAGATTCCGTATGAGTGGTTCGCGGATATTTTTATATAAAGGAGCCTTTTATGCAGTATACATGGAATGACATAGAACAACATATCGCCGTCTGTACCCAGTGTCCGCTTGGTCAGACCAGAAACCTTCCGGTCATGGGGCGCGGCAGCCGGCAGGCGGAGATTATGCTGATTGCCGAGGCACCCGGTGGGCAGGAAGACCAGCAGGGGATTCCGTTTGTGGGGCGTTCCGGGGAAGTATTGGACAGGCTGTTGCAAGACTGCGGGCTACGCAGGGAGGAAATCTACATAACCAATATTATCAAATGCCATCCGCCCGGCAACCGAGATCCGAAAGAGGAGGAGAAGGAAGCTTGTTTTCCTTATTTAAAGTATGAGACATACCTGTTAAAGCCCAGGATTATTGTCTGTCTTGGCCGTGTGGCCGCCCAGCGTATTATTTCGCCGGACTATAAGATTACCAGGCAGCACGGTACCTGGGTGTGCCGCAAAAACTGTGTGCTGACGGCTGTCTACCATCCTTCGGCAATCCTGCGCGATCCGCCTAAGTATGAGGAGGCAAAGCGGGACTTTTGTGAAATTGTGCGGAAGCGGGACGAACTGTGTAGATAGAATATATAACATGTGTTACTTAAAACTGATATGCTATCTGCTTACTGGCATAAGCCTTGGGCGGCATCCCAACAATCCGCTTAAAGACCGTAATAAAATAGTTATAATCATGAAACCCGCACTGGGAAGCAATCTCCGCAAGAGACAGGTCCGGACATTCTGATAACAGGTGTTTGGCTTTCTCGATGCGGAGATTTCTGATATGTGCGGCAATCCCCATGCCATAGTTTTGCTGTGCAAGTTCATAAAGCTGTGTCTTACCAATCCCGAAATGGCTGGCAATCTGCATGGCATCCATTTTTTCCGTAAAATGTGTTTGAATATAGGCGTCAATCTGCACGGGCAGTTCCTGCTGGTGCAGGGATACCATCCGTTCCATGCACAGATAGACAGCTACAGCCTGCATGATGTGGGAGGCGGAGGCGATATAGTCTTCTGTGGTGCGGGGGAGCTTTTGGCTGAACATTTTCAGAGTCTGCATGTCAATTCGATAGCTTTTACAGCACTCCTGAATATGCTTCCAGCCTTCCTCTGTGGAAGGGTAAGAGAAGACATGACCGAATAACAGGTAGCCGATGACAATATTTCCCATAATGATGGGCGTGATGCTTTCGGTCAGTCCCGCATGGCATTGGTAAGTGTAGGATTCTCTGTGCTTGGATGCGATTTCACAGGCCCGGCGGTCACACAGATGGCATTGAGCAGCCGCCGTTTCGTCAGTGCGGATAATCTGGCAGAAGTCTGCAATCTGCAGTGGATAGGCGGCGAGTTCGTGGAAGGTATCGTCAAAGACCGTGATGCGGATGCCGGTCATGTGGTAGAAGTCTTTCAGCAGGGCATTGAGTTTAGAAAGGTTGAAACTGGATATCATAGAGCCTTTTCTCCCAAAATGAAATTTATGCATAATTTATGTTATTACTTTTGCACGTTGATGGATTTGCTGTTTTGCGGAGCAAATTGCCTTTACGTTTTGCATGATTTTGCTACAGCAATCATATCATGTATCCGAACAAATTCAAAGTAAAAAGAACAAATGTCTATATAAAATCTATTCCTGTGCAAATAAAATAAAAGTATACAGATAATCATAGAAGAAGGAGAACAGTGATGGGGAAAAAGATGACTTTTGCACTGGCTTTTTGTAACAGGGGCTTTATGCCGGGTGAACTGATTTACGGCGCCAGGGAAGATATGGTCAAGGCAGTGACAGACGCGGGCTATGATTACATAGCCATGGATGCCGAACTCACCAGATATGGCGGGATTGAAACTAGGGATGAGGGACTTTTGTATGCTAAATGGCTGAAAGACCATGAGGGCCAGTTCGATGGGGTGATATTTTCTATGCCTATCTTTGCAGATGAAAATGGTGCCATTACGGCACTGCAGGATGCGGGGGTGCCGATTCTGATGCAGGCGTATCCGGATGAAATCGGCAAGATGGATTTTGCTCACAGAAGGGATGCATTCTGCGGTAAGTTTTCCGTAACAGATGTATTTACCCAGTATCAGGTGCCTTTTACGGTGATGAAGCCCCATGTGGTACATCCTTTGTCGGAGGCCTTTGCTCGGAACCTGCGCGATTTCGCGGCCATTTGTCGGGTGGTAAACGGGATGAAACGTTGTAACATCGGCTGTATCGGGGCCAGGACGACCGCCTTTAAGACGGTGCGCTTTGATGAGATTGCCATGCAGAAGTATGGGATCAATGTGGAGTCTTTTGATCTGTCGGAACTGGTATTTAAAGTAGGGAAAAAGGCGGATGATGAGGAAACAGTGGTTAAGAAGATTGCCGCGTTGGAAGGCTATTCTGATTTTTCCGGGGTGCCACAGGATAAGAAGGTGATGTTGGCTAAAATATCGGTTGTTATTGATGAGTATATTAAAGAGTATCACCTGGATGCCATTGCACTGCGCTGTTGGAACGAGATGGAAGAGATTCTGCGGGTGTGCCCCTGCGTGTTGCTTTCAGAGTTGAATGACCGGGGGATTACCGCATCTTGTGAGATTGATATGTGTTCCGCCATCACCATGCGCGCCATGGCGCTTGCCAGTGAGATGCCCACCACGGTGTTGGACTGGAACAATAACTATGGTGAGGAAGAGAATAAGGTGATTCTGTTCCACTGTGGACCGGTGCCCAAGAGCTTGATGACCGATCAGGGCCGTGTGACCAGCCATAAGATGTTCGACAAGAACGATCCCGGTTCGGGATGCGGCACCAATGAGGGACGAATCAAACCGGGTAAGGTAACTCTTTCCAACTGTCAGACCAAAGACGGGAAGATTATAGTTTACGCCAGTGAGGCCGCGTTTACGGACGATCCCATTGAGGAGGCGTTTTTCGGCTGCGGTGGTGTCTGCGAGATACCCGATATGCAAGACAAGATGATTCGGCTGGCGAGAGGCGGTTTCAAGCACCATACTTCGGTGGGCGCAGGTCATATGAAGGAGGTTTTAAAGGAAGCGTTTACGACTTATCTGGGATATGAATGGGTAGAGATAGACTAAAAGACGTGATTCGCGCAGGGTGTTATGCGGTAGTGAGGAATGTTTTTAGTGTGAACCAGTTTGGACGCAGATTTGTGTCGAAGCGGAAAGGTTTAAGAAGGAGGGTTACCATGAAAATCGCAGGACTTGATATCGGCACCACGGGCTGTAAATGCACTGTATTTGACGAACAAGGCGGATATTTGAGCAAAGCATACCGGGATTATCCGGTGCGTCGGGCAGTGGGCAGCCATGAAATTGACATTTCCGCTTTGATGGAAGGCGTGTATGCTGTCATCCACGAAATAGTGGCGCAGTATCCGGACATTGGCGGGATTGGGGTGACCAGCTTTGGTGAGACCTTTATTATGACAGACGAGGAGGGAACGCCGCTGCATCCGGCCATGCTGTACACGGATCCTAGAGGTCAAGAAGAGTGTCAGGCGTTGACAGAGCGGCTTGGCGCCAGAAACATTGCCCGTATCACCGGCGTGCGGCCCCATGAGATGTACAGCATTTCTAAAATCATGTGGATCAAGAATCATCGCCCGGACATCTATCAGGCGGCAAAGCATATTTTCCTCATGGAAGATTATGTGGTTTACAAACTTACGGGCAAGGCGCAGATTGATTACTCCCTGGCGGCCAGGACCATGGCCTTTGATATCCATGCGCTGGATTGGAGTAAGGAGGTGCTGGATGCGGCAGGCGTTGAGCGGGAACTTTTTTCCACCTGTGTACCGACAGGCACTCTGGCAGGGACGATTCTCCCGGAAAAGGCAGAGAAAATGGGGCTTTCAGAACAGACCGGAATCGTGTCGATCAGTCATGACCAGGTGGCTGCAGCTGTGGGAGCGGGCGCCTTTGACGGAGGCGTGGCGGTAGATGGCGCGGGAACGGTAGAGTGCCTGACGCCCATTTATGACAGTATTCCGGAGATTGACCGTATGTACCAAGGATACTTTTCCGTGGTTCCCTATGTAGTGCCGGGTACATATGTGGCATACGCCTTTTCCTATACCGGTGGAGCCCTGATTCAATGGTGCGTGGAGAACCTGGCTCGCAAGGAAATGGAAGAGGCCAAAGAGCAGGGTGTTTCCGTCAATGAACTGCTGGAAAAGGCCTATGCGGACAGGGATACGGAGCCCAGCGGCTTACTGGTGCTGCCGCATTTTGCAGGGGCGGCCACCCCTTATATGGATACCGGAGCAAAAGGCGCTATTTTAGGATTAACGACAGCGTCCACACTGGCGGAAATCTACCGCGGGTGTATGGAGGGCGTGGCTTATGAGATGTATTTGAATTATCAGGCGCTGCAAGGCTCCGGCATCCGCTTTGAGAAACTAAACGCCACTGGCGGCGGCGCTCGCTCAGCGGTCTGGATGCAGATGAAAGCGGATATCCTCAATCTGCCTATCACTGCTTTGAAGACCGTGGATGCCGGAACGGTGGGGAGCGCCATGCTCACAGGCGTGGCAGCAGGGGTATTTCAAGATTTAAAGGAAGCGGCGGAGCATATGGTGGAGGAGACGGTAACCTATAAGCCTAGACCAGAAATGCATGAAAAATATATGCAGGTGTTTGCACGTTATCGCAGCGTGTATGAGGCGGTAAGACCGCTGATATAATAGTGAATTGTTATGGAGGTTAAGATGAATCCTTATATTGGACATGATTCCCAGATTTATGGGGTTGAAGAGCACCGCCTTGTGGGCGGAAAGGGCGATGGGATGCGCCTGTATGAAGTGAATAATGGAAAAGGACTGATGATGACAGTTTCCCCAGATCGCAACGGGGACATTACCAGGCTCCGGTACAAAGGCATTAATTTAAGTTATATGTCGCCCTGCGGCTATGTGGCGCCGGCCTACTATGACAGCATTGGAAGTAATTGGCTGAATTCCTTTACCGCAGGTTTCCTGACAACATGCGGCCTGCAGGCGGTGGGTTCCCCTTGCAATGACGAAGGAGAGGAACTGCCTCTGCACGGTTCCATCGCGAATCTGCCATGCGAACAGGCATACTGGACGGAAGAAGAGAGGGCGCTGGTGATCCATACCGTGACCAAGGATGAGACCATTTTTGGCCGCAAACTCAGACTTTCTCGGAAAATACAAGTGTCTACTGAGGAAAACAGCTTCCTGATAGAGGATACCATTGTAAATACCGGGGACAGGGTAGAACCATTGGAAATTCTCTATCATATGAATATGGGATATCCTCTTTTGGACGAAGACAGTGTGATTACCATTCCCTCTGTGGAGGTGATTCCCCGGGATGACCACGCCGCTGAGGATATTGAGAATTGGATGCATATGGAGAAGCCCACGGCAGGCTATCAGGAACGGTGCTATTATCATAAGTTTGCGGATGAGTCAGGCAGCGCCCAGATTTATCAGCCAAAACAAGATGTGCGGCTTACGATTTCTTTTGATGCCAAAGAACTGGATGGGTTTGTGGAGTGGAAAATGATGGGCGTCAGGGATTATGTGCTTGGCCTGGAATGCGGGAACTGTTATCCGGATGGCCGGGATGTGATGAGAAAGAGTGGGATGCTGAAGTTTTTGCAGCCTGGAGAGACGAAGGTGTACCGGGTGAAGGTGGAGGTGGAGTAGGAAGAAGAGTTGGAGTTTTTGGTATAACATTGAGGTAATAGGAAGTAAAAACAGGCACAGTGGGGTGTCTGTTTTTTTATAAATATAGTTGATATATATGTATAGTTTATATATAATATAATGAAGGATAATTTAGGATTATTATTCATATATGGAGAAGAGGTAACTTAGAATGAGCGTA
>CAMNSD010000035.1 GCA_946554445.1 uncultured Lachnospiraceae bacterium | reverse complement strand
ATGCCAGCAAGAATTACGCAGTAATTCTTGGGACGCAGGTTGCTGAACCTGCGTCTATTATATCATACTCTCAGACGCTGTAATCCTCCACTATGCCAGCAAGAATTACGCAGTAATTCTTGGGACGCAGGTTGCTGAACCTGCGTCCATTGTACCACATGACAATTTTTTAAACAATAAAAAGGCCATTTGCTATTCTTATCTCAAACAGCAAACAGCCTCTTACTTAAATTTTATTTCTTCCAATCTGTCGGAGTTATCTCACAATCAAAGAACTATATCCTGACATCCACCGGCGCATAACTCTCTGTCTGTTCCTCGCCGTTCTCATTCCCATTTCCCTGTTTACTTCCATCCCTGGCCTCGTTGTCCGCATCATCCTTGGAACCAACTCTTTTCTCGTCCAGTTTCTGTGTCTCTCCCTGGATGGTTCCGTCTTCTGCCACCTGTTCCAGTTTCTCTCCTGCGTCCTGCAGTTTGCTCATCTGGGCTGCCTGAGCCGCCTGGGCTTTACCGTTGACATCAGCCAGCTGTTCCTGCTTACTGCTGGTATCCATATTGCGTCCAGCGTCCATCTTGATTTCCGCTTCCAGCACACCGGCTTTGCCCTCCATACGCTGCGCCACGCTGCCGTTTGCATCCGCCATCTTCTGGGCACCGTCTGCTGAAATCAACGCTTCCATACCCGCCGCCGAGATTCCCATCTCCACGCCCGGTCTGGAATCCTTACGGACATTATCCCGATATTCGGGAAGCCCCAGAGGATTATCCTGCCCCTGTCTTTTCTCTTCCCGTTCCTTCATCTTCTCCTGCATTTCATGCTGGCGAAGCTGCATGGTTAAATCATTAATCTCCTGCTGGAGTTCCTGCCGTTTCTCCTGTTTTACCTTCGGTGGCATGTCCTGCTTACCACTTAATTCCTGCAACTCCTTCTGAGCCTGATTAATCTTGTCCTGAAGCCCCTTTGCCACCGGATCGTCCTGCCTGCCGCCTATCTTTTCCGGCCGCTGCATTCCCTGGCTGCTGCCTACTGCTCCTACTGTCATATCCGTTTCCTCCTTGTTACGCAATATATGAATCAGATTATCTCTTGCTATATTCTATATCGTAACTCTGTCTGCCTAAGATAATCTTATTGTTGTGAGGCGGATATTTTTTGTTGTAAACGCGCTGAAGGGTTGTATAGACAAAACAGAACAGGGACAAGACAGACATGCACACAAGTAAGGCACGGTCGGCGAACGATGCCGGGTAAAATATCTACAAATCCTCCCAGTTCTTAAACTGCTCTACAGACTTCGCTTTTGCGGCTGATAAAAGCCAGCGTTTCAAAGTTTCCTCATCTTTTTCAGAGTTTATCTTCTGTATAAGTTCCTGCGAGAGTTTTTCGGCTTCGTTGATATTTTGTAACAGTTGTAAGATGGCCTCTGCTTTACCGATGGCAATGCCTTCATCCCTCACATACTCATCTTCCGCCCAACGGTCTCTCTTTGCTCTCCAATATCCATCATAGAACCATCTTATCGTCCTGATCAGCCCCATCTGTCTTACCACCTCTGCCACGTCTCTCATCCTCCCATTCTGTTCTGCGATCCGGTCTACCTCTTCCTGGCTGGTCGCATTGAATAACCGGATCCAGTCATCTACTCTATTCCCTGCAAACCTGCATCATCACACTCAACCGGAACACCTGCTCCCCAGCCTCCACCTCTATATCCCCGTGATACTTCTGCGCCACCCGGCGGATATTACGCAGGCCAAACCCGTGAAAAGCCTTATCTTCCTTGGTCGTAACAGGCAGCTGCTCTTCCCTGTCCATGACAATTTTATGGTAATAAGAATTTTCCACCTCAATCAGATACACATTCTCCCGCAGAGACGAGGAAATCTTAATATATCCCGCCGGCCTGCTTTCTTGCGCATATATCCTGTCATCATCCGCACTGTCTTTTCTCTGCACCGCCTCGATTGCATTGGCCAACGCATTGTTTAAAATGATGCTCAAATCAAAGGCATCCATCTCCCGGCCTGTCGGATATTGGAAATCACATATAAACTCTATCCCTTTCTCCCGCGCCTCCCGGCTTCTCTCCATCAGGATCACATCCGTGACCGGATTGCCGCTCTGAATCTGCTCCGCCACCTCACTGTACTGTATCCGCAAGGACTCCACATACTGCTCCTGTTCATAACCGGCCAACTTCTGCATCACCATCACATGGTTGCCCATATCATGTTTTAAACTGCGGATTTCCCGGTAAAGTTCTTCCACCTCCCGGATATGGCGTTTCATATCCTCCATCTGCCCGGCAAGCAGGTCTTTGCGCATTTTTTCCTGCTGTCCCTCTTTGATATTCTGATACAAGACAATCACAACCAATATCGGGATATATAAACTCAGACAATACAAAAGCATCATCCCATGATACAAAACAGGGGAATCCAATTCACTGTACTGTAAGCCCGCCGGCGATTCCCAGATATATTTCACATAAGCATACCCCATCGCACAGGTAAAGGAAGGCAGCGACATCAGCAAAAATTCCCGAACCTGCATCTTCTGCCGCTTGCCGTGATATGCCCTCACAATCGGTCCTATCGCTATCATAAATAAGGCAGCCTGTGACAAAATCTCTATCACCATCTCAGCCACAAGCAGATAATAGCCCTTCTCTTCATCTATATATCCCGGCTCCCAGAACAAAGACATCTTCCAGATCAGCGCTCCGACCGTGACAGTCGTCCGTGCTACCAGCCAACGGATGGCATAAAATGTCCATGCAAGGAAAATCTTCTGCAGGAAATTCTCCTGCTCCATCAGGCACATGACCATAAGGGCCGCTGTCACGCCGATCAGATACGCCCAGAAACTCGGTATATAATAAGGCTCATACCATAAAATAAGCATAACGACCAGATAAGTACCCCCGGTAAAGAACGCTGTTTTTTTCTCTTTTATAAAGTCCCGTACCAGATAAAAATACGCCCATGCCGACAATAGCCCCATTATAAATTGATATATCTCAGTTGTCACCTTATAGCAAAGTTCCCAATTCATCAGCTGATATCCACCTGTGCAAAATCAATCTCCAAATCTTCGTAAATCCCAACCGGCACTTTATCTGCAAAATTATACTCCACATAATCATCCGTCTCAAAGCGATGGACCACCACTGTCTTTTTCAGCGGATCCACAATCCAGTACTCCCGCACGCCCGTGGTCCGATATTTAAACAGCTTGATTGAACAGTCCATCTTCCTGCTGCCCGGCGACACAATCTCAATCACCCAATCCGGCGCACCCTGACAGCCCTTATCGTCCAGTTTATCGGAATCACAGACCACCACGACATCCGGCTCCACATAGTTGTACCTGTCCCGATTGATAAAAACTGCAAAAGGCGCCAGATACACCTCGCAATCACCTTTGTGTTCCCTGATGTAACTTTTGATCAGATAATGGAATTCCCCCAACAACTTCTGATGCACCCTGGAAGGCGATTCCATACGGTACATCCTGCCATCAATCAGTTCCGCCCTCTCCCCATCAGGCAGGGCAAAAATATCCTCGATTGTATACCTCTCCTGTGTTGTTTCCGCCATCGCTAAATTACCTCTCACTTTCATAACCTCTGTCTCCTTTCCTGTGTCAGGAGACTCCCCGTGTACCCCGGCATACAGCCCTTTTTCAAGGAAATCTCCTGCTTTTCATGTTTCATTGGATTTGTCAAAGCATAGATTTCCGAACAGATTTCAGAATAAATCAGACAGGCTTTCCGCCAAAATTTATCTACAGAACGTATGCTTTATTGGGATTATAACATGTTATATTTTCAGATGCAACATATTTTTTGAAAATTTATTAACGTTTTTTCGTTATATTAACATAACACTCAAAAAGACGCTGCCAAAATCCGCAGCGCCTTTTCCATCCCACATTTATTCCGTTTTCATCCCTGCCCTATCCGCTTTCAAAAGTTCATAAAACTCTTCCGCCGGCATAGGCTTCGCGTAATAAAAGCCCTGTACCATATCGCAGCCGATCTCCTTCAAAAGTTCCACCTGCTCCCTGGTCTCCACGCCTTCCGCCAACAGGCCAAGATCCAGCTTCCCTGCCATGGCCACCACTTGCTCCAGGATTAGTCTTCCCTTCTTGGACACCAACATGTTTTCCATGAATTTTTTATCAATCTTGATCACGTCAAAGGGTGTCTCCAGCAGGATGCTGAGAGAAGAATAACCGCTTCCAAAATCATCCATCAACAGCATGAACCCTTCATCTTTCAACCGGCCAGACATCTCACTGACCTGCTGGTTATTGACCGTCTCCGTGATTTCCAGTTCCAGATGCTGTTTCTCAATGCCGATCTTATCAATCAACCCATCCAGCACCTCGATGAATTCATCTCCCACCAGATGATGTCTCGACACATTGACCGAGACGGGACATTCCTCGATGCCCTCCTTCTCGCAGCGCTTGATGAAACGGCACGCTTCCTCCCAGATAAAATAATCCACGTTGCGGATGAACCCGTTCTCTTCTAATACGGGAATAAATTCATTGGGATAAATCATTCCCTTGACCGGATGAATCCACCGTACCAGCGCCTCCGCCCCCACTATGGTGTGCTGGGAAATGCTGTACTTAGGCTGTAAATACATCTGAAAATGCCTTTGTGTGATGCCGGCCTTCATATTTTCCTCGATGAAACGTCTCGTATAGAGCATTTCTTTGAACTGTTCCTGATAAAAGGCCGTGTCCGTCATGATATTCTCTTTGGCCGCTTTGCGTGCCATACCCGCCCGGTCTTCCATCTGCCGCAGCTCCATATTTCTGTCATCTACCATGTAAATGCCAAAAGTATACTGTAATTTGATATGTTTAAAATCTCCCAGCATCTCCCGGATGCGGCCCACGAAGGCAATCAGCTGCGACTCTTCCTCGTAGGGCGTCACAATCATAAATACATCACTTCTCAAATTCACAAAGTACTGCTGTTCTCCACAGAGCCTTTTTAGTCCTTCCGTCACAAAATCCAAGATCTCATCGCCTATCATTTCCCCGTAGATATCGTTGATGACTTTAAAACGGCGGATATCAAACTGCAGAAATGCAATCTTTTCTGTACAGTGACTGAGAAGATGTAAGACGTTTCTTCGGAATCTTGTTAACTTATTGACACGTCTGAGTGCGCTCTTCATGGCGTCATCCTCAGGAAGTACCACCATATCCAAGTCCCGCATACTATCCTGATACTCTTTCAACATCTTTTCCAGAATCGCTATACTGGCCGACAACGCATTGGGACAAATCTTGAACTTAAGCCCTTCCTGACGCATCCTGGCCATCCCTTCCGGTTGGGATATGTCCGTATGCAGGATATCTTTACACCGATAGCTGCCGCCCATAGCCTCCTTAAAAAGACTTATGAACTCTTCCGTCTTTTTATTGCCAAATACTTCCAATTCCCGATCCTGCGGATCGTCAAACCCAAATGCCACGCCCAATACCATCAGCGCCGCCGTTACACAGCCGCAGACATCACCTTGACGCATGCCCACCCCAAAACAGGTACTCAACTTAAGAGCGGTCTTGATATCCAGCCCCAGATCATCCGCAAAGGCGCCAAACAAAGCCTGCGAACAGTGATAATCCTGCCTCAAAAGTTCGTTTGCCCTCTCTTCATGTGTCATATGAAACCTATTCACCCCTTAATCGTCTTTTCCCGTCATCCCCTAATCACAGCAATATAGTACTATTATACTATAAACCTTGGCAAGAACGCAAGATTTTCAGGCTTTATCTAAAAAGGAACCGTCCGCCCGGACAGTCCCTTTAGCGCATCTTTATGATATTTCATCCCACCATAACATCATGTTGCAATTGCATTTCCCGTATATAGCTGGTAATACTTACCTTTTTCCTCCAGAAGCTGTTCATGGGTGCCTCTCTCAATGATCCGTCCCTGTTCCAACACCATGATGCAGTCGGAATTCCTGACTGTGGAAAGCCTGTGAGCGATCACAAAGGTGGTCCGCCCCTTCATCAGTTTATCCATGCCATCCTGCACAATCCGTTCGGTACGGGTGTCGATGGAACTGGTGGCCTCATCCAGAATCAGTACCGGCGGATCCGCTATGGCCGCCCTGGCAATGGCAAGGAGCTGTCGCTGTCCCTGACTCAAATTCGCGCCGTCGCCGGAAAGCACCGTCTGATATCCTTCTGGCAGTCTCTTGATAAAACTATGGGCATTGGCCAGTTTCGCCGCAGCCACCACTTCCTCATCGGAAGCATCCAACTTGCCATATCGGATATTTTCCATGACAGTCCCTGTGAAAAGGTGGGTGTCCTGCAGCACGATTCCCAAGGAGCGGCGCAGATCCGCCTTTTTAATCTTATTCACATTAATACCGTCATAACGTATTTTACCATCCTGTATATCATAAAATCGATTGATCAGATTGGTGATGGTGGTCTTACCGGCGCCGGTGGAACCCACAAAAGCAATCTTCTGGCCAGGCTCCGCATACAGTTTCACATCATGAAGCACAATCTTGTCGTCATTGTATCCAAAATCCACACCGTCAAATACCACATCACCACGCACTTCCACGTAATCCACGGTATGGTCAGCCTGATGCTCATGCCGCCATGCCCAGCGGCCGGTGCGCTCTGGTGTCTCTAGCAGTTTCCCGTTTTCCTCCCGGACATTAACCAGTGTCACATAACCGTCGTCCACTTCCGGCGCCTCATCCAGCATCTTAAAGATACGTTCTGCACCGGCCATGGCCATAACAATGGAATTGAATTGTTGACTCACTTGGTTAATAGGACCGTTAAAACTCTTATTGAAAGTCAGAAAACTAGCCAACTTGCCCAATGTCAGCCCGGTCATGCCGGAGAGAGCCATCGCACCGCCCACAATCGCGCACACCACATAACTTACATTCCCCAGCTGCATATTGACCGGTCCCACCACATTGACCAGGTAGTTTGCCTTATCAGCACTCTCATAGAGGGCATCGTTCAACTCCCGGAATTCCTCCATACACTGTTCCTCGTGACAGAATACCTTAACGACTTTCTGCCCGTTCATCATCTCCTCAATATAACCGTTGACCTTACCCAGGTTCTTCTGCTGTTCCAGAAAGTATCTGCCGCTTAACCCCGCCACTTTCTTAGTCACCACCAGCATCACGCCGATCATCAGCAGCGTCACAATGGTAAGTGGAATACTCAAGATCACCATGCTGACAAATACACTGACAATTGTGATAAAGCTGTTAAACACCTGAGGCATACTCTGACTGATCATCTGCCGCAGGGTGTCTGTATCGTTGGTGTAGGTTGACATAATATCCCCATGGGAATGGGTGTCAAAATATTTGATCGGCAATGTCTCCATATGGGAAAACAGATCGTTTCTCACATTGCGCAGCGTCCCTTGCGTCACATTAATCATAATCCTGTTCCAAGCATAAGCCGCCGCCACACCGATCAGATAAAAAACCGCCACCCGCGCAATCGCTCCCGCCAGAGGACTGAAATCCGGCCTGTCGGCCAAAAGCATGGGCTCAATATAGTCATCAATCAAATGCTGGATAAACATCGTGCCCTGTACATTGGCAAGCACGCTCACAAAAATCAGTATCGCCGTCAATATCAGATGAGGTGTATAATCCCTGGCCACATATTTCATCAGCCGTTTAAAAACCTTACCCGGATTCTCTATTCTTTTGCCTTTCGGCATCCCGTGTCTCATTCCTGGTCCCGGCATTACACTTCACCTGCCTTTTCATCAAAATCTCCGCCGCCGCTTGTCTGGGATTCATAGACTTCCCTGTAAATCTCATTGCTCGCAAGCAGCTCCTCATGGGTACCAAACCCATTGATATAACCATCTTCCATGACAATAATGCGGTCTGCATTCTGTACGCTGGATATCCGCTGAGCGATGATAATCTTGGTCGTATCCGGAATCTCCTGGGCAAAAGCCTGCCTGATCCTGGCATCCGTAGCCGTATCCACCGCACTGGTAGAATCATCAAGAATCAGGACCTTCGGCTTTTTCAAAAGCGCCCTGGCAATACAGAGACGCTGTTTCTGTCCGCCGGACACATTAGAACCGCCCTGCTCTATGTAAGTATCATAGCCTTCCGGCATCTTTTCGATAAACTCATCCGCACAGGCCAATTTACAGGCGCGCTTACATTCTTCCAACGTGGCCTCCGCATTGCCCCAGCGCAGATTCTCCAAAACTGTTCCTGAAAAGAGCACATTTTTCTGCAGCACCACCGCCACCTGATTGCGCAGCGTTTCCAGATCGTATTCCCTTACATCCCGACCGCCCACCAGGACAGCGCCCTCCGTCACGTCATAGAGCCGGCTGATCAGATTGACCAGACTGGTCTTCGCGCTGCCAGTGCCGCCGATAATACCGATCGTCTCTCCCGGCCGGATCTGCATGTCAATATCATGAAGCACAGACTCGTCACTGTTCTTATGATATGCGAAACGGACATGCTGAAATTCGATGCCCCCATCAGTCACTTCATAGACGGGCTTTTCAGGGTTCGTCAGGTCGCTCTTTTCTTCTAATACCTCACAGATACGTCGGGCACTGGCAATACTCATACTCATCATCACAAAAATCATGGAGAGCATCATCAGGCTCATGAGAATATTCATGCAATAAGCCAAAAGACTCATGAGTTCGCCCGTAGTCAGCGTATCCTGAACAATCTGTTTTGCGCCCAGCCAGCTGAGTAACAGGATACAACTATAGACAGTAAGCTGCATCACCGGCATATTGAGCACCACATGTTTTTCCGCTTTCAAAAAAATGTCGTAGATGCCTTGGCTTGCTTTCTTCAATTTCTTTGTCTCATAATCCTCCCTGACGTAAGCCTTAACGACTCGGATCGCGCCCACGTTTTCCTGTACGGAAGCATTTAGTTCATCATATTTGGGAAACGCCTGCTGGAAATATTTCATCGCACCCCTGATGATAAATGCCAACACGATGCCCAGAAGGATCACCGCTGCCAGATAGACGCTGGCCAGTTCGGCATTGATCATAAACGCCATGGCCATGGCACAGATCATGCTGACAGGCGCCCGGAAACACATGCGCAACGTCATCTGATAGGCCATCTGCATATTGGTCACGTCAGTAGTCAACCTGGTCACCAATCCAGCTGTGCTGAACTTATCCAGGCTGGCGAAGGAAAATGTCTGGATATTGTCAAACATGGCCTGCCTTAAGTTCCTGGCAAAACCCGTTGACGCCCTGGCGCCGAACTTGCCACCCATAACGCCGCAGTATAATCCGCAGAACGCCACCGCGATCATACAACCGCCCACAAAATAGATATGGCGCATATCGCCCGCCTCCACGCCGTCGTCTATAATGGACGCCATCAAAAACGGGATCAATGTCTCAAAAATCACTTCCAGGATCATAAAAACCGGCGTTATAATCGACGCCTTCTTATACTCCTTGATATGTGCCGCCAATGTCTTTATCATAGCTGCCTCCGTTCACAAGTCATAATATTATTATTTTTGTACAAATAAAAATGAATGTCAACACCTTCCAAAAAGTTCACAAAAAGTTTAGAAAACATTTATGACAAGAAAAAACTCCTGCACATAACGCACAGGAGCTTTTTCGATCAGATATCGCAGAAATTAATCTTTTGCAATTAATTTTCCACCACGTTTGGATACTACATCGAAGATGACAGCTGCCAGGAGTACCAGGCCTTTGACCACCTTCTGCATATTCTGGTCTACGCCCATCAGGGACATACCCATATTGATGACACCCATCAGAACCGCACCTACGATTACGCCGGGCACCGTACCGATTCCACCATATGCGGAAGCGCCGCCGATGAAGCAGGAACCGATGGCATCCATCTCATAGTTCTGACCGTATGTAGGCTGTGCGGAAGTCATACGGGCAATGGTTACCATACCGGCCAGTGCGGAAAGAAGACCCATATTCAAATATGCCAGGAAATACACTCTGTTGGTATTGATACCGGAAAGCTTGGTAGCCTTCTCGTTACCGCCCACTGCATAGAAATAACGTCCCACTGTGGTATTGGAAGTAATATAGCTGTACACGATAACCACAAGCAATACCCAGATCAGCACACTGGGAATACCCTTATGCTGTGCCAGTCTTAAGGAGAAGGCAAAGATGACTGCACTGATCAGTACTGTCTTCACGATCATGGTTGCAAATTTCTCTGTCTCATAACCTTTCTTAATCTTATTCATCCTGCTGCGAAGCTGTGCCACCACATAAATGATAACTGCCACGATGCCTGCCACCAGACAGGTCACATTGAGGGACGCACCGCCAAAAAAGTCCGGTATGTAACAGTCTGCACCGCCGCCGAAGAGTTTTACGAAAGTGGTACATTCTTTCACAGAAATTGTCATACCTTCCAGTACCGTGTTACTCAAACCTCTGAACATCAACATACCCGCCAGGGTTACGATAAAGGGAGGTATTCTCACATAAGCAATCCAAAATGCCTGCCATGCACCGATCACTACACCAAGCAAGAGCATCAGGATGATCGATACCACCAGATTAACACCCATGTTCACCATCAGCACCGCACCGACTGCACCTACAAAGCAGACCACGCTGCCCACAGAAAGGTCGATGTTACCACCGGTAAGGATACACAACAGCATACCGGTTGCCAGGATGAACACATAAGCGTTCTGAGAAATCAAACTACTTACATTCATAGGTAACAGAATTGCACCGCTGGTCCTCCACGCGAAAAATGCCGTGATCAGGATCAGCATGAGGATCATTGTATATTTTTTGATATAATCAATGGCTTTTGTCTTATTCATACTTTTCCTTACGCTCCTTTGCTACTGGATTTTAAAATGTGTGACATGATGATCTCCTGAGTGGCCTCACTCCTGTCGAGTTCTCCCACCATCTTACCCTCGTTCATGACATAAATCCTGTCACACATACCGAGAATCTCCGGCAGTTCCGAGGAAATCATGATAACTGTCTTTCCTTCCGCCACCAATTGATTGATGATGCAGTAAATCTCGTACTTAGCGCCCACATCAATACCTCTCGTGGGTTCGTCCAGGATCAATACATCAGGATCTGCAAACATCCATTTTGCAAGCAGCACCTTCTGCTGGTTACCGCCGCTTAAGTTGCCAACGTTCTGTTCCACCGTAGGACATTTGGTCTTCAGCTTCTCCTTATATTCCACTGCCACACCATACTCCTTATCCTTATCGATGATAGTGTGTGTGCTTACGCCTTCCAGATTAGCTAACGTAGTGTTAATCTTGATCGGATTGCTCAAGATCAGTCCATTGCCCTTACGATCCTCCGTCACATAGGCAATCTTATGTTTGATCGCATCATGTACGGAATTTAGGTGAAGTTCTTCTCCATTCATATAAAGGTGTCCGCTGATGTTATCACCATAACTCTTGCCAAATACACTCATGGCAAGTTCTGTACGGCCTGCACCCATCAGTCCGGAAATGCCCACCACCTCACCCTTACGGGCGTTCATGCTCACATTGTCTACCACTTTCCGCTCGGAATACAGCGGATGATATACGCTCCAGTCCTTGATTTCCAGCATCACATCCCCGATATGCGGCTCTCTTCTGGGGAATCTGTCTGATAGTTCCCTGCCGACCATACCCTGAATGATACGTGCCTCAGAAATCTCATCTGTCTTCTTGTCCAGTGTCTCAATGGTAGCACCATCACGGATGACCGTAATCTTATCCGCCACATAGGAGACTTCGTTGAGTTTATGGGATATGATAATGGATGTCATACCCTGTTCCTTAAATTTGAGCAAAAGATCCAGAAGCGCCTTGGAATCCGTCTCATTCAAGGATGCCGTGGGCTCGTCTAAGATCAGCAGCTTCGCATTCTTAGCCAGCGCCTTGGCAATCTCCACCAGCTGCTGTTTGCCCACACCTATATCTTTAATCAAGGTCTGCGGGGATTCCTGCAAGCCAACCGTCTTTAACAATTCTCCCGCACGGCCAAATGTTTCATTCCAGTCCAGTTTATATTTACGTCCTCTCTCGTTACCGAGAAACATATTCTCACCAATCGTCATATAGGGGACCAGGGCTAACTCCTGATGGATAATGACGATTCCCTTTGCCTCACTATCCTTAATCTCATGGAACTGACATGTCTCACCATTATAGATGATATCACCGGAATAAGTTCCGTAAGGATAAATGCCGCTCAGCACATTCATCAGCGTGGATTTACCGGCGCCGTTCTCCCCCACAAGAGCATGTATCTCGCCTTCTTCCACTTTCAGATTGACATTATCAAGTGCTTTTACGCCAGGGAACGTTTTGGTTATATTTTTCATTTCCAGTAAAATCTTAGCCAAATTCTATTCCTCCCAACCATAGTTTCTGCAATATCTGATCTGTTTCTCTTTTCAAAATCAGCAGGCGGGAATACCCGCCTGCCAAATTATTTTTTAATCAAAGTTAATTTGCTCCTGCCAACTCCTTTACAAACCGTACTGGTAGTCGCCGAGGTCCGCGCAAGCGGAACTCGAGAAATTAATCTGTTCTGTCAGATTTCTTCAGGGATTGCCGAGGTCCGCGCCAAGCGGAACTCGCAAAGTTAATTTGCGAAGCAAATTTACTTTTGTTACTGTAAATCAGCCTCTGTGTAATAACCAGAATCGATCAACAGTTCTTTGTAGTTGTTGATATCAGCGAATACAGGCTCGCAAAGGAAAGAAGGAATAATACCTGTGCCGTTGTCGTAACTCTTAGTGTCGTTAACCGGAGCCTCGCCGCCCTTCATGATAGCGTCAACCATCTCTACAACCTTAGATGCCAGAGTACGTGTGTCTTTGAAGATGGACATGGACTGTTTGCCAGCGATCATGTTCTTAACGCTTGCGATATCGCAGTCCTGACCAGTGATGATCGGCCATTCGCCTGTGTAGTTAGCTTCCAGAGAGTTTGCTACACCAAGTGCTGTGGAGTCATTAGAGCAAAGGCATGCATGAAGCTGTGTGCCATCTGCATAGTTTGCGGAAATGATGGAGTCCATTCTTGCCTGAGCGGTCTCTGTTGCCCAGTTAGCTGTAGCAACTGTCTCGAAATCGGTCTGACCGGACTTCACAACCAACTTACCGGAATCGATGTAAGGCTGAAGAACGTCCATAGCGCCGCCGAAGAAGAATCTTGCATTGTTGTCACCAGGATCACCTGTGGTCAACTCGATATTGAACGGTCCATCTGCATTGTCAAGATCAAGATGGTCTCTGATGTACTCGCCCTGCTTCGTACCTACCATGTAGTTATCGAAAGTAGCGTAATAGGAAACTGCATCGGAGTTCATGATCAGACGGTCATAAGCGATAACCGGAATGTTTTTCTCTTTTGCCTGCTCAAGCACTGTACCAAGAGAATCACCCTCGATGGATGCAATAACTAAAACCTGGCAGCCAGAATTGATCATGTTCTCAATCTGGGATACCTGTGTCTGGATGTCGTTAGAAGCGTACTGAAGATCTACTTCATAACCTGCTGCCTCTAACTCTTTCTGCATGTTAGCACCATCCTGGTTCCATCTCTGCAGATCCTTGGTAGGCATAGCCACACCAACTTTCTTGCCGCCTGCTGCGTCTGCTGCCGGAGCATCTGCTGCCGGTGCGTCTGCTGCGGGCGCTTCTGTTGCTGCCGGAGCATCTGCTGCCGGTGCTGTTGTCTGTGAAGAACCGGAATCGCCACAGCCCACTAAAGTAGCTGCAACCATAGCTGTTGCCAGAATCATGCTGACTAACTTCTTTTTCATGTTTCTTTTCCTCCCTTTTTTAATTTGGAATGCTTTATTCAGGCGGTTTTTCCCCGCCCGTAATTTTAATATATCACAAGGGAAATAGGAATAATTTACGACCTTCTGTACATTTTCACCATAAATAAGCCATAAAAACAAGGCATACTAGCACAAATTTGTGTCAGCACACCTTGCTATTGCAAAAAAATCCTATTACGGCATCTGATCTGGTACATTCAGATAGACATCCTCTTTTAGGTGAAAACCGCTGCCAATAATAACCTCGTCAATATTATCCCTGGTAACACTGATGGGAATCAAGCCTATATAGGGAATTGTGTATGCCCCGCTCTCTATGACCGTCACATCCTCGCCAAGCGACTCCCCCCTGCCCAGGGCCACCGAAGCTTCCGCCGCCCTAGTAGCCAGCCGCTCCACCGGCTTATAGACTGTCATCAACTGCGTCCCTTCCACAATTCTCTGACAGGCGGCCAGATCCGCGTCCTGGCCCACCACCAGGACATCTCCCGCCTGGCGGCTCTCCGCCAATGCCCGCACAACCTGGGTAGCCAAATCGTCATTTCCGCACATAATGGCGTCTGTCTGTTGAATCGCCACAGAATTTGAATAGACATATGCCGCCGCGATTTCCGCCCGCCAGCCTTCCGCGTGTTGGATCCCCAGAATCGTCACCCTGTTTTGCTCCATGACTCTTTTAAAAGCCCCTTCCACCAGCGGTACATTATTGTCCGTATAAGGCCCGCCCAGCATGATCACATAGTCGCCGCCGCCAAGCCCTGCGTTGATCAGAGCATGTCCCATCAGGGCGCCCACCATCTCATTGTTAAATGAGATGTAGAGATCTATGTCCGCGTCATCAATCAGACGGTCATAGGCCACCACCTTGATTCCTGCATCCTTGGCCTTGGCCACCGATTCCCGCAGCTGCTCTGGATCGATGGCGATGATAACGATCACGTCCATCTCCTTTTGGATGAAGTAATCAATCTGTTTCTTCTGTTCCTCCACATCGCCATTGGCGTTCTGTACATTGACTTCCGCCCCCAGCTCCTTGGCCACCGACACGAACACATCCCGGTCCCTCTGCCACCTTTCAATGACAAAGGAGTCAAAGGTCAGCCCAATCTGTATTTTCTTTTCTTCCTCTACTTCGCCCACCTTACTGCCCTCCGCAGCGCCGCAGGCGCTCACTCCCAAAAGCAGGCTCAGTGTCAACAAAAAACTGATCCATCGTTTCATCATTCCCACCATGATTTCTCCTCACAGCTGTTTGTACTCCGTGGGCGTCACACCCACATTTTTCTTAAAAGATCTGCTGAAATAATTGGGATCCGCATAACCCACCATGGCACAGATTTCCTTCATGGAACACTCTGTAGTCGTCAGCAGTTCTTTGGCCTTATCAATCCGGATGCGAGTCAGGTATTCCACAAACCCCTCCCCCGTATCCTCCTTAAATATCTTGCTGAAATAATAGGGGCTGATATTGGCCGCCTGGGATACTTCATCCAGAGAGATATCCCTGCTGTAATTATTCCGAATATATTCTTTGGCCATCTCGATCACGCTCATGGATTTCTCGGTGGCTTTGGTACTTACATTATGGCTGGCGGCGGCAATCTTTTCGACAAACCATTCCCGCAGGGAAGGAATATCTTCCATCCCCATTACAGTGGGCAGATAATCCGCCCTTGCCCGAAATTCATAGGTCATTCCCCCGGAAGTATACGCAAGATGCTCCGCATAAAGGACGAATTCCAACACCTTGAGCCGTATATTCATCAGATACTCTCCATGTACCTGCGCGATCAGGTCAAAATAAGTCTCCGCCGTGGCCGCCGCATGATTGGTCTCGCCGTTGGAAACCTCCGCAAAAAGACGCTTTTCCAGGTCAATGGGATAACTCTCCTCATAGTCACAGCCAATGGGCAGATCATCCACATGAGCCACGCTGCCAGTAGTCATGATCAGCGCATTTAAAGCTTCCTTATAGGAGGTTCTGGCTTCTTCTATGCTTTGAATGGAACTAATACCGATCCGGAAACTGATATCCGTCTTTCTGCGCATCTCCCGCACCAATTCCCTGGACTTCTCAATCAGGGTAATGCGCTCATTGTATGTCATCTTCCGCTCCTCACAGGGTATCATCACCGCCAGCTTATTAGCCATAGCCGTACCAAGGATGGCATCTGGATAATACTCCTTGATGCACTCCCGCACTACTTTATCATGTTCCTGCATCTTCACGCTGCTTCCAACGGCATTTGTCATATGATTGCCTTCCTGGGAATCACCACAAACTACCGCCAGCATATAGGCCTGATCCTGGGTAATGCCCAGAAGGTTCTTATAATTCTCGATATCTTCCGTAAAATGTTCCTGAAAAAGCATATTATAGACCAGACCGCTCTCAATGATGGGCATGACAGTCTCCAGCTTTTCCCGAATCATCAGATCGTTGCTGCGCTTAGCCCTTTCCTTATCAATCTGCTCCATGGCTCGCGTCAGAACAGAGACAATCCTTGTCCGCTCCATAGGTTTCGTGATATATTCCAGAACGCCCAGCTTGATGGCTTCCTTGGCATAATCAAATTTATCATAGGCTGACATGACAATAAAGATTACATTGTGATTGTTCTCCCGAATCTCCCGCATGGCTTCTATCCCGTTAATACCCGGCATCTGGATATCCATGATGGCAATATCCGGCCGATAAGTCTCTGCCAGTTCGATCACGCTCCTGCCTGTCTTAGCATACTCGATCGTACAGGTATCACCAAATTCTTTTTCTATGATAAATTTTAGGGAATCGATCACAATTCCCTCATCATCCGCCAACATGATCTTATAGCGGTTTCCCCTGCTCATATTTCTTTTACCCCCCCCCCAGCATTTCAGCTACCATTTCCGTTTCGTCCAAATCCTGCACAGACATCTTAAACCCTGTATCATTCATAAACAGATGCAGACAGACTTCCGTACCTTTGTCTTTTCCGTCACTTTTGATAACCATTACGTCCTCACTGCCCGTAAAGAGCTTCATGCGGGAGATAACATTATCCATGCCAATCCCATTCGATCCGGCCGCCATATTTTCTTCCCGGTAGGTACCGCTCATGACCTTACGGATTGTCTCCTCACTCATGCCCACACCGTTATCCTTCACACTGATGCAGACTTTTCCTTCTTTATGATAAAGGGATAGGCTGATCTTCCCTTCGCTGCCCATCTCATGAATCCCGTGATTGACGCAATTCTCCACAATGGGCTGCAGGATCATGCCCGGCATCTCCACCGTAAGAAGCGACTGGTCGATATGTTTCTCATAGTGAATATCCCCGGCAAAACGGACATTTAGGATATAGATATAGTAGTCCACCATCTCTATCTCATCCGCGATCGTTACAGTCTCCTCGCTTTTCTTCATATTATAACGGTAAAACTGCGCCACTTTCTGCACATATTCGTATGTCCTGTCTGCCCCTTCCATCATGGCCAGCTGGGCCCCGGCGTTCAGGGTGTTAAATAGAAAATGAGGATTGATCTGGGCCTGCAGGTACTTCAGCCTGGCGTCCTTCAAATGTCCCTCCATCAAAAGTTCCCGCTCTTTTAAGGCCCGCTCGGCCTCCATGCTCTCCCTGATCCGCTCAATATACCGACTGATACTCACCACCATAGAGTTGAATGCGCCTGTCACGACGCCCACTTCATCCTCAGACTCTACCGGCAGAAGTTCAATGTCAAAGTTTCCCTTCGCCACCTCGTTGGCTGAACCGGCTAGTTTCTTTAAGGGGCTGATGATGGTGCCCACAAAACGGATGATAATGCAGACATTGCTGGCCATCACCAGAAGTATGGCCACCAACGATGTCGATTCAAAGAGTTTAAACCGTTTGAGCAGGTCACTGTAACGCTCAGAATTGCTGCGGAATTTCTCCAAATTCAGATTTGTGATATAGGCCGCCGTATACTCATACATCTGCGTGGCCTTCTCATAGTGAATCCTGTATTTCTCTACATTGCGCCCCCGCTTGGCCTCAATAGTCTGCCCCACTTCCTCCAGATAATACTCAGACATATTGCGAATATTCCTCTCCATCCGATCGAAGGGTACACCGGTAATCTGCTCATTTAAATCCGCTACCATAGTCCGATAATCCTGTTCGCTGCGGTAATAATCCTCCAGGGAATCCGTGGTCTTGGCGTTCAAATAGTCTGTCATGTTATCCTGCACAACGCCCAACGCATCCGAAAGTTTATTTAAATGCAGGTTGTCCTGATAAACCATATCCAGACGCACCGACATGTTATTGATGCCGATCAACAAAACAATATTGACGATCATCACCAAAAGATTCGTGAGGATATAGATACTGCTGATCTTAAACTGCAAGGAGACGCTTCGCCCTTTATTCATCGTTCTCATTGGCTAAGTCTCCTTTCCCCAGATATTCCTCCACATTATCCTTCTTAATCAATCTGATATCGGCGGTGAAATATTGGCTGGTATAGCCAAGCTCATGATATTCCTGCAAGGCGTTGATGCAGAATCTCCCCATCTGCTCCGTATCTATGGCCACCGTGGCATATATGACACCCCTGTCAATCGCATTGATGATCGTGTCAGAATCATAATATCCCAGGATATTGACCTGTCCCACTTTATTATAATCCACTACCGCCTGATAGACGCAGGTGGTATTCAATTCATTCAAACAGATGATGATATCCGGGATGTCCTTTTCCATAAAAATATCCCGGATGGATTCTTCCACTGAAAAGGCATTGGTATCATCCACAGACAAAAGTTCCATCTCAATCGCCAAATCCTCTCCCCGCTCCTGCTCAATCGTCTCCTGAATCCCGGAACAGAGAATATTCTGGTCCAGGCCCTGTGCATAAGAATTGACCATCACGGCCACCCTCACGGGACGCTTGGCGCTTCCTATCTTTACCTCCTCAAATTGTGTCTCTACGCCCTGCTCCTCGTCCTCCCCTACAGATGTATAAATCACAGTCTGATCGGCCAGCTTCTCCCGGATAATCTGCAATGCCATCCTTCCATACTCATGCCCCAGATTGTAACTTCCTATCCCCACAAAACTGCAGCGGGCGCTCTGAGTATTGTCTCCGTACAGTGTAACCACCGGTATTTCTTCCTCCGCAGCTCGATTGACCAGTTCAGTCATCCCTTCATCTTCATTGGCCGTCACGATGATACCGTCCACCCCGGCCGCAATCGCAATCTGCATCTGTTCTTCCACACTGTATCCCTGAAACAGATCATCCCCCAGCCAGTCCACATACGCATTTTCCTCCAGAGCCTGCTCCATGGCGCCCTGATAGATTGACCTCCAGATAGAAGACTTATTGTCCTCCGTGATCATCATATAGTATTTATTATAAACAGTCTGCTCCGTCTCCTCATGGGAACTGCTGCGATAAAACCACAACACATAAACCGCCATCACCAGTGTGGCAGCCACACAGACGATCGTCAGCAGCATAATCCAAGTATTTGGATTTCTATTCCATTTTGTTTTGTCTGCGGGATTATTGTCTTTCAATGGTATTTCCTCTTTGTACTCAGATATGAAACACTTTCTGCACCTGCTTCATCGTCCCCAAAACTAAGAGCGTATAATCCTTCGACACGCGGGTATCCGGCGTAATCGCCAAATTCATCCTCTCGTCCTTTTTCAGCGCCATGATATTGAGCCCGTAGCGCTTACGGACATCCAGTTCACCGATGGTCTTATCCACCCATTCCTCCGGTACGGACACTTCCACGATCGCATGCTCCTCGTCCAGTTCAATATAGTCAAAGATGTGATCCGCACTGTAGCGTATCGCCGTCCAGTTGGCCAGCTGTTTCTCCGGATAGACGATGTCATCCGCCCCGTTTCTTGACAGAAACTTGGCCTGCACATCGCCCGCCGCACGGGATACCACCATCTTCGCTCCCAACTCTTTCAATAAAGAAGTTGTTTCCAGCGAACCCTGAAAGTCATCTCCGATGGCCACAATACACAGGTCAAAGTTACGGATTCCCAAGGACCTTAAGAAGTCCGCATTGGTACTGTCCCCAATCTGGGCGTTGGTCACGATTGGCAGAATCGCATCCACCCTTTCTTCTTTCTTATCCACAGCCATCACCTGATGCCCCAATTCATTCAATTTCTCTGCGATATGACGGCCAAACCTTCCCAGACCGACCAATAAGATTGATTTCATAATCTTCCTCCGTCATTGTTTTTTCTATTTCTAATCCATGCCTGATTCACGCCCGATTCATCTCTAATCCATGCTTAATTCATGCGGAGAATGCCGTACTTCAGGCATTCTCCAGTGCGAGAAGAAGTTGCAAAACAACTTCTAGAACTTCTTGGCGTCCCGTCCAATGGCGGGACGTCTTTAGAAGTTCTTCTCGCACTAACCTACTGTAATCTTCTCCTGCGGGTATTCGGACACGTAGGGATGTTTCGTTGCCAATGCAGCGTATACAATAGTCATGCCGCCCACTCTTCCCCAGAACATCAGAAGAACCAACACCAGCTTAGAAGCTGTACTCAAGGTCGGCGTGATACCCAGCGTCACACCCACAGTACCAATGGCAGAAGCCGCTTCGAACAGTGCTGGCATAACCGGCATTCCCTCCTGATAACTGATGAAAATACCGCCTGCCAGAAACAGCACCGTATACAACAGCAGGACGGTGGCCGCATAGTGGGCCGTATCATTGGGAATCCTCCTGCCAAAAATATGAGCGTTCGGTCTTCTGCGAAACACCGCGATGGCAGTGGCAAATAATACTGCAACGGTGGTATTCTTCATACCGCCCGCCGTAGAACCAGGAGAACCGCCGATCAGCATCAGAATGATAAAGATCATCTGTCCCGATTCCGTAAGCTTTGACAGATCAACCGTATTAAACCCGGCCGTGCGGGCTGTGACCGACTGAAAAGCCGAGGCAAACACCTTTTCCCCCGTACTCATCCCGGCCCAGACTGGTCTTCCAAATTCACAGAAATAAAAATACACCGCCGGCACAACGAGCAGAAATGCCGTCACACACAAAATGACCTTACTCTGCATACGATACCTGCGCAGATGCAGGCGGTTGCACCGGATATCATCCCAGGTCAAAAAACCGATACCGCCCACTATGATCAACAGCATGATCACAAGATTGATCAATGGATGACCAAGGTAAGAAGTCAGGGAAGAATACGGTTCCTTCACGCCCATCAGGTCAAATCCCGCATTACAGAAAGCTGAGATGGAATGAAAAACGGCATATCCGATTCCCTTCCACACGCCAAACTCTGCGATCATAGGCGGCATCAACAGGACTGCGCCGAGCACTTCAATCAGGACCACCATTTTCAAGATAAAACCCGTAAGCCGCACAATACCGCCCATTTGCGGTGCAGCAATCGCTTCCTGCATGGTACTGCGCTGCATCAGGCCAATCTTGCGGCCGGAAAACCTGGCCACCGACACCGCAATCGTGATCACGCCCAAACCGCCAATCTGAATCAGGACCAGAATCACCGCCTTGCCAAACATCGACCAGTATGTGGCAGTATCCTGCGTCACAAGCCCTGTCACACAGGTGGCTGAAGTGGCCACAAACAGGGCGTCCAAAAAGGAGGCGCCCCTGCCATCCGCCGTGGAGAATGGCAGCATCAAAAACAGGGCTCCGCATAGAATCACCCCCAGAAAACCCAACAATATAATCCGGGAGGAAGAAAGTCTCTTTTTAATACGCTTTTTATTCATCATCTACGCCTTCAAAACCGTTATACCAACGATTTTATATAGTTCTAAACAATAATTTTATACGTTACTCATGATACCACGAAATCTTTATCTTGAAAAGGTCGTTCACATCTTATATAATTTTAATAAGATTTGACTGACGGCTGGAAATATATATGTGTTTTCGATGCCGCGTTTAGACAAAGCACGGGGAAATTAAACGGATAAGGAGAATAGGCTATGAGATTAGTAACACGATCTGATTTTGACGGTCTGGCCTGTGGCGCCCTCTTAAAAGAGGTCGGTCTGATCGACAGTTGGAAATTTGCTCATCCCAAGGATCTGCAGGATGGGCTGGTAGAAATCAATGAAAACGATGTGCTGGCAAACGTTCCCTTTGTGGAAGGGTGCGGTCTGTGGTTTGACCACCACTCCAGTGAACATGAACGCAATGAACTGAAGGGCAAATATAAAGGCGAAAGCCGTATCACCCCTTCCTGCGCACGTATTATTTATGAATATTACGGCGGCCAGGAACGTTTTTCCCATTTTGACGATATGATGGAAGCCGTGGACAAAGTGGATTCCGGCAATCTCACCATCGATGAGATTCAGAATCCCACCGGATGGATTCTTGTCGGTTTCCTGATGGATCCCCGCACCGGTCTCGGTAGATGGCGCAATTTCACAATTTCCAACTATCAGCTGATGGAAAAACTGATGGAATGCTGCCGTACCATGAGCACCGAAGAAATCCTCGCCCTGCCCGATGTGCAGGAGCGTATCGCTATCTATCACGAACAGGACGAAAAGTTCCGTGAAATGGTAAAAGCGCATACGCGGGTAGAAAAGGATGTGATCATCTCCGATTTAAGAGGGGTGGATCCCATCTACTCCGGCAACCGCTTCTTAATCTACAGCATGTATCCTGAACAGAACATCTCCGCATGGATCGTCAATGGCCGCGGCGGCATGGGCTGTTCCGCAGCAGTTGGTTACAGCGTCTTAAACCGCACCTCCCATGTGAATGTGGGCAGCCTGATGTTAAAATACGGCGGCGGAGGGCACAAAGCAGTGGGCACCTGCCAGTTCTCCAATGAGACCATGGACGAACAGCTTCCCAAACTGTTAGATGAACTGGTCAACTATGACGACTATTATAAAGAAGTATAAAGAATATTAATCACAGGATTTACAAAAGTGGTATGATATGGCTTGTTCCATGTCATACCACTTTTAACATATGGGATAGTTACACACAGAGAATGCCCTTTAGAGGGCATTCTCTAGTACGAGGCATGAAATCACTTAGTGAGGTATTTCCGAACTTAGTGATTTCCCTCGTACCGTGATTTTCCCTCGTACATTTAGACCGGAATCTCCTGCCCCAACCGGAATGAATAAATGATCCGCTCCTTCACCCGCTTGCCACTGCCGTCTTTCCGATATCCGGAAAGCTGTTCCAACACCTCGCTGTAATAAGCAAGCTGCACCTGATACCGCTTCACCAGTTCTTCCGGCCGTTCTACGGCATCCGTCTTATAATCCAACACCACATAACCATCCTCCTCCTCAAAAAACACGTCGATGATTCCCTGAATCAACACCGTCTCCTCCGATGGAAAAGAGGATTTCAGCCGATCGGCTGTCAGCCCCATCACAAAGGGCTGTTCTTTATACAATCTGCCCTGTCTGGCTGCCTCTGCCATCCGCAGGGCTGCCTCTGTCTGTAAAAAACCTGCCAGCCGCGGCACGGAAAGCATCTGGTAGTATTCTTCGGACAATACCTGCTCTTGCCGCATCCTGTCGATCTGCTTTTGCAAAAGCGCTTCCGCTGCCTCTTTATTGTTATTGACTTCTTTGGTCAGTTCTGTAAAATCAAAGAGTTCCATCACTTTATGAAAGGCGCTTCCACGCATGGAACCTGTGACGGTGTCGTCAGTCCCAATAAATTTCGGCAGATACGGCACCACCGGCTCCTCCTCATATAATTTGAACGAAAAGTCTGTTTCCTCCTGCATTCCGGCTTTTTTTAACTCCGATACCGTAGTTTTAGTATAGAGATCTTTCAGATTGTCATGAGGATACCGATAGGAAAATTGATATGACAGCTGCGTCATAAGTCCTGCATCCACATCTTTTTGGGGATCCGACAAAAGAAGCTGCCGTCTGGCCTCCTCCCTGAACAGGGTTTCCTCCACCTTCTCTTCCACTGTCTCCTCCCAGCCGCTCAGAGATACTTTGATCTGCATGTCCTTATGATAATATGCTCCCTGGTCACAGACTTCCAACGCACAGGCGCTGTAAAATTCATCCAGACATCTGTTCCTGGCAAGCGCTGCTAACACAAGAGATAGAAAACTGTCCTGCGCCAGAAGCGTTCCATAGGAGAGCGTCAGCTGTTCCCGTTTCTGTATGGGCATCAAAGCTGCCGCCGTCTTTTCTGCATTATTGACTACGGCAGTCAGTATCAATTTCTCTTTTGCCCTGGTCATCGCCACATAAAGCACTCGCAGTTCCTCCGCCAAATTGTCCCTTTTCAACCTGACAGAAATGGCGTTTCTGCGAAGATTCCGCCCCCGTACACGCATCTGCGGATTGACATAGTCCACGCCGACTCCCGCATCCACATCCACCACCAAATGGCTATTGACCTCCCTGGTCTGGAATTTTTTAGAAAGGCCCGCCACAATACAGATGGGAAATTCCAATCCCTTACTCTTATGGATACTCATAATGCGCACCACATCCGCATTCTCATCCTGTAAACCGGCTTCGCCGTAATCCACCTCGTACTTTTCCAGTTGCTCCATGTAACGCAGGAAATGATAGAGTCCGAAATAGCTGGTCTTCTCATACTCCGCCGCTTTGACCAAGAGCATCTCTACATTTGCCCGGCGCTTACCGCCCTCCGGTTTGGCGGCCACATAGTTCAAATAGCCCGTCTCCCGCAGAATGATCTGTAAAAGTTCATGGACGCTTAAATATGTGGCCATACCGCGGTATATTGTCAGGCGTTTTAAAAATGCGGCAATCTTCTCACGCAAGGTATTCTCTATCCTGATTTCCGGCACATCCGTTCCCTTGTGATTCTCGTTCACCGCTGTCAACATACCCTCTGCTTCGGTCACTATCCCTTCGACATCCTCTGCCCCGCTGCACAGCACCAGCGCATCATACAGATATTTTTTCTTCGGATACGCCGACCGCACCAACGCGATCTCCTCTTCCGTGAAACCGCCCAGACCAGAATGCAGCACCCCATAGAGCGGAATATCCTGCAAAGGATTGTCCAGAATCCGCAGAAAATGTAAGAGCTCCTGCACTTCACTGGCTGCAAAATAACCGGTTCTGGAAGTCATATGCACCGGAATCTGCTCCTCCTCCAATACCCGCTTAAAGACTTCATCCCAGCCAGACATAGTGCGCAGTAAGATCACAATATCCCGATAGGATGCCCTGCGCAGCTGTCCACTCTCCTTGTCTGTCACTTGGAATTCTCTTAAAAGCTGCTTGATCTTAGCCGCTATCCCATAAGCCTCCTGCTCTCTGACCGATATCTCCTCCGGCTTATCCTGTGTCTGGAAAAGAAGCAGTTCTGTCTTGGCTCCACAGGTTTCTGCCTCAGAAAATTTTGTATCGACAGCTTCCCTTTCCGGATATACCGCTCCCGCATGCAGGGCCGCCAGATCGTCATAAACAATGCCGCCCACATCTTTACCCATAATCTGTTCAAAAATCCCGTTGACACTGGCAAGCACCTCCGGTCTGCTGCGGAAATTCTGGTGCAGGTCAATCCTCCTGACATGGTCTTCCTGTGATTTGTCCGCATAGGCCTCATATTTTTCCAAAAACAACTCCGGTCTGGCCAGACGGAATTTATAAATACTCTGTTTGACATCCCCAACCATAAAGCGGTTATATCTGCCCTCCGCCTCGCCGGAGACGGCAGACAGGAGATATTCCTGTACCAAGTTGCTGTCCTGATATTCATCGATTAGGATTTCCTGGAAATGACTGCGATAAGCCAAGGCCGTCTCCGTAGGTTCACAGCGGTCTCCCTCTTTGCAAAGCAGAATCTGCAATGCAAAATGTTCAATATCATCAAAATCCAGCAGATTCTTCTCCCGTTTCTTCTCATCAAAGGCTTTCTTAAAACGCAGTGTCAAATCTACCAAGGCCTCCACCGCCACCCCGCAAACTGCCATCTGCGCTTCCAACTGTTCGCTGGTCTGAAAGAAGAAATCCCCGCGTATCTCCTGCAGTTCTTCCTTCACCTCATTGCGGAGACTCTTGGCCAGTTCCCGCTTAACGATGGAGATGGTGTCGTCCTTTTTGGAGGGAAGACGGTCAAACTTTATGTTCTCAAAAGCCGCACAGAGTTCGTTGTAATCTGACTCCAGACACATCCTACACCGTTTTCTCAGCCGTTCCACCATCTCCAGTTCCCGCTCCAAAAGAGGACCATAATGGTAAGGCCCGTCTGGTTCCTCGCTGAGCCTGACAGCCGCCTGTAACTTATCCACACAGTCAGAAAGCAGGTACTGCACGTGCACCAACATGTCCTGCATCCACGCTAAAGACATCAGGTCTATCCCTTTCTGTCCTGTCCCAGATTCGCTGTTCAGTCCATTTCCCGCCTCTTCCTTTGACATCCCTCCATCCATAACGGAAAGGGAATAATCTTTCTTCCTCTCCATCAGCCATTCTTCTGGGAAGGGCATACTCATAGCAAAATCATATAGCTTCCACACCACTTCCTCCGCCGCCTCATCCCGGCTGCCTACGCTGAAATACTCCATACAGTTCAAAAAAGCGGGATCTGCCTCTGTATAAGCCTCCTCCAGAACCTGCGCCAGCATATCCTTCCGCAAAAGACGCACTTCTCCCTCCTCCCCAATCCGGAAACCGGGATCCAGGCCGATGGTGTGGAACTGATTGCGGAGTATAAAGAGACAGAAACTGTCTATGGTTGTAATCTGGGCATTATATAGAAGCGTCACCTGCCGCTGCAGATGCTCATTCTCCGGATCACGTGTCAGCCTGTCATTTAAGGCCGCACTGATCCGCTCCCGCATCTCTGCCGCCGCCGCATTGGTGAAAGTAACCACCAAAAGCCGGTCGATATCCGCCGGGTTTTCCCCTTCGCTCACCATCTTCACAATCCGCTCCACCAACACTGCCGTCTTGCCGGAACCCGCCGCTGCTGACACTAAAAGATTACATCCGCGGGTATCGATTACCTGTCTTTGTCTGTCTGTAAATGAAATCGCCATCCTGCTGTCCTGCTCTTTCTATCTTCTATCTATGTTTTTACTAAGTTCTTCCTTTGCCATTTCTATGTTGCTGCCAGGCTCTTCCCCTGCCATTTCTATGTTACTGCCAGGCTCTCCTTTGCCATTTCTATATTCTTATCTTCCCCACAGGCTTCCTTGATACATTCCAGAGCCTCCTCCTGACGCATCTTAGGCAGCTTACGCATCTGATATCCCGCAATCCTTGTATCATATCCGCAGACACTTCTGTAGGCACAGTAGGTACAAGCCTGATTTCCATTCTGTTCATATGGATTGACCGAAATGGTCCCATGTAGGATCTCGTTTCCCAGCTGTCGAATTTTTTGGTTTACATAATTCGAAACTGTCTGCATGTCTTCCCCCTTTATGACACTAGAGTAAGCGGAGAAAGAACCGTCTTTTTTGCGCTCTAATGGCAGGATATCCGACTTGTCTGTAAATGTTGTATCCAACAGTCTGACAGCCTCGTCGTTTTGATTGACTATCCCAGTCATCTTAAGTTCCTGCAACAATTTTTCATTAATCTGCTCCGGTGTCAAATCAGCCCCATCCTCCACCATAGGATCCGCGATATGATAATAAAGCATGGCCGCCGGAACCACCTCTTTATCCGGATGCTTCTTCTGCTCCATCTCCACCGCCGCATTCATGTAGACCACTAACTGCAGCTGCAGACCATAATAAAGCGCCGCTAAGTCAAATTTCCGGTCGCCGGACTTATAATCAATCACCTTCACATAAACCTTATCCTCCGCTTCACAGATATCCACCCGGTCAATGCGCCCCCGCAGACGCATTTTTTCCTGCTCATTCAAGGCAATGTTGAGAGCATCCAAATCCTCCAGCACCGAGAAAGACATCTCAAACTTGTCAGGTACAAAGGCTCCTTTGCGAAGCTGCGTCTGCAGCGTCATCACCGTCCGCTTTAAAATCCGCATAATCCGCTTTAATAGATGACGGTTTCTGGCATTGCTGTAAAGAATTGTCTCCCCGTAGTCCGCCGTATAAGCCTCGATGGCTTCTTCCACCATCTGCCCGGCCGCTTCCTCCGGAAAATCAAACCATGTATAGCCTTTCTCTGCCAGCTTTCCGGCAAAGATTTCCAGCACGCCGTGGAACACATTACCCATATCCATGGCCTCAAAACTGTAATCCCCCCGCTCACGAAGCGCCAGGCCATACTGCAAAAAATGTGCGTAGGCACAGGCCGCATACCGTTCCAGCCGGCTGACACTATTATGCAGGACTGCGCCATAGAGCGCCCGCGTCACCATAGCAGACAACGGTGTGTCCTGATAGCGGTAAAAGGCCGTCTCCAAAAGCCGATCCACCGCATCCTGATAGCGTGGATCCCTATGGTAACAATGATAAAATGTATATAACTGCCTGCGTTCCTCCGTCCCCAGACGACAAGCCGCATATTCCCGCATCAAATCCGCCACCAAGCTGATCCCATCCGGTCCGCACACAAATTGCTCTGCTGCCGTACTATCCTCCGGCTGTTCCACCTGGAGCATCGGAAACAGTTTTCGCATCAGATCGATCAGATAAGCCGGCCGCAGACTTCGCCCATCCGCACCTGTTCTGGCGTAGGATAAATACAGAACGCCGGAAGGTTTCGTCATGTTCAGATACAGATACAGCCGTTGAATATACATCTGCTGCCTGGGAGAAGGCGCCAGTTCAAATGAAGATTCTCTGATAAATTCCCTGTCAATGTCCGAGATGATGCCGCCTTTCCCTGCCCCTTTTGGAATATTCCCGTCATTGATCCCTAAGAAAAAGAGCACCTTCACCTGCTTTAACCTGGTCCGCTCGATATCGCCCACCAGAATCCGGTCCACATTCTGGGGAATCGTACCCACCCCGATCTCCGCGAGTCCCGAATCCAAAATGTCCGCAAACTCCTTCAAGTCCATCTCCTCATCCGCTAACAGCCCCTCAATCTGGTCCAGCAGATCGATCACCAGCGGATAAATCTGCCCATATTCCTTTGCCCTGGCCAGATCTCCTTCCATTTTAAAGTTTCGCTCCAAATCCGCCAATTTCTGCTGCGTTTCATTGCGTACCAAAAACTCATAGAGCGCCCGCACAAGTTCCCCTGTCTTTTTGTGGGGCACAAGCAGCGGCGCCAGCTGTTCCATCAGCTTCGCCCGCATGGCGTTGTACGCCTCTAACTGCACAAGCGCCGCTTCCTCGCCCTCCTTATCCTCCTCTTTATAAACAAAAATACTCTCCCAGCGTCTCCGGCCACGGATACCAAAACGCCGCACATAATTCTCTAACCTATCCACATCTTCCCTGGCAAACCCTGTAAGCCCGGTACGCAGATAGTGAAAAACCGCCTCAAAGCTAAAATCCTGCAGCACGATCTGCAGAGCGCTCCGCAGATAACCAGCAAACGGATTTCCCAAAATCCCCCTCGTCTGATCCAGATAAATGGGAATCCCGAACTTCATAAACTCCTCTGCCGCATCCCGCCCATAGACTTCCATGTTGCCGGTCACCACCGCGATATCCCGGTAGCACAATTCCTCCCCCTGCTTCTCCGCCTCCTGCAAAAGTCTGCGAATGGCAATACAAGTCTGATGCAGTTCCTCACGAGGTGTGGACGCTTCCAGCAGATGAATGTGTTCTACCTCTTTCTCATAGGGTACAACGGGATACCGGAACAGAGTATGCTCCAGATGCGCCAATTCCGGATTATCTGCAAACCTTGGAAGACGCCCGCCGCCCTCCCGTCTGCACCAGACCGCTTCCACCTCTGACGCATTCGCTTCCTGCATCAGTTTGCGCAAATCTGCCACCGTCTTCTGCGTCAGATAAAACAACTTTTGTTCCCCTGCTATCCAGTAGGGATTTTCCCTCTCATCTATCGTCAAAGACACAATGACTCTATTAGTCAATCTCATCAATTCCTGAATGACACGATTCTGAATCGGCGTAAAGCCGGTAAACCCGTCAAAGGCAATCACACTGCCCCTGATAATTGTAGACTTTGGCAGTGCTTCCCGTAACCGGTCCAGCGTCTCCTCTGTAGTGATAAAACGGGTACGGATATATGTTTGAAAAGCCTGATATAGGATGCCCAAATCCTGCAGTTTATAATAGAGTGCGCCTCGGTTTCTCACATACTCTGTCAGTTCTTCCAGTTCCTTCGTTCCAATCCCATACTGCATGAACTCAGAAATGGCGGACTTCACCTCATGAATATAACCAATCTTATGAAGATAACCGCCCATCACAGTAAGCTTGTCCTGCACCTCCTGGGCCGCCTTGCGCAGCACCAGACTTTTACCCGTATCATCCAGAACTGGCAGCTGCACTGCGCCCACTTCCTCCAAAATCCGATGTGTCAACCTGCCGAAACTCAACACGTCAATATTCATAATTGCATGGCTTGGGTGTTCCAGCACTAAATCCATCTGTGTCTGCATGGTAAACTGATCCGGCACGATCAGAAGATAATTTATCTCCGGATGTTTTAAGGAGGCATCAATAATGTCCTGATGCAGTTTTTTGCTCTTGCCGGCGCCAGATGCGCCGAAGTAGAATTGTAATGCCACGGGGTTTGTCCTTTCTAATGTAATATCAATACATATTTTGGTTAAATTCTATTTTCATATTTTCCCTTTACAGGAACGGCACCATATACACTGGTAGGCAGATAACATCTTTCTCCTTCCTGAAATCTTTTGTGTATATCAAATAACGCCGTAAAATCCTGTCCGAGAATTTATCCATAAACGTATCCAGAGACGCATGCGCTTTATAACCGGATGATTTTATTTCCAGAGGACATATCTTATTTTTCCTCGCAATCACGAAGTCAATCTCATAATTATGCTTCGACCTTTCGTTTAAAAAGGTATAATAAAACAATTCATCTCCATTGGAAGCAAGCATCTGTGCAACCACATTCTCATAAAGATATCCCAGGTTGGCACCTAGTTTATCATTCAACAGTTTTTCATAAATCTCATTTTCCGTAAAATCCCTATCTTTGAACATTAAAGTCGTAAAAAGACCTGTATCACTCAAAAACAGCTTAAAACGGGATAGATTTTTACTGTTTGACATTCCTACATTGGGATCATTTGCATGATAAGATACCAGTACTGTTCTGGACGCCTTAAGTTCCGTAATAAGTTCCAACACGGTATCAGCCCTGTCTCTTTCCAGTACACTGGAAACTTGATATCTGGATGCATTCTTACTTAACTGCGCTGGAATTGCATCAAACAGAAGAGACAACTTCCCAGTCGGATCAATTTTCATAAAATCGTCCTCATAAAGAGACAGGATATCTCGTTTGACAGCATCTACCTTTCTGAAATTATTGGTATCAATGTATTCCCTCACAGCCTGCGGCATCCCGCCGACTAGCATATATAACCGAAAATCCCGAAGCAGCCTTCTGCATGCCTGCTCGCCAATTCCTCTTTGCGCTTCATAGCAGCTTTTTAGCAGCGGAAAGGTCGCAGTATCTCCCACCGCCCACAAAAACTCCTCATAATCCATCGGAAACATATTCAGTTTCCTCTCCTCACTGGGAATCAGAATATCCTTCACATTCTTTTTAATCGAAATCAAAGAACCTGTCTCCATATAATCATAACGGCCATCCTGTACCAAAGACTTAATAGCCTGTCTGGCCATGGGACATAATTGCACCTCATCAAATATAATAACGGAATTTCTTTCATATAAATCCACCTTATATTGAAGCTGCAACTGCAAAAACAGATAATTCAAATCCGAAACATCCTCAAACAGTTCCCTGATAAATCTTGCCGCTCTGGAAAAATCAATCAGAATATAGCTTTTATATTCATTTCTAGCAAACTCCTCTACCACTGTTGATTTTCCAACACGGCGGGCGCCCTCTATTAACAATGCCGTTTTACCGGCTGACTCCTGCTTCCATTGTACCAGTTTCTCATATATTTTCCGTCTAAACATCATATTCTCCATTTCAATGTGTTTACAAGGATTTCCTGTCTTCTAACCAGTTTTTCCAATCACGCATTTTTTATTTCATCTTTTTCCTGCATTTCCGCGTTTTGTTTTATTACATTTTCCTACATTTCCGCGTTTTTCTTTATCTCATTATACTTTATTTCCGCGTTTTCTTCAATTCTTTATTTTAAAAAGACGCCTCCCATCCGGAAAGCGCCTTTTTATGTGCCAGAAAACTCCTCTGCTTATTCAAGCCACCAAAGTGATACTCATATCGAAGCAATCTCAATTTTCTCAGTCAAACGGAATCACACCGCCATCATATGTATTATTAATATACTCTTTAATCTCATCTGACTTCAAAGCGTCCACCAAAGCCTTAATGCCTTCCTTGTTCTCACTGCCTTCCTTAACCGCAATCACATTCACATAAGTCTTTGCCGCCTCGGAATCGGACTGCTCATAGGCAACCGCATCCTTGGACACGGAGAATCCAGCCTCCATTGCGTAATTACCGTTTAACACCACAAACGCTGACTCATCTTTGACCCTTGGCACCTGCGCCGCCTCAAGTTCCTGAATCTCCACATTGTAAGGATTCTCCTCGATATCGCGCACCGTCGCCTCTAAGCCAACACCCTCTTTCAGTTTCAGAATGCCGTTATCCTGTAATAAAAGAAGTGCTCTCGCCTCATTGGTGGTATCATTGGGCACAGAAATCACATCGCCCTCTGCCAGCGTACTTAAGTCGCTCTTTGTGCCAGGATAAATCCCGAAAGGTTCATAATGAATCCCGCCTGCATTGACAAGATGTGTCCCATGTTCCTCATTAAAGGAATCCAGATAGGGAATGTGCTGGAAATAATTGGCGTCATATTCGCCGCTCTCCACTACCTGATTGGGCTGTACATAATCGCTGAATACCGTTACCTCCAACGTATAACCCTGTTTTTCCAGAATGGGCTTCACCTGCTCCAAAATCTCAGCATGCGGTGTAGCGGAAGCCGCCACCGTAATGGTGCCATCATCCTTGGATGAACCGCAGGCCGTCAATGCCCCAAGCGCTAACGCGGCAGTTACCACACTTACAATCAGTTTCTTTTTCATAATTCTCTCCTCATTTCTGCACTGCTTTTGTGTTTGACAAGCTTATGTCCAACAGTGCTTAGACACAAACCCTCATCGTAAAAAATTTTATCCTTTCTCTATATACAAAGATTCCATTGTGGAACTCTCTATGTATAACACCGCTGCATCTCTACCGCTTACGTCTGTCTATCTTCACCGCCAGCCGCATCCCCAGCGTCTGGAATACCTGCACCAGAAGTACCAGGAGTACCACTGACACAATCATGATCAACGTCTCATAACGATAGTAGCCATACCGCATGGCAATATCACCCAAGCCGCCACCGCCGACTACACCGGCCATAGCGGAATATCCTAAAATCGTGCCGATAGCAATGGTAACGCCCACCAAAATCGACGTTCTTGCCTCTACCAACAACACTTTCCATATAATTGTAAAGGTGCCGGCTCCCATACTCTGGGCCGCCTCGATCACACCATGGTCCACTTCCTTTAAGGAAGATTCTATCATACGCCCGATAAAGGGCGCCGCCGCCAGGGTGAGCGGTACGATCGTGGCTGCCGATCCCGTTGTCTTGCCAACAATCGCCTTGGTAAGCGGCATGACCAGAATCAACAGAATCAAAAAGGGAATACTTCTCGCAATATTCACAATCACATCAAGCACCTTATACACCACTCCGTTGGGCTTAATTCCTGTCTGATCCGTCACTGTCAAGGCTATCCCCAGAGGAAGTCCCAACACATATCCAAACAAAGTTGACAACAGTGTCATAAGTAAGGTGTCCCGGATACCTTCCAGCATCATCATGGTAAGATCACTCGTCCACATATCCGTTCACCTCCTCCACCGCAAGACCGCGCTCAGTCAGATATGCCTTCATATCCTCCTGCATATCCCTGTCATCGGGAAGACTGAGAATCATCTCTCCTCTGGCAATGCCTTCCACGTTCTTCGTATCTGCCTTCAAAATATTGATCGGCTGTCCAAACTTTAACACCATATTGGCAATAACCGGCTCAAAAGACGAATTTACGGAAAAGACAATACGGATACAGCACTTCCCTTTCATCAATTCCTTCTGATGTCCCTCCAGGGTACGCCGCTCTGTCCCGCTGCCCTTAAGAATCAGTTCCTTGGCTTCCGCCGTCTTCGGGTGTGAAAAAATATCAAACACCCGTCCCTGTTCCACCAGATGCCCTTCTCCGATGATTGCCACATGGGAACAGATTTCCCTGACTACCGACATTTCATGGGTGATAATCACGATCGTGATACCATACTGCCTGTTTATTTCCTTTAAAAGCTGCAGGATAGACTGTGTGGTCCGGGGATCCAACGCGCTGGTGGCCTCATCGCACAATAAAATTTTCGGATTGGCCGCAAGTGCCCTCGCAATCGCCACCCGCTGCTTTTGGCCTCCGGAAAGCTGGGAAGGATAGGCTTTGGCCTTCTCCGTCATTCCTACAATCTCCAAAAGTTCCGCCGCCCGTTCTCTGGCGTCTTTCTTCTTCATGCCGCCGATCACCAGCGGAAAACAGATATTATCAATCACATTCTTCTGCATCAACAGGTTGAAATGCTGAAAGATCATGGCAATCTCACGCCGTTTTTCCCGAAGCTGCGCCTCAGTCAAAGTGCTCAGATCGCTGCCTTCAATCTCCACCGTACCGGATGTAGGTCTTTCTAGGAAATTCAGACATCGCACCAAAGTACTCTTGCCCGCTCCTGACATACCGATGATGCCATAGATATCGCCCGCCTGAATAGACAGACTGATATCATGCAGCGCTTCCACATTGGCCTCGCTGGTCACAAAGGTCTTACATAAATTGTGAACTTCTATCATTCCCGCCATGATGACTTATCCTTTCGCATCTGCTTCGCTGACGCTTGTTTTTCCTTTGCTTTTCTAGATTCGCAAGCCTGCGCTGACGCGCTTTCTTGTCCGATTTCATCGGACGCTTGCTCATTATCGCCGCAGAAAAACAAATGTCTGCTTCGCTGACGCTTGTTTTTCCTTTGCGGCTTCTATATCAATTTAGTATGAATACCTTGGATTGTCAAGGTTTGCACCGGATATTGTACAAATCAAATCCAGTACCGTTCCATATATCCCTGCGCTGTCTCTGGGGATATCTGCAGCTTCTGCACCAGCCGTTCCCGTGTCTCCTCCCTGGTGCTGCTATACTCTATACTCAGTTCAATCAAAGCTCTGACGCCTTGTTCTATTCCCTGTTCTATTCCCTGATTTAATCCCTCCATGCGTCCTCGTTGTATCAACTCCGCTATTGCATTACACATATTTACCTTTCCTCCCACCCTGCTGTATTCCTTTATTTTTAAAAGCTCTACCGTTTTAATATGTTCCGCTATCACATCATATGTTTCCTCATCCAATTCCTGGTAAACGGGGTCATTGATCATCAATTCGAATAGTTTATCCGAATCGTCTGCATAACGGATACAATCAAATACCTGCTTTAAATCAGTCTGAAATACGTCTGTCTTATCAAACTTCCGTACCTCACAGACATAAATCCTGTAATCATTGACCTTTTCCCGCAATTCTTCCGGAATGTCTGTAAAGTCCAATATACTATGCAGATTTGTGGCGCCATCCCAATCTTTCCCATAATACAGCACCAACGTGACACACGGATACAGCCTGCTGTTCTTTGTAAACCCGGACAAAAATTCTGCCGGCGTGATATCTTTACGTTGCTTGACTTGACCGCCAATCACCGCCGCCTGTCTCTCATACTCCGCCGCATCGTAAGACATACAGCGAAGCGGCATCAAGTAATGCACTTCCTCCTGGTTTTCAATACCAACGACCATAAAATTGATGCCAAATGCCGCTTTTCGGATCACATCCCTGTATCGCGGCCGACTCTGCCGTGTGTGCCTTCCACGCCCATTAAATGCCCTTAGATATCCTGTCTGCGAATCCATCTCCGTCAAATCTGACGGCTGCACAATGTTCTTGCCTCCGCACACCACGCCGTTAATCAAATCTGCAAATCTTTCGGGTGCGCAAAGATATCCCTTTTCCTGCAAATCTTTTTCCATATTCCGTTCCTCCCTCGCAGGAGGTTTTCAGAAATCTCCTGCCCTTTATAATTTGTGGATAAAAGCATAGATTTCTGAAAAGTAAAAAGAAATTCAAGAAGGCTCTCGCCCGAATCATAGAATATATGCTTTGAAAAAATGATAACATCTTATAGATAATTTAGCAAGTGATTTTTATATCTCCTTCGCAAAATGCCGGCCAATCCTAGCAATGAATGTCAATACATCTGCCTTCATCTCCTCCGGAAAAGACGACAGCGACGGCGATGTCTCAAAACTCAGCACACCTTCATAACCGATGTTCCTAAGCCCCTTAAGAAACCCTCCCCAATCTGTGGATGCCCGGTTCTCCCTCGTCTTTGTAAAGGTGTAGGGTATCTGATGCAGGTCCCTGATGCCGTCATTATCATGGATATGCAGCACCTTCAGATGACTTCCCAGCCTTGTGAGGAACTTTTCCATATCGATTCCTACCAGATTCGCATGCCCCGTATCAAAGCAAAATCCCAGCACCTCCGCCCCGTATCGATCGTTCATGCGCTCAATCCTCTCCACAGCCTTTCCCGCATCACAGCACGGCCCTTCCTTGATCCGGCCGCCGCGACTCTCATATAAATTCTCGATGCATATGGTAATGCCCGCCTCCTTCGCATAAGGCGCGAGACTCTCCAAAAACGCTTCCGTCTCCCTCCACTCCGCCTCCTCGGAACCCAGATAGTAAGACAGCTTGAACCCGTGCACCACCATATATCTGCAGCCAAAATAATGGCAGAGTCCCATGCTCTTGGGCGCCACCTGCCGCCTCAGATAGTCGTTAACCTCCTCAGTTGCCCCCGGCACATGGACCGGATACGGCATGTGCATCTGGTGGATCTTAATCCCCGCAGCTTCCGCCCCCTGCCTATGGGGCGCAAAAAAGTCCTCCAACTCCTGGAGCGGCCTGTCGAAGAAGCTGTTGGGCTGTGACTGGTAGAGCAGGGTGTTCGGCAGATAGCCGTTCAGGCTGAAATCAGCACAGGTGAACCCTGCTTCTTTCAGCATCCCAAACCCGACTCTCGGATCTTCATCCTTTACAACGTTGTGCGTCTGCACGCCGATCCCTGTCATCATCCTTCCCCCTCCCAGTATTCCAGCCTGTCATGATAATACGACGGCATGTACTCATCATTGAAACGCTCGATTGGATTGGTGACACCCATCTTTCGCAGCTGCTGTTCTATCTCCGTGTAATAGATGTTGCAGATGAATATCGCGCAATCCGGCGCAAGGTCCTTTAACGCTTCCGGCGGCCGTATTTCCAGTCCTGCAAACCGTTCCCCCCAGCGTGTGCTGTCATTGTCACAGGTAAACAACGGCGGGAACTCCTCCCCATAGCATTTCATAAAATTGCGGCACATGTTCCCTGCCCCGAATAACACTCGTTTATCGTACTTCTTCAATACGCTCTTCATCCCAATCTGCCATTGAAAAAAAGCCGCCATATTCCAGGCAGACTGCAGCAGCTGTGGGCGCAGCGACTGCGGATACGCTGCCGTCATACTGCTAAAGTCCATCACCAGCAGACCATCAAAACATATCTCCCGCAGTCCCCTGATCAGACTCAACCAGTCCGTGCAGAACTTTCCTCCTATCATGCAGGTGAACGGCAGCATCGCCCCCTCTTGGACGCCGTCGCAATCCCGCAGGATGACCGCCTTAATGCGGCTGCCCAGCGCTGCCGCATACTCCCGCATGTCCTGTCCGCACAGACTACATATCCCTACATCCATGCAGAGCCCGAAACGTTCTTCCCCGCACACTGCGTTCAGGCCATCAATCCAGGTTGCTGCTTCCCTAGCGTCTGAACAGATTCCGCGGACCATACTGCCGTTCATCTCACGGCACTGGTTCTCTAACAGGATCATGACACCCTCCTGCTTTGCTACATCGGCCAGACGCAGATAGTATCCCCGGTTAGCCTCCCATTCAAGCCCCCTCTCGATTCCTGAAAAGAGAGGACTGACGACCAGATATCTACAGCCGGCCTGTCCGCAAACCTTGATGCTCTCCTCAGCCAACCGTAATAACAAATCCCCCAAATCTTCCCGTCTTGTAGTCCTGTGCAGATATGGCGCCCGCGCAATCGGCGCTGCAATCCCCTGTTCCCTGCACTGTTCCAGCAACAGCCGGAAGCGGCCGGCCAGTTCTTCCGGGTGTTCGGAAATCTTGCTTTCCTCTCTCGGCTTTCGCTTTAAGATGTTTGTGGAGCCCTTTATCTCTTTCCCTAGATATTCCAGTTCCCCTGGCGGACAGCAACTTGACATATCAAGCAAGATTTCTTCGAATCCGCCCTCCTTGATTCCGGAAATTCCTTTTTGAGGTTTTTTCACCCAGATGAGCCCTGTTGATGCACATAGTATGTTCAACTGTCTGTCCTCCTGATAAATCTCTTATATTATAAACGAATCTGATCCTTTATTTCCGTTGAACTTGTTGTCTGTGTATAAGGGAAAAATACCATATCAGATCCATGCTTCTGCAGAAATACTTTCCTTGCAAGCCATGCCGGGTCCTCCGCATAATCACTTCCAGAAAATTGAGCGTCAAAACGATACATATAATAAGCATCTTCCGTATTCGGTCTGTCGGCAGGTATCATAACCGCTTCATCCACATACCTGCAAGCCTGCACAATTTCAAGTCTCTCTTCAAAGGGAATGACCGGACGCGTTTTCTTACTTTTAATAACCTGCTCATCTGACACCACACCGGCAATCAGATAATCACACTGTTCTTTTGCGCGTCTTAATATATTCAAATGCCCAATGTGGAACAGATCGAACACTCCCGCCACATAACCGATATGATACTTTTTCGGCGCCGTTTCTTCCTGATGTACCGTATACCTCAACGGTCTCTCATAATCTATGTTCGGATCGTATACGGAAATATTTTTTACCTCCATCTCCTCCAGCTGGGAGAGCACTTCCTCAAAATATTTGATACATATGAACACTTTGAACGGTTCGTCAATTTCTTTAAGACAATCAGGCGCGAATATCCTAATCCCTGAAACAGTGTCCCCCCATCTATCCTCATTGTTATCCAATATTCCTGCTATTTCATAATATTGTCCAAAGTGCTTGATAAAATGTTCCGCATATTTCCCTGAGCCAAAAAGATATATCTTTCTGTTATCTGTCCCTTTAAAGATGCTGCCAAACAGCCTGTCATATTTTTCCTGCGTATAATCCATTCTGTACCTGTTGGACTTGACCGTACGATCCTCCCTCCTGCAGCGTCTATGATATCCGGCCATCATCCTGTCATTACGCAATTTATTTAAAAATACTCCTCCTGCGGCCCACCACGTAGAGCGGTGTTCGTACAGATTAAAATGTTTTAGAAGTTCCTCCCTTGGCAGTATCTGTTCAAATTGCGGACTATTCTTATAAATAAAATCAATCGTTCTTATAAAAATAGCATTTGCCGGGAAATTCTCCAGATAAAGTTCCTGATCAAAAAACTGGAATCCTTTCTCTGTATGGAAGCAGTTGATGGAGACCAGATCCACATATCCTCTTTTCAAGATAACCCCTATGTCGCGCCGGTCCTTTTCACTCCCAAAGGCAAGTTTTTCCCACTTATCAATATTGGGATCATCCTTTTTTCTCTTCTCCCAACCTGGCTCAAACTGCTGCCAATTAACCTCCTCATAGGGAACATGCTCTGAAGATGCCTCAATAATCCTCTTATACGCTTCCAACTCTTTTACAAAACCATCCTTGTCAGATTGCAGCAATTCTTTAAAGTACTCTGTTGCAATCTGACCATCTATGTAGGGCATGACATATTCGTCCCCTTGCACACGCCCCTCCACTACTGGTACATTATGCTGACGTAAGTACTCCGAATGATCCATAAGTTCTTTTATTTTATATTTTCCCTCTGGATACAGGGCCCTTTTCGACACAGATTTATGGTCTCGTATTACCGTCGCCATAGCCATGTCACGGCTGCGTTCTCCCTGAACCGTAATTTGATCAATATCTGGACTTATCCCATCTATATGACATTCCATCAGAAAAGCATTTGCCATCTGATGAAACATATGATTATCCATAAGGTCTGCATACAGCCGCTCTTCTTCTAAAAATATCGTTTCCGGACTGTTGTACTGTGGAAACACCCTCAAATCTACAGCCTCGTTCGGGCTGTACCCCTCCGAGACAATGATCTGCGGTCTGGTAAGACATGGAAGAACAGAATAAAACTTATATCCTGCAAATCCCGCTTCCGTCAGCATGCCTGCCAGTTCAGCTTTGGTATAAGCACGCCCCCTCAGATTTTCTTTTGCTTTTCCTACTACTTTACAGTAACCGTCAATACTGTCGAGAACATGTCCTGAAAATCTATCTTTATCTCCACAAAAATAACGTAGCGCAAAACGATTTTCTGCGCCTACGAGCATTCTGCCTGAGGGAGCAAGCAGCGCCTTCAGTTTCGACAACAATTCTACCGGGCTGCCACTTCTTTCCAAAATTCCAGCTGCAATGATATAATCAAATTTTATACCGAATGTACCCTGACCGTCTGCTTCCAACTGGCTCAAACTATCCGCTGGCACACTGGCCACTTTCATCTTCTTTTCTTCCAGCACTTCACAAAGTACTTCACACGCCTCATCTCCCCCGGAAACAAAAAGCGCTTTCTCACCCGGTTCAAATGCATACCAGTTAATCAATGCCTTCGGTAGATTTCTAATAATTTCCTCTTCATGCATTGTCACTGTCCTCCCAAATTGTTCTCAAAATTCCTTAAACCTCAGGATACGAATCGTCCTCTCAATTCCTTCCGGAATATCATATTTCATTTTCCACCCCAGATTTTTCAACTTACTTCCATCCAGCCTCGCCTTTGTGGCCGTGCTGTATCCCATTTTTTCTGTATTATCGGGTATTTCAAAAACCACTTCCCTGCCACACATTTTTGCTATCACTTGGGCCAGATCTCTTAACATAATATCGGATTTTTCATCCGCAACATTATATGCCTCTCCACTTTCTCCTTTTAACAGCACTGTCAACAATCCCGACACGGCATCCGCCACATAAGTATAGGAATAATACTGCTTCCCCTCACTTTTCAGTACAATGTCTTCACCAGACACCGCTTTTCTGATAAACTGTGACATAGCCTTAGTATCCGATTTTAGAAGTGTAGGCCCATAACTTCTTGTGAGCCTCGGTATCACGATATCCACTCCTTTTTCCTTCCTATACGCCTGACAGAGAGTTTCTCCGCAACGTTTACTTTCAGGATATCCCGCCCTTAATGTATTACAATTGATATATCCACAGTATTCCTCCGTAAAAAACTCCACATCTCCCCGGTTCTCACCATATATTTCATTGGAAGATGCAAATAGAAACCTCTTTGTACCGTGGTCTGCCGCATATCGTAAAAGATTATCCGTTCCTATGACGTTTGTTGTAATTGTACTGATAGGTTTTGTCGCATAAGCTACCGGATGCGTATTACTTGCAAGATGCAGAATATAATCAAATTTCTCCTCTGTCTGCATTGGTTTTGCGATGTCATGCGTCACAAAAGTAAACTGTGGATGCCCCCAATATCGGCTAAACCGTTCCCTTGCAGAGGACTCGTTCCTGCCCATTGCGTATATTCTGCAATTCATATCTGCATCTTCATTCCGCCTCATCAACACATCGATCAGAAAACTGCCGATCAGCCCACACGCACCAGTTATCAACACACTTGCATTGTCCAGCTTTTCCCAAGGCAATTCCACCCCTGCTGCGTAGCTTATATCTTCTATATAAAGCGAATTATCCAGAATATTTTTCATATGTCACCTACTTTAACCAGTTATCTTTTTCCATCTTCAAATATGCCTTAAACAGTTCTAGATCGTCCTTGGTGGTTATTTTAATATTTTTATCCGAACCGTTTGCAAAGTACAGCCTTTCTCCAAGTTCCACCATCATAGTATTGGTATAAGCAGAACCATATATCCCAATCTCCTTCTCATAGGCTTCATGATATGCTGCATTCAGCCTGCCATATTTATATGCCTGCGGCGTTGAAACCCTGCGCAGAGCCTCTCTGGGAATATACTGTACGGTAGATATTTCATCATCCGCCACAAAGATCTGCTCATTATAGGGAAGTGCAGTCACCGCATTACCATACTTTTCACACTTCATAATGACGTCGGTTAACACGGAGTCTTCCACTAGCGGCCTGATACCATCATGTATAATGATCGTATCGTCGTCTTGGCATTTTCCTTCCAGATTGTACACACCCTCCCGGATAGATTCCTGTGCAGAACTTCCGCCAGAAATAATCCATTTCAGTTTATCAAGATTAAATTGTTTTGCATAGGCTCTCACAACGTCATGCCATCCTTCCAGACACACAAGCCCGATTTCGTCTATCTGTGGATGCTTTTGAAACCCTTCCAAAGTATAGATCAATATAGGTTTATCATATACATTTATGAATTGTTTGGGTATGTCCTGTCCTACGCGCTGCCCGGAACCGCCTGCTATAATAATCGCTATATTCATACGTCTGCCTCTCCCGCCGTTATCCTCTCCATCAGCTGATAGATCCCTTCCGCTGAGTTCAGGTTCTCTGGAACGATATCGTCCACCTCTATATCAACGTCATAAGCGTCCGATAACTCCTCGATCAATCTCATGATGTCAAAGGAACTCAAGATGCCTCCGTCGATCAATGCTCTCTCCGTCTCAAAATCGACATCCGGTCTCAATCCTCTCAATATCTCCATGATCTTTTTCATCATTTACTATCCTTTCTATTCTTATCATTACGATACTGCCAGCCTCGCCTTATGCCGACAGCAGCGGGATCACCCAGAAGACCAGCA
>CAMNSD010000034.1 GCA_946554445.1 uncultured Lachnospiraceae bacterium | reverse complement strand
AATGATCCGGACTATCGATTATGTTGTCTTCCAGATCTTCAACGCTCAGGAAGGTATCCGTCAGGCTGCCCACATAGGCGCATTTTCGTAAGGTCTCTTCTGTCAGCCATCCCTTTTCCACAAAAATCACGGCTACATCTTTCTCGCTTAATGTATCCGTCATCATCCGTGAGAAGAAATTCACCATGTTGAACAATCCTCTGTTGACAACCTGAAGCGGTAAATCCGTCTGTAAATTCAGCAACCTTTGCAGGTAAGAGGCCATTGTCTGCCCGTCCCTACAATAGGCGCCCACAACAATGCACGGCCCATAAAATATAATGCGTCCTTTCGGATTCTCAGGATTGTCTAAGGTAACACGGCTGCCATCTTCGCAACGATAGAACTCGCCTTCCATGTCCACAATCTCCGACACCCCTTTTATCATTTCCGTATGGAAGTTGCCGAACTCTTTTTGCAGGCTCGTGACGGCGCCCGGTTCTCCCAGGAAACGGTCCCACTGGCTCTTCGATAAACCTTTCCAGTAAATTTCCTCTTCCTCCCCGTGGGAACAGAATCTATTCCTATCCGCAAGTTCCTTTAGAATTTTCGTTTCTTCTGTATAGTATAGGACTACCCGGGCTTTCGTATTGGTAAGAAACCGGTCCAGCTCCTTTCTATGCCATCGATTCCTCAAATATCGGGAAACCACCAGTGACGCTAGCTGGTCCTGTCTAATATCATAACGCAGTTCCCTCTTCATCACCCCCGCCAATCGGCCAGAGGTATTTACAACCGGAAATTCGAAAAAGGTTCTAAACCTTTCAAAAAAGACTGCTGCCTTCTCCTCATCTATCTGGTCAGCATAGGAAAAATGGCTATTGATCTCCAGCTGTTCTTCTCCATCACCATAGTACCTCTCTAAATCTCCGATTGATACCATACCAAGCAATATGCCGTCTTTTTCAATATAAACTGCTTCCTGCTTGGCATTTACAAAATACTGATATGCAATCTCTGCCCTGCCGTTCTCCGGGAAATCTGCAATATCCAACACCGACTGCATCTGTTCCCTTGGGATATACTGATACATGGCTCCTCCTTATATCACTTAATGGTAAATTTCTCTGGAATCAACTCTGCGACTTTCTCCTCGCCGCCTTAGATAAGACCGCTCCTGCAAGACTCTTAACCGTTACAAAATATAGTAATTCTCCTCTATATCACTGCCGTCCATATATGCAAAGACTCCAAGTTCTGCAAGCTTTTGTACCATCTGTAAATACATCCCACTTCCCCGGACGACCGCGATGATGACCAATGCCTTCGGATAGTTCTTAACGGCTTCCTCTATCTTCAATATCTGCTTACCTGCCAAAACGCTTTCAGAAGGAGTTTCCGATACCGCGAAACAGGATATCTTATCATAATACCCTTCATTTACCAGCCCGCGAAATACCCTGTCTCCACGATAGCCGGCCCCATAGATCATAAGAGCGTCTGCATCCTGAAGCCGTTCCTCTATATTATGTCTGGTCTGTATTGCCTCCTCACAGAATTGTTCGGGATCCAACACTACTTTCTGCAGCCATCTCTCCAACCCGCCAAACCCTCTCAGGCTGCCTTTATACTTTGTATAATCCGTCTGAATCTGCCTACAGAATTCTTGCTTATACGCATCCGCTATCCGCAGGAAATTTCCCCTGTGCCGCAACAATTTGTAATAATAACAATAAGAAAGATATTGGTAATCCTCTCTTCCCAGCAAAAGCTTCTCAACGTACTCATATTCCCTAGTCATCGCAAACACTTTGTCCCTGCTCTTTACAGATGAGGCTTCATTATCCTGCCGGTAAAGATAAAATGCCTTACCCAGCCACTTTACCCGCTTACCATATATCATAGTCTGAAGCCAAAAACCGTTGTCCTGATAAGATGCCCCTGGACTCTCGTGAAAACAAATCTTTTCATAGGTCAAAAATTCTCTTTTATAGATGCCTGTCCAAATATTCATATAGAAGTCAAAAAAAATGTTCCTGTCAACATCTTCCAACGTTCTGTCATAATAGGGTTCCAGACTGGCAACATGGGTGTTCCTCTGATATCCAATCGCTTCATACCAAAAAAAGGCATCCGATTTAATCACATCTAGGTCCTCTGCGACCGCCTCCTCATACAATGTCCCGTACATTTCCGGCAGGATACAGTCATCGCTCTCCACAATACCCACATATTTACCTGTCGCCACATCAAGCCCTGCATTCATGGCCGCACCATATCCCCTGTTCTCCCGATGCAGCACCTTCACCCGTTCATCCTGCTGCATGTATTGATCAAGAACTTCTCCGCTGCCATCCGTGGAGCCGTCATCCACACATATCACTTCTATCTCTTTCATTGTCTGTGCAAGAATACTGTCCAGACACTGCGCAAGATATTTTTTTGCATTATACACAGGTACGATGACCGATACTTTTACCATACTTATATCCCCTCTGCCTCAGCGCACGCTTATGATTCATCTATCACTTTTAAGATTCTTTCTGCCACCTTCTCCGAGGCATGTCCGTCATCACAGGAACCATATTTTGTGAGAAAAGCATCTAATTCTGTTATGTACCTGCCTTCATCAAAACATAAAATCTGTTCCATCAGTTCTTCCTGCGAATGTGCCTTTGGATACGGCCACTCCGAAACAGGCACATAGAATCCCCTTTCATTGGTATACGCATCCTCATCACTCTGGTATAAAAATACCGGTCGTCTTTGCAGGGAAAAATCCCACATAAGCGAAGAATAGTCTGTGATCACGATATCCGCGGCCGCTAACAATTCCTGAATGTCCGGATAAAAAGTTGCCTCTACAGCGTCTTTATACAGCCCTTTTTCAAGCACAAGCTGATACATATAGTGATGCAGCTTATACACTACAACATACTCTTTTCCAAATCGCTGTCGCATCGTTCCTAGAATATGCTCCCAATCCAGATCATATCTTTCAAAATCGTCCCCTGACATGGAACGGAACGTGGGCGCATACAGTACAATCCCTTTTCCCTGTGCGATCCCATACTTTTCCCGCACTTTTTTACCGCAATCATTGGCCTGAAAAAAAACATCGTTTCGCGGTGCGCCACATTCCAGGACCTCTCCCTGATAATAAAAGGAACGTCTGTAAATTCCCGTATAAAAGGAACTTGCCGTAATAAACAGATCCGACGCCCCGTTGCTCCTTGTATACCGCTCTCTGCTCTCAGCGTCCTTGTTCACATCCCCTTCAGACAATTTGAACGGGCCATATCCATGCCAGGTATTTATGAAATACTGTCCCTCTCTCTTATGCTCATAGAGAAGATGTACTGTATTTGTAATATACACTTTTGCCGTCAGTACTTCTTTGTAGAATTGAGGACTGTTAATCACTACTTTCGATATTCCATCAGGAATATCACAGATACTGTTATCCGAAACCAACCATGCTAACTCTACCGGCGCCTTGTCCTGCAGCAGTCTTTCCGCTATATATTTACAATTGCAGCGATATCCCATGCCATCATAAGAGGACAGTACAATTTTATTTTGTTGCAGCGGCAGTTTTTTATATCCTGCAATCAGTTCCTTTCTGATATCTTGAATGACCTGTCCGTTGATACGATATATCTCTTTTAGCGCACAGTTCTGTAAATTCCCAAATACTTCCTGGAAAGCCCTTTCTCCAAGCGCCAGTATCACGATACTATCTTGCAGTTTTCCCTCTATTCGCCCTATGCACTCCACCGGCTTCCCGCAAAAAGTGCTCGGATTGTCTGAACCGTCTGACACGGCAAAACACACAATATTTTCCGCAAGTCCTTTTACTTCCAGAAGCGAATACAAGAAATTTCCATATTGTCCGGCTCCATAGATAATCAGTTTATCGTCTTTTAATTCATTCAGATCATCACAATTCAATATCCTGCAGTTCAAATCATATTTCCTCCAATTTTTATTCTCCATCACTATTCTTTATCATATGGCGCGCCGTATGGCCTGCCCCATATAATTGTGTCTTCGGCTATTCCCATATTGATAAGTTCTTTTTTTATTTCTTGATATATTTTCTGCTGTCTAACTGCCACGAGGATATAATCGTACTCCACTTCCTGAATATATTTTACGGGATGTATATCAAGTTCTTTCTCCTGATATTTCTCATAACCTTTGTCCACCCAGCCGCAGAATTCAATGTTGGCGCAGTCTGCCAACTGTTTGCGATAATCGCCGCCGACTTTTCCTGCTCCGTATAAAATCAGTTTCTTTACCTGTGGAAGGAATGCCGAAGGATCTAGCCTATAGGGTTCTCTATGTATTGATTTCCCTGGCGCAACAAGTCCAAATTTCCCATTGATCGCAAATCCTGCCTCTAACAGCAGATACTTTCCCAGCTGCCACAATAAATGCTCCCGCTCCTCATGGGCATCAAAGATTCTTTTTGCATATTTATAAAAGGCTGTCATTTCTACAAGATAGTTCTGATTCTCCGATTGGCAGGCGCTTCCATCGCGCATACAGTAATGATAATAAATATCGTCCGTAAAACACACCTTGATATTTTGGAACACACAACTAAATACAATTGCTTTATCCTCCGCCTGACGTATGTCATTACTGATATGATCCAGGACCTCCCTCAACATATCCATGGGATACAATTTCGCAACACTGTATGGCAATATTCCATAATTGTCTGTATTCTTATAATAAAATAAATCCTTTGCTATTCTTTCCGTTTCATAGATACCACTCGGTATAGCATTTCTTTTTTCAATTGTTCTATCCTCAAAATCTATGTACACATTGGTGCAAACCAGCGAACAGTCACACTTCAAGATTACCTTCACCATCTTCTCCAGAAGTTCCGGTTCTATCCAATCATCTGAATCTACAAACATGACATACTCGCCCTGGCAAATTTTTATCCCTGCCTTTTTGGCCGCTATAATACCTTGGTTTGACTGGTTGATGATCTGTATCCGGGCGTCCTTTGCCGCATACCTTTCACATACAGATAACGACTCATCTATTGATCCATCATTTACCAATACGATTTCCATATTTACATATGACTGGTTTAAAATACTATCCAGACATCGCGGTAGAAATTCCTGTGTATTGTAGAGCGGTACTATGACTGAAACCAAAGGGGCTTTTTTGTCATTCAGTGACAAGTTTTTTATATGATTCAACTTACTCTTCCCCTTTCCAACAAATTTAAGATAACTTCTGCTGCCCGTTCGCTGGCATGTCCATCTTCACGAACTCCATACCTATCTAAAAAGGCCTTAACATCCTCTTGATATTTTTTTGTCTCAAACTCCATAATCTTTCGATTCAGTTCTTTATCTGATTCTGCAATAGGAAATGGCAGCATATCATAATCTATCAGCAGGTCCCGTTCTCTGCCAACATAATTCCTTCTGTCTGGCGCATACAAAAAAACCGGTTCCTTCTTATACGCTGCCTCAAACATAATGCTTGAATAATCGGTAACCATGATATTCGAAGCCGCCACCAGCTCTTCACCTTCCACGTACCTTCCTGCGTTAATAATATATTGATTATCCGCAAATATATTATCTTTCAAAACCAAACTCGGATGAAGTCGTACAAAAAGAAACCATTCACCATCCCACTTTTCTCTTAGACTTTCCAATAGAGATTCCACATCTAATAAAACCGATATATCCCGCTTTCCTTTCACCTCCTCTAATCTATATGTGGGTACATATAAGCAAATCTTGTCATCTTCCCTCAAGTGAAAATGCTCCCTCACCTTTTTCTTCACTTCCTGGTCAAAAAGAACATCTGAGCGCGGAGAACCTACACGGACATTCTCACCCTGAAACATAAATCCTCGACGGAAACAATCCTCGTCAAATTCGCTCCCTGAAAAAAGATAATCCATTCTCGCCCCATCGTACTTTATGGCTTCCTCCACCTCAGGAGTCAGAACAGACGACCGATCCTCCAAATAGAACTTTTTTAAAGTAATACTGGACCAATGCTTCACCTGAATATATATCTGCTCTTCCCTCTTTCTTATCCGCGGCGATATGATATCATCAAAAATCCATATCTTTGCTGTTTCCATCTCATAAACATATCTTTTCCAATTTCTCGCATAAACCAGCCGAACCCCATTCGGTGTCTTTATGTTCATATCATTCACTATCCAGACAATATCCAGATTTGTGCTTACTCTCAGCAATGCTTTGGTGATCTGCCGCGCATGACTGCCATATACGCCAATCAGCAGGATGATCTTTCTCTCTTCTATATCCTGACGGCAATATTCATCAATATAACTGTCACGTATTTTATCAATGTCCTCTCCTTCATAATCCGTCAGACGACTTCGCTTATCCGCCTCCATCATTAATAGAACAAAACAATGCCCTACTCCCATTTCTTTCATTTGTTTCAGCATTGGCTGATAAAAATTTGTGCTGGTTATCAATACAACTATGTCCTGCCTGGGATATTCCCTTAACATTTCAGGTGAACAAATCGTCAAATTCTCAAACGCCGTCCTCCATGCTTCATCACAGAATGCTCCAAGTTTTTGTCCTTGCATATGCAGATTATTGTCAATCACTCCGGCAATATGTATTTGGTCCCCATAATTACGCAGCAGATAGTTTAATCCTTCTCCCGTTCCAAAAAGAAAAACCTGTCTTCCCTTGGCGCATTCATGAAAAGATTCCCAATTTTGCTTCTCTGAGTTGATATCATCACACAAATGCATTCCTCTTTTCATTGCTTTTGATATGATATCCATACGCTATTCCTTCCCTGCCATCGACATTCTCTGCTCCAAATCTTCTAAACAAAAATCTCTTCTAAAGAATATACTCTCAAAAATTTCTTACCTATCACCTTTTTAATCTCCGCCAAATCATATCCAGGAATCACAAGGAGTGATAAATCACCTGATTTTTCAGGAAACTCCTCATCGCAACTATAAACCGGATAGCCCATAAACTGTTCAAACTTCTTATCTGTCACAATAAAATATAAAATTCTATCTCGCTCATCTAATTCATTGATCAACAATTTCGCTATAGATCCTGTTCCATAAACCGCAATATTTCTAATATCTTTATCTGCCAGCAGTGCACTGATACTCTTCCCCTGCTGTTTTATTTCCAGCCACTTTTCCAGACACTTCCTATAATATGTCTGTCTTTCCCCTGGCGTTATCCTCCCATTAACTCTTTGATAGAACTTTTTAAACTCTATCTCTGCCCATGGTTCAATCTCTATTTCCTCCGGGAGTGCATCTTTATCACTTGTTCTTTTATCAATCGGAACTACCCAAATAGATTCTCCTGAAGTATGTGTCCCGGGATTTTCAAAACCAATATTATATATTTTATTGTATGTAGGTCTTATAGAGATACCTTCCCTGACTAGTATATTAATGCTCCACCATAAATCCCATGTCCCCAGCAGCCAGTACTCTGTCAAAATCTTTTTAATTGAATGTCCAAAATTACTAAATCCCTTATATTCTTTCATGGATATACCAATCCGCTTTATTATTTCATAATCCCGCTGAAATTCCTCCCATCGATCTTTCCATGTCCCCCATCCCCAAGATGATGTTACACCCGAAGCTATGATCGGCAGCTTATAGCCATCCGGAATTGTAATCGGCGGCAGATAGGCATCTATGTTTATGACCTTCTTATTATCTCTGTATGTTTCAAAACATTTTAAAAAATATTCAATGCAATCATCACTAATGATACAATCATCCTCAATAACAATAATTTCTTCCTTTTCCTGAAACACCTTATTGATACCATTTATAATCTGCGCATCAAGACTGCTGGCTTTACATTCATTTCTCACATAAATAACCTTACACCAGTCTATTTCCTGGATTAAAAGCCCATTCTGTTCCCACGCTGTTTTATTTGTCTGTTCTCCAAGTCCGTCTTGGAATACATAAAGTTCATCTATATGGTTCCTTCTCAATGCTTCTAAAACCTTTTGCGTACACTGAGGTCTGTCATAAATAAATAATGCGATTCCACAATTCATACCTTTTCTCCCTGCCACTTTCATTTAAAATAATCTCGACGAATACGCTCCCCAAAGACTGCCCTTCAAATCGTCAGTCCAAGCAAATTCTTGGTGGATTCTGGTATCAGTTCATCTAATTTATCAAAGTCACCATCTATAAGACATTTTCTTACATTAGTTGCACTAATTACCCCCCCCCCTACATTCACCTGCCTTCTTGGTATCTCTATCAGTTCAATTCCATATTGAGGCAACACCTTTCTCATCGCTTTATTATACTGTCTAGTAACAGCATCTGTTGGCTCCTCTCCCACAAATCTATACTTTAAATTTAAATACGGTGCTATCTGTTTGGCAAATATCTTAATATCATTTTCCGTATTTTGAAAAATATCCTCATCTTGAAGCTTAATAAAATATTCTGGAAAGGTCATCTTGGACAATATAAATGGACCACTCGGAACAACCATGACGTTTTTCAGATCTTCTACTCCATCGCAAACCATTGAAAAACGCTCATCAAATGTAAAAAACGATTCGTCTTCCTCTACTACAAATACAATCAGGAAATCAACGATTTTAACCGCTTCCTCTATTAAATACCTATGACCTCTTGTAAATGGGTTACAATTCATTACAATAGCACCTATGGCTTGATATTCGAATGGATTGAACCCTGTGAAATATTTATCAATATATAAGGATTTGACAAAGTATTTATCAGCAAACACTTTTTCATTATTCCCATTTTCCCTGACTTTAGATTCTGTTTCTTCAAAAATTTTCTTTGCATACAACTCATTGATCCTATGATTACAATGTAATGGATAGTCTACCATCCAATCAGCCGTAATCATATGGCTTTCCAATGTATCAAGTAAATTTATGTCTGTAATTCCCTCAAAACTTCTACCATCCATATATAAAGCAATTATGTCCCCTCTATTCATAGGAGTACTTATGATACTCGATAATTCCATCATCGGCTGTCGATTATAGCCTGGGCACCCATAATTTACTACGCGGACATCATAGTCCGCTTCATTATAATATTTCTGCAAATACGATTCTATGGTATTAGCATCTTCGGAATAATGGCCATATATAAAACATGGTCCATAAAAGAAGATTGTTTTTTTGAAAAACTCAGGCTGCCCAACTGTAGTTCTCTCCCCATTCAATACATTATAATAACAACTGCTGTAATCTCGGAGATTAATAACTCCTTTACTGTTTTCTACAGCAAAGGGCAAATTTAAAATTTCATTTGCATAGGCTTCCGAATACAAATCTGCAAAAAAATTTTCATACATAGATTCATATAATTTATCGCTTACCCCTTTGTTAACCGCTTTATACTTATCTTCAATCTCAGACTTCAGAATTTTCCAATACTGATTTTCAACAATATTCAATGTTAAAACTTCTATCCCATTGCATTTTAATTCCCTTAAATAATACCCTGCCAGATTATAATCATACTCAGTTACAATGTTTCTATAAGTGATAAGTTTTATTCCATTATTTTCATCATTGATATACTCAGAAAATATTGTATCTATAACCCTACGTTCATCTTCGTCTGCCGCCAATATCCAATCTGCCTGATAAAAATATTCTTTTATCTCAGCATATGTAGCTTTTATGACAAAAAATCCGCATAATTCCAAACAGGTTTTTAGCTTTTCGTAATATTTTCTTTTAAGATTGTCATAAGGTTGAACCAATACAATTCTATCGCTTTTTTAAAGAATAAATTACATGCTCTCGTCAGATTAATATTTGTATCCACAAAATCATTCCATCTAGAATAGCATCCCTTTAGCCGCCCTTCCTGATTGATGACAGGTATCGCATTTATTTTTTTCCTATTTTGCAGGATTTCTTTTGCCTTTACATATTCGTTTTGTAAAACACATGTAAAACAAGTATTAATTGGAACATATCCATCATTTCCATACTTCACTTTTGCACGTTGAACATCACCCATGCTTACAATGCCATATAACCGTTCATTCAACTCAAAATATATAACATTTGAAGGTGAATCAATAACAACTTTAACCAAATCTTCATAATGAATTTTATCAATGGCGCAATCCAGTTTTATAATTGTAAGCTGTTTATATGACTTATATACCATTATTTTCTACCCCTTATACAATGTTATTCCAATAATAACCGGATAGTCTTTATCTTGAACTATTCACTTGCTATTCTGTTATATAGTTCCATCAGCGCCTTGCCATTTGTCTGCCTGTCAACTTTCTCTGACATTGACAGGACCGCATTCTTTGAAATCTCAGCCGCCAGCATGTCATCTTCAAATATTCTGCCTATATAATACGCCAGCATCTCAGGTTCATTGCATTGATACAGAAAACCATCCTGCTTATGCGTGATCAGACTGGGAATCCCACCGATAAAAGAACCGATCACCGGTGTTCCTATAAGCATCGCCTCACACACGGAGTTAGAGGAATTTTCAACCGTTGACGGACAGACAAATATATGAGCAGATAAGTACTCCTGACACATCTGTTCCTCAGACAGTTGGCCTAAAAACAAGACATGGTCTTCCATTGCTAATTCATATATCTCTTTTTTAATGTACTGACCATATGCATTTTCTGATCCCGTAATATCATTTCCGGCGATTCTGACAACAGCATCCGGATATTGATGCAAAACATATCGAAACGCCCTTAAAAAATAGTGCAGTCCTTTGATCGGACAATACACATGGCTTAAAAAAATCGTGTGTCTGTTGCATTTCTGTACTGTCCAATGGCCCATCTGCTCATAAAAAGATTCTCTTAGGATCTCACCGATATGCCAATATCTCGCATTCGGATTAATTTGTGCAATACAGCCTTTGTCCCACTCTGTCCTTCCCGATATATTTACACACTTTTTAATTGCCTCGATTTCATAGTCACTTCTGACCTTATCTCTTAATGACGCCTCCTCAATTTTTTGATATATTTCATGATCATCTCTTTCTATGCCGTCACAATAATGCTTTACAACTGAAGAAATTAAGCCCTGTATACTTACAATTGTTTGATCTAGTATCCCCATCTCCTCAGCCGCACAAAGCATATTATAAGTATGCATGTACTCCGTTCCCCAAATATGTATGACATCAGGAGCAAAATCCTTTATAATCTGAACAAACCGTCCTTCTTGATCATAATTTATCTCTTCTCCTTCTATCATCTGAAATGAATAATACTGTTCTTCATCCAACGTACCGTCCTTCATTCGTTCAGGTTTTCTAATAGGACAGCAAATACCCATTTTTATATCCGAATTCTTATGAATATATTCAAGCATACTGCTAGTCCACCCATTTATTACCGTTTTTTTAAATCCAAACTCATCACAAAGATGGGGTAAAACAATACCGCAAAGCCATAATATCCTCATTTGCGTCTATCCTTTCATAACATCCACCATAAACTATTTTTATAAAAAAGCTCTGCGTCTTACAACAGTTCATATATAATATCTTCCATTGATATTAATTCAGCAGAAATTACTTTTTTTAATCTATTACTTATTTCCGAATACTCGCATATTGGCGTAATAACAATCGCATCAACACGCGGCATATTTTCAGACAACTGACAGCATGGAATACCGTCAGTTACAATCCTGTCCTTTCTTTTATCGATCACATATTTTATGCGAATATCCGAACCCGAAAGCTGTGCCACTAAATGCCTTCCAATGTTTCCATATCCATATACAGCAATTTCTTTTATATTTCTTTCCTTAAAAAACTGCTCAAAGGAATCTCCTCTCTCATTTAGAACCAACCAGTTATCAAATAGCCGGCAATACCTTTTATCCTTATCGTCCCCAACTTCTTTGGTATTTTTTAATTTATAAAAAAAATACAAACTTAAATTTCCTGCTAAAAAAGATAAAATACATTTTTTCTTGCTGCCAATCATTTCGGCCTCCTATCTGGTTGGTTCCCAACATGGTTTATTATTAACTAAAATACCTTTATCAATTATCTTCAAAGAAGCAAACTCCTGCCCTTTGCTTTTTTTAACTATCTGTACGAATATATCAACCTGTGACAAACAACCGATAAATCCATCACATGCCAAAAGAGTATATGCATCTTTCAGCACTTCCCATCCCAACAAATAATTGTTGTAATCCCGTTCATTTCTTTCGTATGCCACCGATTTATTTCCATTAGCTCTCATTGTGTTCTTATAATAAACTACTGGAACATTTATTTTTTGTTTTAATTCTTTCAGACATCTAGCATCGTCCGTTGCCACAAAAACCTGTTCATATCGTTTTTCTGTAATCTCCTGATTAATAGCCGCAATGTATTCATCAACGGTTACCGGAACCGGATGATTATTGAATCCCTTATTATAATCCGTTCCGCGAATATGAACTCCTAACGTATATTTTCCATGTAAGATATTTTCAACACTTTTTTCAATTTTTTTACTCGTTGTTATATTCAAGTGCATGTACTTTTTATAAATATCAGCCATTTTCTCAATATAACTTTCCTCAACAATGTAAGAGAACTGTTTTAAGTTATATTTTAATTCAATATTACTTAAATGCTCATTCCGGCTTTTTATCACATTTAATCCGCCAAACAAAATCTCTGCTTTAAGCGACAACGGTTGTTCAAAATAATATTCAAATGGATTGTTCGTTCCCAAAAACAAACCTTTTTCAGCATATAAGGTTTGTTTGCTATATACAATATATGGCAGAAAACCCTGTTCATCTGCATAACAACAGTAGTCCAAGGCTTCACGCAAAATTGCAAAAAACCCAGCCACTTTATTGTCTATTCTAATATAATATATTTCTTTATCACTCGATTTTCTTATTTTGTAATCCAAATAAACTTTCTCGATCATTCTATAAAATGTATTCATGACTCATCATCCAATTCTATAAATAAGATTATCTATCTATTTGCAAGTTAATTATTCATTTCCAAAATGCAAACCTAAGGCTTTCTGAAATAAAAGAGCCCATATCGGTAGTTGCCATTATGCAGATCCTCATCATATTTATGTATATCTACGTCATATTCGATTTTCCCATGTGATGTACAAGAAAACTCTTCTAATGTCAACGAAGCAAAACACTCTATTACCGTGCTTGGATAAAATACTCTATGAGCATTAAACTCTAATCTTTCTTTTCCTATCGGTAGTGATATATAGAGTTTTCCTCCCGATTTTAGCTTTCTCTGAATATTATCAAAGCACTTAAAACATGCCTCTGGATCTATCGGATCTCCATACCGCCCCAGTCCAAAATGTTCCAGTGAGCAAAGCGCCGAAAAGCTTTCAATACTATTATCCGCTATCTGGCTTAAACTCGTGGCATCATCAACTATGGTATGCAGACATTCTACCTCCTCTGGGAATTGCCGCACATCGATCATCGTGACATCTACCCCAGAAGCAAGCAAATGCGCTATAAAGCCATCCAGTCTTGAACCAATATCAAAATGGTGTTTTACCCCTGACTTCGCCACAAGTCTTGCCGCCCATAGATCCTGCCAAAAATAATTGTTTACGGTCCCGGCCGGTACATATTTATCCCCTATAACCGGCCACAGATACTCTTCCTTTATGCCAAAATTAGGTCTTTTATTCATCTGGGCATATAACTTGATATCGTCTTCTATAAAGGAACCTTCTATGAGACCAAATTCGCCACAATAATTCGTATAGTTTTTTTCAGACAAGATTTCTTTGATCACAGCATTATCCATGCAGCCAACCTGCTGTTTCACTCCATGCAGAAAAATAACCTTAGAACAGTCAAGATTCAGTTCCTTTACCAGATCATATATCTCTTTTGTATACAAGTTCGCCACAACAATATAATCATATTGGGATGGAATCTGCCGACTATCATATACCGGCTTATCCATATATGTCTCCACTGATTTATTGGTTTCTATAAATCCTATGATTTCCCCATGATATCCATTTTCAATAAATCTTTTCGCAATTTTTCCAGTTCCCCATATCAAGATTTTTTTCATCTGGCAACTACCTTTCTACCTATCCTTATTTTCCGCTTATTATCTCATCCACTGAAATCACATGTAACATTTTATTATTATCCAGGATTTTATTCTTGATTTCCTCAAACTCTTCCATAGGCGTAACAATAACCAAATCCACCAGCGGCAAAACATCCCGTAAATTATAGCGAGTTTCTTTGCTATAAATGATATTTTCTCCTTCATCTATCACATAAGCTATTTCTATACCAGCTTTTTCCAGTTCATATTTTAAGTGTTTTCCTATCTTTCCCATCCCGTAAATCGCTACCGTTTGAATATTATTTTTACTGATATAATCTCCAAAACTGTAGTTTTGCTCTTTACAAGTTAACCAATTGTCTAAAAACCCAAAATATGTATAAAATTTATTTGCTCTTTTACGCTGGTTTTCTAAAATATATCCACACCGATATATCATAAAGATCACTCCGCCAATAAACCCTATTACTGCTATAAATATGCTGTATAATATATTTTTCATGTTATCCCTCGCTCACAACAACACCCATGTATTCGGAATGATCTTCTGTCTCCATCCCCGCGGCGCAATCACTATCTTTTCTTCGTTAGGATTCAGCCATGCGCCCCAATAACTAAATGTACTGTTTGCTATGATATTGTTTTTACACATACTCATAAGAGTCAATTCTTCGCAATCAGAATATCCTTGTCCGCTTATCACAAGGTAATCCAACATAAATTTCATATTATCTTTAACCCATGCTATATCATCTGAAAAAACCAGAAGAAAAGGATTCTCAATCTTATCTTGTACGTATTCCATTGCCCTGATATAATAATCGCTTCCGCTTATGTCATGTCCCAGCTTTAGAAAATCTCCCTTTCTAATATGCAGCGACACTGTATTCCTGCTAGCCAAAATATCCTGTATTTTCTCAGGTATCTTTATCCTTCTCTTTAATTGAAACTCTTGACTCAATATTCCCGAATTATGTTCGTAATGTTTTTTGTCAAAAAAGAATCCCTCCACATAATAATTCTGCCATTTGGAAAAGCGGAAACAACTTTCTCCATATGCTGATTCATCCAAATAAACTGCCGGCGTCAAACGCAATTCTCTACAATATCCTATAAATTTATTACCTCCGTATTCCCTTTTAAATATTTCAGAAATCTTGCTCTTATCTATCACCGGTAACGTGATTTGAAATTGATTCAGTCGATATTCTCTCATATCACATAATCTTGTTAGTTTTCCTGCTTCTGATTCTCTGTATGGGATTCTGTTAATATCACTGATGTCTAAATAAACGCTTTGCTTTACCTTCTTTTTTAAGGCTCTTGCGTAAGCATATTGAAACATCTGATTACCCAGTCCATCGGAAATTTTGACAACTATCATTATTTTATTTCTCCTAAAGCCATCCGTATGATACCAAATTCCATACAGATTATACCAACCATTCTTCCTTTAACGGATTATCAGATCTTGCCCACGGAAAACTCTCCTCTTTACCGCAATACTTACAAGCCGCAATGGGCTCCTGACAAAGTTTCCTCATTTCTGCCTTCCAGTCCAGTGCCGGATCATATATATCAATACCTTCATCGAGACATATAGGGATCTCATAATATTCAAAGAAATAATTTCCTAACGCGGCAAACGGACATTTGTATAACTTTCCTGCACGCAAAAATTGACATCTGGACTCTCTGCAATTCGCCATCGAAATTGCGGGTATATTTTTGCCCGAAAGATCTATATTTTTTCCAAAACTTTTAACCAGCGGTCTAATACTGTACGGTATTCCATAATCTTGTAAAGTATCTTTGATTCTCTGCAAAACTGCAGTAGTGGGCGGATACTCCGTTATGCTGACCGTAACATCATTATCCCGAATACACTCCCATACTTCCTTTTTTTGATGGGGAATCAGCAGCCCATTCGAAACAAGTTCAATGTTCGTTTTTGGCATATACTTTTTCAAACAAGCTATATAATCCGTCAATTGATCACTCAACAAGGCTTCCCCGCCCAATAAATTAAATTGTAAAATAGAAACTTTTGTAGACAACCATTCAATATCCTTTTCAAATGTTTCCAGAGGAATCCTGCTCCCTTTGGAAAACAAATTCGAAAAATGGCTGCAGCCTTTACAGTTCAAATTACAGCAATCAACCACATTCGTTTCCAAGGTATCTAGATAGGCTCTTTGAAATACGTCGTCATCATTGTATATGATATTAGGATCCTCCTCTAAGGTCTCACATAAAGGAAGCTTATATGAATATACACGCCTAGAAACAAAACCAAACCGCTCAATTCCTAAGCTTTTCAACTGATCCAATATCGCAATACTGCCAACAAATGCTACTAAAACAAGATTTGTATCAATGGCATATTTTTCTGCATATGTAATAGGACTAACAACAGGAATCCCCATACACACATTTTCTGCGCCTTCGCACACGCCACTATCAATGAAATAAGAAATATGTACATTATGATTTGTTTCCAGCTGCGAAAATACATACTGTCCAAATTTTCCCGCGCCCCATATTGCTACATTCACTTTGTCACCTCCGCACTCTAGTCCTGATATCTATATATTTCATCCTTTTTTCTCAATAATTCCACTTTCCAAGGCAATTTCTAAATTGTAATCATCCAAAATATAATTTTGAAATCCCAAGGACTGCAAATACAGCATCATTTCATTTTGAATCTTCCGATTTTTTACAGCAACAATAACGATCGCTTCCTCTTTATAGCTTATCAATTCTTCCAGCTTATAACACCTTTTGCCACAAACAATTCTGTTTCTAGGTTCTTTGGTCTCTGCAAATACAATCTCCTGTTGTATGTCCAATCGCAACATATTTTCTAAAAACAATTTTCCATGATTTCCGGCTCCATATATAATCAGTCTTGCGGCTCCTTCTACCGTTGTTAAAAATGCATCCATTCTTCTTTCTATTTCCGTTTTCATAGAATGCCTCATAAATTGAATGGTTTTATTCTCTATCTTTTTATCAATTACCTTTTCTTGCAACTTTAACATTAATTGCAATAACTCCGTATTTCCATCCAAAATGCTTTTTACAAATACGCCACTGTTACCGTCCACATAGTCTGTCATTTCATATAAAAGTTTATCCAGATTTCCTCTTTGGGCAACATCAATAACATCTATCACCCCCCTTATGCAATCATTGATTCTCCTTTGTGATGTAAATCGCTTTCTTGGCCTATGCCTTATTGTCGCAAATTCTACTGGCACAACATAATATTCTTGAACACATTCCAAAACTTTAGCCAAAAATGGCGGATCCTGTTCTACCAAGTAATCCGGAAATACAAACTCATTTTCTACAAGAAACTCTCTTCGATATAAATAACTGCAAAATCCAAAGCAATCCTGCTCCTCTGCAAAGGAAATCCACTTTCCAGTTTCCTCTCCAGATGAAAAGTACTTTCGGTGACGCGGTAACGCAACAAATTTCCCTTCCATACAATTACTATAAAACGTGCCAATTACATCACATGACACTCCCGCAACAGCTTGCATAATCTTTTCCAATACATCTTTATCCCGCCAAAAATCATCTGAATCCAAAAAAGAAATATATTCTCCCCTGGCCTCTTTCATTCCATTGTTTCTTGCTAATCCAGAACCCTGATTTTCTTGTTTAAATACCTTGATCCTTCCATCCGCCTTTGCCCATGAAGACACCTTATGATACGTATTATCTGTCGATCCATCATCAATGACAATAATTTCCCAGTTCTCATATGTCTGCTGCGTCACACTTGAGATACATTCATCAATATATTTTTCCTGATTATATGCCGGAATAATAACTGAAACCATCCCCATATTTACCATATGCGCTTCCATCCTCCCTAAAGATCTGCCTTCCTACAAAGTTCTTGGTATATCTTCGTTCCGCATGAATTTATATGGATCACCTTATTCAAATCTTCCATATCATCAATATCAATCACATCCTGCTCCACCAAGAATGGAAACGCCCTCTCCCCATAAACACATTGCTTTTCCAAAATCGTTTCCGATTTCAATACATCAACGTATCCATCCGGAATGAATAGTTTTGGAAACGACTGTCTTGGCAGGTTCACATCGTCCGGCTTCATTTCGCAAAAAGGACTTTCCAGATATCCTTCTTCCCCCACCTTCATCCATTTGTATGGACACTCGCTTGCATAGTGGACTGATACTACTGCACTTGCCATTTCGTTTTTCCTAATGATATCAATTGCCTGCTGCAACAGTTCAATATCCCTGATAGGAGTTGTTGGTCTTAACAACATCAAATATTCAGGAACTTTCCCCTCACTCTCCCCTAAGCATTGCAGGGCATGACGGAGATATTCAATATCCTGTGCCTTAGAACCTGAAATCTCTGCTGGCCGCAGGAACGGAATTTCTGCGCCATACTGTTTTGCGATATCTGCGTATCTTTGAGAGTCTGTTGAGACAATAACCCTACTGACATCACTACACATACGTGCCGCCATAATGGAATATGCAAGCAATGGAAAGCCACAAACATCTGCAATGTTTTTATCTTTTATTCCTTTTGATCCGGAACGCGCCGGTATAATCGCAATAACTTCATCTTTATTTTTATCAAACATCCTGCCACCACAAACTATTTCACCAATCTGGCAAAGCCCGACTGCTTTACCGGTCCTCTTAACTGTTTCTCTACCGTTCCTTCCTTAATCGCTTCTGCAATGATCTCAAATGCTTCTTCCGTATCCTTTGCAAACCTGTCTATGATAGCATCGTCGTATGCGACGGTCGCATAAATCGCAGAACTTACAAGATATCCCCTGTCAAGCATAATCTGCGCATATAATGTCTGTATAGCCAGACCATTCTCATAATCCCAATCGATATGCGCCAACGGAGTAATATGTGAAACACATAATTTCAGTCCATTCTTTTCTGCTGCCGTGGTCAATGCATGAACAATCTTATCACCATAATAAATCAAACTCTGCGGAGAATTAATCTTCTCCATCTTCTTTAAGGTTGCAACACCGGCTGCGAATCCAATTCTTTCCGTCCAGAACGTAGAACTGATAAAACTAGCCTCCGCCGCATCCATTACATCCTTTGTCCCAATAATGGCAGTTATCGGAAATCCATTTCCTAACGCTTTGCCAAAAACAGCCATATCGGGCTGTACGCCATACAGTTTATGGATACCGCCTATACAAAGCCTAAAACCTGCAGTTATCTCATCAAAGATCAGCACCGCCCCAATCCTGTCCGCAATACGGCGGACGCCTTCTAAAAATCCTTCCTTCAGTTCTTCGCCCCTTCTTGGCTCCATGATGATTGCCGCAATATCGTCTGGATATTTTTGCGTTAACTCTTCTAAGGAATCCAAATCATTATACATGAAAGGGACATTTGTTCCCTGGAGCATCCGCGGTACACCCGTGGGCTTTAATCCTGGCAGCAATTGCTCGTCCAAACGAGTCTCATCACCAATATTTGCTGATATATACCAGTCACTCCACCCATGATATCCGCAAAATGCAACCCTGTTTCTTCCCGTTCTTGCCCTTGCTATCCTGACAGCAATCGCACACGCTTCTCCGCCGCTCCTTGCAAATCTTGCGCGTTCTGCCCATGGCTGATGCAGCGCAATCAAGCGCTCCGCCAGTTCCACCTCTTCATAAGAATTCAGGGTACACATAGAGCCATTTTTTACGGCCTCCATAACAGCATGGTTTACATCCTCGTCTGCATATCCCAAAGTACAGGAACCTACGCCCATCTGCGCAAAATCATAATACTGTTTATCATCTAAATCCCAGACCTTACATCCCTCTGCTTTCACATAGTAAGAAGGCCATAATTCCGGCAAAAACATTTCCGGCCTCTTTGAAAGAAGTTCTGTTCCTGTTGGAATTAATTTTTTTGCTTTTACATATAACTCCTGTGATTTTCCCATTTCATATTCTCCTCATAAACAATTTTTCACTTTAATGCTATCACAAAATACCACGGCATCATCATTCCACCGGATATTTGAATACGCTTTCCATCTTCCAACTTCTTTGTATATGTACCACGTCCTTTTTGCTAGGTGGTGCAATATCTATATCAATCTCATAAGGAACATATTCAAATCTTTTATACCCCAGACTCTCAAACACCTTCCTGATACGCTCCAAAGAGTATACATTGTATCGCATTTCCTTATAGTTAGTTTCATCTTCCGTATAATCTTTTACATTAATGAAATAATCGATATCACCCTCATAGAACAGGGAGCTAATCGCAATCCATTCCGGATTCAAATCCGCAAGACATTTCAGTGGTTCTTTATATTCTGCAAGCCAACTAAGCGTTTGAAAACAAATTACACCATCAAATTTTCCCCGCAAAGATTCATCCAAATGAAACCAATCTCCCTGCTGCAATCTTGCATTAGGCGCAGATAAACGTTTTGCGCCTTCTTCAATAAGTCTTTCTTCTACATCTATTCCAACAAAGTTGCACTGTGGATATCTAGCAGCCAAATAAGCTACGTTTGCACCACATCCGCAAGCCATATCACATATATTTTTATTTGCCCCCTGCCCTATAAATTTATCAAGCCAATCCACCATCATTTCCGTACTTCTATAGACATTATCAAATTGACGCAAATGGTATTCCAAATCATCATAAGTTGTTCTTGACATCTTTACTTTCTCCTTTCAGCAAATCAATTCTCCCAACAGCTTCATATCACATTGCTCATTACACTTTATCCCCTTCTTAACATCCAAATGTGCCATTCGAAATTCTTCATATGCCTTACCGTTCCATATCTCCTTAAGCGACTGCTTATGCAGATCTCCCAATATAATTTCATTGTTAAAATCTTCCATGCACATTGTTGCCTCTCCATTGGATTTAACAGTCATTGTCATCCATGGATGCTTACATATCTCTGACCAATGAATCGACTTCGTCCCATGAAAATCCTTACGATACCATTGACAATCTTCGCTTTTAAGATATAAGTACACATCCATATCTTTAAAAGCCTCTTCCAGTTTTTCATAATCCTCTTTCTGGTTGGTCCGGTTCAAATCCAGCATTGTAATGACAATCGTAGTATGCAGGTTGTTCTCATGCTTGTACTCTAAAACCTTCTGTATTTTTTGGTAACTTTCTGAGAAATTACTCCGCTCTCCGCGGATTGTCTTATGCACAGCATCATCTACACTCTCTATTGAGTATTTAATATAATCAAGTCCTGCATCCAACATCTTATAGGTCAGTTCCAGATTTATATTTGCCGGATTGCAGCTAAAATACGAATAGAACCCCTTATCATGCAGGATTTTAATATATTCATGCATATTCTTGTCCAACAACGGATCCCCGTATCCATGCAACTGAATTACTTTGGCAATAATATATAGGAAGAAATGATTCTCGCTTGGTTGATCATTCTCACTTATGCCGTACTTTGTCTCACAATACGTTTTCCATTTCTCCCATTCATCAGCGGTATGTGGTCTTATCTGTTCAATGACTTTCGTAAAAGTTTCTCTATCAATGTCCTCAATTTTCCTAGTCATCATGGTTGTTCTCGGACACATTTTACAGCGCATATTACAGCGGTTTGTTGTTTCTATATTATAGACCACAGGTTCTTGACTCCTGATACTTTCCAATTCATCAAAAATTTCCTGCTTATCCTTCAATTCGCCATGATTGATTTTTTCAATTACAGCGTCTACCTTCCTATAAAAATTTATATCCAGCATCCTTTTCCCTCCTTATCCGCGCTTATCCTCTAAGTTTTTCACGCACCTTTTTTTCACCATCGCTCAATACTTTTTCTCCAGATCCCATGGTTTTGCGTATATCTGTAATCCTTCCTTTTAACAAACCCATCGCTCTTACTGTCAAACTGGACTTTTGATCTGTTCCCCACATTTCATGCGATAACGTTACATGACGTTCTATAACATTTGCGCCAAGTGCAACCGCTATCACAGTGGGTTCCAAATCTATTTCATGACCACTGTAGCCAACAAGACAGTTATATCTGTCTTTTAATGTTTTGATCATGCTTAAATTTATATCCTCATATGGCGCCGGATATTCCGAGTTTGTATGCATCAATATGTAATTTCCCTTTGCATACTTTTCTAAAATATCAACTGCCGCATCAATTTCTTCCCATGTACTCATACCCGTAGACATGATCACCGGTTTGCCCACTTCACATGCCATTCGCAGAAGTTCCGTATTGGTAATAGTTGCCGATGCAATTTTGATATATGGAATATCATATTGCTGTAAAAATTTAACACTCGGCACATCCCATGGTGAAGCGCTCCAGTCTATTGGCTTTTCCCTGCAATATTTGTCTATGTAATCATATTGAGGTCTCCCAAACTCAATTTTTTTCTTATACTCCAGATATGTCATTTGTCCCCACGGGGTATCACGCATGACCTGTTTCTGATGTTCCGGAACTGATATATCCGGTTCCCGTTTTTGAAATTTAACAGAATCCCATCCGGTCGCAAAAGAAGCGTCAATCAGCTTTTTGGCAATTTGTAGGTCACCATTATGATTAATCCCCACTTCCGCTATCAAATAGGGATCTGAATCTTCGTCAACCACATATTTGCCTAAATTTATTACTTTATTTGCCATACTCTACTCCCTCTCACTTCGCAAAAACTCTTGCAAATGTCCTTCTGCTATAAACCCAGCCAATTCACGTACTACGCCATATCCTCCATTTGCATTCAGCACTATATCCGCCTTCTTTTTAACAACGTCGTATGCGTCCGCCGGGACTGCTGTTATCCCAACAGCCTGCATTACTTCTAAATCGTTAATATCATTTCCGACATACAATATATCCCGCAGTTCTATGCCCCGTTCTTTAATATATTTCTGTAAGGTACACAGCTTATCATCGCTTCCCTGTATCACTTCTATTTTCAGTTTCTCTGCCCGTCTGCTCACCACAGGATTTTTTTCTGTTGACAGAATCATACACTCTATTCCCTGCTCCTTGAGCATATTGATTCCCATTCCGTCGGCTCTACTTACAAACACGCTCTCCTTTCCATCTTCATTAACCAATACACGGTTATCCGTCATAACTCCATCGAAATCAAACACAGCCATTCTTATCATATTTTTCACTAACTGTTATCTCCTTCTGACAGTTTTTCAATACTTATATTCTTCTTATATAAGATATCCGGTCTCCATTCATCTAGCTTTCGAAACACATCTTCTAATTGGCTCATGATCTTCTCGTGTTTTTCCTCTGTCCATTCATCCATAAACGCCTTATACTTCCATGTCCCCAGCGCTTTTCCGATTGCTTCAAGTTCTGCTCTCTCCATCCCCAATAAAGGATTCTCAAAAAAAATTTCTTTCCATGGAATATAATTCCATTTATAAAATAAGTGCTCTAAACTGTAAAACTGATATAATTCCTCCATATCCTGTTTCTTTTCCAAATCCCCTAAATGAAAAATCAAATTATCATACTCTTCTTTTGTTGTAGGATTCCATGTAAAGTCAAAAGCGGAATGTGGGTTAAGACCAGCATTTATTACCTGTATTCCAATTGCCGGATACTCATGCCCAATAGATCCATACACGGTAAGCGCATACTCAATCCCCTCTTCCTGTAACTGCATCGGTGAGACATGTAATGGAATCTTCTTAATATTTGGATATCTTTGCAATATCATATCTATAATCACCAAATCTCTTTTACTGGAACTTGGATGAATCTTTAAATACCAGTCATAGTTCGGAGTTTTTTCAGATAATTCCCCCAAATGGCACAGCCACGCAAAATAATTGTTATCAAAAATCTGCTCACCGCAGTAAAGGCAGTCTTCTTCAAATATGTGCGGGCATATCATGATTTTTATTTTATTATTTTCCTCTAATATACGCCTGCTACTCTTCGTCTCTGCAAAAGCAAAGTTGTTTCTATCCCAACTAAAAACTTCTTCTGTCCCACCACGTAATCTGGTTTCAATATGTTTCTTGGCCCATTGTACCCCATAGCGCTGTTCCTCCTGAGATAGCTGCTTCCACATATCTTTAAAATATGGATATGGCGTTCCCTGATAATATCCAAGAGTAGCCCTTGCCATTATATCTGAAAGTATGATGTAAACTGGTATCCCCTTCGTAATGGCAATATCCCTGATATATCCGTCCCAATTTACGCCATCCACCAGTAATACTACTTTAATGTCATTATTAAATATGTAATGATACCAAAACACAATTGTATTAATTTCCTGTTTTAAAAATGAATACATTTGAGAGTCCTTAATATCAAAACTCGGAATATAAACGCGCAGCAAATGCCTTATAATAGTAGTCCCAAATCGAATACCGTATAACGTAATATTGTTCCAGTCTTCCCATGTCGATAATTGTTTCCAAATAGAATCAAACAATCGGTCCGCTTCGTCTTGCTGTGTTTTATTAAGAGTTGAATCTATCAATACCTCTACGTTAAAAGCTTGGTAAATTTTTTTGCAAGCATCAGCCGCATTAGAATACCCCACTCCAAAACCTAAATATGCATAGATATTTGCGTGAAATTTATCTGCAAAAAAATTACCACAATATGCACAACGTACTGACCAAGCATCATGTCGGTTATAAAATGGAACTAAAACTATCCCCTCCCGCTCCTCTTGGTCTGAGTGATGCCAAATACGCTTCATAAATTCAATGTAATCCTTAGTGGTTTCATCTTCGAGAAATATATGCGCTTCATCCCAAACAAAATAATCGGTTCCTCCAATTAAACCAAGTTCATTAAGTTGATCACATATTTCCAGCCCGAATTTATATGCAGCAACAAGAATAGGTTGATCAGCCTGTCTTCGTTCCATATACTGTTCTACACTGATAATTTCTTTCCCATAAAAGGCACGATTACTTCCATGTCTTTTATTATCAATATATGCAAGAATATCTGTAGACTCAGATAGTTCTTTACGTGCATAATCAGCTTCTACCCCTGTACCAAAAATAAATATCTTTTTTTCACGAAACATTTTTTTACATGCACTACCATCTAAAAAAACTTTTTCACTCATCATACCTGCTTTAATTATCCTTCTCTAATTTATATTTTGAACGCTTCGACTTGTACCGCCGGCTCCATTTTCTCAGAATTTTCCGGCGTAAATCCCCTACACTTTCTGCAAAAATTCGTGTATCCTTTTGTACTATATCCTAATCTAAATTCTACAAGTTCCTTCTTTTTATCCGCTGTAAACTGTTTCAAATCATAAACTTCCTCTAAATCCTGTTCTCCTGCAATCCCAGCAACGGTTGCGTATGCTGCATAATTGCAATTATACAGCCTCCCAGCTCTCAGTTCCTGCCATGATTGATTACATCTGTTTCGATGATTTTCAAGCTGTTCCTCAGACCACTCTGAGTAATCTGTTCTTTCCGGCGCCAAATCAATCCAACTATCAACTTTATTGATATAGTATCGAATATTGTACTCTTCTAACTTACAAATTAATTCATCAAAACGTTCCCTGAAACGTGGTACCGCTTCGCGATAATCATCTACCGTAATTTCCACATTACACTTAGATAATTTTTCTAATATGTCGTCGTTAGGTACAATCGTTCCATTTGTGACCGTACGTAAAGTATCTATTCTATCTCCATAATTTCGGTCAATGTACTCGATTAAATCTGCCGTATGCTTATAAAGCATCGGCTCACCACCGCTCACATGAAACAACATAATATGATCAACACATGAAAAAAACAAATCCACATCCCTAACCAAATCCTCCCAAGGCCTTACATAAAACTGCTTGGCATATGGATTAAAATTAAGACAATACTTGCATTCTAAATTACATGCTGTACTTGGCAGAAAAGAAATATTCGTAAAATATACTAGATTATTTTTATATACATGGTATACAGAAATAAACTCTTCCATAATAAAATAATCTACATTTCTTTGATATCCCATTTGTTTTAACTGTTCTATCGGCTTTACTCTTGCATACTGTGACATCGTCACAATTATGCCCTCATCTGCCTTTAACTCAATTTCTTCCAGAGAATAACAATAAGTCCCATTGATTTCAGTTCCCTGCTTTACTATATCGTTATCAATATATCCTCTTACCTGTACTTCTCTGCTAAATATATTCCAAAATTGATTCCCATAATCACCAGCACCAAATAAGTAAAAACCATTTTTTTCACTTATCTTTTGATAAAAATCATCATACTCATGACCTCTATTCTTCCACCTCATATAACCTCTCCTTAGTTATTTGAATAATAAATGTTCTTACTTTACAATAACCAAACTGCCGTTCCTATCTGTTATTGGTACATATTTAATCTTTCCAAATTGAGTCTCAAAATCTTTAACAGCCCTTTTAACGCCTGAGAAATCTTGTATGGCGCCTTTGTCAAAGCTGATTGCATTGTATTCATGTATAATTAAATATCCACCGTTTTCTAATCTTGGATAAAAGAATTTTAATCCCTCTAATGTTGGATTATATAAATCCGCATCTAACGAAACCAAACAAAATTTCTTTCCCTTTTCATCATCCAATATACTATCCGGGAAATAGCCTTTCCTATAATGAATATTTTCTTTCACACCAACATACTTCTGAACTGCTTCTAAACTTGTATCTTTGAAAATATCTATCCATTCCTGTGTAAATTTCCCATCCCGTAAATCTTGTTCTATATCCCTTTTGTCAAAGCCCTCAAAAGTATCATAGAGATATAATTCCTTGTTCGGAAAATAATAATTAAGAATTTTAGAATACCCTCCCCCAAGCACACCTAATTCTGCTATTGCGCCTTCCAAATTCTTTTCTTTAATCTCACTTATTAAAAGTTCTAATGTCCTAATGCGTCCATAGTCATTTCCATCACCGTACCCAATACTACTACATCCCAATCTCATATATTCGGTACTATTAAATAAAGAATAGGAAAACATATCATATACCATATGCTGTGGCTGGCGTCCCGCTGAATATAATGTTGATAATGTATCTACCATCCAATGAGCTTTATAAATATACGGTTCCAGTTTCACTGATATCTCATATTCATTTTTTTCTATTCCTGTCATAAACGGAATCGACAATTTCTTCTTATCTATTGTTTGCGAAAGTTCAACAAAGATGGATGAAGCATTTCTATCCAGTATCAGAAGCATATCAAAATCCAGATTTTGTATTTCTTGTTTTTCATATATCTTTGTGCTTTTCCCTGATATTTTTATGTATCCCTGAATAGAATGTGTTGTCGTTACTACCCCAATAATCTCTACATCCGGCTTTTCATATGGTATGCTTAAAAACTGAAACAAGAATTTATCGTCTCCGTATAGTAGTACACGCTTTTTCTTATCTGTTAAACGATGCTGTTTACTTAATATTTCTATTATTTCTACCGCATTTTCCATGCATTTGCTACACTGAATAACTCTATCTGATTTATTCGATAAAATAGGATTGGAATAAGGAACAATAATTTTGTCCAAATCAATACCGTTCTTTTCCGCTACTAATAAACACTCTTCAAAACATGCATGCGAAATAATAATAAAATCATAATCGATTGATTCGATCTCACTGGGATCATATACAGAAAATGTATGTTTTCCATAAGTAAAGCAATTCTCACTTTTTTTGCTTTCAACAATTCCTGCCACTTCACATTCCTGTTTCCAAACAACATTTTTCATAATGAGGCTAAAACCAATTCCTTTACCCCAGATCAAAATTTTCATTCTATTCTCTCCCTTCAAAAAATCTACAAACTTTTTCACATATCATTTTATATTTCATATTTTAAGATTCTGTAAAATCGCTCTATCCTGTCCTGGTATGAAAGATTCGTTTCTATGTATTCCTTTTCATATTTCTTCATATAGCTATGACAAATGCGCAGTCCCGTTCTGTCTTGCTTCTGATAAGCGATCTCTGCTATATTAGTGCTGTGATATACTTGAAAGCGCTTCACCAATTTAATAATATCCTCATCGATATGATTCTCTTGAAAAAGCTCGATGATATGATCATACGCGATCAAAGCGCCTGCCCTGACTTCTACATTCTGCGCATGGCTCCCCGACTCCGGCCTCTGCCGATAATGATAAAAGGCATCGTCTATATAGACTGCTCTCTCAACATTCATAAGGATTTTCGCTAAATAAAGAATGTCTCCCCCCATCTGAAGCTCTTCGTCAAATCTCATGAATTTTCCATCTTTATCATATAAGAGCTTCCTCTTATATAATTTGTCCCACATATATGCAAACCCTTGGTATTCATCACGGTGATATACATATTCTAATATTTCGTCTTGTTGAAGTATCCCAGCTTTTACCTCTCCTATGTTTTTTACCTTTATGCTTTGATCCGCAAATTCCTTTATCCAGCTTGACGCCACCATATCCACATCATATGTTTCCAACATACCACTCAGTCTTGAATACATATCCGGCTCTATCCAATCATCGCAATCCATAAAGCCTATATAGTCACCGGAAGCCATCGAAAGTCCTTTATTACGCGCTTTACTCTCACCACCATTTTCCTGATGAACTGCAATAATGTTTTCATATCTTTGTGCAAATCCATCTAAGATATGACCTGATTCATCTGTTGACCCATCATCAACGCAGATGATTTCCATATTTTTATAATCCTGGTCTACTGCGCTCTGTAAGCATTTTGGCAAGTATTCCTGTGTATTATAGATTGGTATTATCAAAGATATTTTTTTCATTGTGCTTAAACATCCCATTCATTCACTGATCAGATCCACAACCCGCTCACTGGCTCTCCCGTCCTCAAACATCCCGACTTCTTTCAGGAACGCCTCCGTGCTCCTCTTATATCTTTCCTCATCAAACCCCCTGATATTTCCCAGCAGTTCTTCATTGTTGAGCGCCACCGGGAACGGCAGCTTATACATATCAAAGAACAGGTCCCCACGCTCCGCGATGTACTCCTGCAGGTCATCCGCATAGATGAATCCCGGGATCCCTATCATATTGGCTTCAAAGATGGCGCTCGAGTAATCCGTGAGGAAGGCGTCTGACGCTGCTATGATCTCATTCATATCCGGCCGTTCACTGACATCTATCAAACGCTCCGACGTCTGCCCCGTTCTCAGCTTTTCCTTCTTGGCCGAGAGCTGCGGGTGCAGCCGCAGGAACACACACCATGTACCGCCAAACCTCTCCTCCAGCGCCCTGACCGTTCCCGTAAAGTCCACCGTCGCCTCTTCCGCATTGACCGTGCGGTCCTTATTCTGGCTGCCGCCCCTGAAGGTGGGCGCATACAGCAGGATCCTTATATCCTCAGGGAGTCCGTACTCGCTCCTCATCTGCCTGTATCTCTCTTCCCTCTGGTTGAACAGCACATCGCACCGCGGCGTCCCGGTCTTGACGATCTCGCCCTCATAGAGCAGTCCGTCCCGGTACATATGGTCGCACCATGTTGAACCTGACAATACCTGATCGATCAGCCTGGAATCCTGTTCACTGACGATATACGCCATCCGGGGGAACAGATCCCCTCGGTACTTCCCGATCGGCTTGATGCAGATAGTGGCGTGCCATGTCTGTATGTATCGCTGGCCCTTCCTTTTCCTGGTCCCATAGAACGTTCTTGAATTCCCTATCCATGTCCCTGCCGTGGACAAGTGGTAGGCACGGTTCCACAAGGTATCCTCCACCTTTTCGATCTCCGCCGGGAATGCTTTCTTGGTATCATTGACCAGCCACACGATCTTATAGGCTGTCCTTCCCTCGCGGTTCCTCTTTAGGATCTCCTCCGCCACATACTTGGGGCTGCACCCATATCCCCCGCCCCCTTCAAACGTCCACATGACGATCTTCTGGTCATCCACTGGGAAGATCCTGCACGCATAGTACACAAGACTGTGTGCGAATGCCTTCAGTCTCCTCTTGATGATATATATCTTTTCTGTCAGGTCGCTTTTCTGTGCACATCCCATATCTCAACAAATATCCTTACTTGAATATCCCGGTCAGGCTCTCCGGTATCTTTGCCGCTGCTCTCTCGTAATCCTCTAGGAAGTCCACCTCAGCCCAGAATGCCCCCTCTGTGGGCACAGCCCTGATATCGAACGTTTCCTCATCTATCATCCGCTGTATGGCGCTCTCAAAATATTCTGTGAACGCCTTTTCCTTCATCAGCTGCTTTGTCTTCTCTTTCAATGCGGGCAGCACCCGCTTCTTAAAGGATGCCATCCCGATGAACTCGCCCTCCGCCAGTCCGTTCGGCATCTGCTTCGTGATCTGGACCACCCGGCCGTTCTCGCTCCTTACTTTCATGGCCTCGTCATCACAGGTCTTATAGTCCACCGGCAGGATGACGTCTGCATCAAACCGCACGAGTCTCTCAAATATCGCCGGCTCACATATGGTATCCGCATGGAGGTAGATGAAATCGTCGTGCAGCAGATCCATCCCCATATAGAACGAGCCCAGTACGTTCATCATCTCATAAAAGGGGTTATACACGAACCTGACGTCTTCCCTGTCATGCAGCAGTCCCTCAAACGCCTCGCACTGGTATCCCGTGACCAGGATGATCTCATCCACGCCGTACTCTTCTAAGAGCCTCAGGTTATAGTCGATCAGCTTTTTCCCTTTTATCTCAACAAATGATTTGGGCTTCCCGGCCGTCAGACTCCCCAGTCTGCTGCCTTTGCCCGCCGCCATGATGATCGCCTGCATTATGTCCTCCTCCATGCCCTTTCATATATCTTCCTGACGATGTCCTGCTCCTGTGCCGCTGGATCGTTCGCCAGTTCTCCTGTCACAGCCTCCGCCATGATGTCCAGCTGCTCCCTGCCGATCCCCATCTCCTGCAGTGCCACCGGGAGTCCCAGCCGGGTGATGAACTCCCGCATGGCTCCAGTACACGCCTCTTTCCCACGGATGCTGCGGCCCGCCAGAATGCTGGTCATCTCTTCCACGCTCTCCCGGCTGTATTGATACTCATAGCCGAGCCATGCACAGTACAGCGCCGCCAGTCCCTGTCCATGGCTCGTATCCGTGAGCGCCCCCAGCGGATACTGCAGCCTGTGCGGCAGCCCGGTGCTGGCATTTCCCAGGTTGATGCCCATGATCATACTGGCATAACTCATCTTCTCCCGTGCCTCGATATCCTGCAGGTCCTGCGCCAGTCTCGGCAGCATCTCGCCCACTGTCCTGACGGCGTATTCCGACTGCATCCTTGTGTATGGCGACGCTGCCTTTGAGACATAACTCTCCATGGCATGTGCCAGTACATCGAAGCCTGTCTGCATCGTGATGTGGAAAGGGACCGATTCGGTAAAGATGGAATCCACTATCGCCGCTCTCGGGTACAGGGCATCCCCCCTTATCCCTCCCTTTCTCTTCTTTGTGCTGTCCGTCAGGATCGCCGCCCTGCTCAGTTCACTGCCCGTCCCCGCAGTGGTGGGGACCGCTATGACAGGCAGTATGTCTTTCCCCACTGCACTCTTTCCATAAAAGAACGCTCCTACCGCCTCATCCGTCTTGGCCCCTAATGCCACTGCCTTGGCCATATCCATCGCACTCCCGCCGCCGAATCCGATGATCACGTCCGCCTTGGCATCCTTCGCCAGGGCAACGCCCTCTTCTGCTTCTGACAGTCTGGGGTTGGCGCTGACTTTATCGAACACGGTGAGGGTGTCCACCAGCGGGCTCTCCGTGACTGCTCTCTTCAAATCACCAAGGTATCCCAGCCTGGCCAGGGACCGCCCCGTGGTCACGATCATCACACTGCCGCACAGCATCTGTTCGATCTCGCGCAGGGCTCCCCGCCAGATATCCCTGCCATAGTAAAGTTTTGTCGGAATGTTGAGATGATATGGTCTCATTTTCAATGCTCCTAAAGGTTCTCTATCCTGATCCTCTTATCCCCGTAAAGCCGTTCGGTGATCTCCATCCTCTTGGGGAATAAAGGCTTCAGTGTATGGTAGGTCTCTTTGTAGAGTTTATAGAGTTCCTGATATTTTTCGTAGTTCTTCCTGTCCGGGCATATCACCATGCGCACTTTGACAAAGCTGTCCGCCGCTGCCGACAGTGACGGATACTCTCCCTGTCCGTACAGGGCCATCATGGCTGCGCCTGTCGCGGTGGTCTCGAACTCGGAGAGCACCTGGACGCTCCTGCCTGTGATATCTGCCTTGATCTGCGATATCAGGTTGATCCTGGCAAGGCCCCCTGACAGGCGGATCGAATCTATCTTCATCCCGGTCTCTTCGATAGCGGCGATCATGTCCAGATCTATAAAGCCTGTGCTCTCAAAGACCGCCCTCGTCATCTCTTTCCTCGTATGCATCCGCTCTAACCCGAAGAACACGCCCCTGGCGTCTCCGTCCCATATCGGGGCCCGCTCCCCCAGAAGGTATGGCAGGAAGATGAGGCCTCCTGCTCCCAACGATGCTTCCCCGGCGTCCTTCTCCATCCGTTCATACGGGAGCGCCTCGTTCTGGTAGTAGCATTGTTTCACCCATTCGATCAATCCCCCGCCCATGTTGTTGGAACCCCCTATGATATGGAGGCCGCCTTCCTGATAAGGGAGCTGCTGTATCTTCCTGCCGACATCCTCCACCCTCCGAGTGCTCGCCGCCCGGAACACAGTGACCGTCCCTGATACGTCACTGGCCTCCCCGTCATGGACCACGCCGCTGCCGATAAAGGAACAGATCGCATCGTATGTTGATATGACGACTCTGGTCCCGCAGGGTAATCCAGTCTGTTCTGAGGCTTCCTTTGTTATATCTCCTACATATCCGCCCGGCGCCATCACTTTCGGCAGCATTCCCGCATCTATTCCCGCTTCCTTCAAGAGTCCTGCAGGGAATGTCCTCTTCTGGATGTCATAGTGCCATTTATGGGCGTTCATATAGTCGGTCACATATCTCCCGGTGAACTTCGCGATCAGGTAGTCATTGGGCGAGAGCAGTTTATATGTCTTATCATAGATCTCTCCCTCATGTCTCTTTACCCACAGGGCTTTCGGCAGCATCAGGGATGCGTCCATGGCAAGCCCCGCCTGTTTTGACGCCTCCTGGTATGCGGGCAGCTGCTCAATATGGCCGCTCTCTTCCTTTGCCCGTTTGTCAGAGACCATCATGCACGGCATGAGCGCCTCCCCTGACCGATCCACGCATACCAGGCAGGATGAGGAGGATGTCACCGTAAGATAGTCGATGGCGATATCCCTGGCATCCGCCAGTGTCTCCCGGATGACGCTGCAGGCTTTTTCCCACCACTCACTGGGGCGCTGTGTCACTTTTTCACCTTTGAGGAAGGTCTCTATCGGTATGGCTGAGGAGGCAAGTTTATTGCCCTCGGTATCAAATAGGATGCTGCGGATGCTCTTCATCCCCATGTTCAGTACGAGTATTGTCTTCACATCGTTCTTCCCTTCTTTAGCAGCTCCATTTTTTCTGCTGCCATCTGCTGTATGGAATCATGGATCCGCCTCTCTACTCTCAGGGGATCGAACCCCTTTGGCTCCATCGCCCCATCGCGGATGCTCTCTTCTATCCCTCTCCTGTACGCGAGTTTCACGTCTGTGGAGATATTGATCTTCTTCACGTTCTTATAGGACAGCAGTCTCAACAGTTCCCCATCGGAAAGGCCGGTCCCGCCGTGCACCACAAAGGGGATCTCCGTGATCTGCGCCGTCTGCTCTATCACATCGTAATGGATATCCGGGGCTCCTTTATACAGGCCGTGCACTGTCCCGATGGCCGCCGCCAGCATATCCACATCCGTATTTTTCAGGAACTCCTCGATCTCTCTCATGCCCGCTATGCCTGCCTTGACGGAAGATATGTCGTCCTCCTGTCCACGGATCTGTCCGATCTCCGCTTCTACCAATACCCCTTTTTGTCTGGCTGTCCTTATCACTTCATTGGTGATCACGATGTTCTCACAAAGCGGCTTCTCGGAGGCGTCTATCATGACGGAATCCCATCCCAGATCTACTGCCTCATGGATATACTCCATCTTCCTGCAGTGATCCAGGTGCAGATAGGTCTTGATATCGTTCTTTTGCCCGTAATCCTTCACATATGTACGGAATCCCTCTTTGTCGAGCTGCTCATATGCTTTCATGGATGTCTGCAGGATCAGGCCGCAGCCTGTCTGTGCTGCTGCGTCCATCACCGCTTTGGCACTCTCTATGCTCCATACATTAAAAGCGAAGAACTGTGGGGATCCTGCATGGATATATTTATTCATATGTTAAACGTCCGTCTGGATAAAATATGGATGAAAGTCATTATATAATAAGATATATACACTTAGATTTATCATCAATACAGACGGTCCCTTTCCTCAAAAAAACGGTTCTCGCGCTTGTTAAGAACCGTTTCTGATGAATTTTCTATGTAATATATATCGTCATTAATTTTATCAGACTTTATCATAAAAGACAATTGTTTTCAAGAAATGGAGGTTTTTAAATTTTAGTTGTTGGAATCTCAACATTTATCATTTCATCTTCCGAAATAATCACTGCAAAACACAGGACATCTGGATGCGTATCTTTATACCATTTAACATAATTTCTAACCGAATTGTACCGCGCCCCTCTTCCCGGATTACCCGGACCAACGAATATACCATCCAGTATTGTTCCAATGGCCTGACATTTCCCCTGCAAATCAGAAAGGATTGCCCCGTCAATCGACGTCACGCCTCTCAACATATTATTTCCCCGCGCATTACCTGTATTATATTTCTTATCACCTAAAGCAAACTCTTTTACTTTAATCGTATACCTGTTTTTAAAAAAACGGTCCCTTATCTCATCTTGTAAGGCTTCCCCTTCCATAAATACAATCGACGTTCCATGAGGGCTATTTTTGATTAATTTTATAATTATCTGCTTAATATTCTCCAAATCTACGTCCGACAACTGGCCCCGTAATTGCTCAAGTTTCTCCAGTTCCTGTTCCTTTTTGGGCGCCAATACAGGTATCAGATATTCCCCTCTCCGGTAAATTAGAATTTCCTGTTGATTTTTTCTTAAAATCCATTCTGCGTTTCCCTGAAACTCAACCGTCAAACCTTTAAAATTTTTCCTTGCTACTACTCCGGTTATAATCATTTCAGGCTGTTTAATATAAACTGCGCCTCCCTCTCCTGATATTTCCATTATTTTTCGAAGCGATCGTAGGTGTTCTACCGTTTCAAACATCAATCCGGGAGTATCAAACTGAATTCCACCTTGTTGTTCCCTACTGTTAAAATATAATGTTGTTTTATTTTTACGTTTTTCATAATTCATAGATGATAAATGACAAAGCAACTGAAAATTGGGCAGTTGATGATACTCTTTTACTTGTTTTATGTACATATCAAGCAATTTTTGACTATCGGATATATCTCCAAAAAAGAATTTCTTAATAGTCTCTCCGCCCTCCGGATTTTCATACAAAGATTTCATATCTTCCAAAACCAACATGTTATCATATTTAGGAATAAGCGCCTTCAAAATAACAGCCGCCAAAATATTAAGCGACTCATTTTTATCTTTCACATACACCACCCACAATAGCGTTTTGCGTTCTCCATTTGATCCCAATCTATAGTCTGCTACATCTTTCTGGATTTCACTATAAAGTACCCCCGTTCCGTACTCTTTAAATGACTTTTCCCATTTTTCATCTTTTCTTTCATTAACCCACTCTAAGATTTTCTCATTTGCATCCTGAAGTTCATCACATAGAGATATCCACTTCCCGCCTTCTTCTTGAAAAATATAGAGAGTTAACCACTGTTGGGCTTTGTCCTTCATTTCCTCTGGCACTAAATCTCTTATAATTTTCTGTATTTGCCTATTGATATAATCACCTATTTTCATCAGAGTCCTCTTTTATCATTCGCATTTTCTTTTTTAAATTATATAGATAGTCTTCTATATATTCCTGCTGCTCTATGACAATATTCTTTATGCTGATTTCTTTATCCTTACCGAACATATCATATATGTTCTGTAACTGCCTCCTTTTTTTCTGCATTTCTTCATTCTTGCAGTATGACACATACTTTTCTTTACATTGCCCTAAGTAATCTGCTATTTTTTCTAAAATAGAAGGCGTATAAAGCATCCCTAATGCGCTTTTCACGTCACGTTTTTGATCATCATATTTCGAATCCTCTTTCTTCTTTGGCAAGTATACGTTCATTGTCTCAATAATATTATTCTTTAGTCTTATCTCCGATTCTACCGTAATATCTTTCAAACTGTCGCTATTCCATTGAAATTGATAACCCAAATTATCAGATTCATCCAACATACATCGTGTCACTAGCGAACTTCTCAAAAGAACTTCTGTTTCTCTAAATTTTTCCACCCCAAATAGTTTCAAATTTACAACAATAGCTTCCAAATATTTCTGAAAGCTTAATTGCAAAGTCATAATGCATATAATATCGGCCAAACACTCCCTCATAAGATTGAGTGTTAAATCTAATACTGTCCTTATATTAAACGCATCTTGATTCCATATATTATACTGATCCATATCCCCAATGATTTCAGTCAATTCTTGTCGCAATTCTTCAGCCTTTGCTTTAGCACTCTCTGGTTCCTTGTCAAGCCAATCCATATACTGTTTTGTTGTCAAATATCCATAAATATCTTCCTTATGTTCATGCATATAGGGAATCAGCCGGTCCAAAATTTTCTGTATAACAAAAACGCCATAATAATTTTGTTCCTTTATTCGCTCTTCAAGTTCTCTATTCTGAGTTTCTTCGGATACCGCTTTAACAAAATCATCAGAATACCACTCCGGGAATATCCTTTGATTCAAATTCACTTCAAGTTGATTCCAATACTCTTCATCTATAATAAATTTATTTTGAGCCGTTGTTTCTCTGTTCTTCCATTTAATTTTTGCATATTCGCATATGACTTTGCATGTTATTTGTTCCAGTATTTCTGCCCTCTTAGTCCGCTGACGAATCTCTGTACCTACAACATGGCCCAGCTCATGTGTCAATGCAAGTAACATTATCTGAGGTTCAAATGCCGCTCTTTCAGGAATTTCAATGATAAACAATCCTTTCTCCTTAGACATTTTCTTAAAGCATTTTTCTACCAGCAAACTATTTGTTATCCCCTGACAAATCAAAAACTCATATTCATGCTTCGGGATATTACTGCTCATTTCATTCAGATACTCCCGCAGATTGTATACATATGCATAGTAAAAGGCATACATTTTGGTCGGAATATCATACAGTCTAATATTAAATTCAGGTGTCTGTGTAAATTGTCTGTCTGATCGATTAGAATTTTGTACACACAAATTAAATGCTTTCATAAAATCATAAAAATATTTATATACCTCCTCTAATCCCACCGTACTATCCTTTGTCCTCATCATATCCAAGGCCATATTTAACGGTAACATGATTGGTAAATACATATAGTCCGCAAAGGGTGTCTTTTCAAACTTTTGTAACGAATTTATCAACTGATACAAATTTTTTCTGATACCTTTGATACTGTCCAGACTGTTCTCACTATCTTTTAAAATCGTCTTACACTTTTTTCTCATGATATTACATAATTCAAGTTCGTTTTCTTCCATCTTTTTCCCCTACTTCTTCATTCCAATTATTGTAGTTATTCCATTTAAGCACTTCCGATATTCCAAATTAGTACTGTTTAATATCCCATTGCCTTCTCTATATAATTCTAAAAGTTCACCCCATGTAGTATTACTTATTTCAAAAACTTCATCATTACACCCTAAAATAACATGTCTGGAATCTATAAATTCTTGTATTCTTTTTTCCTCGACTCCCTTTTTTTCTCCCCATTTTTTTATATATTCTATGTAATCGTCGATACCACCGGGATAACGTTCAATTAAATATACCACTACCTTAGATATACTCTCCTTCTCATTTATGAATGACTTGTCATCAATAGCGTTTTTATAAAACGAAGCAACTGTAAAACTGTACTTTAGTTCCCATCCAAACGTCGTTTGGAGTATATTTTTATCCTCTTTACCATGTAGTCTATCTATTAATTTTGCTCCTGAGATGTAACTTTTACTTCTCACTACCATGATCATATCACTGCTATCAAAACTCATATAAACAATTACTTTATACTCACTTCCTGTATTAATCACCTTTTCAAATTCTCTTCTTCTCTCCCAGCCTATTCTAAATTCCTTTCTCCCATTTTGTTTCTCACTCACTTGAATTAAAGATAAAAAAACAAATGGATATTCATTTTCTATATTGTCTTTATCCCAGAATTCTTTATCCGTAACAATCTCTCCACCCGGCTCCTCTTCTCTTAATCCATAAAAAATCTGTGATAAGTAACTTCCGTTAAGGCCTTCACTCTGTTCCAAGTAATACTCCCACATGCGTTGAGGATTATATCTCCCATCCTCAAATAAATTTTCTCCCCTCCCAAATCCGTCATAATATCCAAACGAAATATACCGCCAATCACTGTGATTTTCACTGACTGGCGGTATAAAATCATTATACAACGTAAACGGGCGGCAAATATTAGCATTCATTGTATTTTCACCTCGGTATTTTCTCTATTTTATCCAAAATGTAGAATAATCTTCCTCCTCATCAGATAAGTAAATCACTTCTCCATCTTGAGCTCTTCTTTTTCCATCATTAGCACATATAAAAGCACCGTCTGTATTAGCGGCCCCTTCACCATATAATATATCCATAACGCTCCGGACATCAAAAGATACTTTTTTCCCTGTTCGTGTAATATTCATAATAAAACCTTCTTTTTCATACTTAATAGTCCTGCTCTTCAATGAAAGTAGAACCCTCTAAAAGTATATGCTTTATTTCCCAAACTATGCATATATTCCTTAATATGTTCCTAAGTATATCGTAAGAATATCAGAATTGCAAGCCTTTTTACAAAAATAATTCATACACTTCAAACAATTTATACAAATTATCACCTTTCCTCTTCCAGAAACCTCTCCATAATCTCTGCCATTGCCACAGACTCCCCGCGCGTCAATTTAAACTCGCTGCTACTGTTCCCATTGATCATGGACAGGAAGTCGCTGATCTCATACCGTAGGCCATCTCCCAGAAAGATCTCGGAATACTTCTCCACTCTGCCTGCATCCTCATAATGCACCTCAAAATAGGACGTCTTCCACCACGGTGCCTCCGCAACAACATAGCCCTTAGTCCCGGCAACTAATAGCCTGCCTTCAGATTTCACACCAAGCCCACAGGTCGCCGTGGCGATCCCTGTCGGAAATCGAAAGCATGCCCTGGTAAAGATATCCAGTCCCTTTTCATCATGGATGGTGTCAAAGCGGATCTCACTGAACTCTTTCCCAAAGATCTTGAATATCGGCAGCATCACATAACTGCCAAGTTCCGTAAAACTGCCACCGTATACCCTGTCCGTCAGTTCCCTGTTCGCCACGTTTTCCAGTTTCGTGAAACACGCCTCTACATTCCTGATACTGCCGATCGTTCCGCTGCACGCTATCCCCAACAGCTTATGGAACCCCGGGCAATAGGCCGTCTTGATCCCCTCAAATAAGATCAGGCCCTTTTCCTTGGCATAGGAAAATAATTCCTCAGCCTGTCCCTTCTGTAAGACCATCGGTTTCTCACACAGCACATGCTTCCCATGTGCCAGCGCATCCCGTATGTATCCGTAATGCGTCTCATGAGGTGAAGCGATATAGACAGCATCCACAGCTCCATAGAATTCCTCCAGTGAAGCATAGGCATTGATCTCCCAGCGCTCCGCAAATCTCTCCGCGCTCTCCGTATGGGGATTATAGACGCCCTGGGTACTGACGCCGCTGACAAGCCTCGCCTCCGGGATGAAACGGGCCGCGATCCTGCCTGTCCCGATGATGCCGATACGCTGGATCGGGCTGTTCTGCGCCCGCAGCATGGTGCTGGAGATATTCTTGGTGCGCTCCAGGTAGACCACCTCGCAGTAGTCTTTCAGATAATCAAAAGCCCCCACCCAGTCGGAGCCGATCGCAAAGATATCGATATGGAATTTCCGGATGTCGTTCACTTTCTGCCCCTGGCTCTCCTCGATGATGATCTCATCCGCAAATCCAGTCTTTCGTATATTCTCGATACGCGTCACGAGCGAATCAACTACGTTCAGTTTTCCTCTCGTCTTATCATACGCTTCTGTCGTCACGCCCACGATCAGGTAATCGCCCAGTTCTTTCGCCCTCTGCAGCAGACGGTAATGCCCCTCATGGAAGAGGTCGAATGTTCCATATGTTATCACTTTTACCATGCTCTTTCCTCATTTTTCTCCGACTATTTTTCTTTTTACAGACTCATATATATTCTTTCCACATGTCCCGTCCGTATTGACATTGATCTTGGAGAATGCCCGCAACTGCCGCTCCCTGTCAAACTGATCTCCTGTGATATTGTCATCCAACAGGTCTTTTAGGGAATTGAATGCATTCTCTAGCAAACAATACTGCAATGTCTCCGACTCCTCTGCAAACCCCGGTTCATGTGTCAACAGATCATCATAATCAAACTCTATCTCCACTTCCTTATATTCCTTGGTGAAGACATTGATATCGTACAGTTTCCGCTCCGGTGCATACCATACCCTGCAGGCAGGCTTGCCAAGCTGTCCGCGGGTGATGATAAAGTTCCCCATACTGCCTGTCCGAAAATATCCATTCTTTCCACGATTTTCAGATCCCATAGGGAGTTTCCACTCTTTCATCTCCCCTGTCTCTTCATCAAAAGACAGATACATATTTCCCAAATTGGGCGAAATTATTATTTCCCTCTGATTATTTTCTTCAAAAAAACTAATTCCATTAAAGGGATGCTCATCACACTCATACTCAAAAGGCCATTTTTTAACACAAAACTGCCTTGGCAAGTCTCCATTGTATTCTCTCACCTCTCCTGTTCCCGGTTTCCAGCAAGTTATAGTTGTGCCTTTCATCGGCAAGAACCATAATTCGCCAGCTTCATTCTGCCATTCAATAGTTTGTATCCCCAAATTGGCTTTGGAATTAATTTTACATACCCTTCTTTCTAAAGTTTCTATGTCCATAAAAAGGATATGACTGTCCACTGGAGACGCGAACAATAATTCCCTACCATATAACCCAATTCCCCCAAGCTGCCATTCATTATCCACCATTCGCGCATAAAACGGCTGAATTTCATCTATATAATCAATTTTTCCTGTATCTAAATGATAACGAATCATCATAGGATACTGGTTTGGAAACAGATACAGATATTTGCAATCATCATACCACCAACTTAAAAAAGAGGTTCCCTGGACAGTATATTTTGCAAAATCAATTCTTCTTATTTTATCATTCTCTATTATTAACATATTTTGGGCATTATACGGTATCACATAAATTTTACCTTTAATTTCTATTGCCCTCATATAATACTTACCACCAGAATATCCTGTACCCAAATCCATATAAAATTTATAATGATAATCATTTTTCTCTGAATACCACAACTGATTATTGCTCGTAACCTGATATCTATCATCCCCCCATGCACTGAACAACAGGTTAATACGTTCACCGCGCCAGTCATCTACCTCCGGCAATGTATGAAGATAATTATTTAAGATAAACATCGGCTTCCCTGCTACACCAAAAAGAGAGGTGACGCTGGTTCCTGAATCTCCTATATAGACATCTGAAAGCGCAATCGTCGTTTCAATATCAGATGTCTCATCAAAGATTCCTATATCATCCTCAAGAAACATTGTTTTCAATGCTTCATAAATAGGTCTGTATTCTTTCCTCATGGAATCAAAAGTGGATTCCAACAGTGGATGTGGCCGCCAGATAAGACAAGCGTCTTCCCTTCCACTAAATGTATCAAAAACATATTTCATCTTTTTAAGGAACGCTTCCGTATTTGCCAGCATCCCATTGATACTGGTATTGTAGAAATATATCTTGCGCCCCCGCATTTTCTCCTGCCACTCTGTCGGCGGTTCCGGCGGTGTCTGACACTTATGGATCACACTGTCAAATTTGGGGGATCCTAAAACAAGTATCTTTTCCTGTGGAATGCTCTTATCAAAATACTCTCTGAATCTCTCTGCCTGGATCACTATATGATCCGCATTGAGATATGCAGGACACAGCCCCTGTCCCTCACTCATCCCGCCTGCTGACGCATAATAGGGTATATATGTAAGACAGTCTGTGAATCTTTTTAAATTATCTGAATAAAAAAAAGGATGCACACTTGTGACAAAATTTGCATAATCATAAGGATTATGAATGAATATCATATCAGGATGATGCGCTTCAAAGTCAAATTCATCATATTTTATGATCGGGACATATTCAGGGAACAGTTCCGCCTCATAATGTACCTTGCAAAAGCTTCCATCCGGATTTCTGTCATAATATGGAATAGGAATCACATAGGCATCACAGGCCGGATCTGCATCCGCCGCCTGCCACACGCTCTCCAAGCTGTCCCACATGCTTGCCTTATATGGCAAAAATACCGCCTCAAGACGGATTGCCACGTCATGTTGTAAACTATTAAATATTTTTACTAATTTCTGCCTTAGAGGTTTATATATCTTATTGGCAATTATTATGCTGCCTTCTGACAGCCCTTCATGAATTCTGTATACTAACTCACAATACTCTTCCAATAATGCAACAGTCGGATGCCCCTCTCCTTCCGTCTTCTCTATCAGCGTCCCAAGAGAAATAGCACTGTTCTGGCAGTCCTCCAGCAGCCCAACTGCAGAAAGATGTTTTTTCTGTTCTATATCTTTTCTAATCTGCTCATGCGCTTGTTCCATCTGCATAAGCAATTCTTCAGCCTGCTGCCTCTGTTGTTTTCTCATGGGATTGTTATCTCCTCCAAAATAATGCCATTAACTCCCCTATATTTCAAGGGGAGCCAATGGTAAAGTCTCTTTTATACTATATCTTATCTCATCTTACTTATCTCAGCTTAACATTAACTTTAGCTGTTTTCGTTTCGCCACCAACCGTTACATATGTAATTGTGGCCTCTCTAGAAGCATCACTTGGATATTGTGTCACAAAATTGCTAACATATTTTGACGGTAATGTAATCTTACCATCCACATCGGTAGCTGCAGACCAAGCACTTCCATTAGCATTATACCCGTCAAAGATTGTACCATTATAATCCATTTCTATTTTTGATATGGATGCTAATGCAGCATTCCCTGTACCAACTACATAATTGATAGTTCCAACTTCAGAACCTGCTGTAAAAGAAGCTGCAACAGCTACCGGTTTCTTCAACCTAACATCAACTTTCGCAGTTTTTTCAGTTCCTCCTGACGTTGTATAATATATTGTAGCTTCTCTAACAGTATCATTTGTATATTTAGATATGAAGTTTGCCATAAACTTCGCCGGTAATGTAATCATACCATTTTCATCAGTTGCTGCCGGCCAAGTACTTCCCAATGCATGATAGCCATCATATATGGTTCCATCATAGTCCATTTCTATTTTACTAATAGAATCTAATGCATCACTACCGGTACCAACCTTATACTTGATCGTACCGACCTCATCTCCTGTCTTAAACACAGGATTCGGATTATTGAACAGCGCGCCTGTCCCGCTCTCAGGTGTCGCCCCAACAGGTGCATTGTCATTGCTGTACACTGCTGTGATCCGGATACCCTTCGTCAGCTTCGTCCAGTCCGCGTTCGCGTTCATGGTGCCGCCAAACGTAAAGGCTGTGATCCCCTTGCCTGCTGCTGCCAGCTCCTGGATCGTAAACTGGTCCGCTACATTGTTCCCAGTCGCTCCACTCAGGTCGATCTTACCCTGATACACCGCTTTCTCCAGCAGGAAGTCCACATCGTTATCTCCTTCCACCAGTACCTTGGCCGCTCCTGTCGCCGCTGTCATCGTCGCATCCGCTAAGTCCGCTCCGGTCGTCGTCAGGTCTGCCGCTGCCGGTGTGGATCCCACCTTTACTTCCGTGGCGTCTGCCGGCACCACTGTCAGGTTCACCACATAGTCACCCGCTGCTGCGTTCGTCACATCCGCCGGATCCTCTGCAAAGGTGATCTGCCCTTC
>CAMNSD010000033.1 GCA_946554445.1 uncultured Lachnospiraceae bacterium | reverse complement strand
TTAATATGAGCAGGACATCCAGGATCCCCTGCTTCTGCCTGCGGAACCATTTCCGCAGAAAAGGATTCGCCAGCCGCACCGACTTGATCTGTTCCAAAGGTATCCCCAGCACATCACTCAAAAATTGTTTCCTGACTTTTTCGTGGGCAAACAGCTCCTTGAAAGCATAGTCTGCCTTTAATGAAATCTTCTCCATCTTTCCTCCCATCCGCAGGAGAAAATAGCATGGCTGCATTTCCGTCAGAGTAGAACTGCCCATCTCAGAATCTCCTGCTTTTAAATGTAATTGATTTGAATTTAAAAGCATAGATTTTCTGAATGTTAAGAATGTTTGATTTGACACACTATTGTTATCTAGAAATTGTTATGCTTTGAGAGTATTATAGATGGAATCCCTATCATTGTCAAGTACTCATTTACCAAGCTTCACAGATTTTGGTGGATTCCCGCATACGAACTTCATATCCCAGCAATGTTCTGTCCGGCACTTCTTCCTCGTCCAACATCTGCAGGAGCAACTCACAGGCCTTTCTCCCCAGTTCTTCCACATCAAACCGAATGGAAGTGACCGCCGGAATCCGATTCGCCAGCATAGAACTGTCATAAAAAGACACCACCTGCACCTGATCCGGCACCGCAACCTGTCTCTGCTGCAGGATATTCAACACACAACCACAGAGATAATCATCCATACTCACAATACATTCCACCTGTTCTGACAACAGTTTCTCCACGATTGTATCTACTTCATCGACCGTATCAATATTTAGGAACACCTGTCTGGTGCCATCCCAGTCTGGTCTCTCCCGAAAGGCATCCTCAAAACCGCACAGTCTATTTCTTGTGACAATATAGTCTTCACTGCCGCCAATCAGCGCAATCCTTTTTATTCCCCTATCCAACAGACTGCCGGTCAATTCCCTGCAGGCGCTGCGATGATCATTATCTATCTGAATCACCTGCATATCATCCGTACTGCCGATAGCGACAAACGGTACACTGTTATCTTTCAGATACTGCATGGGTGCATCATCTGTCAGTGTCCTTGTAAGGATAGCCCCATCAATCTTCCTATTGGTCACCGCCCGCTCAAGCTGTGTGATTTGATCGGCCGTCACCATCGAAATCAACACATCGTATCCTCTGGCGGAGGCCAATCGACTGATTCCCATCATGCATTTCTGGAAAAAGGGCAGTTCCACGATATTATAATCTCCCGGCAATACCATGCCTATATTAAATGTTTTATTCTGAGCCAAACCTTTGGCCACTACATTGGGACTATAATGATGTTCCTCTATATATGCCAGCACCCTCTGCCGCGTCTGTTGTCCAATCCTGCCTTTCCCGGATATGGCCCTGGATACGGTAGTTTTGGATACACCCAATTCCTGTGCGATATCGCCTATTGTCAGGTTTCTCTCTTCCATATCTGCCCCCTGTTTCATAAATTTTGCATATCCTGTATCCCTTTACGACATGATAGGAATATGTTACAATAATACTAAAGTTTGCGCAAACGGTTGTTCGTTACCAGATTACCAGATGTTGCGCAGTTGCGCAAGCCAGAAATGACAGATAACCAAAATAACCGATAGCAAAAACAACAATTAGAAAAAACAACAGTTAGAAAAAACTACAGTTAGAAAAAACTACAGTTAGAAATATCAGATAAACAAATAACATAATAAAAAGGATAATTCATAATGAAAACAGATCAACTTCTATTTGGCGCCGCATACTATGACGAATACCTGCCTTATGACAGGTTGGAAAAAGATATGGAAATGATGGCAAAAGCGGGGATGAACGTCATTCGCATCGCAGAATCCACCTGGAGTACCTGGGAACCGCAGGAAGGCGTGTTCGATTTTACCCATCTGCACAGAATGCTGACAGCCGCCCGCAATCACGGCCTCCAAGTCATCGTGGGTACGCCCACTTACGCAATCCCCACATGGCTTGCCCGCAAATGTCCTGACATCATCACCGAAACCCATGAAGGCCCCGGCCGCTACGGTCACAGGCAGAATATGGATATCACCCATCCCGTCTATTTAAAACACGCGGAGACTATCATCCGAAAACTGATGGAGGAAGTATCCTCCTATGAACATGTGATTGGTTTTCAATTGGACAATGAGACCAAGTCCTACGACACCTGTTCCCCCTATGCTCAGAAAAAATTTGTCGCCTATATACGCGATCTCTTCCACGATGACCTGGACGCCCTCAACCGTGCCTGGGGATTGGACTACTGGAGCAACCGCATCAATGCCTGGGAGGACTTCCCCGACGTGCGCGGCACCATCAATGGCAGTCTGGGCGCCGAGTACCAGAAATTCCAGCGCAGACTGGTCACGGATTTCCTGTCGTGGCAGAGCGCTATCGTGCAGGAATACGCCAAACCAGGACAATTCATCACCCAGAACTTCGACTATGACTGGCGCGGATATTCTTTCGGCTTACAGCCGGAAGTGGACCAGTGGGAAGCCGCCCGGTCCCTGACCGTGGCAGGATGTGATATCTATCATCCCTCCGCCCAGGATCTGACCGGCAAAGAGATCTCCTTTGGCGGCGCCATCGCCCGGTCCCTGAAAAGGAACAACTACCTGATCCTGGAAACGGAGGCACAGGGAAATCATGGCTGGCTCCACTATCCGGGGCAGCTTCGCCTGCAGGCTTTCAGCCACCTGGCTAACGGTGCGAACGCCGTCATGTACTGGCACTGGCACTCCATTCACAACGCTATCGAATCCTACTGGAAAGGCGTCTTAAGCCACAACCTGCGCGAAAATGCCACCTACCGGGAGGCTTGCACCATCGGCGCGGACTTCCGGAAATACGGAAGTCACCTGGTAAACCTTAAGAAAAACTGCCCGGCTGCCATTCTTTTAGACAACGAATCCCTGACGGCCCTGCAATGGTTTGCCGTAAATGATAAGATAACTTATAACGATATCTTCCGCCTGTTCTATGACGCTTTTTATGAAATGAATATTGAGTGCGACATTCTCTCCGAAGATGACGCCGACTTATTCAGTCACTATCAGATACTGGTGACTCCTGCGCTCTACAGCGTTTCTGACACCCTTGTCGCACAGCTGAAACAATATGTGGCAGAGGGCGGTGTATTATTATCTACCTTCAAAACGGCCGTTGCGGACAGAATGTTAAAAATTTATCATGACGACCAACCCCATGGCCTGACAGAAGTGTTTGGCATGACCTATGACCAATTTACTGACGCAGTCAATGTTGGCCTTAAAGATCTTGCTTTCCCGCTGTCAGACGAAACCCGCAGGCGATACAATGACAACATCACAAGTACCGCTGCCAAGCAAGAGCCCCCCATTCTTTCGGACACAGTCCACCACTGGATGGAACTGCTCCTTCCCAATACCGCACAGACGCTTGCCCGCTATGCCCATCCTCACTGGGGAAAATACGCCGCGATCACCGGCAACCACTATGGCAATGGTTACGCTGTATATCTGGGCTGTTATCTCGACGCCGCAGTCCTGAAAGACCTGCTGCGCCATATCTGCGCCAAAGCAGGCATGTCGCTGCCCAAAGAACAATACCCCGTTATTCTCAAACGGGGCGTTAATAGCATGGGGAAAGAGATTCTATATTATTTCAATTATTCGGAGGAGGAACAGACTGTCACTTATCATGGCACGGATGCGAGAATTTTGCTTCATGGAAATTCCTGCACTGATACTAAGGACAACGGCATCTCTGAGGGCTGTGGCAAAAATGATGCTAGCGAGGACACCGCACTTGTTAAAGAAGGACAGATACTGCATTTACGGTGTTGGGATTTTATGGTTTTAGAGTCCTTATAATTCTTCCATATTTCAAAATTCATAACCACTGTTTCCATTTGAAAGATATTCCCCTTCCCATCAAGCAGCTTCAAGCCACCTCTAAGAAGCTGCTTGTCTCCTGCAATCACAATACAATATATGATACTATCCGTACAGAACCCAAAATAAGAGGAAGTAACGGAACACATCTGCTAAAATAACATCAGTCAAGCCGAAAGGAAATCAACATGGAATGGAATGAAAAACTGCAAATAATTATTGACTATGTCGAAGATCATCTGCAACAAAGAGAAGAATTGATCGACAGTGAGGAAATTTCAAGAATTGCCGAATGTTCATTTGGCTTTTTTCAAAAGGTATTTTCATACATGAATGGTATCAGCTTTGCCGAATATATCCGCTCACGAAAACTAACCCTAGCCGGGTATGATTTGAAAAGTTCTGATTTAAAAGTGATCGATATAAGTTACAAATACGGCTATGATTCTCCTACATCCTTTACTAGGGCATTTCAACTTTTTCATGGAGTATCGCCAAGAGAAGCGCGAAATCAGAACGTTGTATTAAAAGTTGTTCCGAAAATGCAGTTATTAGAACATCCTGCATATTCATGGAAACTGGAACATAAAGACGGTTTTCGGTTAATAGGAAAAACCATCATCGTATCCTGTGAAAATAATCTTCATTTTAAGAAAATACCAGAATTTTGGAACGAATGTCAACGAAATGGGATATTTGCAAAATTAATTTCAATAGATACTGCTGACACCAGCGGATTATTTGGTCTGTTTGGCGCTCATGATGAACAAGTAAATACAATAGAATACTCCATCATGGTCCTATCCGATCATGAACTGCCGCAAGGGTTTACGGAAATCCATATTCCAAACGCCACATGGGCAATCTTTGATTGTAAAGGTCCCGTTCCCCAGGCAATACAGAAGGGCTGGCAATATCTTAATGAAGAGTGGCTTGTTAAATATCCGTTCCAACATGCACAATGCCCGGAAATAGAATGGTATAGCAACGGAAATGTATATGACAGTAACTATTTAAGTCAAATATGGATACCCATTATAGAGGAGACATAAAAATAGAGGAGGCATAAAAATGGTACATTTAGTTTACTGCGATAACGCAGGCAAAAAAAGGGAAAAAGTATTAGATAAAATTTTAGCCGGCACTAAGACAATGGTCGTGCGCGGAGCCGCCGGAAGAAAAATTCCCCACAGCAGAGTTTTTGAGGGGGAACGTCTTTATTTCATCGAAAAAGGAAGCGCACAGATAACAGCTACCGCTACCGTAAAAGAAGTGCAAAATTTTGTGAAACTGTCTGAGGAAGAGATCACCCAAACCCTTGCGGAAAATCAGGGCAAATTAAACTTATCAGATAAGCAAAAAGTACGGTGGCACAAAAAATGTCTATGCTTAGTAGAATTTGAAAATGTTGAGGAGATATCTCCCCTTGCTTTTGAACACCAGGGAAATATGGACGACTGGCTTATTTTAGAAAAAATCGAAGATGTCCTTGTCGGAACCAGCATTCCGTACAATTACAAAAATTCTAAGTTTTAAAGGAAAATTTTAACAGAAAATCATTAAGAGATGACAGCTTAAATTGTTGTCATCTCTTTGAAATTTGAAATCATTTAGTGTAAAGATTCATTTGGGGATTCTAGCAAGCTGCTCCGCACTCAGCACTCTCGGCCCGCCAAGCTGCGTCGTCCGGTAAAGAAGTTCCGCATAAAACTCCACCGACTCCATCTTCATGTAAGCGGCAAGCAGGTCATCCGCCCAGGTAAGAGCGCCGTGACTTTCCAACAGAACAGCCTCATATTCCGCCAGAAAGGGCTCGATGGAATCGGGTATCTCTACCGTGGAAGGCGTCCCATAAGGCGCTAACGGCACTTTGCCGAAATTTACGATCACCTCCGGCATAATGGGTTCTTCCAATCCTCTTCCCATCACCGCAAAGCTAGTGGCAAAGATGGGATGAGCATGAACCACTGCCCTCACATCGGGCCTTTTCTGATAAACCCGCAGATGCATCTTCACTTCTGAAGAAGGCCGGATTCCGGTGCCCTCCCCGATCAGATTTCCACTAAGATCTATTTTGCACATCTGCTCCGGCTTCATAAATCCCTTGGATACCCCCGTGGGCGTACACAAAATCTCATTCTCTCCCAGCCGCACCGATATATTGCCATCGTTAGCCGCCACCATGCGGCGGGCATACATTCTTCTGCCAATCTCACAAATCTGCTGTCTGCACTCTGCTTCGTTTAACATGCTTTTCTTTTTTCCTCCCTACACGCATTATCCTGCTTCACTCTATCTGATACAGATACCAGTCATCCAGTGTCCCCCAGCCCTTGGCGGCACAGCTTACGGATGCACCCACTTTCAAGGCTCCATCCTCACCCACCTGAATCTGCACCACCGGATTCTGCCAGTCGCACCAGCCGGTTACAGCGGTCTTTTTAGCAATCTGATCCCGCCCATTGTCCGCATATATATAGAGATCGGCATCCTTACCCACATCTCCGCCCTGCAGATACAGGCCAAACTCATAAGTACCGGGCGCAAGCCCCGTCACTTCCTGCTCCGCCGTAAAGGACACGGCATCGTTTGACCAAAAATGCAGAGAAAAGTCTCCGCTGTGGGCATCCGCCGCTTTATCCTGATAATCCGTACCGTTTCCAGTAATCTTCCACATGGATTTATCCGCTTCCTCAAAGCTGGCATTTTCCAGAAGGTTCCTGCGGCTTACTGTGACGTGCGCCACAAAATGCCAGGGATAACTGCTGTCCGCCAAAATTTCAAAGGCTTCCCTCGCAAGATCCTCCTCTTCCAACTCTGTCACAAAACTGCCAGTCACCTCATATTCTCCGCCTGCAGAGGTATCAATGGCCGCCAGCTGTTCCTCGTTCCAATCCACCGGAAATTGTGTCACACTCCTGTCATTATAACATACATCAGCTGTCTCCGGCATCTGCAGTTTCCCGCCAAGGGGAACATTGACTTCTACCGTGGGAATACTCTCTACCCGCCGTTCCACCAGTGTGCCACACTGCAGATATTTAAAGACTTTCAGGGATTCCAATGGTTGACCATTATAGTCAAACATGGCCTGGTTATCCCAGGAAGAACCGCCGTAATATACCCCTGCATCCTTCGGATCATACCCGGCTGCATAGGAGGAAGCCCAGCCGGAACCTTTGTCCTCCCAGATCTGCCTGTTGGCAGCAAGCACAGACTCCGCATCCGCTGCCGACTCATCCCAGACATGCACCGGAATCCAAGCCGGTTCCCAGTAAAAAAAGCCCAGCCCCGGTTCGCCTACCGCAGCCACTGCGGCACAGACATCCCGCACCTCGTTGGCCTGTCCCTGCACAGCAGCGGCATACGCCGGCAGAATATCCGCTTCTCCGATACTGTTGGCACTGCCGTCCCCGTCTCCCAGTGTGTAAGGATAGGAATTTTCCGCCACCAAGACTTTCTTATCATAAGTATCTGCCACCAGCTGCAGTGTCTTGGTCAGATTTCCCAATGTCCCATGCCAGAACGGATAATAGGACACTGCAAAAATATCATAATCTATCTCCTTATCTTCCAGTTTCTGTGCCAGCGCCAGCGTCCCTTCCTGATCCGACACGTCCGTAAAATGAACAGCAATCTGTATCCTCTTTCCTTTCTCTGCTGCCACTTCCCTGACCGCCCGCGAACCCGCCTGCAAAAGCTGTCTGCGCTTCGTCCAGTCCGTCTCCCCGGCAAGGCCGTTATTGATCTCGTTGCCAATCTGCACCATGCCCACATCTGCCCCGGCATCCAAAATCTCTGTCAGGCTCTGCGCTGTAAACTCATAAAGCGCCTCTGATTTATCCTCTATCGCCATCCCTTCCCAGGCTTTGGGGCACATCTGCTTGGATGGATCCGCCCAAAAATCAGAATAGTGATAGTCCACGCACAATTTCATATGATACTGCGCAGCACGTCGGCCAATCTCGGCCGCCTTCGCCGTATCGTTATTGCCGCCGCCGTAACCATGCCCGTTCTCGTCATAGGGATCGTTCCATACCCGCACCCGGATATAATTCACGCCATGCTCTGCAAGCGTCTGGAAGATGTCCTGCTCTTGACCATCCTCATTATAATAAATAACGCCGCTCTCCTCCTGCGCCAACACACTGGAAATATCCACACCCCGGATGAAATCTTCCCGCAAACACTCAATCGGTTCTATGTATACATCGGCTTTCTCCGGCTGCGTGGGAAGAGGATAGCAATCGCTGTTGATGTTACTCTCTTCCCCATTATCATTTCCAGCACCGGCTTTCTGACTCTGTTTTCCCGCTTCGCCTCCGGCGGTTGTCTGACTTTGCTCTTCTGCCTTACTTCCACCGGCTGCATCCTTCCCCTGATTGCTGTCTGCTTCTTGTACCGTACTTCCTGTGTTTGTACCCGGCTGCACCGCCTCCCCGGCACCGCATCCGGAAAGCAGCCCCACCAGGAATGTCATCGCTAAAACCACGGCCGCCACGCCACCACACATATATGTTTTCTCCGAAAGATCCCGATACCGCCTCATCTACTCTATGCTCCTTTTCTTCACCCAATATCCATCATAGGCCTTATGATCCAGGGAGCCAATCAGACATTCTTCTGAAAGCTCATACCCCGCCGCTTCCAGGGCTGCCCTTCTGTCAACCGCATAGATTGGCGCTTTGGTGGCAATCATCGAACAATGGAACAGATCAAAGGCCGGTTCCGTTATAATCGACAAGATAGAAGCGATGTCCCGGCTGTTCTCATAATCGGTTCGCAAATCCAACCGCAGCAATCCGCAATCATTGAAATAATCCTCCGCCCTGCGGTTAAACAGTTCAATCGTTCCCACTGCCGCCTGCTCGGCCTTATCCACGATTGTAAAGCGGACAAACCCGCCCTCCGCATATTCTTTGAGCCAGTAATAAATACTCTCCGCCACCATCTCCTGGGTGGCACAATAGAAATTCGTGCCATGACAGTTATCGCTGTTAAAGAAGGGCAGCGCCATCTTATCACCATACACTTTAAAAAGGTCTGCAGCATCTTCCTGTTTGATCAACCTGATTAAAAATCTGTCATTCTCAAGAGTGGGACATTCTTTGTAGACGTCTTTCATTTTGATTGGTTCTCCATTTCTGCTTTCTAGTATCTTTCATTATAAGCAATCTTTAAATGCTCAGCAAGATATTTCCAAAATCAATCCGGATACATAATACACCATTACCGTAAAGCTTCCGCCGGTACATATTTATGGGGACTCGTACACCAGCCATCCTGATACAGAACCGTCATATACAGAGTCTCTTCCCCGTTTGATACCTTCACATAGCAAACCCCGTCCTCAAACTGATCCGTTATCTCCATCTTCTGATCATAATAATACACCCAGACCGTACCATCCTCTTCGTATATCACATCCGGCCAGCTTAACTCCTCCAACAGTTCTTCCTCCGTCAGCGGGCGTTCCGTTCCGTCTTCTTCGATGGCAACACCGCCACCGTGCAGTTCTTCTGTCTCTCCGTCTTTCGTTTCATAGGACATATCGTAGGTTCCGCTCTCATGATATTCAAAAGTCACATCCGTCCGGTCACCTTCAATCCAAAGTTGGATTGTCCTTTGAATACCGCCTACATCCGCCGCGTATACGACACCGCTCCCTCCTGTTATGAGCAGGCAGATTGTTATAATTGCTGCCGCTGTTGTCCTGATCTTTGCTTTTTTGCTGAGAATAGCCATCTTTTCCACCTCCAGAGTCATCTCACAGGGGGAATGCATCGCTGAAAAAGCCTGTTTATATTTTTCTTTATTCGTCATCTTCCCATTCCTCCTGCAATTTTTCTTTGAGCAGTGAACGTCCGCGCGACAGCCTCACCTTCACATTGCTTTCTGACAGCTTGAGAATGTCCGCAATCTCATGTACGGTATAATCCTCATAATAAAACAGGTGAATGACAATACGATACTTCTCCGGAAGATGCATGACCGTCTCAAACAGTTCTTCCGACGCTGGCGTCTCAAATGCCAGCGTCTCCATATAATCTTCCAGGGACATCTTATTTCTTCTCCAAAAGGTATTGTTCATGTTCTTAGCCTTATTGATTGCCACCCGGATCAGCCATGCGCGTATATGCTGCTCGTCATCAAATTCCTTTTTTGCTGAATAGTACTGAATGAAAGTATCCTGCACAACATCCTTTGCATCTTCTGCGTTCTTGCAGACATTAAAGGCGATTATGTAGAGGTTGTCCTGATATTTTTCAAACAGTTCCTGCACTGATTGTCTCATGAGTACTCCTCTTTTCAGTTATTTGAAAGCCTTTCACTAATAGTACAATCGAGACAGCATAAAGGTTACAAAATTTTAGATTATTCTGTTTCCTGTAACTCGTAACCGCCCGTTTGCGGATCATATCTTAAGATACGATTTTTTCCTCCGGGTAAGACGATCGCATAAAACCCACCTGTCTTTTCATTTAAAACTGTAAAACTTTCATGACCGGACGCCGTATTATAATTATGAAAACGCACCACCTGATTCATAACCTCCTCCACGCCTCCATCTTCTTTTCCCACAAATATCTTCACATAATGACCGCCGCTTCCGCAATATCCGCGTCCATCAACGCACAGCACATAATCCTCTATCCCATCATCATTAAAATCAAACAGATGATAATCCACCTCCATCTCATATTGGACATCATTCTCCTTCCCCCACTCCTCATCCTCCTCTTTCCATCGGTCTACCACCTCCCGAAGCGGTGTATTCTCATAATCGTACCGAGGCGAGGTGCTGATATCATATACTAAAATCTCATGATTTTTTCCTATCTCCTCAAGCGGAGCGGCCTCCATCCAATAAGCATATGACGTACTCTGCATCTCTCTATTTTTGCTTGTCCAACCCACCTGCGGAATTTCTTGGTCAAGCTGCGTGACAATCAGTTTCGAGCCACTTCCATCCTCATTCTCTGAAACAAAGGTGTACCGGAATACATCGTCTGTATACTGTATGTAATATATGCAATCATTGCTAAAATACATAAACCCCTGTTTGATTTCCTCCTCATAGGCACTTTGTACAATCTGCCGAAAATCCATGCCCGCCCTGGCCTCCATGAATCCCAGCCCTGATTCTTTACCTGTGATAACAACCGCTATCGGCAGACCATACTCTTCTATCTGACTTGTCGTGCCATTCTTATATTGAAGGGCTATCCCATCATAAAGTTCAAAGACCACACCGCTGAAAGGATTGTTCAAGAACCCATAAGTCCCGCAGTCTGCCAACTCCTCTATTCCCGCAATCCTTGCCAGTTCCCCCTGCCTGACATGAAAATACTTTTGATAAACCCAAACGGCGGCTCCCTGCGTATTTCCCTGTGTTTCCACGAACTTTAACAGATCATATTTCATCTGAAAAAGTCCTGCTTCCTGCTCCAGTTCATCCAGCTTCGCTTTCTCTTCGTCTATTGCCTCCTGGGCCATGCTTGAATCATAATCACAAAGATCGTCCTCCATACTGACTTTGTATACGATACTATGCTCCATCGCCATTTCACGGTCCATGCCATCCAGCATGTCTCTCTGCTCTTGCCAGATTCCATAACTCAACAGACATCCTGCCACGCTGCCTGCCATCAATACGAACAATAAGACTGCCTTTAACTTTTTCATCCCCAGTTCCTCATATTTTCTCTATCGTTACCTATGCGTCACATACTCTTCTCCATCGTTACCTGTGCGTCACATACTCTTGTCTATCGTTACCTGTGCGTCACATACAATACCGTGCAGTTACTGCTGTAATCAACTGTAACATAGTAGTACCGATATCTCTCGTCTTGGTATTTCAAATAATGAAAATTTTCCCTGGATAAGTTATTATCTGTCTTTGCGGCTTCCGGATAGGTCTCTTGAATATCAGGCAGCTTCATGCCCGCCCTGGCCTCTTTGTATCCGAAATCTATCAGGGGATTCTGGATCAACACCCCCATCGGGACACTGTCCGGGGAACTTTCCACCGCATAGAGGTTCCAGATTTGATCTCCCACGGGCAAGAGTTCACCCCACTTTTCCACCTCATAAAATGGCGCGCCCAGTTCCTCCTCCCACTGCAAGCCTCCTAAAAAACCTTCCAGACTTGCCTTATCTACCTGAAAATACCGTTCCATATAATTGTTGCTGCCATTCTCCCGGTCCAGTTCCAGAACTACCGTATCCAGATAAAACCGCTTATCATAGCCAATCTTTAATGCCTCATTCTCTTCCTGTCTATACTGTACTCCATGACTGGTTTCCTTAAATTCCCTCAGAAAATCCTGCATATCTCCTATGGCATATTCCACCGCCTGTGACAATTTTTCTCTCTTAAGTTCTGCGTAGGCAATATTTTCCTTCTCTTCCTCTTCCAGCTGTTGTATCCGTTCCTGTGCATACTCCACTGCCTGTATCTGTTTTTTCTGTATCGCAATCTGAATATTTAATATGGTACACACTGTCAGACAGCAGATTGCAAAAGCCATCATGCATATTTTTATCTTATCTCCCGCATTCATCCCCCAACCTCCTTTTACCATCCCGCATTCACTCCTGGTCCGCCTCCGGTTTCCCGGTCTATGGATTGCTTACCAATTTATCCCGAAAATCTTCCGTCTCCCACCTTACATATGTATGCTGTTTACAGGAGGGATACGGAGCCGTTATAAAATATAAATAGCCATCCTTGATAAAAAATCCTGTATCATCCTGCCTGATATAAGCCTCCTTCGGCAGCAGTTCCATAAAATATTTTTGTAGATACTCCTTCTTCTCTTCTCCCTCAAGCAGTTTATATCCTTTTAAAATCTGAACGCTCAGTCGATCCTGTTCCATGGCTTCTATCAGAGATGTCTCCAATTCCTCCCACTCATAAAAATCTTCCAGTGAGAGCAGCTTTCCTGTTTCCAGATCAAAATTCATGCCCCAGCAGCCTTCGCTGTATCCACTCCCGCTTACATTTCCATTAAAGAGTATACTTACAAAACGTTCATCTATGTAAGTAACCTCATACGTCATTTCGGTAGAAAAGTCCCACTCTGAATCAAGCATCTGCTTCTCCTGAACCAGTGCGTAAATCTGCTCATTTATCTGATCAAGAACCACTATCGCATTCCCATCAAAAAAAGGATATCTAAGATCCCATGTCCTGATCAAATCCGATCCTTCCACCTGGGTGGTCGTATATAAAGATTTCTCTAAAATTGTCACATCACCAATTACGGTGGACACTGTCTGCTTCTTAACTCCGATGTCAGTTGTATTTCCAGAATAAAACAGCCGCGTCCTCATCTGTCCAGGATTATACTCTCCGAATTCCTTATCCAATACATCATCCTCATATCTGACCGTATAATATCCATACTGAATCTCCCCAGACGCATACTGCACGTCACACTGGATATGCAAAATACCATTGTCCCGTAGATAATAGGCATATTCCAGAGACAGCACATCCGGCTGGTCCCACGCCCTGTCAATCTCATCTTTTACAGCCTGCGCGTTCTGACATGATAAAAATGCCTTCTCTGTCATCTCCGCCGCCTCGTATTCCTGATAAGTACTGCCATCATAAAACAGATAGGTATCTTTCCAGGTATGCGTAGTCATCCCATAATCCGGATCGTATATACCATCATAATCCTCTATAGTAAGCGCAATATCTCCTTCCTCCGTCATCCTCACATAGCCATTTTGGTCAACAAGAAGACAAATAATCTCCTGATTCTTTAAGGCCAATACAGTATAATATTTCCATGGTCCGAACAGGCAGGCGCTATTTAGTGCAATATGCACTTCCTCCCCGACATCCAATGTTTCAATGATACATTCATCCACATCACTTTTCCCCTGATAAACTAATGTACAAATCTGTCCATCACCACTGCAATACCATGCCTGACAGTGATTCTTCTCATCAAGATAAACTCCGATCAGTTCCTCTGTTCCATTATGATCCATATCAACGTATGCATAGTCCTCCATCTCATGTCCCGCACACGCCTCCATCATCTCCAGAAGCTGTGTCTCTTGAATTTGCGCATCATCTACGCTTATGTTTTGTGTTCCTATGTCACTTCCCCTTAACAGAACTGTCATCAGGATTTCAACGGCAATCAGCTTCTCCTTCATTCCTATCCTCATTTCTGCACACGTTTTGTCTCAACTTTATTGTAATAGTATATATAAATATAATGATACTGATAAGTTGCATCATTTTTGCATCATTTTTGCATCATTTCCTCAATAAAAAAAATAGCCCCGTCACAAGACGGGACTAAATTCTCATAGAAAAATCATCTCATCCGGCAGCAAAATCCCTGCCTTCTCTTTATCTGTTTTTTCAAATGTACCATTATCATGCAGCATATATATGGTTCCATCCACAATGATATAATTTTCTATTGTCGTATATAAGACATCTGCATATTCCGGGTTTAAAACCCAACTGCTGTAATACGCATCCTCCACACTGACAGCTGTGAAATCAACACAGAAATAATAATTAATCTCCGATTTCATCGTCTCGCCATACAGGTTTACTCGATATCTCAGACGCTCTCCCGACAGATCCGTATATTCTGTCAGACCAGCCACCTGTTGATCGTACTGTATCTCCTTTTCCTGCATCTTCATCTGGGATTCTATCTGAGATTCCGTATCCGCCATGGCATTACTGGAATACATTCCGATAAAGTCATTTCGATATGTCTCCATTTCCCGTTCATACGCCGAAAATTCTATCGGGCATTCTGACTCCTTGAAGGGATTCTGCAGATAATCTGTTTTCTGCATAGAACTGCCTGTCAATGTTGATGCCGCCAAAAGTGCTGTAACTGCCTGTATACAACGCGTTTTAATCATTTACGTTTCTCCTTCCCTAAAATGGTTGCGTTCTCCCTACGCAGAGGATTCCACACACCCCTTTTATAACAGATCACATACAATCCAAACAACAGTAAATTATGGGAAATCATACAGGCCCAGGCAGACACCAGCCCCAGGCCAAATACCTGCGTGCAAAAATACGTCCCGGCAATCCGCACCAGCCACATACCGATGATATTATACACAAAGGGCTCCTTTGTCTTGCCGACTCCCAGCATCAGCCCTTCGATAATAATGGAAAATCCGTAAAAAGGTTCCGAGACAGCCACCATCCGAAGCACTGTCGCCCCAAGTGCGATCACCGCCTCCTGCCCGGAAAACAGCCGCATCAGCCAGGGTGCCGCCAGGAACAGACTGGCGCCGGAACCTATCATCAGCACAATCTCCAAGGGAATAAACATGGCCGCCAGGCTCTTCATGCGCCTTTCATCCCTGGCGCCATAAGCATTGCCCGCCAATGTAGCCGCTGCTGTCTGCATCCCATATCCTGGAATGTAGAAAGCGGACTCCACCGTATTGGCAATGGTATGAGCCGCCGTGGACACCTCCCCCAGGGAATTGATCATGGCCGCAAACGCCACATATCCCAGGCAGGTGCCGAACCGCTGTAACATATTGGGACGTGCCACCCGCATACAGGGCGCCAGTATCTTCATATCAGGCACGAAACTCTGGCCTTTGGGAGAGATTGACCGATGCCGCCACAATACACAAGTAATACAGATACCGCCCACCGTAAACGCAATGGCGCTAGCGATGGCGGCGCCGATCACGCCCAGTCCTGCACCCCACATGGTAAACTGCCAGGAAAACAGGTCTATCCTGCGGACAGGATAAATCATCAGGAAGTTGAGCGTCACATTGATCAGGTTCACCAACACCCCAATCTTCATGGGCGATTTGGTATCCCCCGCCGCCCGCAATACCGTACCAAAAATAATGCTGGCCGTCCTGGGCAGCATGGGCAGATAGAGAATCAGGAAATACTGGGACGCCATCCCGCGGATTCCCGGTTCCACCTGCATCCAGACCGGCACCATGCCGCTTAAGGATACCGTCAGTATGGTAAAGAAAATCCCCAGAATGCAGGTGACAAAGACCGCCTGCGCTGCGGCACGTCTGGCAGCGGCCTGATCGCCGGCTCCATATGCTTTTGCTATGTAAGAGAGAAATCCCACGCCCACCGCCGATATGGTACTGCCGATGAGCCAGTTGACGGTTCCCGTGGAGCCTACCGCCGCCGTGGCCTGGGTTCCAAGCGTACCCACCATCGCCGTGTCGATATATTGGACTGCCGTCTGCATCAACTGCTCCAGCATGGTGGGCCACGCCAAAGCGAGGATTGTGAGCAGCATGGAGCGGTCTAAGGTCTTCCTGCTTTCCCCCTTCTGAATAATCTGCCTGTTGTCAATCATCTGTCTTAATATCCTCTCACATGTTATCCAGCTGGTTTTTGAACAAACCCTTATATTCTCCGGATTTTGCCATAAAACTATTCTACCCACACTCTAGCTTTTTTGACCATTCTTGTCAATCTCCGCCCCCAAAAGTACTCACAACAATCATCAGCCCTCACACAACATGAAATTCAATATAACAGTCCCCATATTCCCACACAAATGTCCTCCCCAGATTTTCGAATATACCATACAACCGAAAACTTTTATTTTGCTCTGTCTCTTCCAGTTTTCCCAGTCTGAACGTATCAACCCCATTACCATTGATCTGTCCCTGTCGGCTCGGCCCAAATGTAATTCCATCCTGATAAAATGTCATTGGAAATAGAGTATCCCTGTCTAAATCAGGAAAAAATTCTCCCGTATTATGGGCATGACTCGTGTCAATTTCCAAATCCATCGGCGTCAGATTCCAGTCCCCGTTATCGCTAAATTCCCAAAAACTCAACTCTTCTTCCGCCGCATAATCAACCGAAACACCCGATGAATGTATGATCATCCGCAGGGCATCGTCTTTTTCTATGATCACAAAATCCCTTATTTTTCTCGGGATAGGCGCAGTGATATCTTCTAAATAAAGATTTTCCTCATCCCATGTCTGAATCGCAATGCGTACCGGATATAAAGATAACCCATCTATCTCCTGCACTTCTATCAGGCGTATGTGCAGACCGCCTGCTTCCTTATGGTGCAGATGCAGTAAGTATCCATGCTCATAAAATAACTCCTGAAGTTCCTGCTCCTCCATTTCGCATGTCCGTTGATCCAAAAACATATCCACCAGAATCTCCGTACCTTCTGCATAATGTTCTACCTCAAAATAATCTTCTAAATCCTGTTGAAGGTTCTCTTCCTGAAATCTGATCCCCATGAATTTTCCCCTTAAATAGGAATCATAAAAATTCTTATCATAAATGGATTCCTCCCTGCGAATGCTGTTCTTAGTCTGCACTCCCTGATTATGATAAGCGTGATCCAAACGCTCCCACTGCGGCTGTCCGCCCAACTCCTCCACCGCCATACGCTCAATCCCCGCCTCCGACAGGTACACATCCGCCACCAGAGTCCTGTTTTTTACCTGCTCATCGCTTACGTCCGCAGGATAGAAATAATACTGAAAATGCATACATCCTGCCGCCTCATTGGCGCCTATATAATAGCAATCATACTGTTCGTCCACTTTCCATCCAGCTTCGAGAAACTGATCCATAGTATATAAAGCGGCGCTTATCATCTCACTGTTTTTAGCAGACTTATAAATCACTCCCTCTTCCACATAATCATTCACTAGGTCCCGCAGAAACATCTCCCCCAAACAGCTGCCAGCCTGTGCTGTATCTGCAAATCCCCACAACTCCTTTATCTCTTTCCTGCCGCTATGCGCTGCTGCCACGGTATCGGGATCAAATGCGGCAATCGGCACGGGCTCTACCGGCCTGTCAAGCACAGGGATGGCCACCATCTCTTTTCCCAATAAAGCAGTACCCTTGTCCACCACAAGAACCCTCCTGCCAGTCTGCTTCTGTTTCATCTCCAGATATGCCTCTTCTGTGATTGGAAAAATGTCTACTCTATTATAATCAATCGTACCATAGGTAATATCAACATTGCACACTATCACCGCCATCTTTGCCGTATCTACATCCATGGCCGCAAAATCCGGATAGAAATAGTATTGAAAGCCCACATAGCCGGCATCTTCTATCCTGTCGATGAAAAAGCAGTCGTATGCCTCATCCGCCGTCCAGTTTTCTTCCAGCAATCCCCAATCGGAATCTGCAAAGTCTGTAAAATAACTTTCATACCCAAACCATTTAGCATATTTTTCTACATCCGCTCCCCTGTTGCCTATGACATGAAGAAAAATATCCGCCAGATTCTCTGCGCTGTCACAGACAGTTCCGAATGCCAGCAGCCCGTTATTCTCCTGTTCATAAATCTCATCAGGATACATAAACCGTCGGAAATGCTTTTCAAAATCCCACACCATCTCCTCTCTGCAGGGACTGCCATCCAGAATCACCTGTTCCCTGTAAGTATTATCAGACAGTCCGTCCGTCTGGATATATTTCACCATACGGTTTGTTTCCGCTGGCACCATACTGATAGACGCCCTTATCTCACAGATCCTTCCATCCCCATCCACATAAACCGTCATCTCCACCTGCGCAGACTCTTTCTTGGATGTTTCTTCTTCCTCCGGGTAAAAGCAATAATAAAACTGATATCCATAGCCTCCTGCCACTGGCATCATCTGATATGTCCTGTCATAGGCATAGGGTGCGGCCTCCCACCCGACATCCAAGGCATCCCAATCCGCCTCGTCTATTTGCTGCAAAGCATACTCTGTGAAATACTGTCTGTTTCCCGCGTTGACCGTGCCACGATTCTTTATGACTTCCTTTAACAGACTACCAAGGAAAACTTCTGTCTCACACATATAATCAGAGATATAGATTCCCTTTCCAACCATGCTTTCTTCCAACAGATAAGGCAGGTCCCGCTCATAGTACCTGTTATCAGGATTCGGCGGCTGGCGGATCAAACTGTATCCTAGGATATTTCCCTGCATGTTATCCACAGTTACCTCATATATCCTGTCCGGCCACCGTTTCGTATCTTCCTGTGAAGATGCGGATTCACAGGTATCTTCTCTTTCTACCATGTCTTCACTACCGTCATTCAATTCCGTTATTAAAACTCTAACATTATGGCAGACTTGTAATAATTTCTCCGTATAAATACTGCTCTCTTCATGAAACATCTTATATGGATATCCATAATCTACTTCCTGCGCCTCTTTGATATGCTCTCCAAATTCCACATGCAGATTCTTTGCCCCGTTACCATGCATATAATAAGTAATGCCTTTTCCCTTCTCCCACACCATCATGATATACTCCTTAGAACCATAAAAATAGTCATTATAATATCGGAATATCCTTTTATCTCCATCCGCTTGCACATATGCATGGTATCCATTTTCGTCCGTATCATCTTCCATTCCGTCTTCACAACAGACTATCATTCCCTGTTCCGGCGGGTTCTCCTCATCCTTCCTGATCTGCGCAATCACCCTGCGGTTATTTTCATCGGTATAGCCATCCTCCTCGGCCGGCAGATAACAGATCATTTCATCCGTAACATAAAAATAACCAATATACTTACAATCCAACAATTCGTCATATGGATCAGAAAACACCGGCTGCTCTAATTCCAGGGTATATAATGTGCCCTTGGAAAAGTTCTCCAACCTGGTAATATATAAATCCACATCCTGCCATAAGTCCGTATAACTATGGAGATAGAAATATCCTTCATAGGTATGTACTGTTTCGTCTGCCTTATAAAAATATGCATTTCCCCGTTCCTCTTTTTCCTTACCGCAGGCAGTACAGAGGATGGCAAGTATGATAACCGTTAGTATATATTTTGCTTTAAAATCCACATATTTCATGGCGTCCAAGACAACTGATTTCATTGATTTTTCCTTCCTGCCCCCAATGGCCGCAAACACGCTTTCTTCTATATATAAAGTATAAAGAAACAATGCATCATTTCTGCATCATGGTTCCTGAAAAAAGTAAGTTTGTTTCATCAAAAAAGAGCTGTTACAACAGCCCCTTTCCAAATGCCATATTGCCCTCTTCGCACAGCCCATATTCATGTTTCCAATTTATCTCTTATGCTGATTCCCAAATATCTGTCATAAATCATTTCCCCTTTGATCAGATAATAAATACCTGATACCGGTCAGACAGTGCCACAGATACATTTCAGAACAGAATGTTTCAGCTTTTTGCCCACTGTAAGTTTCTGCCGTTGCTGATGAGTTCTATATTTGTGAGTCTTTTCCCCACATCCAGATTTTCATAATAATCCAAAATGAAAAAATATGCCCATGTCAAAATCCAGCTGCCTATGCCAACCCCGCATACATAAGCTCCAAATTTTCCCCAAGCAGTATCTGCATATCCGCGGTCAGGAAAACGACACCCATACAGATCATGGATAGGAATCCTAAAATGACAAAATCAATAAAAAATGCTTTCAATCGCCGCAGTGCTAAATCACTCAAAACGGTATCTCCTCCTGTAACAACCTTTTCATAACAATAAATTTCTATCCATTTAACATTTGCTTTCATCATGACCTCATCATAACCATTTTGGTCATGATATGAACATAATATTGGTTATGAATAGTATTTTTGACTTTTACTCTTGGGTTTATCTGGTAATGTCATCTTCAATCTTCCCTCTTTTACTAATGTATTTAAATATTTTCTTCTAAAGCTTGTCCGACTGTCAAATCCAAATTGTTCCATAATTTCTGGCATTGATCTTGCTTCTTTACAAAAATCCAAAATCATCATGACCACATCATGACCATCTTGGTCATGATGTAGATCTCTTTGACCAAGATGCAAATCTCCCTCGCCATTCAGCAACTCCAAATACTTATCACATGCCTTACACAACACCATAATTCCAGATACACTGATATTGTACTCCGGCAGGCGTCCATCGTACTTTACACAAGCTTCCTTAATTTTGTCAAACCCTCTGCCCCATGCCTCTATCATACCGCTCTTAAAGAAAACATTTGCCAGCTTAGGATTATAAGGCTTAGAAGAATGCTTTTCAAATAGTTTCTCCGTTGAGTTAAGCTCAGACGGCATCTCACCATCATTCCAGATATATATCTTATCCTCATATACACTAATCTGAATCGGGTTACAAGCACTGTAATCCTTGTGAACCACAGCATTCAGCAAAATCTCACGAAATGCTTCCTGTGGAAACATAAACTGCTCAACCCTCTGAATCCCATCATAATAAATCAGGGCCTTCAAATATTTCGTGTAAACCAAGTCAACCGTCTTATCAATTTGCTCAATCAGAGAACCATGTACTTCATCCTGATATCTCAAATCGGCATCTGAATCTCCAAAACAACCAATTTTAATATAAGAGCCTGTAACCCATTTCTCCGGATCTTTATAAAACGCCAACATTGCCGCTCTGATCAGATATCCTTCCTCATCAAATAAATGAAGATTCTCCATCAATATGGTATCATCAACTCTTGTTTCTTCTTCCGTCAGTCTGTGCCTTCTCAGGGCCTTTTCCTTAAATAGATCAATCGCCTCTCTCCTTAAATCCGTTACCTGCAATTTGGGTATCGGCATACCATCCCATGTTCTGCCCTGCGATTTTAAGATTGCTTTATCCAGTTCTTTTCCGGTTATCGTTCTCATTGTGCTGCCGGAACGATAAAAATATTTTCCATGATAACTGATGAGTGAAGGGTACTTGTCCACAACAATCTCAATATATTGCAGTTTTCCCTCATATAGCAGATTAACATCCGCTACAATACCCATTGTGTCTGTAATCTTATTCGGGATAATCTCCAATAACTTTTTTCTGTCTTTATCGTTAAGTCCGATAACCTCTCCATCATCATTTTGACCAATATAAAGCGTCCCACCGTATGCGTTTGCATATCCGCAGATCCACTCCAAAAATTCATCATGCCACGATTCCTTATATTCTACTGTTTGGTGCTCCGGCATATTCTTCACCTTCTGCTTTCTTAAATTCTCCAAATTGCTTAACTCTCTGGAGATAGCTCTAATCCCTACAACATTTCACCCTGCAATTCTTTTTATAAAAGCAGATACCATATTTGATAATATCAGCATACCCATCCTCTGACAGTTCGTCCGCATACCTTCTATCCGCTATCTGCTGCAATGCCTCTTCACATTTTTGCTCAAGCTTGGCTATATCATTCGTATATTTCAATTCAAAAATAACTGCCGGATTGCAATCATCAAACGGTTTCAGTATAAGATCCGCTCTTCCCTCTCCCGTTTCACGATTTGAAAGAACCCGATACCCTTCTAAGCCACTCATCATTCCAATCAAAAGGCCATGATAAAACGTCTCTTTCTCATCATAAAAGCTGATACTGCTCTTTAAATAACTTTTGATAATCCTCTCCAGATTTACCGCATCACCATGCAGCAGCGCATGATACATATCTGTAAAATCTGCGGATTTGCCGCGCTTCTTAAGCCATTCCATAATATTACTTTCATAGATATATCGCACTTCCATATTAGGGATTGCCATTGTGATATATGCCTGCATTCCATCAAAATAACTGTCTACTGCTTTCAGATAACCGGTAAGGAGCAGGAAATTCCACAGATTATCCGGAGAATTATTGATATCTTCGTAAGTGATGTCTTCATGAATCGGTTTCACGATAGTCTTTTGCGACATTAAGTCTTCCAATTCTGCCCTGACAACATCTCCCGCGTTCTCAATCAGTTCTCTTATAATGCTGTTTGACGAAGTATTGGCCCAATATGGTCTCGGATACTCTATCCTATCAGCTATGATACCATTTAAATAACTGGTGACACTCCACGGATTATACACCTCTGTCTTACCAAAAAGGTAGCCATCATACCATTTTTGTATTTGTTCCAGCTTCTCTTCCAACCCATAATATGACAAAAGCTCGGATACTTCTGCTTCAGTAAAGCCAAAACATCCCGCAAAGCTGTCACTGACCATGGAAATCACATTCAGGTTATTGAGTCCAGTAAAAATACTTTCCCTGCTGACTCTTAAACACCCCGTTATCACCGCAAACTTCAAATCCTCATTCGTTTTTAAGGAAGACTCCATGATAGAACGCACGAACGCAGTCATCTCCTGGTAAAATCCCGCAAAATAAGCATTTTCAAGAGGTACATCATATTCATCCATCAGAATAATTACTTTTTGCCCGTGATATTTGGCAAGGCATCGCGAAAGAAAGGCGACCGCGTCTGCATACACTCTATTGTCATCTGTCAGGGAAATAATCTTCTGATATAATTCCTTTTCGGAATCTAGCAAAATATCCGAAGCCAAAACGTATTGATGTCGAATAAATTCATTTGCTATCTGCTTCTTCAGCATCCAGACCGCGGTCTCCATATCCGGCTGCTTCGCAGATTTCAGCGAGAGAAATATAACCGGATACCGGCCCATATTTTTCGTATACTTATCACCTGCAGACATGATTTTCATACCGTCAAAGTAGCGGCTGTTATCTATTTCGTTACCTTTTGCATCCAGTTCTCTTTCAAAAAAGGTCTTGAGCATGTCGAGTGCCAGTGTCTTACCAAATCTTCTGGGCCTGGTAAAAAGATTTACATACCCCTGCCGATCCAATAACTCTTTTACCATTAATGTCTTATCGACATAATAGTACTCTTCATCAATAATCTTTTTATAAAACTCAATACCGATTGGAAGATTTTTCTTCTCCATAACAGCCCTCCACAGGATTTACGCTTTACCATAGTATAACTTTTTTCATGGTACAATACAATATTTTCCTATTTTATCATGTCCTCCCGGCATTTCCCATCCTAATCTATCCCGTCGCCAACCGTTCTGTTATCCCAATTCTCATTTCACTGCCGCGTAACGTTTATTACATACATCCACTCTGTCCTCCTCATTGAAAATCATAAGGTATCTCATCCGTCACCTTAAAATCCCATATCAAATCATCGTACTGCTCTCCTTGTTTCTCCACCGCCTTGCTTTCATTTCCATAGATTCCCAGATATCTCAGATTGGGCATTTTGCAAAGGGCTTCTATATCTTCAATATCAGACTCTACCAATAGAATCCACTCCAAAGTCTCCAATTTGGCCAGAGATTGAATATTCCCTATCTTTATCCCGCCCATCGTGACGCCTGTCAGTTCTTTCATATTCTTCAGCACAGAAATATCCATATACGGCGCATCCTTGTTCTCGCAGCTTACTTTCAGCGTCAGGCTCTTCACCTTATGTAAATTTTCCAATGCCTCAAATCCACATATTTCACCTGTAAAAATATAAATTTCCTCCAACGCTTCTAACTCTTCCAGATAACACAGATCCGCCTCATCCACATAATAAATATCCAACACTCGTAAATGCTTTAATCCCGCAATCATAGACAGATCCACTATCTCGCCAGTCCTGTCGGTGTACAGTTCCTCCAATGCTTCCATCCCGGCTAAAAAGGATAGGTCAAAATCTGTGCCCTCCAAACTGATTCTCCTGACATTTTTCAAGTTTGCCAAAGGCTCCATATTAAACTCTTCTGTCCCACCCCTGATAGTTAGATTTTCAAGATGTTCCAATCCACCGATCGCCTTCAAATCCCAGATTGGTTCCTGGTCCCTCTGGTACAAAGAAATGTTCAATTCCTTCAACGAGGTAATCTTTCCTATTTTTTCGATATCTTCCTGTGTGCTTGGCTTAAGGCTGACGCTCTGGAGATTCTCTAAATCATGGATACTCCAGCCGGCTAAACCTTCCGGGAAGTCTACTCTTGCCTTCTCTTCTACATGCTCCTGCATCTCTTGGCCAGGTATCGCACTCTGGTAAATGCCGGATGCCATTGCGACCACAATGCACACTATCTGTAGTATTTGCTTCATTTCTTTTCCCCTATTTGCACGCCCATAAATAACACTTATCTGATTTCAAACCTTATATATCCCATTTCATTTGGAACCACTAAATCAATCACATCTAAGGATTTCTGGAACATCGTAAATTGAAAACTCCTGTTTTTTTCAATCTCTTCCATTTGATCAGCCTGCAGATAGAATATACCTCCGCCTGCATTACTGGGTTGTACGACAGTCCTAAACGCAATTCCATCCGGATACCGGATCAGATTCAAATCCTCCATGTTTCCCGGTTCCGGATTCCTTCCAAGAACATATTCCGTGTACTTGATTTCCAGTTCCATCGGCACCAACGACCAGAAATTCCCATTGAATTCCCAAAAACTCAGCTCCTCCTCCGATACGTAATCCCGTGTCAAGCTGGTTGTATGAACTATAATTATAGGATTCTCCCGGTCATCCACACTGATCAAATCCATGACCTTCCTCTGCATTGGCCCTGTGATCTCCTGCACATAAATATGCCAATCATCCCAAGTCTGCATGATAATACGTTCCGGATAAAGCAGATGACTGTCCTTTTGTCTGTACTGAAGAAATCTCACTTGATAGTCCTTACATTCCCCCTGACAGATTGACAGTTCATAGCCGTTCTGAAGAAACAGCATTTCCAGTTCCTCTTCTTCCATCTCAATCGTCCTGTTATCGTAGAACATACAATATATGTCTTTGGGATGCCACAGCCGTTCATTGGAGTCCCGCAAAGTAAAGTAATCCTCAAGGGAATCCTGTATACATATCGGTATATGATACTCCACATCCCTCTCCAACCCGATCGAATAACTGTCATAAAAATCCTGCCAGAAAATAGTATTTTCCTCATCCAGAAATCCTCTGGGGCCGAGAAGATCTGCCATATACTTATATTGCACCGGCTTTCTCGTTTCTCCCTCGATATCACAACTAATATGCGCTGTCTCCACACCTTTTTCTTCCGGTATGGTTTGGCGCTGTCTGACGCCTGTTTCATATTCTATCATCAACAGTCCTGCTAAAAGAAATATGCGAAATATTCTTTTCATACTAACCTCTATGTCACCGCATTGCTGTGACTCAAAATCCAAAGACAAGCAAGCTTGTCTGGGAGAATGCCGCGTTTTAGGCATTCTCCTGTGTGAGAAGAAGTTGCAAAGCAACTTCTAGAACTTCTTCGCGAAGCAGCCTTTGCTGCGAGTGATTAGAAGTTCTTCTCACACTATTCACTCTTTACAACAATCTCTGATTGCTTCCCAAAGCTCACGGTTTTCCTGTTCCCGCTCTTCTTCACTGTATCCCACGATTCCCCGCGGAAAAGTCATTTCCACCGTCCTATAAGGCATCTCCACCTTTGTATACCCTGCCATATAGGAATCGACCAAATCCTTTAACTTGCCGGCTTCATATACCTTTTCTCCTAAGAAATACAGTTCCCTGCCTTCCTCCGGGCCGCAGTACGCAATCCGGGCAATCTCTCTGGGTTCACCCTCCGGCAGCAACGTCTCATACAAAATATAGGTATTGATTCCTCCATGGATATCCCCGCCAAAGCTGGTCCAGTCCATGGTAAGATATCTGTACTCCTGTGCGCTGTTGGCATAGGCATCTATAAACTCTATGTCCATATAGGGCAGTATTTTTTTATACTCCTGAGGCCCCAATATGTACCGCTGCGGTACTGCTATCATATCTGCATAGGAAGAGACTTTCCCGTCCTCCTGCTTATAAATATAGAGCGCATTAGATCCACAGTGGTTGGCAATAAAGTTGACGAAAAACTCCTGCTCCCCATCAAAATCCATGTCTGCAATCGTAAACTCCCATCCCCACGCGCTGTCATTGGGCCAGATTGTATGGTCCATCATCAATATCGCTTCATCCGACCAGTCAACCGTCAGATATGCTTCTATATCAGACATTTCATACTCAGGCACAGACCTGACATCTTCCCTGTGTCTGCGGGTGCAAAACCAGTGCGGCTGTAATCCCTCTATTCCCATCTCAGATACCCAGGCATCCGTCACCAGGACTTTTTCATACTTCTCCTCCGGCTTGCTCCAATAGAAATAATATCGGTAGTGAATCCTTCCCTGACTATCATCCTGTATCAGGTAGTAAAGATCATAACCGTCCCGCAGCTGCCAGCCATCCACGGTATTCTCACGAATCCCACTGGTCAGCTCCTCAAACCCCGCATCGCCATACACGATATCACCGGCATCCAGATACAGCCTGTCCTGTCCGGGTATCGCGTACCCACCTCCCACAATCTCTCCGTCTTCCATAACGGCTATCCTGCCTCCCTGCCATTCTCTGAAAGCCTGGTACTCTTCCCTGGTCATATCATATAAGTGCAGTTCGGTATCACATATCTTCCCATCCTCAGTCGTAATATGGAACCCCAGCTCGACCGCTTGGGTATCCTGCGCTTTCATCGTTTCGTAATCCGCATAAATATAGTAGATATAGCCAATGTACCCTTCCGCTTCTGTGATATATGTATAATAGCAGTCGTAATAACGGTCTGCCGTCCATCCAGTGTCCAGCCCAACCCAATCTTGTTCCTGAAATTCCTGAAAGGATATGTCACTGCTGAACAATTCCTCATATGCCTGCATATCTTTGGATTCCAGCATGTCCAGAGCAATCTCTCCCAGCAACTCAGCATCCAGTGCAGCATCTCCTGTTGACAGAATCCCCCTGCCTTCCTGCTCATAGATAATATCATCCGTATACACGACTCCCTCCCGAATGACAATCTCCTGGAAGTCATCCTCCGGCAGGTCTGCATACGCATCCATGAAATCGTTCTGGTCGTGCGGTATTTCCGAGGCATTTACCGTATCAGTTTCTTTCTGGGCTGTCATTTGATTGGCGTCTGTTTTCTGGAATGTATGTTGGACTCTTTCCGTATCTGTCTTGTGACTGCAGCCGGTTAAGAGCAGAATAGATGCTATGACATACACAGATTGCTTTATTTTAGTATCATTCCTCTTCTTGTTCAAAATAAATTCCTTTACTCTTTTCTCCCTTTGTCTCCCATATATTCCTCAAAGCTTTCCTTATCAAGCCACAGGAAAGAACGTTCCTGCGAAAGTCTGTCCCAATAGATATAAGCCGTCTTTCCTGTCTCTATCTCCTTCACATAGATACCTGGCGGCGGTAACTGATGCTCTTCCTCTAGTTCCATACCAACCTTACCGGAAATGATCACACATGCAATATACACCATAAGTAATGCCTTTAAAATACTCTGTCTTATCATTACACTTCACTCCCTGACTGCCGGTTCACAATCCTTTCATTCAACTTTCGTCACCTCGCATATCTCATCTACCTGCACCGATGACATCAGTCCCGCTCCCCATCCTGTTTCAAACGAAACCAATCCTTTCCCTTTTTCCCACACAAATGATTCTTTTGCCCCTCTGTCTTTCTTGGTATCTATCTCAAGATAATGATACGTTATCCGATTCCCCACATGCTGTATAGAATAGAGGTCTTCCTGTATATCTTCTTCCTGACATACAGACGTGAAGACACCTCTACTCTGCAATTTCTCCTCCGTATCAAAAGCAGTAGTCAGCAAATCGTCATCGTTATAAAATCTGATACTTTTTCCTCCCGGCTCAAGCTGGCAATAGGGAAACATTCTATATATCTTGTCATCAGTCACATAGAAGTATATACTCAAAAACTCATCTGCATCAAAATACCAGGGATTAGCCTCCGCAATAACATCTATGGTTAGCTTATACACACTCCCTTCCTCATATTCTTTGACTTTGATAATCTCAGCATCTACAATCTCCTCAACTAACCCGCCGCAGTCATCATAATATTGCGCGTGCCCTTCCAGAAAAGTATGCTCTTGGTATGGAAAATAGGGATTGTCCATCACCCCCAATTCATCTATTGTGCAATAGTCCTGAAAATGCATATAATTCGTTTTTGCCTCATGGATTCTGTATTCCGTGTCATCTCCTGAAATTATCACGTATGCAATATATGTTATCAGCATTGTCTTTGAAATGATTTGGCTTATCATTACGCTTAATCCCTCACTATAGATGACTGCCCATACTTTCCAATTTATATTATAAAAAAACAATGCATCATTTCTGCATCATTTTCCCAATCTCGTCCAAAACATTTGGTTTTAGGAACGATACCACAGTGCCTATTATAGAATAGGTACACAACACACAGATAAATACCTTTAATACAAACTTTTGCATAAGATTCTCCTATCCAACTCAAAAAGTTTTATGTTCTTCCTTCCCCTCAGCCCATCAATCTAAAATAACCATCCTTCTGCCACTCCTTTCCCTGTCCATAAATATCTTTTCCCCGCCTGATGCTTTCCAGAATTTCCTCCAACTTATGAAATGCCGTTTCGGTATTCACAGATATAGCGTTTTCCTTATCCTCTGCGGTTCCACATTCTAAGACCTTTTTGGCAAAATGTTCATGGATTTAAAAATGTTCGGGAAAGAACATGCGCTCTCTTTGCCTCCATTCATCACTCCTGATAAGTCAATCGTTGCTGCCCCACCAGCCACTTTGGAGATTCCCTCACACGCAGACAACACAACAAGACTATCCTGTCCTCCCACTCTTCCTAAATCAGCAGACGGAACAGCCGCCACCGCCAAAAAGGCTGCCTGTCAATAAGACATCTCCATCCGCCAACAGAGAAATTATCCCCATTGCTCTTGATACTGACTCCCGCTTCTGTACATCTGTATATCTTCCATTATCAGTGTTATGTACCGTTGCTAAAATCACCCTGCCGTCTTTTTCTTCTCGCGTAGGCAGGTATAATACTGCCTTGGCCCCTACTTCCGGCATACAGTAGGATAAATTAGCCCATATCCATGGAAAGTCAGCACGCTCTTCCTCATCAATATCTAACTGTAAATACACATTTTGTTCCCTTCCCATGCACATGCCAAAATGTAATCCCAGTTTCCCGGTTCGCAGATCCGGAACGATCACCTCATGCAAATGACTACATAGCCGGATAAGGAACTCCCAATCTGTTTCCTCATATTGAATAAGCGGCTTATCAATATTCTTATCATCCCCGATATTCCAAATCACTGTTGAACCCTGATAATTCCTTGCTATCTTCTGCACGACCTGTCCATATGTCATTTCCGACTTTTGAAATGACTGTTTCTTTTTCTCCCGGTCCATCTTTGCGGTTTCGCCGATTCCGCATATTAAAACGGTGAGCAGATGCCCTTCCATATCACAGACTATTTTTTCTATCCTACCAGAAAAGAGAGGTAAACTTTCCTCTCCCTTTTTTTAAACTGTTATTTCCGTATCAGTCCAATCCCTGGAAAGAATCTCCTGCTGGTCTTCTTCCTTTGCTGTTACGCTTATCCTTGCAATCGTGTGGATATTTATATCATGACGGATTTCCATTTTACTCAATGTCTGAAATGGAATCGCAGTTTTTACGATTAATTCTTCACTGGTTATCTCATACTCTCTGCTCATCTCATTAACCTTTTCCCTTCCATCAGGACTGAATTTCTCTAATTCCTGCATCAGTTATCCAGTTTACGATAATACCTTGAGTTTCTCCACTCATCCAAATATAAAGCCGAATAGTGATTATCTATGTCTGCGAAATCACACCATAAAACTTCATCAAAATTCTCACTGACATAAAAATTTGCCCAATATACGGTATGATCTTCCCATTGTTCTCCTACATAGACCAAATAATATTTCCCTAAATATTCGGTTTCTTCATCATCCCTATATACGTCATATTTATCAATAGTTAATGCATCTATATCATCACCTCTCAACTTTGTGGTCATACATGCCTCTCCATCTGTCCTATCCACTACATAATCATTCCATTCATTGAGTATCTCCGGTACATTCACAACAAGACATTTCCATATATCTCCACTTTCCTTATTGTATTCCTCTTTCCGAAGAGACTCAGCCCTTGGTATCTCCTGTTTTTTTTGCTCCATCATATCATCTACCTGATCATGAGCATATCCCAGCAGTGAAACTAATAATAATAACAAACTCAATGACTTTGCTTCCATATTTCATATTCCTTCCAATCTTCTTCCTTATCTTCCTATTCACTCAATTTTGAAACCGAAATATTCTCTTTAGTCCAAGACCTAACAAAATCCTCTTCACTATCCGGAGTAAGATTCTTAATTCCAAAAAGATTATAACTGTTTACTTTCGTATATTCATCCACTGGTGACTTGCCACCCCATCCTGACTCCAACACCAACTGCGTTAATGTAACCTGCCAAGAAACACCCTTTCTCAAATGCTCTATCTTTGCTGGCATAATATACTTTTTCATATTTGCAACATTATCTGGATACTTTGTCTTCTATCCATTCCTTATAATTTTTAGTAATATTACACTTTTCATCCGGCAATCTGGTACATTCCTTAAAATTATCACATATTTCTATATTTGTTCTGTTTAATTCTTCTATATTCCCCATATGAATGAGCCCATCTCCATTTTTCATATGATGCGGGACAGAATCCTGTATATTAAAACAATCTTGTTAATTTAATGCTAAGAATAAATAGTCTTTTCTCCCTCCGTCAGGACAAAATGTCTTCTCGGTGATAAAATATCTGTCCGTATCCGGTTTACCTCATTTCCTTCCAGCCGGACTACATTCAGCATATAATTATAATCCGACACATGGTACAGGCAAAACGTATAGACTTTCCCTTCCATTTCTTTGAACCACATTTGTACTAATTCCGGTTGTAAAGGATTGGGCAAATAATGATTAATTTCCATATTTTCTAAAGTTTTGATGGAACCATTCTTCGGACTTTGTAAATAAAAACTACTTTTTAAGTGCCATGTACTATTATAATTAGAAGGGATAAAATTTGATTTTCTCATATATACGGGGATTCCGATGTTTGCAAAATCTATTTTATGATACTCGTTACTGTAATATTTTCTCTCATTTTCTGGTACTATAAAGTTCTCCACTTTCTCTTCATCCCCAAAATACACAGACCATCCGCTTTCATCCGTTCCATTTTGCAGATATTTATCCGATGTTATCTCATTCCGTATGCCCTCAAGATATTCCTCCCATTTCATGCCCTCGGAAGTATTATACAGGTTCTTCCAGACATACTCATAAGGAAGATACTTGATGAGAAGATTTTCATATTCCATATCTTCTCCTATCTTAAAGATCCTGATGCCGTCATAAATCTTCAATTGGTAATTATTCGGCAGATAAATATAATAAAATTCACCCTCATATTGAATCACCACACCATATCCGGCATTGTGTGTCTCAAAATCACTGATTGGCACAAAATCTCCATCCACCAACTCCATCAGATAGATATCGCAGATTCCTGCCGTACCTCCTGAATCCATTGCCAGGACATATTGGTCCCTGTCTTGTGTGGGAATGTGAAACAGATCATAACAATACTCATTCCCACAGACTTCCTGATAAGCATCATAGACAGAATCAAGTTCCGGGCCGACATCCTTTAATTCCGGGAACAATATTTTCATCTCTTCCATGTCTGGATTCCATTTCTCCATGCCAAGTTCTCGCATGGTCTCGTAGTAGATACTTTTCTCTATCTCTTCCCATCGAATCTTATTCATATTGCTGTCAAGAGACCGATAGATAACTTCTTCCATCTCCATGACCAGCCCCTGCGGGAATATACTGTCTTCTTCCAAGACCGGTACCATATCACCCTTGACCGACTCCGCATAGGCCTCAATCTCCTGTTTGGTCTCATCGTTATACCATGAGATTATACTGTTATCAAAAATGCTCCTGTTCAGGATACGATAACTTTCCTCAAAATCAACCTTCTCTTCCTTTTCCAACTCAATGTTCTCATCATGTACATTATCTTTCTCACATCGGATATTTTCTCCCTGCTCAATATTCTTGTCTTCCTTTTTCTCTGGCCTTATAATCATCAGCGCCATAAGCAGCACCAACAGTATCGAAATGCCAAGATACCTTTTTAACATGCTTTTTATCCCCTTTTTCATTCGCCAATTGACTATTGTTAAAACCCCAATGACTTCCGAAGCGGATCCAAATCACTTCCATCTTTATCCAAAAAATCATATCCATCAACATCATTTGGGTTAAAAAATAAATCGCCCCATTTCACATCGTCTCATCTGTTTTGTTCCTTTTGTCAGTGTCTTATTCCAGTTTCTTTAGAAATTCCTCGTCCAATATATGCTTGACCAGATCGTTACTAATGGAATACTCATTATAGTCTTGAAATTCTTCAAGGATAACTATAAAATTATTGCCATCCGTATACCACTGCTGCTCTTCTTCCCGTAAATCTTTTTCTATTTCATACTCCTTGTCTTCATCCCCCTAACGTCCTGGCATAATATAACCGCGCCGTCCTTTATATAGAATACTAATTATCTGTTCATTCAAGAATTTGACTTCATAATCCAAATTGATGCAAAACAGAGTATCATCATCCTCTTTATTTTCTTTACCTATTTTTTTTACATCCTGTTTAATCAAAGTGTTAATTCGCTCCTCTTTTGCTGTATCCTCAAAACCGCTAATTTGAGGGAAATAAATATTAATTTCCAAGTTGCTCATTGAATACATCTACAACCTTGGAAAACTGGAAAGCAACCATTTCTCATGCCGAATTTACTCCTATCATCATTTTATAGGATTTCCATTTCCATAATCTCACTAATTTCTTTCACAAAATATCTGTGTTTATACACTTCATTTTCACCTTCTATACTGAGTCTGATTATCACATGTTCTCCTGTTACTTCTAAATGTATTGGTGTCGATAGTACTGATTCACTTTCCACATAAACAGAATCCCATGTAATATTTTTTCCTGTTGACAAATCCATAACTTTGAACTCATAATTATCTCCCTCTTCCATTCTCTCCCAATTTATATAATAGAGACAGCCCTTATCTATCCAGACATGATAGATAAAAAAGTCTACAAAATACTGCCTGCGTTGACAGTCTGATAGCCTCATGTATTGGTAATCTAAAGGGTTCTTACATTTGTAATCTGGAAAGATTTCTAAAACCTTATTCACTTCACCCGTGCTTACATCCATCTGATAAACAATAGGATTTTGTATATCAAAAAGATACAATTTTCCATCTTCATAAAATATACTGCATTCGGACTCAACAGGCACATCAAAATACTTTATAATCTTTTTCTTATCATTGACAATATGAACTGCTGCTATCTTCCCTTCACTCCATAAATAAAGGCTGTCTCCCCCAACTGCATAAGTAAATTGGAAATACTCTGTCCCGTCATCAAAATATAACAGTTCTTTATCTTTTCCATCCGGTTTCATTCTGAAATATCTTCTACCCTTTTTCATAATGTCGTCATAATAAATCGTATCTTGATAAATAAAGAAGTTGCCGTTGCATTTCGCCAATTCCTCTATCATTCCATTCTGTTCCGAAACCCTGCATATGGTATAATCTTTCCCTGAACTTGAACTCATATCATAATCTTTTAGCAGGATGTAGTATAGATATCCATTGTAATATGTCAGATTACACACTGAGATTTTAACCCACCAGGGCTCTTCTTCCACCGAAGAATGTGATACAAACAAATCCCATTTTCTCCCTTTTAGCCGATATATATCAGCGCAATCCTCTTTCCCCGAAGGTTTATCTCCATACATGCCCTTGTCCGCACTGTAAACACTCCCTCCTCCTTCTGTACTCAGCGCGCTACTTTTGACATTGTATCCTATTGCTGTCTCATCATCCTCTTTCTCCTGCCATACACTTTCTGAAATTCCTTTCTGTAACACTATAATTTTTTCTCCATCCCCCTCTTTCCCTTCCTCTGCTATTCCCATACCCCTCTTATCTTCTGCACCCGATATCTCCTGAATTTCTTTTTCAAAATATCTGTATTCCTCTGTCCCATCCTCTCTTTTTGAATAAAAGCTGGTAATCACGCGTTCTTCCACAACCTCTATTCTGGCGTCACAAGGCTGTGCATCAAACACAGCTGTCTCCCATAATGAAGCTTCTCTTGTATTCAGGTTCATTGCTTTCAATTTACAATTGTATCTATCTTCTTCCTTTTCTTCTTCCACATAATACAGACATCCATCATGAATCCATACGCAGTCCTTCAGTATTTTCCCTTCAATGAGCCTAATCTCATCTCCTGTTCTGACATCCATCTGATAGACTTCCTTTTTTTTAGTATCATAAATATACAGCATGCCCTTTTCATAAAACATGCCCCCTATGTGTTTCTCTTCTGTTTCAAAACTCTTTCTCTCCCCGCTTTTCAGATTAATCCCTAAAATCTGATGTTTATCTTTCAGATAAAGGCATCCTCCGCCGACCGCATATGCAGCGCCTGTCTGATTCTCCTGCCCGTCAGAATACAGTTCTGTGACATCTTCTCCATCTAGCTTTGCCTTATAAAAATAGCGTTTTCCGTTTTTATAACATTGAAAATAGATTTCACCTTCATAGATATAATAATCCGTATCGCACGATAATAAGATATCTGGAAATTCATATCCGTCCTCTTTATCAAACCTGAATATATAAGTATCTTCCTTGGCATTTTCTTCCCGTACATCAACTTCTTTCAGGATATAATAAATATATCCATCCAGATATACGATATTAGATATTGAATTTACATCGGCTGTATACGAGGGATGGGATACATATACTTCCCATTCCCCTTCCTTTTGCCGATATATATTATAACGTTCATCCTCCTCCACTGGTTTCCCGCCATACATCCCTATATCCAGCGTATAAACTGCTCCATCCCCTTCTGCTATGCTGCTGCCCTGAAACAGATTGCTCCCTATAGCCGTCTCAACATCCTCTTCTACCCACCATTCTGTTTCTGGTACCTCTTCCTGAAGTTCCTTGTCAATATTTCGCTCATCCTCCTTATTCATGACAGATACCACTATAATAACCATCAAAAAAAAGATTCCCAATGATATGTGCAGCCTTTTATATTTTCCCATCCATAATCTCCTGTACTTTATATGGAACTCCAAATGCCGGTATGGTTCCAAGTGATGCATATCCTACTTGTCAGTCTGGTATACCATTAAATGTCCTGCACTCCTTCTGATAATCAAGTCCTTCCATGTACGATACACCGGTTATAAGCGCATGATTCCCCATACCTTCCTGCCTCATCTTTGCATTTTCCAACATTCCTTCAAAAAGTATCCTATTATGCCCTCTAGCGGTAAGTCTACCTGAAATCTCCCTGTGCTAATGTCCGCATTAATGTGCCTCCTGCTCTGGCTTTAGTTGCTACCATTGCACCTGCACCAAAGGGAATCTGCACTCCCAATCTACCATAACCTATAAACCATTGTTCATCCTACCAGACACGATTCCCTTCTTCCCTGATTCGCTCCATATCCACATATACAAAACCATTTTCCTGTGCGTAACTCTTTGCAAATCCGCTCTCTCCATACACCAGGCGCAGCGCATCACATCCTGAAAACGCATCCTCCGCAATACCAGACACTCCAGACTGTATCGTAACCTGTCTCAGTTCAGTATCTCCCTGACACGTCATGGCCTCTATACTGCTTACCGCTTCCGGAAATACGATCTCCTCTAGCAACGGACAGTCTGCCATTGCACGTTCCCCAATCCGCTCTACCGTCTTTGTGATATAGATATCCTGTAGTTCCTTACATCCCGCAAATGCTTCCTCTCCAATCTCCAAAGTTCCCTGCGGAAGATATATCCGCTGCACCTTTTCATTGTCCTTGAACGCCGCCGGCCCAATGACTGTCACTGCTTTATCCTCCATATAAGCTGGTATAAAAAGTGTTGTTTCATCGCCCACATAAGCTGTAACCTCCACGGTATCATCCACCAGTATCTTATAACGGTATCCGCCGCGCTGTTGGTCCGAGTCAGGAGACGCTGTCTCCCATGCTCCAGCCTCCGCACCAGTCACTGCCTCAATTTCTGTCGTAATATCATCCCTGCCCTGCTCTGCGGCTGCAATTCCTATAATGGCAATAAGCGCTATAACAAGAATACCCGCATCTCTTAACCATTTCCTACGCACTTTCATTCCTGTTCCTTCCTCATGGCATCTCGTCCCCACTTTGTACTTCGATAAATTCATACCCGCTCCGGACCGCCAGTTCCTCCGCCCTGCTTCCTTTCTGTCCGTATACCGTAATGGGATCATCCCCATATTTCTCTCTGAGAGAAAAAATCTTGTCATCTATCTCTACTGCCCCTGCCGGAATATAAACTCTCTCCAACTTCCCGGCATATGCCAGACTTCCACACATCCTGACTGTGCTTTCCGGAAACTGTATACGCTTTATTTGTGTATCTGCATAGCCGCATCCAATCTCCTGAATCCCTTCTTTATAGACAACTTCCGTCAGGTTTTCACACCAATCAAATACATTTTCTCCTATTTTCTCCACCGTTCCCGGTATGGTAATCCGCTGTAAATCCTTACACCCAGTAAAAGCATTATCATATATCCACCGCACAGAACTCGGAATACAGATTATTTCCAATCCCTCAATATTAGAAAATGCTCCGGGACCGATAACTTCTGTCCCCTCTAATAATACGAGTTCCGACACTTTCCCATATCTGAGGAACCCGATTGGGATATACTTTACACCTCCGGGAATCTCTATCCTACCCACTCTAATGCCTTCCAAGCTTTCCCCTCTGATCTCTGTCAATGTATCAGGAAAAATAATCTCTTCATACTCCATTTGTCTGGAAACATCATCTATCAGAAGCCTCGGCCCTTCTTCATAGGCCAGTCTTGTTACACCATAAGGAATATTGAGCACCGGACTCATATTCCCATTGATTGCTACCAGACAATCCCCCTAATTTGGAACAATTCGTCCCTCTCCTCCTGCCATAATGTTCCTTCAAAAGCGCTCAAATCAATATCTGCATACTTCGGCAGGTGCATATCTTGCAAGTGGCTGCAACAATCAAATGCATCTTTACCAATAGACATTATGCTGTCTGGCAAAAACACATCCCGTCGGCTTACTACTCTACCTGTAAACAGATTATCCCTAAAAGCGCCTTCTCCAATCGCCTGAACACCATCCCCAAGACTTGGGGTATCCATATGTCTGCACCCTGCAAAAGCATAAGCACCAATATACCGTACGCCCTCCTCTACCCGTAAATAATAAATATCCTGCCGGTACGCAAAAGCCCGGTCAGCCACACCAACAACACGATGGCCATCAATCGTGTTGGGAATTACAATGCTATTAAGATCGCCACAGCTTCCGCCTGTAATCACAGCCTCCCCATTATCATTAATCTCATAGGTAAGATGCTGTTCCTTATCCTGCTGTGTATTTCCAGCACAGCATATCAACCTACTTCCACCGAACACCAGCCACAAAATATATGCTGTCAGTATAAACACCCTATATTTACTCATTTTTGTAACTTCTGTACTGTTTTCCCAGCATGAGACATCCCCTTCTGCGTCGAGATCAGATAGAGAAATCCCTGACATTTGATCAAACCGGCTCCAAGACTAAGTTCCTTTTCTTCCACGTTCAAAGGTAGGGTAAATGTATTCCATGCTGATTTATGCCTTTCTCCACTCTCTAATTGCCTGTATCTCCCATATATTCCTCAAAGCTGTCCTTTTCTATCCACAGAAAATCCCGATATTCAAAATAATCCTCTTCCGGATTTTGAGAAGGATCCCAGTATATGTAAGCTGTTTTCCCTGTCTCTATTTCCCTGACATATATTCCCGGAGGCGGCGTCTGTTCATATTCTATTGACTTCATACCAGTTCTGTTATCATAATCAACACTGGAATATGCCAGATATCTCCCATCCGGACTAAAACTCGGTGAATACAGATATTCGCCCAGATATGTTACCTCACCCGAAGGATAGGCAATCTGGAAAAAAGAGCTCCCCGCTTGGATAACAAGCCAACCTTCCTGCTCATTACCATCAAACTGACAGACCGTGAAAAAAATCCAGTCTCCGTTCCGCATATCATCCCGCCTCTTCCATACTTCTTCTCGTATCCCCTCCAGGTCATAACTCCATCTCTCTGTCCCATCCTCTACCCTCCTGATAGTGAGCAAGCTGTATCCATCATCCATTATAGCAATCAAATCCCCTTCCTCACTCATCCTTTTTAAATCGGTGTTTACTATATCATAAAAATTTACCCATACTATTTCTGATAACTGCTTATAATGCCGTTCATCCATTTCCTTATATTGCTCTCCGTCTTTGATGATTATGATCGGCGTGATCTCTTCGCTGCCATCAAATACCTCTTCTCTGGTCTTTTCTTTTTCCACAAACAATTTCGTTGTGATTACATTTTGAAAATTACTCCACCTGGTAGTTATGATCCACTTACAATCCGGTGATACATATAAGACTTCGGTTCTTTCATCCTCATTATCCTCCCCGTTTTCTAGCTTTTCATCATCTAAAGGGAGTTTTGCTCTGAATCTCTGATATAATTCCTTTGCTTCCTCAATCGTCTTTGTATCGTTATAGATAATGGAAGGTTTTCCTTCAAATCCGGATCCTGTTCCGCTTTTATGTATTTGTGTGCCGCAGAACAGATAGTAGTCCATCTCCTCCAGTTCATCTATTGTACAATAGTCCTGGGAAAGCATATAATGTCTTTTTGCCTCATTGATGTCGTATTCCTTATCATTCCCTCCTGAAATCATCACGCATGCAATATATGTTATCAGCATTGTCTTTGAAATGATTTGGCTTATCATTACGCTTCACTCCCTAACTGCCGACTCACAATACCTGCATTTTTATACATTATAAAAAAACAATGCATCATTTCTGCATCATTTTCCTTGGAAAGCAGCAAACAAATTAAATTGATTGTAGTATAGTATGTTTGCATTCGTTTTTACGTTTTATAAGTAAAGCTGCATAGAAAACCACCCCAAAACTTTGGCTGAGTGGGGTGGTTTTCTACTCTTCAACTTGGTCAACCCACCTTGTGGGCGGTTGCCCTTTTAATTTAAGTATAATATTTCTTTCTAAAATATAAGTTTTTCCTCACTGTATCCTAAACTCCCCACCCGTAAAATAGATATCATCACTGAGCGTCATAGTCGTTCCACCCTGCTTCACCTGCACAATATCTTCCGCTGCAATCAGCAGGGAAGCGGAGCCGCTGGCTATGGTCATATTATCCTGCGCCTGAATCAGAATATCCTTGTCGCTGGTCATCGTAATACCCTCCCGGTCATTCATTTCCACCATCATGCCCTGGTTATTGGTGATCAGGATAGAATCCGGGGTAAACAATATTTCCTTGCCATATTTGGTTTTAAAAGATTTATGATCAGGATTCTGTCTGGCGCTGTCGGTCTCTTTATGCACAGAACTGACCACCAGACATCTGTTTTCATGATCCGGCACATACAGCCGTACCGTATCGCCCACTTCCGGCATACTATACCAGCCCGTTCCATCGGGGGAAGAATACACTGTTGCATAAGCAAACCACTTCTTTCCGTCCAGTGCCTGCCATTCGTCTCCGGCAATATCAATCTGTACGGTATCTTTCTGTACTCCGGTAACCTGCGCTTCAAAGGAACACCCTGCCGTCCCCTGATGCTCTATGGTGAGTGTCTGTAATCCTTCTTTTTTCCTGAGTTTATATTCATGCACACACTCGGCGCCTATGTAGCGCGTGGTGATATCATAGACATAATATGTCCCGCCTTCATACTGCATAAAATCGCCCAGTTGATAGATCTCTCTATCCGTAACAGACAGTGTCAGCATATCTGGCATCTGTAACCCTTTGACGCCGTTTTTCACCTTCTGCTGGTATTCATTGGCATCCATAGTGAGCATGATATCCGGTGCTTTCCATCCCTGCTCTATGCCCATCGGCAGTCCCACGGTGTAACAGCACCCTTTCTGCAATGCATTCGGTACAATATATCTGTTATGCAGACTCGCAAGGCGTTTGCAAAACTCCCAGTCTGTCTCATGGTACTGCATCAGCACGCCATCTGTCCTGTCGCTTGCTCCTTCTGGATAATCCGTCCTTCCTCCCGCGTAACCGGCTGTAATCTGATCAAAAAGCAGACTGCATGGGGTATCTTTATTCTGAAATACCCTAAAGTGCTCTTTGTCATCCATCAATACGGTTCCACTCTTAGCTTGTAGATGTAATATCGTTTCATAGCCATCCTGCTCCATGGTGAACCCTGTCACAATTCCATGGAAAAGGACAGTATTGGTTCCGGTTTCTCCTTCCGCAGTTACTTTCAACCATGTATCCGCAGACAACATGCTCAGGTATTCTTCTTTCCTGTCATCCTTTACCCGTATGACGATCCGGGCCTGCGCATGGCAATTAACACCTTTATGAATCTCCATATCCTGCAATGCCACATACGCAAACGGTTCAATCTTTAACTGATAATCTCTCATGGTGTCCTCCTTCTTCCTCTACGGTTTGCAACAATCTCAATACCATTGGTTTCCACCTGTCATACTGGGGAAAACTACAATGAAAATTCCCCAGAATCAGTTGTCCTTGCATTTCCAAAAGGAAAAGCAGGCAGTACAGACTGCCATTCAAGCAAAAAGTTTTGCAGTCCATCCATGGTATTGGAATCTCCCCTGCCATAACAGTTTCCATATCATAAAAGACCATCTGTTTCCATATCTTCTGCATATCACGCCGCAGGCTTTCCAGCCTTTGTATCGGTTTCTCAGCCTCCACAGCCTGCCCAGCTAGACTAAAAGTAAAGGTCACATCTGCATTCCCATCCGTCAGGACCACGTCCGGACACTTGAAACTTCTATACTTGATCCACCGTTCCCTCTGTCTCATGTCATGCATGTACACCGGAAGCATCATGGAACAAAACCCTCCTGGCAGTAGGATTCTTTTCCATTCTTTTTGCTCCTCTACAAGTATATCAGGCTGCTTTTGCCTGTATTTTCTTCTAAGTTCCAGGATGAGTTTGTCCTGGTAGGTCTTTTGTTCCATGTTGGTTCCTCAGCCAATAATATCCTACTGCTTCCCATAACTTCTATTGTCATATACTATATCTTCTTTAAAACATAATATTGTCCCGTCATCATAGAGTACATAATTAGCTCATCTTTATCTTCTAAGGTATAGAATCTCTGGAAGCCTATATACACATTATGAAACACGCCATCAATCTTCTCATAGTATTCCTCCCCGACAGCCTCTCTCATCCGATTGTCAGGACGATTTCCTTCAAGAATACTATCTGGTGAAACCGGTTCCCACATATATATTGTTCCAAAGCAGTACTCTCTTATCATATTATCTTCCTCAAGCATCTTTCGATTCTCTCTGCTACCCGTACGTCTCTCTGACTCGTAAGATACAAAGGAATCTTCCTGGATTACGATGGTCTTTTGAAGCATCTGTTCCACATCTTCCTGTGTCAATACATTTTCAATGACCTCCTCATAATCCCTAGCCGGACAAAAGCGGGCAATCCGGTATTCTCCATAACATGCCTCCGGCATCTTCCCCGCATGTATTTCCTCTTCATAAAAATGGCCATTCTCCGCCTGATAAAATATAGTGACTATCCTTGTAATATCTTCATAACCTTCTGCATAGATTGCCGCCCATATGTCTAACCGTCCATCCTGATTGATATCTTCTACGAAAACATCCCAAAAATCAATGCCTCCATTAAGCCCATGTGAACAACACATACCATATAAGATATCACCGTTATCATCAGTAAGATACATCCATGTAATAGAATGATTACTATCAGTTGTGGCCAAAACTAAATTGACTTCTCCCCAAGCCTCAAACCAGACCTGAGTAGATAATATATCATCATTCAACATCTTATCCGTTAGATTAAGCGGACGGAATCGGTGTGATTCATTGATATTCAGTCTATCGCACCTTATCCCTGCCTCTATCCGATTGTCTTCACAGAACACAAATGTAGCATCCACTTGGTAGCCCTCATTCCAAAATGAACATTTTCCTTTTCCATCCGAAATCCTGCATTTAAATGGCTTACATGCCTTTCGCAGATTATGATATCCACTCCAGTAAGAGTTATCAATACCACCGCCCAGTTCAATAAATCCTTCTATTTCGTCATCTTCCGCTTTAATCAGAATAAACTCAAAAGCAAATCCCACCCTTCTCTCCGGTCTGTCCACAATCCACACTTTGTTTAACATAGAAGCATATGTCTCCATCGCTTCCTCACCTGCTTTCTTTTGTTTCACATCTCCACCTGCATATTTTATTGTCGTACACCCCATAGAAAGAAGCATGAAAATGCATCCTGCTATACATATGATTCTTTTCATTGATCATCTCCATCATTCTTTAAAATACCGATACCATCTTTCCGCTGCTTCTACTCTTATATTCAACTCTTTTTCATCATCCCCAGACCTCTCATATGACGCATGAAATACCAATGCCAAATCTCCGGAATTACATTTTGATTCCTTATAGTCTTCCACTGTCATATTCGATGGAACTTCACCTACAAAAGACTTCTTTTTTAAATAAATCGGAGCTAAATTTTCGTACCATCTTTGCATAACACCATTCTCTCCATTACCAAGAGATTGCATTATATAATCCAACTGACTATCCATCAATTCCTGTGGGCTATTTTTCGCCATTTCATTTAGTTTGGATTTATGTGATATACCTACAAAACTTATATACTCTTCAGATGGCGACCATTGTAGCAAACCATATCCTAAATCTGTATACTCCCAATATTGCCATTTGCCAGGATTTAAACCACATTCCTTTTGCATATTTCCAAGTAATCCACATATGGCCTCTGTCGTCCAACCCTGTGCTTTAAAAAAGTTATAAATATACCGGGCGTTTGCCTCCTCCTGTGCAGTTGTTAATCCTCCTGTTGGTCCTCCAGTCGTTGCACATGCCACTGCAAACACCTCACTTGTCCAAATTCTCTGCCCTGATGTCTTTGCCGTAATAATCCCACCGTGCTTACAGAACAGAATAGAAGACATTGTTATCCCTGAAAACACCTGACGGTTTTCTTCATTCCAGAACAAAAAGTTTGATATTGACTCCTAATTTCCTGTCTTTCACTGTTGCATGATATAAGTGTCCACATGCTTTTGCATAAGACTCCCCTGTGACATTTAAGACTGTTGTTTTACCAGGGGATTGCATTGCAAATCCCTTATCATCATAGCCACAGTCATCGCCTATCGCCTGATTACATGTCAGTATTGCACCATCCACTAAATACTCGTCAAAATCCCTCGGGTAAATTTTGTCCATGTACTCTTCTTCCGCCATCTTAACATATTCATCCATTTTGTCAGCGGAACGTTCTATTGCCTCTTTCGCCAAGTCTTCCTGTTTATTAGAAAGATCAATCTTTTTCCCTCTGTCATCTATATGATATAAATCATATTCACTCATAATTTCCTCCCAGTTTCCTAATCAACTTCCACTTCTTCCAGCCTGATTCCCCTGCTGCCCCGTCGCAATATACTCTCCAAAAAATCCAGCCTCCCTACAATACAGTTTTTATCATAGCCTTTTATTCTAAAAACCGCTGCATCCCCAATCTTTTTCCGGCTAAGTATCGTTCTTATGATTCTGTTTCCTGCCGCATTGTATTGCGTCTGTTCTGACAGACACTCAATCTCGTCCAGAAAGGGAATAAAATAACTGGCATTTATCCCGGTTTCCCTATGCCACAATTTAATACCACGGTATGTAACCTCCGGATCATACATCATGATCGTTTGCATAATAATGTCTGAGACCATCACAAAGGGCCTGCACAGCAGATCAGGAAAAAACACTTCCATGGGTATTTCCATCTCCACCACATTCCACATTTTCAGCTTATTGATTCCCTCTTTCGTAAGCATCCGGATATCAATAGCCCTGTTTTTATTGATATTGTACGGAATCCTGTTCTTCTCATTTGTTTCCATCAGGAAGTACTTCATCTTCATGTTTCTCCTATCTCAATATTTGAAATTTGTCAATATATCTCCCGATATATTTTTAA
>CAMNSD010000032.1 GCA_946554445.1 uncultured Lachnospiraceae bacterium | reverse complement strand
AAGGTGCTTTCCTATTTCTTTCTTTTCTCTTTTCCTACAAAAACTTTACCCTAGCAAGTAGTTGTCTGATTAGTTCACATTTTTCTTTTCCCTTAATTTGTAAACGACTAAATATTTCTAAACGCAGAAAAGCGTTCATTGCTTTTCTTCCAACAAATGCTTTTCTATGTTTATCTAATTCCCAAATCAATCTGCTATTTTATAATGCTCGTTGTCCATGTTGTTGTATCATCCCCGATGTTTTCCGCTTCAACAGACTCCACCTCTCCGACGGCACTGTCAAACGCGGATTCTGTTATTTTCCGTGAAGTATCCGTAATGAGCCCTAAAAATGTCTGATCATACCGTGAAAAATCCATGTTGACAATTTCCCCGTTCTTACCAATGACATCCACTGCAATTGTCGGATCATTTCCGGAATAACCCTGACAATTATACTCCACTCTGTCTATCGGACTATCTATCAGCTTACATTCTGCCACTTTCTTTTTGGCAAGTTCTGCATAGATACTGTAATCTTTTTCCAACGCTTCATTATAGCCAAGTGGGACGCTGACATCTAACTGTCTACCATAGCTGATATTAAAAAGTTCTCCTGTCACAGCGTCTATCATATATGACCATCTTGTGCTCTCAAGGTTTCTGCTCTTTCTGAAATAGAATGTCGGCTGACCAAAAAGCACGGGGGAAAGTTTCAGTACCTGGGTAATAGCACATGTACACATAAGCCCCTTCCAAATCCAGATTGAATATATCCTTTAAATACTGTGCTCCCGTTTCAGCTGCCTCTTCCATTGTCAAATCCGTATCTGTAGGTGCTCCGGTATTCAGACTGTCGAGACTCAGCGTATAATTTGCTTTTACACTTCCGTTTTCTTTGCCCTTTTCGCCTTCTGCAGCCTTTGGCAATGTGGTTTCCGGACTGCCCGAAACCTGATAGGTAGTAGGTACTTTTTCTACCTTTCCATTATTTGCCGCCAAAGTCATTTCCGCCGCTGAATTAAAGAGTATTGTATCTGAACCAATAATGGCAAATGTTGCCGTCGTCAATTTTAAAATGTTTTTTTGTTTCATAGTGGAACTCCTTTCTACTTTGTTTTGATAGATACACTATAAAACCTCTCTGTATCAAAAAAATATTAGTGTTATTGCAAACTTGTAAAATAATTCGTATTTCTATAAATAGTTTTCATTCCACAGGAAAAAACAGTCTCACAATTGTTCCTGCTCCCGGCTCAGAAGTAAATGACATCTTAGCATGATGAATCTGCATAATCTTTTCACAGATAGCAAGCCCAAGTCCTGTCCCGCCGGCAGCGCGGCTCCGCGCCTTATCAATACGATAAAAAGCCTTTTTATATGTGATATCTGCGCTTTCTCCATGCCAGTTCCATGATCCTCGACTTCCACTACAATGGCAGCTTTCTCTGAATATGCAGAGATATGAATTTCATCTTCCTGTCGGCTTGCCTTGATTGCATTATCAATCAGGTTATTTATCAGTATCAGAAGCTGTTCCATATTTCCCTTGACAATATAATTTTGAGACAAAACATAAGTTAACCTTATTTTCTTTTTTGATGCTCTCACGTGCATAATCTTTTTCGACTTCGTAAAAAGTTCTTTCATGGAACAGTCGCTATCCTGCATTTCATTCCTGCGGAGCAATGCCATATCAAGAAGTTGATATGCCATGTTTTGAAGTCTGTTGTATTCCGACATGACAAACTGTTGTTTTTGCTCTGAGGCATCCTCAAGCTGTTTGATCTGGTTTTCTATCTGTTCTGCCATAAGATTAAAATTGTGTGCAACACTGGAAATTTGTCTTAATGGGTGAAAAATAATATTTAGAAGTTGAAACAGAAAAAATGACGTCATAAGGGTTGCGGTAGCGCCTGTCAAAAAAGAATATTTTTTGTATGACGCCATGACTGGATGGTCTCATTGAGGTTTCCGATATACATCAGTCCATAATCCTGCCACGGGGCCGGAAAGCTGCCATAAACACATAGAACGGGGCAATTTCCTTTTTCCATATAAACAAGCTCTGATTTTCCAAATGTAGCTTACGGCGCAGTCTCTGAATATGGACATCCACGGTACGGGTACCTCTGTCAAAATCACATTTGAGGTCACCCATTATAAATTCTGACTTAACTTTTTTGTCCGCCGCAGCACCGCTTCTACCCTTGCTGCCAGTTCTAGCATCTGAAACGGTTTTGTCAGGTAATCATCTGCCCCCATAGCCAGTCCTTTCAGTTTGTCAGTCAATTCACTTTTTGCTGTCAAAAAAATGACCGGCGTCCCGGAAACTCTTTCAAACACCTGATAACCGTCTAATCCGGGAAGCATAATATCCAGCACAACCAAATCATACTTTTCATTTTCCAATAGTGTGACCGCAGATAATCCATCGAAAGCCTGTGTACAATGATGTCCTGTAAGGCTTAGATTTTTGCGTATCAATTCATTAATGGACAATTCGTCCTCTACAATTAATAATTCAGCCATCTTTTATCAACTTCCTTTTCAAATAATAAAAAGAATACCTCAAAAATGTTTCGGAATTGTAAAATTATTTGTAATTATTCAGTAGTCTGCGCATTTACCTAAAAACGGGACCGGATTTTCAATCTACAGATTGTAGCGGTTAAGTATTTCATATATAATCTAAATATTACATGATGATGATATTCAAATCCAGAATAATAAAAATCCGTATTGCTGGATAAGTAGAATCATAAAAATATGCCGGTGATGAATCAGTGAGAGCAATATCAAATAGTAAAAATAAAAGCCTAAACCACAAAATCGGACAAACCATCCTGTCGCTATACTTTATTGTAATGTCAGTGGTCTACCCCTACTATGCGCCAGGTGGATATCTGCGGATTGGAGAAGTGAAGTATATCTTTTTTCGGAACGTGACGTTTACTGTCATAGCGGCAATGCTCGTTGTTGTTTTGTGCATCGTAATCCGGCGACCGGGATTTCTTACAGAATACTACCACAGGATGTCTGTGACGGATTGGTTTGCCTACGGGTATTTTGTGGCTGTGATGCTGTCCTATCTGGGTTCTTCTTATAAAAAAGAGGCATTCTGGGGTGCGGAAGGCTGGTATATGGGTGTGGTAATGCAGATGATGCTGGTGCTTCTGTATTTTTTCTTTTCCCGGTATTTTGTATGTTGTACCGGCTGGCTGGCGGTTTGGATGTCTGCCGCTGCAGGGGTATTTATTTTGGGGATTTTGAACCGCTATTCGATCTATCCTATTATCATGGAAGGGCGGACGCCGGGGTTTATTTCCACGCTGGGGAATATTAATTGGTTCTGTGGATATTGGTCGTTGACGGCGCCCATAGGGGTAACCCTTTATTGGTGCAGTGAAAAGAGATGGCAGCGGGCGGCAGCAGGTCTCTACAGTATTGTGGCGATGCTTGCCGGGGTGGTACAGGGAAGCGAGAGCGCATATCTGGTGTTTGGAGCTGTATTTGTGGCACTTTTGCTGTTTTCCCTGCATAATGTGCGACGGCTTTATCGGTGGATGGAATTAGGTATGTTGTTTGCGGCAGGATGTCAGTTGGGACGGATTCTGCGTTATCTGCCTGGGTTTAGTATGAATTACGGGAGTGATGTCAACGAGGGCGGTCCTTTGGTGATGGAGAGACTGACGGATTCCAATGTTACTTTGTGGGCGTTGGCTGTCTTATGGGCGGTATATGCGGGGCTTAGGCTGTTGAGGCGGAAGAAAAGACTAACGGATGATGAAAAGATGGAGTCGTTGCATGAAAGTGGTTTGAAAAAAACAGCAGAGACGGTAAAGACAACAGAGACCGTGAGTACAGCAGAGTCAACGAAGACAGGGAAAGCGATCAGGATTTTGATAGTGATATGGATAGTCTGCATCTGTCTTTGGGGACTGATAAAGACCGAAAGATTATTGTATGATAGGGCAGATAGGTCTGTGCCCGGTCAGGGTATAGTGTCTGATGAAGGTAACGCAGACAACCCCATAAAATGGTTTCATGATAACTGGGGCAACGGTCGAGGAGCGGCCTGGAACTGCAGTGTGGAAGCCTATCGAGGGCTAGACACATTGCATAAGATTTTGGGGGTGGGGCCGGATTGTTTTGCGGTCTATATCTATGAGGTGCCGGGGCTGGCTGAGCAGCTTGTGGAGAAATTTGGCGATGAAAGGCTGACGAACGCCCACAATGAGGCTCTTTCTATCCTGATCAATATGGGGGCATTGGGATTTTTGTGTTATGTGGGGTTTGTAGGAAGTGCTCTGGTGCGGTATAATAGGAACGCTGGCAGGCAGCCGCTTTTATATGTGTGCGCAGTTTGTCTGTTGGCATATACGGTACATAATATGGTAAGTTTTCAGCAGGTATTAAATACGCCCTATTTCTTTATGTTGTTAGGGATGGGAGAGGGGATCTTGCGTGAAAGCAGGGAGAAAACATGAGTAATAAGCTGCATAAAATAAAAGAGGGCGGGCAGAGTGCCGGCCTGGAGATTACGGGACAGTTAATTGAATATCTGCTGGCAGTGGTGGCGGCGGTGGTGTGTATTGCAGTGCCCTTGTATGCGAAGGAAGGGTATGATCAGATTGGAAATGCCAAGTTTGAGATTTACAGGAACATTTTGCGGCTGGGATTTATCCCCTTATTGATGCTGGCGGTTTTGTATGGTGTTTTTTGTTTTCTAGAAAAGAAAAAATGGAGTCTTTCGATCACGGATGGCTTTGTGCTGGCGTATCTGTTGGCAACTGTGCTGGCCGCTGTTTTGAGTGGGTTTTATGAAGATGCACTGTGGGGTACGTTTGGCTGGAATATGGGATTGTTTTCACAGGTCAGTTTTGTATTGCTGTATTTGCTTCTTTCTCGTTTCGGGAAATGTTATCGCCCGGTACTAGTAATCTTGTGCGCAGTGTCGGCAATCGTGTTTCTGATTGGCATTATGCATCGGCTGGGAATAGATCCCATTGGGTTTTATCGCGGGTTATCAGACGGTCAGATGGCACAGTTTCTTTCCACGGTGGGACAGGCTACTTGGTATGCAAGTTATCTGGTCGTAGTTTTGCCGATGGGAATTGCGGTTTTTCTTTTTACAGGCGATAAGATTTGGAAGATTGTGAGCGGCATCTATACGGTCATAGGCTTTTGTACTCTAGTGACGCAGAACAGTGACAGCGCCTACTTTGCGCTGGCGGGTTTTATGCTGATATTTTTCTGGGTATGTGTGGAAAAAAGAGAGAGCCTGCGTCGGTTTATGTTCGTCTGTATGCTGTTTTTTCTATCCGGCACGGTGATGTCCTTTCTGATGCGGATTGATCCGAATCCGGAACTGCAATATGATTTCTTGACAAACCTGATCTTAAATTCCGCATTGACCTGGGTGCTTCTGGGAATCTGTCTGGCACTGTATGTGGCGTTGCGGTGTCGGCAGGATAAAACGTATCCAGCGGAGATGATGCTACGGGTGCGTTGGGTGGTGCTCATAGGTGTGGGTGTGGTGTTCGCAGGGATCGTGGGCCTTATCATCCTGCAGACGAGCAGATTCCTGCCGGAGAAGGTATCACAGAGACTGTCCTCCATATCTTATTTTACCTGGAATGAGACCTGGGGTAATGGCCGGGGACGTATCTGGAGTTTTGTGGTTAAGGTTTTCCGGGAAGAAAATATCCTGTATAAGCTGGTGGGTGTAGGACCGGACTGCCTAAGCAGTTATGTGGCGGCATATCACAGTGGGGAAGCGGAACTGTACTGGGGGCAGAAGGTACTTACGAACGCCCATAACGAATGGCTGAATATGCTTATAAATGGTGGAATCTTGGGATTCATATCTTATGGGGGAATTTTTGTGACGGCTGTGGGACGTTTTTTAAAGACAGAACGCAGGAATATCCTGTTGACAGGAATTGCGGCTGCTGCAGTTTCTTATATGGCTTACAACTTTTTCTGTTACCAACAAGTATGCTGTACGCCGTTTGTATTTATATTAATGGGGATTGGCGAATATTTGTATAGGGAAAAGGACGAAGGTGTGTAAAGTAGTTCAGGAAGGCGAGAGGCGTGAATTAATATAAATAGCAGTTGACAAATTCCGTTCCCGCACTTAGAATAAGACGCAAGAAACGGCATAGCATGAAGCATGACAAGCTGTGCTGACATATGGCAGACGTGACGAAGAAGAGAATAGTACGGATAGGGAACGTGACAGAGAGAGAATCAGTGGTGGAAGATTCTTACGGGAGTTATCCGGAACCGGCCTCGGAGTCCTGTGTGAGGAGCACAGCGCAGCACCGGCGATAACGGTAAGAGAAGAGAGCGCTGATGCGCTAATTAGGGTGGCACCGCCGAGATTTCGGTCCCTTTGGGGAGGATGAGATCTGGGCGTTTTTTAATGTTGTGACATTTGGAGAGAGGAGAGAAAAAATGGCGGACAAAAAATTAGTGGAAGCGATCACGGCGATGGAGGATGATTTCGCGCAGTGGTACACGGATGTGGTGAAGAAGGCGGAACTTTTGGACTACACAAGCATTAAGGGATGTATGGTGTTGCGCCCGGCGGGATATGCTATCTGGGAGTTGATCCAGAAGCAGATGGATGAGCGGTTTAAAGAGACCGGTGTGGAGAATGTATATCTGCCCATGTTTATTCCGGAGAGCCTGCTGAATAAGGAGAAAGACCATGTGGAAGGATTTGCGCCGGAGGTGGCGTGGGTGACACATGGCGGGCTGCAGCCTTTACAGGAGAGACTGTGCGTCAGACCGACTTCAGAAACGCTGTTTTGCGATTATTATAAAAATACGATACAATCTTACCGGGATCTGCCCCAGGTATGTAACCAGTGGTGTTCGGTGGTGCGCTGGGAGAAGGAGACCAGACCTTTCCTGCGAAGCCGCGAGTTCTTGTGGCAGGAAGGGCATACTGCTCATGCTACGGCGCAGGAAGCGGAGGAGAGAACGCTTCAGATGTTGAATCTCTATGCTGATTTCTGTGAAGAGGTGCTGGCGATTCCTGTGGTGAAGGGCCGCAAGACGGACAAAGAAAAATTTGCCGGTGCCGTGGCGACATATGCGATCGAGGCGCTCATGCATGACGGTAAGGCGCTGCAGTCCGGTACGAGCCATAACTTCGGGGATGGTTTTGCCAAGGCTTTTGGTGTGCAGTTTACGGATAAGGACAATACCTTAAAATATGTGCACCAGACTTCCTGGGGAACGACTACCCGTCTGATTGGTGCGGTTATTATGGTACACGGCGATAATTCTGGCCTGGTGCTGCCGCCTAAGATTGCACCCACCCAGATCATGATCATCCCAATCCAGCAGAAGAAAGAGGGCGTACTGGATAAAGCATATGAATTGAAAGAGCGTCTGGGCGGCTTCCGGGTAAAAGTGGATGACACAGACAAGAGTCCCGGCTGGAAGTTCTCCGAGCAGGAGATGCGCGGAATCCCGATCCGTGTGGAAATTGGTCCTAAAGATATTGAAGCCGGCAAGTGTGTGATCTGCCGACGTGATACGCGGGAGAAGATAGAAGTTTCTTTGGATGAGATTGAGGCAAAAGCAGGGGAGATCCTTGACAAGATGCAGAAGGAAATGCTGGAACGTGCGAGGGCGCACAGGGAAGAGCATACTTTTGTGGCCAAAGATATGGAGGAGTTCCGTAGACTGTTCACCGAAGAAGCCGGTTTTGTGAAGGCCATGTGGTGCGGGGAGCAGGGCTGTGAGGAGAAGATTAAAGAAGAATTGGCAGTCACCAGCCGCTGCATTCCTTTTGAACAGGAAAATATCAGCGATGTCTGCGTCTGCTGTGGTAAACCGGCCAAGAAGATGGTCTATTGGGGACGGGCGTATTAAGGATGGAAACGGATAAAAAACACAGAAGATAGGAAACAGAAAGGGAAGCATCTCTATGATATATTTTATTGCTTGCAATATTTTCCTTATATTGATAGGAATCTTAATTAATCGATTTATCCGTAAAATGGATTTCGCAGAGTTAAAACAGGTTATGTTTTGTTTGCTTCCCTCTACTGTGTTTTTGATAATAACGTATGCAGTTTTTACACCTAGCGCGTTGTTTTTGGAAAATATATCTGAATTTTCCATTCCTTATACCAGTATTGTGCCGGTTATTTTGGTGGTATCGTTTGCTATTTGCAGTATTGTGCTCTTTATCGCCTTGTGTGTGGGCAATGAAAAAAATATATTTTATGTTAGCTATGTTCTTTTTGTGATTGCTTTAGGTTTGTATGTTCAGGGCAATTTTTTGAATCCGAAATTTCCGTCATTAGACGGCACTTCCATTGATTGGTCTAGTTATTATAAACGGGCTGTTTTCAGTAATTTGCTCTGGCCTTTGTTCCTCATTGCCGTGTTTGTACTGCTTGTCCGTTTGAAATCAAAGCCGCAGCGTGTTATAAAATATCTTTCTTATTGGTGCGCGAGTATACAGATAGTAACGCTTGTTGTGCTGTTATTGACAAACAGGCAGGAATCCGTGAGTTATGGAATTTCTAAGGAAGGTGAGTTTTCGGTTGGTGCAAAGGAGAATATTGTAATATTTATTGTAGATTCTTTGCAGACATCCGCGATGGAGGAGTACCTGATATCGGATGCGTACCCGGCAGGACGTTTAGATGGTTTTACCTTTTTTAATAATATGGTGTCGGGAGGATCACCGACTTCTAGAGGATTAGCGGTGTTTATGACAGGAGCTGAGTATGATCCCCTGCAGTCCGAAGATGAATGGGGCAGGGAACTGTGGGAGGATGTCCGATTATATGACGATCTGCACAAGGAGAATTATGATGTGCGGTTTTATACCAGTATCTCAGTTCCTGGAATCTCGGATAAAATCATAGATAATTGTCTACCGTCTGATAAACGTATTGGAGACTTCTTTGGTTTTACCGGGCAATTATATAAGCTGGTAAATTTATATTTAGCGCCGCAAGGGCTAAAGGAGTATTTCTGGTTGACTACAGATGATTTGACAGAAACTATTTTGACTAACGAAGATAATTATAGCATAGGAAATAGTCAGTTTTATGCAGATTTGGAATCAGCTGGGAATCTTCAAGCGGAACATGAAAAAGCTTTCCGATTATATCATCTTCATGGTGTACATCTGCCATATGTAACGGATGAAAATCTCCAGCCGACTGTAGAGGAAAATGCGGTGACAGAACAGCAGGTGCTTCAAGGCGTTATGAAAGGAATCTATCAGTATACCGATTATATGAAGGAGGCAGGGATATATGATTCCAGCACTATCATAATTGCGGGTGATCATGGGCGTTTTGAGGAAGGAAACCCGGGTGCTACAGCGGCATTTTTGATTAAACGACCTTATGAGACTTCTAAGATACAGTATAATTCATCGCCGGTACATTATAGAAATGTTTTGGCGACATTGGCACAAACTGCTATGGACGATTATTCATTTTATGGCCCTTCTGTGTATGATATTACAGAATCCAGTGATGTGGAAAGACTTCATACGATAGATACGCCGATTCGGGATAAGAATTGGATTGATGATGAATGGGAGAAAGCTGTTGAATGCAGGTTTATTGTTCCGGTAGATGCAGAAGATGTAACGCAGTATAAGATATGGGATCCATATCACATTAACAGTATTGATTATGTATTGGGAGAAAAGATTGATTATACATCGGATAATGTTTATGCGAATCAAATAGAGTATCGTATGTACAAAAATATAGGGGGGGGGGCAACTGCAAGCAACGAATTGAGCATTTGCTTTAACATGCAAGAGGCAGGAACTGACGATCTGGTATTTCATTATACTTATTCCGGAGTATATAATGACAGACAGACCATGCGTATTTATGCAAATGGAAGTAAAGTTGATACAGTAGTTTGTAAAGAAGAAAATATATATAAAGACAATACAGTTATTATACCAGGCGATAGAATTGAAGACGGAACACTAATACTCCGTTTTGTATTTCCGAATGCCGTGACGCCAAATCAACTTGACAGGGGAAATGATGATACGCGGGTATTGTCCATAAGCTTTGAGTCCATGTGTTTAGATAACAAATAATATATATAAATATGAAATAAATAAATATAAATATGAAGTCATTACTTGAAGTGGTGGGATAACTGGAGTATAATATAATGCATTGATTTTGCTTCGCTGTCTGCGGCGGGGCTTATATTAAAGGAGGACAAACTATCATGAAAAAATTATTATCACAGATGGCGAAATTTTCATATTTCTTTATGTGCGGCTGGTATCTTTTTACACTGCCTGTACATGCTTATATTGATCCGTCTGCAGTTACTTATATCATTCAGGCTGTTGCGGGTGTCCTGATTGCTCTGGGCGCGGTGCTTACGATTTTCAGGCATAAGATTTTTGCCTTTTTCAAGAAGAACAAAAAAGACGGTGAGACAGAGAAAAGTGCGATTGAGTTTAAGGACGTAGACGAATAAGAGGCGGTTATGGGTACAGTAATAGATGCAGTGGTAGGCGTTTTGGTCTGGTTGATCAATTTATGTTATGGATTCTGTCATAATTATTGGATGGCAATCTTGATTTTTACCTTTTTGACAAAGGTGATACTGCTTCCTTTGTCGGTCTGGGTGCAGAAGAATTCCATCAAGACGGTGCGGATGCAGCCGGAGATGAATCATATCAGCGCCACCTATATGGGCAATCAGGAAGCGATTTCTGAGGAGCAGTATAAGTTATTTAAGAGAGAAAAATACAGTCCCTTTGCGGATCTGATTCCGCTGTTCGTCCAGCTGGCATTGTTGATGGGCGTAGTGGAGGCTGTCAAACGGGGGACAAGCCTGACGGATATTCCTGTCAAGACGGGAGGAGTTACTTTGTTGATTCCTCTTCTGGCAGCGTTATCCGCTTTTTTCATGTGTTATGTGCAGAATAAGATAAATGTATTGCAGTCTGAGCAGGGCGCCTTGAATAAGTATGGCACCATGATTTTTTCTGTGGCCTTATCCTTGTATCTGGGATTTTTTGTATCTATCGGCGTGGGGTTTTACTGGAGCTGCAGCAATATATTGTCAATTGTGCAGCTGGTTCTTTTGAATATCTGGATCAACCCTAAGGACTATATAGACTATGAGGCCCTGGAAAAGAGTAAAGAGGAGTTGAGACAGGCCAAAGCTTTCATGACTTCCAAACAGAAGGAAGACAGGAAGAGCCCCTATCGCGACAAAGAGAAGGCGGATTATAAGAAATTCTTAAAGATGCCTGATAAAAAAATAGTCTTTTATTCAGAGAAGAACGGCTTTTATAAATATTATAAGGATATTATAGAAGAAATCATCAGAAGAACAAATATCGTCATCCATTATATTACCAGCGATCCGGAGGACGAAGTGTTCGGGATGGAGAGCGATCAGTTTAAACCGTATTATATCGGGGAACACAGGATGATCGTGCTGATGATGAAGATGGAGACGGATATCATGGTCATGACCACGCCGGATCTGGAGAATTTTCAGTTGAAGCGTTCTTATATCCAGAAGGATATCGAGTATATCTATGTACCCCATGATGTCAATAGTTCCAATCTGACATTCCATAAGGATGCGCTGGATCATTATGACACGATCTTTACTTCGGGACCTAAGAATAAGAGTGAGATTGCTGAGCGGGAAGAGAAGTTTGGACTGCCGGCGAAGAATCTGGTGGAGTGGGGTTCCAGTGTCATAGACAATATGACCAAGTCCTATGCGGAGATGACAAAGGGAGACAGTGTCGGGGAACAGCAAGAGAAGACGGTGCTGATCGCACCCTCCTGGCAGAAAGATAATATCCTGGATTCCTGTATCGAGGGAATGTTAGATCAGTTGGTCAAGACGCCCTATCATATTATCGTGCGTCCTCATCCACAGTATGTCCGTCATTATGAGGGAAGAATAGATGCCTTGGCAGAGAAATATAAAGAACATGACGTTTTGTTTCAGAAGGATTTCTCTTCCAATAAGACTGTATATACAGCGGATCTGCTGGTCACAGACTGGTCCAGTATCGCTTTTGAGTATTCTTTCTCTACTTTAAAGCCGGTGTTGTTCATTGATACGCCCATGAAGGTTACAAATCCAGACTATCAGGAACTTACAACGGTGCCGATTGATATTGAACTGCGCAGCCGGATAGGTATTTCCATTAAGCCAGAGAATGTGGAGGGTGAGATTAAGGATTCTGTGGATAAACTGCTGTTTGACGAACAGTTCTCCAAGGATTCGCTGCGTAAGTTGAAGGAAGAGTATATATACAATAATGGCGAAAGCGGCAAAGTGGGCGCGAAATATATGATTGAAAAACTAGTGGAACGTTCCGGGAAATAGGGGGATAAACAGATGGTAAAGAGAAATGTATTGTTAAATCCGGGGCCGGCGACAACAACCGACACGGTGAAGATGGCACAGGTGGTTCCTGATATCTGTCCGCGGGAGAAGGAGTTTGTCTCTATTATGCGGGAGATTGAAGAAGGACTTTTAAAGATTGTTCATGCAGATCCTCAGGAGTTTACGGCAGTTTTGTTTTGCGGTTCCGGTACGATCAATATGGATATCTGTCTGAATTCCCTGCTTCCAGAAGGAAAGAAGATTCTGATCATCAACAACGGCGCCTACAGCAGCCGGGGAGCGGAAATCTGTGAGTACTACGGCTTGCCTTATATCAATCTGAAACTGCCATTAAACAGACAGCCAGATCTGTCAGTGATAGAGAAGACGTTACAGGAGAATCCGGATATTGCGCTGGTCTATACCACCCATCATGAGACGGGTACAGGATTGTTAAATCCGATTCGGGAGATTGGGGCGCTGGTACATCGCTATCACGGCATGTTTGTGGTAGACACTACTTCCACCTATGCCATGAGGCCGATTGACATGGAAGCGGATGAGTTGGATTTCTGTATGGCTTCGGCCCAGAAAGGTATTATGGCAATGACGGGATTATCATTCATCGTCGGCAGAAAGTCTATGATAGAGGCGTCCGCTGCGTATCCGAGGCGTTCTTATTATTGTAATCTGTATATGCAGTATGCGTATGCGAAAGAACATGGGGAGATGCACTTTACGCCGCCTGTGCAGGTAATCTATTCGGTCAGACAGGCATTGCAGGAGTATTTTGCGGAAGGCGAAGAGAATAAGTGGGCGAGACACTGCCGGATCTTTGGAGCTATTAAACGCGGCCTTTCAGAATTGGGCTTTAGAACTTATATACCGGAAGGGCAGGAGTCTGGATTGGTGGCGGCGGCCTTGTATCCTGATGACAGCCATTGGGATTTTGAGAAAGTGCATGACTACTGTTATGAGAGAGGGTTTACCATTTATCCTGGTAAAGTAGAGAAGATGGGAATGTTCAGACTTTGTGCGCTGGGTGCCATTGATCAGGAAGATATCGAGGCGTTCTGGGTAGTGTTCCGGGAGGCATTAAAGGCATGTGGCGTTGCAACACCTGTTATCTATCAGGATTAAACGGATAAGGCGCCAGGTAATAGGAGAAGGGAAGGTATTGTTATGAAGAAAGTGTATACATGTTTCTGCACGGATGTGATACATGAGGGACATTTAAATATTTTAAAAAGAGCCAACGAGTATGGCGAGGTCTATGTGGGGGTGTTGTCCGATGCAGCTATGGTGGGGTTTAATCGGTTTCCCACAATATCGCTGGAAAAGCGCATGGAGATCGTGAGGGAGACGGGACTTGTCAAAGAGGTGATGGTACAGCAGGATATCATGTATGATCAGGTGGTGGAAGAATTGCGGCCGGATTATGTGGTGCATGGAGATAACTGGTCAGAAGGCCCGGAGGCGGTCATCCGTGAGAACGTGATTGCGAATCTTCAGAAATATGGCGGGGAACTTGTGGAAATTCCCTATACTTATAATGAAAATGTAAAGCGCATAGACGATCAGATGAAAGAAAAGCTGGCCATGCCGGAGTTCCGGAGAAAGAGACTGCGTCAGTTAATTGCCATGCGGCCCATCGTCAAGACACTGGAAGTACATTCCGGACTGACCGGGCTGATCGCTGAGAAGACGGTGGTGGAAAGTAACGGGAAGCTGGACCAGTTTGACGCCATGTGGATTTCTTCCCTCTGTGATTCTACGGCTAAGGGTAAGCCGGATATCGAACTGGTAGACATGTCGTCCAGAATCCGCACCATCGACGATGTGATGGACGTGACCACGAAGCCGATCATCCTGGATGGAGATACAGGCGGTCTGGTGGAGCATTTCGTGTATAATGTGAGAACTCTGGAACGAATGGGTGTCTCGGCCGTGATCATCGAGGATAAGACCGGTCTTAAGAAGAATTCCCTGTTTGGCACGGAAGTGGAACAGACACAGGACAGCATAGAGAATTTTTGTGAAAAAATAAAGGCGGGTAAGAAGGCGCTGCGGACAGAAGAGTTTATGATCATTGCCAGGATTGAGAGCCTGATTCTGGAACGGGGCATGGAGGATGCATTGAATCGTGCCCGCGCCTATGTGGAAGCCGGGGCGGATGGCATCATGATACATTCGCGTAAGAAATCTCCCGATGAGATTCTGGAGTTTTGTCATAAGTTCCGTCAGGAAGATACCGAAACGCCAATCGTGGTAGTACCCACATCTTTTAACAGCATTACAGAGGAGGAACTGGCAGCGGCAGGTGTCAATATTGTGATTTATGCCAATCAGCTGACAAGGAGCGCCTTCCCGGCAATGCAGGGGACAGCGGTGGAGATTTTAAAGAACCACAGAGCGCTGGAGGTGGATTCCAGGCTGATGCCTTTTAAGGATATTATACGTTTGATAGACGAGATATAGGACGAGATATTGAAGGAGAGAAATCGGTGAGAGAGATAGCGATTCTGATGGCGGCGGGACTTGGCAGCCGTATGCGTCCCCTGACGGAACATACGCCCAAGCCTTTGATCAAGGTTCATGGAAAGCCCATGATAGAAACGGTCATAGAGGGACTGCTGGGACGGCCGGTGGAAGAAATCTATATTGTAACAGGATATCTGGGGGAGCAGTTTAAGCCGCTGTGTGATAAGTATCCACAGGTGCATATCCTGCAGAATCCGGATTATCAGACGAAGAATAATATTTCTTCTATCTATGCGGCAAAGGATGTCCTGGGCACAGCGGACTGCTTTATCTGCGAGTCGGATCTGTATGTGGCGGACGCGTCTATTTTCCGCAAAGATTTAAAAAATTCCTGTTATTATGGAAAGATGGTGCAGGGATTTTCCGATGACTGGGTATTTGAACAGAAGGACGGCCGGATTTCGCGGGTAGGCAAGGGCGGGACCGATGTTTACAACATGGTGGGTGTTTCCTATTTTCAGCAGAAGGACGCCCGTATTTTGCAGGAAGAGATTGTCAAGGCCTATGAAAAAGAGGAGAACGGGAATCTGTTCTGGGATGAAGTGGTAGACAGGAACCTGGACTGGCTGCAGCTTACGGTGGAGGAGGTTTCAGAAGGACAGATTGTGGAGATAGATACCGTGGAGGAATGGGAGAGAGTCAATGAAAGCATCTAAAGTATTATCGCAGTTGGAAAATATGGGAATCGACACCATCGCAGGTGTACCGGATTCTACCTTGAAACAGTTCTGTGACGGTCTGCAGACGTACGAAGGCAGTCTGTGGCATTATGTGACGGCCAATGAAGGCTCGGCAGTGGGTGTTGCCATAGGCTCTTACCTGGCTTCCGGAAAACCGGCCTGTGTATATCTGCAGAATTCCGGTATCGGTAACATCGTCAATCCGTTGGCGTCTTTGGCAAATGGGGATGTTTACGGGATCCCTATGCTGTTTATTGTGGGATGGCGGGGAGAACCCGGCGTCAAGGATGAACCACAGCATGTATTTCAAGGTAAGATTACCTGTGAACTGTTTGAGACTCTTGCTGTCACTTACAGCGTGATCGACCAGAACACAACATGGGAAGAGATGGAGGATATCCTCCAGGAAGCCGGTCGGATTCTGGAAAGAGGAGACCAATTTGCCATCATCGTAAAGAAGGGAACTTTTGAGAAGGAGGCGCCTTTTACCTGGTCCAACGGTAATCCCATGGAACGGGAAGAAGTGCTGGGACATATTTTGCAGGCACTGCCCCGCGAGACGGCAATCGTGTCTACTACCGGTAAGATTTCTCGTGAATTGTATGAACAGAGCGATAAGATTTATGGTAATCATGAGAATCTCTTTATGACGGTGGGTGGTATGGGACACGCTTCCATGATTGCCCTGGGTGTGGCGGCAAAGAGGCCGGATAAGACGGTGGTCTGTATTGACGGGGACGGCGCAGCCCTGATGCATATGGGCGCCATGCCTTTCATAGCTTCCCAGGCGCCGGAGAATTTTTATCATATTGTCATCAACAATATGGCCCATGAGTCGGTGGGCGCCATGCCCACAGGCTGTCAGCAGACATCCTTTGCCGAGATTGCTAAGGCGGCTGGGTATAAGATTGTAGATAAGCTGGAAACGCTGGGGGCGGTAGACCAGATTGGCAAGCGCATCCAGGAAGAGAAAGGGCCTGTATTCTTTGAGATTCCTGTTTCTTTAGGATCTCGCAGTGATTTGGGAAGACCTAAGGAGAGTGCAAAGGAAAACAAAGAAGGATTTATGCAGTTTTTAAATAATCAATAAAGTTGGAAATAGTAGTGAAATATAGCAATGAAACATAAAATACCGAGAGGAGATTGTGTTTCAGAGTATAGTGATAAGGAACAGGGCAGTAAAACATATGCAGGGGGATTTTCGTAAGGAAGGAGTTTCGCAGGTCAAATGAGCAGGAGAAAAAAGCGTAGAAAGAAGAAGGGTTATGGCACGATCATATTCTTGAGCCTGCTGATCATAGCCTGTATTGTTGTTATTATCGGAATTGCCAGCGGCTCATTGACTAATAAGGTCAAAACAGTTGTTAAAGAAAAAGTAACGCAGGAAGTCATGGAGCAAGCTGTGCAGAAGGCCCTGGAAAGCAGCGGCGATCCGCAGGCGGCCGAAAAGGCAAAAGAAATCGTGAATAACATGGAGGAAGCTGATAAAAAGAAAGCGGAGGATATCATCGAGAAATACGCGGACAGCGATACCTTATCGGACTGCATGGAGATTGTGAGCGATGGCGTAGACGAGGAATCTTTAGCAGAAGTAAGAGAATATCTGGAAGGCAGTGTTTCGGCGGAAGACCAGGCGCAGCTGGAGGAGTTGTATCGGAAGTATAGTGAGGGGTATTAAATAAAATGTGTTAGGAAATTGGAAGTAGTTTTATGAAAAATCGCTTTCTTGAGGATGTCTGTCGTTGTGGCAGGCATCTTTTTTGGTTTACAGAGTCCATCGTAAAAAAGACAAACGATATGTGGATAGAAAAGGGTTGACACATGTATACCCAAAGAGTATTATTAGGTATACACAAGTATACCGATTGTTGAACAACCGGGAAAAAGGTTAAGTGGAGGATAAACAGATGGTCAGTTTATCAGATGGAGAATGGAAGATCATGAATTGTCTCTGGGAGCGGGAGAGTACGATCACGGAACTGAAAAATATGCTGCAGCGTGAGACCGGCTGGGATAAACATATCGTAATTACGATGCTTTCCCGGATGGAAAAAAAGGGAGCGATCGCCCACAGGGACGGTGGTCGGGCGAAGGTGTTTTATCCGCTAGTGTCCAGGGAAGAAGTTTCCATGCAGGAGACACGTGGTTTTTTGCAGAAGGTATACCGCGGAAGTCTTGGCATGATGGTCAACGCCATGGTGGAAGACCAGGCGTTGTCAGAAGAGGAAATACAGGAACTTTATGATATTTTAGGGCAGGCCAAGGCGTCTAGGGATAAGGAGTTTTAAGATAAATGGCCTGGATATGCAAAGTGTGGAAAGGATGAGTCACAATGGCTTATAACATGAAAGAAATCATTATTATGGTATCTGTCCTGATCTTATGTATTATGCTGGTTCGGCGGATATGCAGGGGGAAGATTGGCAGCAGATTTCAATATGCCCTTTGGCTTTTAGTGGCGCTTCGCCTTGTCATCCCGGTGTCCATACCAATCAATTTGCCGGCGGTAGAATTGATTGAGCGATATCAACTGCTAGGACTTCATACAGATCAGATGGTGGAACAGTTGGAACAGCCGATTCAAGTGACAGTTGATTCACGAAGCGGCATATACCATCTGTTGGAGGATGAGGATAACCAGATAAAAGACGCCGCTGCAGCGCAGTCTGATGGCCCGACTATTTTCTTTATGGTAGGACATCTTCGTTACAGCTGGATTGATGTGCTGGGGATGATATGGACAGGAGGTATGATCATCACAGTAGCGTGGATTATTATCACAAATGTGATATTCAGCCGCAGATTAAAAAAAGAACGCAAAGTTATGGAACTGTCTGAGGAAGCAGCGTCCGTACTGCGGGAGAGACTGCCACAGCAGATTGCCGGCATGTATGACCGGGTTACAGTCTATATCACAGAAGGACTGGTCTCGCCCTGCCTTTATGGGCTGCCTGGCCGGGAAGCAGTTTATCTTTCACCAGATATTGCGAAAGACACCGACAGACTCTGCCATGTGTTGACACATGAATTTTGTCATAAGAAACATAGTGACAGTTTCTGGGGTATATTGCGGGAAATTCTTGTGACAGTATATTGGTTCCATCCCCTTGTGTGGGCAGCGGCTGTCCTGTCAAAGCGGGATTGCGAACTGGCCTGTGATGAGGCGGCGCTTTTACTTTTAGGAGAGACGGAGAGAATTTCTTACGGGGAGACACTGCTTTCCATCATTACCAGAAAGGCGAGGGTTTTTGACCTATTCTGTAATGCCACTACCATGACCGGCAGTGGAAAGAGTGTCAGGGAACGTATTAGTTTTATTGCCAAGAAGCCGAAAGTGCTCCGTATGGCAGTGCTTTTGACGGCGGTAGTGATGGTAGTAGTTTTTGCGTTTGCTTTTACCAGGAGCCATGAGAACGTCAGGATCATAGCCTTTGGACCGGATACGGATACCGTAACGGGAGCGGATATGCAGATTCCCCTGCCGGAAAGTATTCGCGGCATCTGCGGGCAGGTGATGGAGAATGGAAAGGACGACATCGTTATTTATCATGTGGAGTCGAGACGGGAGGTGGGCAGATTTGCCAGAATGAGTTTGAAAGATACCCTGCAGCTGGTGGATGAGGGGCGTCAGGTCGTGCCCATTGGTGATTACGGGGACAATTATTTTCTAAAGGCATATTTGGGGATTTCTCCGGAACCAGTGAGTGTGACGGAGCATACCTATACACCCTATTCATCAGGGGAAGAGGAATCGGGAAGAGATGCCGGGGCGTTATGGCATGAAGATATTATCATACATGATGATTCATACGAAGCCGAGGGGGTGCCGGGAACGGACAGTAGTGCAGAGACAGAACATATCTATGTACCCGGAACAGACAGTAATACAGAGACAGAACATATTTATGTACCCGGAACAGACAGTAATACAGAGACAGAACATATCTATGTACCCGGAACAGACAGTAATACGAAAACAGAATATATTATTGTACCGGAAGAAAATAATTCAACCCAGATTCCATCCCCGGAGGAATCGGAAAGCTATACGATTTTCCTGCCCTTTGAGGAGGGACAGAGCTTAGAGGCTATGGAACTTGCCGAGGAAAATGAATCGGAGGAGGCGGTGGAGTATCTGCCCAATGAGGAGATTATTACGACAACAACTTATCCGGCCAAGGAGGTCAATATAGATGTATTGTCGCATAAGGGATGCTTTGTCTATATCAAGGCAGATTACGGCAAAGTCGAGGACAGATATTTACAAGAGATGGAAAGTATCAGTGATGCATTGGAAAAAGCATCGGCGGATGTAATCGTGTTAAGTCTTAATGGGGAGATACGGGAGGAATTATTGAATACCCTGACGGAAAATCGGACGCCTTATGTAGGCGATAATGTCAAAGTAAGCGCGCTGGTCAACGCACTGCCGGTACCGTCAACCTTTAATTTTAAGGGCGATATTTCCCTGCAGACAGTAGAGAAGCCTTACTCTGTCCGGTTTGAATATGAGATGACCACGAGCAGTATCCCACAGGAAGATTTGGATATGATATATTTTAATGCCGCGATGCTGTTCTATGCCATCGGCAATGTGGAGGAGGTTGCAATTTATGTCAGACAGCCGTCAGACGCAGAACTGGCAGCTTCGATGCATGTTTATAAACGGGCTGATATGGAAGAGATTTTTGGCGGATTATTGAAGGCTGACTATGAGAATGAGGAACTTTTCCATCAGGGCCTTTCGGAGTTACATGCTGCCGTGGTGGAGTATCTTCATGCAAAGGAGTAAATATATCATATAATTTTAAAAAAATTTTAAGAAATTATGTAACCTTTTTTTAATTTTCCCACTCTAATAATATAGATGTGTAAAAGAAAACATCCGGCCGGTTTTTAGAGATATTTTAAAGAATTCCCGGCTATAATGGATACAGATGGAAGAAGATGTGCGGCAGGGCGTATGGATGCCGGCGACAGGATGGCAGTTACTAAAGAGGGGAAAAGGATGGGACAGCTACAGAGGGATGACAGAAGAATTGCCAGGCAGGAAACGATAGAACTGTGGGGGATAGAAGGTGGAGGGGCGAGGAGCCCACGGCCGAGACAGAGAAGAGCATTAGGACAGGGACCGGAGAGAAGAACGTCAGGACAAAGACCGGAGAGAAGAACGTCAGGACAAAGACCGGAGAGAAGAGAATCAGGACAGGGACCGGAGAGAAGAACGTCAGGACAAAGACCGGAGAGAAGAGAATCAGGACAGGGATCGCAGAGAAGAGAGTTAAGGCCGGTCAGGGAAGAGGCGCAGGCAAGGAGCAGGCGTCCGCAAAGAAAATCCGGTCAGAGGAGGCAGCATCGCCCGGAAGAGGAATTGCAGTTTTTATTGCCGGTGGATTATCCACAAGCTGGCAATCCCAAACCGGTACAGTCCATCAAACGCCGTAAGGCGAGACGCAGAAAGATTTTCTTAAGCCGGGCAGTGGTAGTTCTCTTTATCGTGGTATGCCTGATACTTGTCTATTTGGCGGCAGGAGCGGCCTACCGTTATATTCATCGGGATATGATACGTGAGACGACGAAGAAAGACGAGGAGGTCAGTACACTGTCGGATAAATTAAACGGCACAAAAATAGCGCCTCCCGAAATTATGGAGGATTTTCTGGAAGTCAATGATTATTCCAGACCGGGGACCAAACTGGATGAGGTTAAAAGCGTATTTGTCCACTATACGGCAAATCCGAAAACATCGGCGCAGAATAACCGCAGCTATTTTGCAAATCTGGCACAGACGCATGAGCGGGAGGCCAGCGCGCATTTGATCATTGGATATGAGGGAGAAATCATACAGTGTATTCCTTTTGATGAACAGGCTTATGCTGTGCGGACCAGAAACGGGGACTCGATCTCCATTGAGTGCTGTTATCTTGCGGAGGATGGTTCTTTTACGCAGGAGACATATGACACTTTGTTACATACGCTGGCGTGGCTTTTGGAGAAATATGATCTTACTACAGAAGATATCTTGCGGCATTATGACTGCGGCGGTAAGAAATGCCCACTCTACTATGTGGAGCACGAGGATGCTTGGGAGCAGCTGCTCCTTGATGTAGAGGCATATGAGGCGTCGATAAAATAAGAAGCAAATAGGGAAAACGGAAGGTTTTGACAGAGCGCAGGACACTTCCGTTTTTGTTATTTATGATTTGATACAATATCTGTAAATAAATAGGAATATTCCGATATTTTTCTGTGGAAATGGGTGCTGTTAGGTGATACAATGAAATTAAGATAGGATTTGTAGGTTGAGAGAAAGGTAGTGATCATTATGAGGGAATCAGATGTAATTTTGGAACCGGCCGATGACAGAGCTGACCGTAAACATGTGCTGATCATTGATGATGATGTGTCAGTCTTAAAGACGCTGCGCTACCACCTGCAGGATACTTACAGGGTGTCTGTAGTCAGTTCCGGAGAGGTGGCGTTGGATTTTTTGCAAAAGCATAAGCCAGACTTAATCTTGTTGGATTACTTGATGCCTGCGTGCAACGGAGCCGATGTTTTGAAGACGATTCAGAGCAGGGAAGATACAAAGGATATCCCCGTCCTTTTCCTGACAGGCCAGTCTGATATGTCAACGGTGACAGAGTGTCTTGCATTAAATCCGGCGGGATATATTGTGAAGCCAATTTCCAAGGAAGCCCTGCTTGGAAAGCTGAAAAGCGTCCTATAACATATGAGACAGACAGAATACAGGGGAAAAGAAGGACAGGCTGCTTCTTTCACAGCGCCGGAAGCTAGAATACTGATTGTGGACGACAACCGGGTGAGTTTGAAGGTGGCGGAGGGACTGCTCAGGCCCTACCGTATGCAGGTCGAGACGGCGGACAGTGGGGCGCGCGCCGTGGAGATGGTGCGGGATTATTCTTATGATTTGATCCTGCTGGATTATATGATGCCGGACATGAATGGCGCGGATGCTGCTAAGAAGATTCGGGGCATAGATGGAGAGCAGTGTAAGGGGCTTATCATTGTGGCATTGACAGGTAACGCAGATCAGGAGGTCCGGGAACTGCTTTTGGCGTCCGGCGTTAATGATTTTATAACGAAGCCTGTTGAAAAAGCCAGTATGGACAAGATTTTATCTAAGTGGATTCCGAAAGATAAGATGGTCTTAGCGCAGGAAGAGGCAAAAGAAGAGCGGTTAGATGCGGAGCAGGCGGATTTATCTGATTGGCAAATGGACGGGATTGATGTGGAGACCGGAATGTCTTATTCCGGTAATGACCGGGCATTGTATCTGGAAGTGCTGACAGATTTTGCCGACAACATTGAGGAACGAGCGGGGCAGATAGAGCAGGCGGTGAAAGAGAGAGATCTTGACGTGTATATCATGGGAGTTCACTCTCTAAAAAGTTCGGCCAGATATCTGGGCGCTGTGGATGTGGCGGATGTGGCGCAGGCGTTGGAGGCTGATGCCAAAAGAGAGGATTGGCGGGCCGTTGACCTGAGTACGCCGGAACTACTCTCTTCCTATAGGAGTTTATATCAGAGTATTGCACCGTATCGGATCGACAGATCTTATACCGGAAGGAAAAAGCGTTTTAACCGGGATGAAGTGCGTACACTTCTGCAGAGGCTGGAAAACTGTATGGAAGAATATGATATAGACTGCGGGGAAGAGATTTCAGGAGCCTTGCAGGAATATGACCTGGGGAAAGCATGGTCTGGCCGCAGGGATAGGATTATGAAAGCGGTGGATCAGTTTGATTATGACGCCTGTAAAAAGGAAGCGCGTTCCTGGAGACTGGCGCTGGAAAAGGAGTCGTAAGGAATGGAGAAAGCCTATAAGCTGGAGTTTGCCGGAGAACAGACAGGCAGTCTGTATTTGAATTGCTGCGGGCTGTCTAGGACGGAATCTATGCACAGTTTTGGGCCGGCCCTAAAACCCCACTACCTGATCCACTATATTTTAAGCGGCAGAGGAAAATTTTCTATAGGAGGTAAAGAGTATCCACTAGAGGCCGGGTATGGTTTCCTGATCACACCTGATGAGTTGGCATTTTATCAGGCGGACGAAAAGGAGCCCTGGACTTACGTGTGGGTGGGATTCAGCGGTACACAGGCGGCGGAATATGTCGAAAATATTGGGTTGTCGGTCAGACAGCCTGTTTTCAGATCGGATGCATCCGAAGAACTTTATCGGATTGTGAAAGATATGATGGAACATAATACCTTTGGCTTGTCCAACGATCTTAGAAGGAATGGACAGCTGGGGGTATTTTTGTCCATTATCGCGGAGGGCAGCAGGATAGAGAAGACAAACGAAGCCGACCGGGCAAATGTCTATGTGCGCAAGGCGGTATCTTTTATCCAGAGTAATTACTGTAATCCCATCAAGGTGACGGATGTGGCGGAGTATGTGTGCATTAACAGAAGTTATCTCTATACGCTGTTTCAAAATTCTATGGGGATGTCGCCGCAGCAGTTTTTGACGACTTTCAGGATCACAAAGGCAACGGAACTTCTGCAGCTAACCTCCATTCCAATCGAGAGCATAGCCCTGTCGTGCGGTTACAAGGATCCGCTGGTGTTTACGAAAGCGTTTCGGCAGATGAAAAAAATGTCGCCCAGCAATTACCGCAAGGAAATGCAAAAAGGTGAGACAAGGAGAAACCGAGAATATCTGCGGCAGGTGGAGGAGTTCATCAATCAGATCAATAAAATAACATTTTGACAGGTTTATGTAACAAAGGGATATTTTAAGATACAAAAATATTTACTAAGATGTAAATATACAAGAACGAGAAAATCAAAGGTTTTCGAGTAACACTGCGGAAGGTAAATTTAACATTAAACAAGGAATATAACAGGGAAAGGGAGAGCAGCTATGAAGGAGACAGTATTAAAAAAGTTTGAAGAAATCTATGGCAGTGCAGAGGGAGCCAATGTATATTTCGCACCGGGGCGCGTGAATATGATTGGCGAGCATACGGATTATAATGGCGGGCATGTTTTTCCCTGCGCTCTGACGATCGGAACCTATGCGGCTGTCAAAAAGAGAACGGACAGGAAGCTTCGTTTCTATTCCATGAATTTTGAGTCCCTGGGAATCATCGAGAGCAGTCTGGATGATCTGACGCCCTCCGATGCGGCAGGCTGGACGAATTATCCGAAGGGTGTTATGTGGGCTTTTGCAGAGCGGGGCATGAAGATGGACTGTGGGCTGGATATTGTTTTAAACGGCAACATTCCCAACGGTTCGGGATTGTCATCCTCAGCATCTTTGGAAGTACTGACAGGTTTTTATCTGAGGGATCTGTATGGATTCGAGGTGACGAATATTGATCTGGCGAAGATTGGTCAGTATTCGGAGAACAACTTTAATGGGATGAACTGCGGTATCATGGATCAGTTCGCTTCCGCTATGGGTAAGAAAGACAACGCCATCTTTTTGGATACGGCGGATCTGTCTTATCAGTATGCGCCGCTGGTGCTGGATGGGGCGAAGATCGTGGTGACCAACAGCAATGTGAAACATTCCCTTGTCAATTCGGAATATAATGTAAGACGCAGTGAGTGTGAAAAGGCGCTCTCGGAATTACAGACCGTAGTGAAGATAGCGGGGCTCGGCGATCTGACCGAGGAAGAGTTTGAGGAGTATAAGTGTGCGATTAAGGATGAAGTTCGAGTAAGAAGGGCGAAACATGCGGTCTACGAAAACCAGAGGACCATCCGTGCGGTAGAGGCGCTTAAGAATAATGATTTGAAATTATTCGGCGAGTTGATGAATGCTTCTCACGTATCGTTGCGGGATGACTATGAGGTGTCCTGTGGGGAGATTGATGTGCTTGTGGAAGAAGCCTGGAAAGTGGAAGGCGTTATCGGTTCGAGAATCACAGGCGGCGGGTTCGGCGGCTGTACGGTCAGCATTGTGAAGGATGAGGCGGTAGAGCAGTTTAAGGAAAAAGTGGGCGCGGCCTATCAGGAGCGCGTTGGCAAAACGGCGGATTTCTATGTGGTGGAGATTGGAGACGGGCCACAGAAAATATAATTAAGAAGTCCAGGGATGCAGTTTTTCCTACATCAAAATGATAGCGTATGGCAGGATCATGGAGGAAGAAAAGATGATTCAGAAAAATATCAGGGAACTTGTGCAGTACGGTCTTATGACTGGTCTGATTGAAGAAGCGGATCAGATTTATACAACGAACAGACTCCTGGAATTGTTTGCACTGGATGAGCTGGAAGAGAGCGATGAGAAACTGGAAGTAAACGAAGATGACCTGGAGAGGATTCTCGGGGAAATGTTGGATTACGCTTATGAACAGGGCATTCTTTCGGAAAACGGCGTTGTGTACCGGGATCTTTTTGACACGAAGATTATGAGTATGCTGGTGCCGCGCCCAAGCGAGGTGATCGGGAAGTTTCATGAGAAATATGAGAGAGATCCCAAGGAAGCGACAGATTATTTCTATAAATTGAGTCAGGATACGGACTATATCAGACGCTATCGCATCAAGAAAGATCAGAAATGGGTTTCTGCCACGAAATATGGCAATCTGGATATCACGATCAATCTCTCTAAACCGGAGAAGGATCCCAAGGCGATTGCGGCGGCCAAGAACGCGAAGCAGAGCGGTTATCCCAAGTGCCTTCTGTGTATGGAAAACGAAGGCTATGCCGGAAGGATCAATCATCCGGCCAGGCAGAACCACAGAGTGATTCCGGTGACCATTAATGGTAGCCACTGGGGTTTTCAGTACTCCCCGTATGTGTATTATAACGAGCACTGTATCGTGTTTAATTCTAAGCACATACCGATGAAGATTGAACATGACACTTTTTGCAAGTTGTTTGATTTTGTGAAGCAGTTTCCCCATTACTTTGTGGGTTCCAATGCGGACCTGCCGATCGTGGGCGGTTCTATCTTAAGCCACGATCATTTCCAGGGCGGCTGCTATGAATTTGCCATGGCCAAGGCGCCTGTGGAGAGAACCTTTACGGTCAAGGGTTTTGAGGATGTGGAGGCTGGGATCGTGAAATGGCCAATGTCGGTGATCCGCATATCGCATCAGGATTCTGACAGGCTGGTGGCGCTGGCGGATGTGATTCTGGAAAAATGGCGCGGGTACAGCGATGAAGCGGTATTTATTTATGCTGAGACAGACGGGGAACCGCATAATACGATCACGCCGATTGCCAGAAAACGCGGCGACCGATTTGAACTGGATCTGGTACTGCGCAACAACATTACAACGGAGGAGCATCCGCTGGGTGTGTATCATCCCCATGCTAATCTGCACCATATTAAAAAGGAGAACATCGGTCTGATCGAAGTCATGGGGCTGGCGGTGCTTCCAGCCAGACTCAAAGGTGAGATGGAACATCTGGCGGAAGCCATTGTGTCGGGCGCCGATATCCGTAAAGATGAGGAACTGGAAAAACATGCGGACTGGGTGGAGGAGTTCCTGCCTGGATACCAGGATGTGAACCGGGATAACATCATGGAAATCCTGCACAAAGAGATTGGCAATGTGTTTATGCAGGTACTTGAGGATGCGGGCGTTTATAAGCGGGATGAAGTAGGGCAGGCAGCTTTTGATAAATTTGCGGCATCCCTGTAAGTGTCAGGAAAACCGTCAGGCATATGGAGTAATATTTCGTATATGGATAAATACGGCAGATGATATATAAATGATATGAAGTGAGGCGGAATCTTTGGATTCCGCCTTTTAGATACGCTTGACAGCGTATAGACCGTATCTGACAATTTTAGGTTTCATTAACAGGAGGTTGTCAGACCGATAGAAATGACATGAGTAGTTTATAATATGAAAGGCATGGATTCACCATGACGTTAGGTTCTGGTCCTTACAGTTCCTCATTCATGCCCAGCATACTGCAAAGAAAGTTGTAACAATATTCCTGCTGTTTTTGATTCATTTTCTGATAAACGGCGATAAGATGCTGATATTTCTTGAGATGAAACATATTGTCAGCTAATAAATAGTCTGCATTTAGACGTTCTTCAGAAAGAAATAGAATATAGTCGATTGTGACATGGAAAGTCCTGGCAAGGGCAACCAAAAGCATTCCATCCGGAGTACTTGTACCACGCTCAATTTTGCTTAAGCTCGTCTGATTGATTCCCAGATGATCTGCCAAAGTTTGCTGTGTCAGATTTCTCTCTAATCGTAATTCCCTTATCCTTGTCTTCATTCGCACACCCTTTTTGTAATTGTAGTTGATTTTTAATGAAAAAATATTCTAATTTTTAATAAGAATATTCGATATGGAATAATTTCATGTAATACTCCCCAAAACTCTTGTATTTTTTATAAAAAAACACAATATGTAGTGATAATTTATTAAAGAAAGTGTATATATAGAAGATTACACGATTCATTAATTATGGTATTATAATACATGATAAGAATTAACGATAAGTTAATTTACAATAGATAGAAGAAAACAGACTGTGATATACTCCTACTATCTGATGATCAAAAGAAAAGGAATCTGAAACTATCCATGAAAATCCTGTTGGTGGCAATCAATGCAAAATATATTCATTCCAATCCGGCGCTGTATAGTCTGAAAGCGTATGCAGGGCAGATAGAGGACCGGCGGATTGACATTGCGGAGTATACGATCAATCATCGCCGGGAGGAAATTCTGGCGGATCTATACAGACAGGGACCAGATATGCTTGCAATTTCCTGTTATATATGGAATTGGGAACTTGTGTCGATGCTGTTGAGAGAGATCCCTAAGATTCTGCCGCAGACACAAATCTGGCTGGGCGGTCCGGAGGTGTCTTATAATCCGGAGCAGATTTTGTGTCAGTTTCCCATGGTGAAGGGAATCATGGTGGGCGAGGGCGAGGAGACTTTCCGGGAACTGGTAGAAGGGACACAGGAACTTTCCGAGATTCGGGGCATCGTATACAGGCAGGAAGGGATTGTGAGGACTGAGGAGCGGGAATTGTTGGACTTGTCCAAAGTACCGTTTCTTTATAGTGATCTTTCTGTCTTTACCAATAGAATCATCTATTATGAGAGTAGCAGGGGCTGTCCATACCGGTGTAGTTACTGTCTTTCTTCCATAGATAAGACGGTGCGTTTCCGGGATATGGATGTGGTGAAAAGGGAGCTGCAGTTTTTCCTAGACCAGCGCGTGGCGCAGGTAAAATTTGTGGATAGGACATTTAACTGCAATCATAAACATGCTGCCGAAATCTGGCGGTATTTGTTAGAAAATGACAATAGTGTCACTAATTTTCACTTTGAGATAGAGGCTGATATCCTCACACAGGAGGAGATAGAACTTCTCTCCCGTATGAGACCGGGATATATTCAGATGGAGATCGGCGTGCAGACGACAAATCTGGAAAGCCTGCGGGAAATCCGTCGTTATGCGGATATGGAGCGGCTTCGGGAAGTGGTCGCGCAGATCAAGCAGTGTCATAACATTCATATCCATTTGGATTTAATTGCCGGGCTGCCTTATGAAGACTATGAGAGTTTTATCCGTTCATTTAACGAAGTGTATAATATGCAGCCCCACCAACTGCAGTTGGGCTTTTTGAAAGTGCTGAAGGGTTCTCATATGTATAATATGGCGGATGCCTATGGGATACAATATCTGTCCGTACCGCCCTATGAGGTATTATCTACCAGATGGCTTCCCTATGAAAAGATACTTCTTTTCAAAGAAGTGGAAGAGATGGTGGAGATTTATTATAACAGCGGACAGTTTAGTCATTCGATGCGTCTTCTGGGGCGGGTGTTCCCTAATCCGTTTTCACTGTATCTGGCGCTGGCCAAGTTTTGCAGGAGAGAGGGATATCTGGCGCAGGCACAGGCGCGGGCGGTCCGTTATCAGGCGCTGCTTGCGTTTATGATGTCTGTCATGTCTAAGGAAAAGGAGCGGCTCTGCAGGGAAGTGCTGGTTTTTGATTTTTATTTACGGGAGCATGTGAAGAATCGGCCTGCCTTTGCGCCGGAGGAGGAAGCGGCAAAGGCTGTTTATAAGGAAAAACTCAGGGAGTTTTATAGAAAAGAGGAGTCAGATAGACAGAATCTGCCTGCTTATGTGGGTTATGACAGTCGACAGATGAGTAAGATGACGCATGCGGAAGTCTTCCGGTATCCGGTGTGGTGGGATGAACTGACGCCGGATACAGAACCCTGCGGGGAACCTGTGCTGATGGTGTTTGATTATAGAACAAGAGATGTATTGACTTATGAAGCTGGGATAGTGTTCGCATAAGAGAATGTCCCAAATACGGGCATTCTCTAAGATGTGTCAGCTTGTTTCTGGATTTTGAGATTTGGGGAAGTATGAAGAGAAGGAATGGAGAATACAAGTGACGGATTCCTATGTATGTATTGATTTGGAGACAACGGGACTGGATCCCAAGCGGGACAAAATTATTGAGATCGGTGCGGTAAGAGTGGAAGCTGGACAGATTACGGCACAGTGGGAAAGTTTTGTTAATCCGCGAAGAAAATTGGAGGAACGGATTGTGGAACTGACCGGAATCCGGGATGAGCAGCTTGTAGACGCCCCGAAGATAGACGAGATATTGCCGGAATTTCTTGATTTTGTAAAAGACAAGGTGTTGTTGGGACACAGCGTACTGTTTGACTTCTCTTTTCTCAAAAAGGCGGCTGTGAATGAGCGATTGACCTTCGAGAGGCTGGGGATTGATACCTTAAAGATTGCGCGCAAATATCTGCAGGACTTAGAAAGCCGGAGTCTCGGTCATCTCTGTCAGTATTACCAGATTCCGCACAGCGCGCACAGGGCGTTGGAGGATGCGAAAGCTACGGCGGCATTGTATGGGAGACTCGTTCAGGATTTCTATGAGAAAGAAGAACAGGAAGGCGAGGAGAGCCTCTTTCGGCCCAAACAGCTTCTTTACAAGGCAAAGCGCGATACGCCACTGACCATTCCGCAGAAAGAACAGTTATATAAACTGGTGGACAAGCATAAACTGATAGTAGATTATGAGATTGAAAGTCTGACGCGCAGCGAAGCTAGCAGGAAGATTGATCAGCTTCTTCTAAAATACGGACGATAGGTTTCTTCATGGCTGAGTTCAGGGACTCTGCGATGGGAAGAAGCCCGGCAATCTTATCCGGGGTTCCCTGTTTGCGGTAGATTTCGCACAGCAAACGGTATGTTCCGCTTACATCCGTTCCCGTGGATACGGCAAATTCCAGAAGCTGACAAGCCTCCGCCAGGTAACCGGCATCATAGAGCGCCTGCGCCCACTGCTGCACAGTCCTGACTAACAGCGTATAATTCTGATCATAGGAGGTCAGGAGTTCAATGTTGGGCGCGCCGTAGCGCAGTTTCAGGTCTGTGTTGGAAATGCCTGTAAAATTGACGATAGGGCATTCTGAGAGAGAGAGGATGATCTGCCGGTAATCATTGACCTTGGGGACGTCTGGCAGCAGGTCCATGGGGAAGATCTCCATAGGCAGTTTGATATAGTCGAGGTCGTCCAGGGGTTTGCGTCTGGTATTGTTGGCGGCCATTTCCCTTTGCCAGTATTTTTGCTGCTGGGCGGCGGCCGTTTTATTGCTTTTGGAGACCGCTATGGCGATTATGAAACCAAATACGACAGTGCTTGCAAAAATCAAGAAATTCATATATAATTCCTTTCAGTGAGTATGGAGGTTTTATAGAATGTTTAATAGAAAAACAAGGAAGATCATCTCTTCCGTTATCATTATTATTGTGGTTCTAGCAATGATCATTCCATTGATTGTTGGTGCATTATAAGGTAAATGATCAGGTTTATTTTATCACAGATTCTCCGGGCAGGCAATTCCTGCGGGGAGAGAGGGGTTTTATGAAAAAGGGATTCGGGCTGTTACTGACGATATTCGTGGCGGCATTGTCTGTCGGTGTGCCAGCACAGGCTAGAGAGACAGTCATTCATCGGGGCATTTATGTCAATGATATTGATCTTGCCAACAAGTCGCCGGAAGAAGCAAGGAAAGAAATTGAAGACTATGTCGATTCCTTTCAGGATGTGCAGATTACGCTTCATATCGAGGAAGAGGGGGAGATCGTGGCAACGGCCGCGGACCTCGGACTTAAGTGGGGCAATGAAGAAATCCTCGATGAGGTGACAAGTTTTGGCAGGGACGGGGATATTCTGCGCTGCTATAAAGAGTTGAAAGACCTGGAATATAAGAATAAGATATATCAGGTCACTTTTGCGTTTGATAAAGATAAGATCCGCAGCTTGATCGAAGAAAATGCGCAGCAGTATAATAAGGAAGCAGTCAACGCCACGCTGACCAAGACGGAAGAAGGCTTTCAGATTACGGAAGGTGAGATGGGTAAGGTAGTGGACGTGGATGCCTCCGTGGATTCGGTATACGAATATCTGACCGAGGATTGGAACGGAAGCGCCTGCGATGTGGAATTGGCGGTGGTAGTGGATGAACCCCAGGGAACGGCGGAAAGCCTGGCGATGGTTAAGGACGTGCTTGGCACTTTTACCACCAGTTATTCTACCTCCGGCGGATCGAGGAGCGCCAATGTGGCCAATGGCTGCAGTCTGATCAACGGCACAACGCTGTATCCGGGTGAGGAATTTTCGGCCTATGAGGCGGTATCGCCTTTTTCGGAAGCCAACGGCTATTATATGGCGGGCTCCTATTTAAACGGACAGGTGGTAGACAGTCTGGGCGGCGGTATCTGTCAGGTATCTACCACCCTGTATAATGCGGTGCTCCGGGCAGAACTTGAGGTGACGGAACGATATAATCATTCCATGATCGTGACCTATGTGGATCCATCCGCGGACGCGGCCATTGCAGAGTCATCGGGCAAGGATTTTAAGTTTAAGAATAACCGGGAATATCCCATCTATATAGAGGGCTATACGACACCGGAAAAGAAGATTACCTTTACGATTTACGGGGTGGAAGACAGGGACAGTAATCGCGAAGTAGAGTATGAAAGCGTTGTGTTGGAACGTACAGCGCCCGATACGGAGGTAATCTATACAGACGCGTCCCTGCCATTGGGCTATTGCGTGGTACAGTCCGCCCATGTGGGATATAAGGCGCAGTTGTGGAAGGTCGTGAAGGAAAACGGTGTGGAAGTGAGCCGGGAACAGATCAACAGCAGTTCCTATATGAAGGCGCCCAGAAGCGCGACCGTGGGTGTGGCAACTGACGATCCGGGAGCCTATAATGCCATTATGGCGGCGGTGGCAACAAACAGCGTGGATGAGGTCAAGGCAGTATCCAAGGCATATAAGGACGCCGCTGCAGCGCAGGAAGCTGCGTTACAGGCGCAGGCGGAGGCTATTGCGGCGGGACAGATACCGGAGATGCCTCTGGCGGAAGTAGCCCCAGCAGAGGTGCCGGCAGAGTAAGTGTCCGGATACGGTTAGGCATAGAGAAGATGAGACAAGGAAAAATATCGGAGAACGTTTTGAAACGTTCTGTCCTTAGAAAGATAAAGACACACAGGGAAGAAGTAGTAAGTGGCGCAGGGATAGGGAAAGACTGCGCCATTTTGACGCAGTCAGCCGGCATGGAGACCGTGGTCTCCACAACGCCGGTATCGGCTCCGCTTACGGAACTTGGCCGTTATGCAATCCCCATGGCGCTCAATAATGTGGCGGTTGTCGGAGCAAAGCCGGTGGGAGTGCTGCTTACAATTTTACTGCCGGAAGAGACACAGGAGCCGGAACTCGCGCAGATGATGGAGCAGGCGGAGGAGATATGCAGCGGACAGCAGGTGGAGATTCTGGGCGGACACACCGAAGTAACGCAAGTCGTTAGGGAACCGGTGATGACAGTGACGGGCATCGGACAAAGGATGCATGCGCAGAAGGAATATCTGTCAGGGACGGCGCCCGGTCAGGACATTGTGATAAGCAAATGGATTGGACTGGAAGGAACAGCACGGCTCGCAAAACGATACCGGGAAGAATTGTGTCAGAGATTCCCCACACGGATGATAGAGGATGCAGCCGATTATGACAGATATCTGTCAGTCATACCGGAGGCCGCCACCGCCGTGAAGTCCGGCGTTTGCGGTATGCACGATGTCTCAAGGGGCGGAATATTCGCCGCTCTGTGGGAGATGGCGTCCGGAGCAGGCGTTGGACTGTATGTTGATCTTAAGAAATTACCTGTGCGGCAGGAGACCATAGAGATCTGCGAATATTTTTCATTAAATCCCTATGAACTTTTGTCGGGCGGCTGTCTGATCATGACGGCGCAGGACGGGGAAAAGCTGGTGACAGATCTTGCCGAAGCAGGAATACCGGCCATTATAGTCGGAAAAACAACTGACAGCAATGACCGGATACTGTATAATGGCGAGGAAAAGCGCTTTTTAGACATGCCGAAGACAGATCAGATATATCATATTTTCAGTAAAAAAGAGGAGGAAAAATCATGAGAGAAGAATTGTTGGCGATTGTGGAAAGAAACAGCCGTATTGATTTAAAGGAACTGGCGGTCATCCTGGGCGTTGAGGAGATCGATGTGGTCAACGAACTGGAAGCAATGGAGAACGAAGGGATTATCTGCGGATACCACACCATGATCGACTGGGAAAAGACTTCCATTGAGAAAGTGTCTGCATTGATCGAGGTGCGCGTGACACCCCAGAGAGGACAGGGGTTTGATAACATCGCGGAGCGTATCTACAAATATCCGGAGGTGACGTCCGTCTACTTGATCTCCGGTGGATATGATCTGCTCGTTACATTGGAGGGCAAGTCCCTGAAAGAGATTTCCGGGTTTGTGTCCGACAAGCTGTCAACGCTGGATTCCGTTTTGAGCACAGCGACTCATTTTATACTCAAGAAATATAAGGATCATGGGACGATCCTGGCTAAGAAATATGAAGATACCAGAGAGAAGGTGACACCGTGAGAGATATGTTGTCAAAACAAGCTGTAAACTTGAAACCTTCGGGGATCCGAAAGTTCTTTGATATCGTCAGCGAGATGGAAGACGCGCTCTCCCTCGGCGTGGGCGAGCCGGATTTCGATACACCCTGGCATATTCGGGACGAAGGTATTTATTCCTTGGAGAAAGGACGTACCTTCTATACGTCCAACAGCGGTTTAAAAGAACTGCGGGAAGAAATCTGTAATTATATCAAGAGAAAACAGGGCGTTACATACGATCCCCTGCATGAAGTGTTGATTACGGTGGGCGGTTCCGAGGCCATTGATATCGGACTGCGGGCGGTGATCAATCCGGGGGATGAGGTGTTGATTCCACAGCCCAGTTTCGTTTCCTACGAGCCCTGTGCTATTATGGCAGGCGGGGTGCCGGTCGTTATCGAATTGAAAGCGGAGAACGAATTTCGACTGACAGCACAAGAGTTGGAAGACGCCATCACAGAAAAGACCAAGATCCTAATCCTTCCTTTCCCGAATAACCCTACGGGAGCCATTATGGAGCGGAAGGATCTGGAAGAGATTGCAGAAGTGATCAGAAAACATGACATACTTGTCATGTCTGACGAGATTTATGCGGAATTGACTTATAAAGAAAAGCATGTGTCTATCATAGAGATGGAGGGGATGCGGGAGAGGACCATCCTGATCAACGGATTCTCCAAGGCTTATGCCATGACGGGATGGAGATTGGGTTATGCCTGCGGTCCCAGAGAAATTCTGGAACAGATGGTGAAACTCCATCAATTTGCGATCATGTGCGCACCTACCACCAGTCAGTATGCGGCGGTAGAAGCGCTGCGCAATGGCGATGCGGATGTGCAGGAAATGCGGACGGCCTATAACCAGAGAAGACGTTACCTGATGCATGCCTTTCAGGAAATGGGATTGGAGTGCTTCGAGCCTTTCGGGGCGTTCTATGTGTTCCCTTGCATCAAGGAGTTTGGCATGACCAGCGAGGAATTTGCGGAGCGGTTTTTGAATGAAGAAAAAGTGGCAGTGGTGCCGGGTACGGCGTTTGGGGACTGCGGTGAGGGGTATCTGCGGATATCCTATGCATATTCCCTCGACAGCCTGAAGCTGGCGATCGGGAAACTGGCGGATTTCGTGGAGAGACTCCGTGCCGAGGCACGTTGATTCGGAGGCTTATGAACATCATTTTACATCAGCCGGAGATTCCGGCCAATACGGGAAATATCGGCCGTACCTGTGTAGCAACAGGTACGGCGCTTCATCTGATCGAGCCTTTGGGATTCCGGCTCGATGAAAAGTCTATCAAACGCGCGGGGATGGATTACTGGGAACATCTGGATGTGACTCGTTATATCAATTATCAGGAGTTCCGGGAAAAGCACCCGGATGCCAAGATCTGGTTTGCTACCACGAAAGCGAGACAGGTCTATTCCGATGTATCATTCGGTCCGGATGACTATATTATGTTTGGCAAAGAGAGCGCCGGGATTCCGGAGGAGATACTGGTGGAGCATGAAGAGACCTGCATCCGCATTCCCATGCTGGAGGAAATACGGTCGTTAAATTTGGCCAATTCTGTGGCGGTTGTTTTGTATGAGGCGCTTAGGCAGAATCATTTTGCAGGTATGCAGATGGCGGGAGAATTGCATCGGCTTTCGTGGGGAGAGAAATGAAACTGTCTGTATCAGCATTAGAAAACTGCTTGTTTTAGGAAAGGAAGAAAAATGAATTTATATCATGGCAGTAATATAGAGATTAAAGAGCCAATGCTTATTCCGACAAAAAGATTGCTAGATTTTGGTGCAGGGTTTTATCTTACCAGTGATTTTGAGCAGGCAAAAAAGTGGGCAGTTCGTACTGCGAAAAATCGTGGTGAAAATGTGCCTTTGGTTTCGGTTTTTAATGTAGAAGAAGATAAAATGGAAGGGTTAGATATTTTATCATTTCATTTGCCAGATGAAGAGTGGCTCAGATATGTTTCTGCGAATCGTACAGGCAAAATTATGGATGTGACATATGATATTGTCATCGGACCGGTAGCAAATGATCAAGCAATTCGTACTGTGAATAATTATATAAAAGGATATTTTCCGGAAAATATTGCGATTCAACTATTACTTCCTCAAAAGCTGAAAGATCAATATGCTTTTAAAACGGAGAGAGCACTCAAAATCCTGTCTTTCATGGAGGCGGTTGAGATATGAAGCGATTAGAACCAGAGGTTATAGATTATTACAATGAAGAAGTTGTCAAAATGATAGCGGATAAATATGGATACAGTCTTATGACTGCCTTGCGAGAATTTGTTTCTTCCAAAACACATGAAATGTTGGAAGACGCAGAATGTGGTCTGTCTGAATATGGAGCGGGAGCTATTTTAGAGATTTGGGAGTCGGAAAAGATTACGGGAAATCCATGTAATTCCATTTACATTCGGGGTGAATAAAATGACAGAAGAAATGAAATTTTTTATATATCTATTGGAATGTTATGCGTCATATAAAGATATGTACTCAGGGGCCGTATTGGAAGAGTGGGATAGATGTGGTATAACACAGGAAATTTATGATAATTATTGGGGGTATCATACAGAAAGAATAGAAAATGCATTCATCGACATAGATAGTCTAATTAATACCGGAAAACATGCATGGTAAATTAAAAAGGATGATGTATTTCAATCATCATCCTCAACCTCAGACTTGGGCAGTGAGAAGATAAACTCTGTTCCTACCCCTTCTGTGCTTATGACATTGATATTTTCCCCATGGGATTGAATAATCTCTTTGGTGATGGACAGACCGAGCCCGGTTCCTTTTTTGTCCTTGCCGCGGGATAAATCCGATTTATAAAAGCGGTCCCATATCAGTTTCAGGTCATCCTTGGGTATTCCGATGCCGGAATCTTTGACGCTGACAAAAATCTTATTGTGCTTTTCTGTTGTTTCCAGTTTGATCACGGAATTGTGATGGCTGAATTTAATAGCATTGTCCAACAGATTATAAAGAACTTGTTGAATCTTATCCATATCTGCAACCACATACATTTCATCGCCCGTGAGTACAAGTTCGATACCGATCATCTTCTGGCGGCAGGTTCCCTCAAAGGAAGCGGCCACATTACGGATGATCGTATTGATATCAAAGTCCGACCTGTTCAGCATCATTCCCTTGGTATTCAGGTTATTGAGCGTCAGCAGGCTGTTGGTCAGCTTGGTGAGACGTTCTGTCTCATTTAATACGATGGTAAGATATTTTTCATATTGTTCCGGCGGAATCGTGCCGTCGATCATCGCCTTTAGGTAGCCGCTGATGGAGGTTAAGGGCGAGCGGAAATCGTGGGAAACGTTGGCAACAAATTTTTTCTGATCGTCCTCGGAACGGGCAATTTCGCTGGCCATATAGGAGAGTGTGGCGGCCAGATAGCCCATCTCGTCCTCACTCTCCACACTAAATTCATAGTGCATGTTGCCGCTGGCATACTGCTCTGTCGCCTCTGTGATCTTACGCAGAGGGATATAGATAATCTCTGTAAAGAAAATCAGGATGATCAGCGACAGCAAAAAGAGAATGATCAGCATCAGATAAGAGATATTCAGAAGCTGATTCGTCTCTTCCTGTATACCAATCATGGAAGCATGGATGACTACATAACCTTTCACCTTATAGTTGGAAGTGATGGGCGCAAATACGCTCAACATTTCTTCATTAAATGTCTGAAAAAAATTTCCCTCCGTATAGTAAGAGCCAGCGGTGATGGTGGGATCGAAATTCTCGATCACCACTTCATTCTCCACGTCCACGGGGGCCGAAGAATCCAAGACCATACGGCCGGAAGGGTTGATGATCCAGATAGTGGCGTCAAGGTATGTGTCCAGGGCATCCAGCTGTGATTTGACGGCTTCCAGGGAAGCCTCGGAATTATACAGGTCGGTGGCGTAGGTATTGGCAATCAGTGTTGCTTCCCGGTAGAGGGCATCCGCTTTTTCTTTGGTCAGATGACTGATGGTCATGTCGGAGACAAAGGTAGCTACGACAACGAACCCAAATAATCCGAAAATGATATAGGCGAGTATTAATTTGAGATATAGTGTTTTTCTCATAGTTACCCCCGTGAATGTTTTTTGATAGGCAAAATATATTATTTTTTATATAAATAGACAGAGTAATGTTTTCCGTGAATCATATCCACAAGCTGCATATTATCATACATATGTATGTCGGCAACATCGGACATTGTTTTAAAACAGTCCGGAACAATCCAAATCACGTATTGATACACAGTAGGATTATCAGAATAATTATCTTGCTGTTCGAGTAAACACCAGTCAGTATAATTTGTTGCTTTTAATGGAGTAGCTAAGTAATAATTATTTGCCATAAAATATGTATTTTGTATGCCGGGACCTGTATAATTTTTCAGTTCGCCAGCAATAGGTTTGTATCGCTTTATTGGTTGGTCAATTATATAATAGGATTTACTAATTTTACTGATTAATGTGCAAACATCCTTATAGATTTCTGGTTCCTGTTGTTCCATAATATTGATGGCCTCTTCTGTAGTACGATACCAGCGATCTTGTAAGGGAATGTAAAATAAAAAGCATACAATTATCTGTATTACTATTGCAAAATAGACAGGAACCATCCTGATTTTTTCCTTGCATACTTTTTGATCGGACAGCAGAAATATGACAAATGTAACAATAAATAAACCAAAGGGAAACCCATGCCAAGCATATCCAGGGGAAAATCCTTCTATGTAAATATAAAGACAAATGGTCATGAAAAAAGATATGCTTAAGTATTTAAACTTATTTAATAATATCGGTAGTACAAATAGGAAGATTGTCATAGTTAAAACTGTCATCACTGACAGATTAAAGGGTAAATCATTTATATGATCCCATTGTATTTTTGTCTTTGCGTATAAAAATTGATAGAATTGACTATTTGCTGGATATGCAGTAAGTCCTATCAAGGTTTCTTTTGGATTAATTAGTAAATTGTAATTTCCACATACATATCCCAATATAAATAGGACAAGAGATTTAGTAAGCTTTTTGATTGAGCACATTATAGTTAATAAGAAATTTCTGCTTTCATTTCTTATTAACAAAAGAAAGCACAGACCTGCAATACAAAAAATATTATAAGGTTTCCATGATAGAGTAAATCCCATTAAAGCTGATAAAAGCCACCATTTTTTATAGATATTTTTATCTTTTTTAATATTTTTAAATAATTTTAATGTTGTTAAAAGACATAAGCTGTAGCAAAATGCTGTAAATGGAAAATCATAAAAAATTTTTCCGTAAAAATAATAAAATACACTGCATGAATATAAAGACGCTAAAGATACTGCATAAAGGATATTTTTATTAACAAACATTCCATTTATAAAAAAGGAAGTGTTTAGTAGTGCTAAGGTCATTAAGATCAAGCTAAATACGTTGAGTTGTTTATAACATGCAGCCCCAAATGAAGCAAACCATATAAAAAGCGAAGAAAATCCATCCTGAGCCAATTTCCCGGCAGATGACATATCATAGTATAATTTAAAATCTGGAACATTGTAATCAATCAGATAATATTTTAACAAAAATACAAAATAAACTATTCCGGCCAAGCATAAGAATAACTCATGTTTGTATTTCCAAGCCTTATTTTTGATTTGTTCCTGCATTTTTAAAATCTTCTTTCATGTTATTGTAGGTGTCCATCGAATTGGTCAATTCTCCAAGAGGCTTCAATGTATAATAAATTAATTTTGCTTTTAACGTAGGGCTGATGCTGCCGTCGTCATTTACAGTAAGAACGCCAGTTGCGAGTGCATCGTGTATGCGCTTTTCAACAATTTCGTTGGAAAGGGTTTCTTCAATATCTTCTATATATATGTAATTTTCTTCTACAGCATAAAAGGCAATATGATAAGAAATACTTCTATCAATGAATGTCGGGCCAAATATTGAAAAAATTATAATTCCTAGATACCATACCATTCCCCCCAAAAACACAGTAAACCTATCTAGATATTCCTGTGCTTTAATGACAGATGCCACACAAACAATAGAGACTACAATGATTCCAATGAAAAGTGAGGCAAAGAATATAATGGGATCGGATGACAGTCGAGTGTATGTTCCAATTCCTATTAAATATAATATAACTGTGAGAATTCCACCCAAAACAAACCATTTCATTTTTTTCATATATTTTTCCTCGTATGGGTTAGGGTGTTTTGGATTCAAATTTATAACCAATGCCCCAAATAGTGGCAATCCGCCAGCTCTCATGATCGTTAATCTTTTCACGAAGCCGTTTGATATGTACGTCTACCGTGCGGGTATCTCCGATGTACTCATAGCCCCAGATCTGATCCAAAAGCTGTTCTCTCGTAAAGACATGATTGGGGGAAGAAGCCAGGAAATAGAGGAGTTCCAGTTCCTTCGGCGGCATCTCGATGGTCTTTCCCATGTAAATGACGGAGTAGTTTGTCTGGTTGATGATCAAGTCCGGATATTCCACACTCTTGACATCGGAAGCTTTTGGCTGTTCGGTTATCGGTTTATAGCGGCGCAGTACGGCTTTCACACGGGCCACTAATTCCTTGGAATCAAAAGGTTTTTCCATATAGTCGTCGGCGCCCAGTTCTAAGCCCAGCACTTTATCAAATACCTCGCCTTTGGCGGAGAGCATGATGATGGGCAGGGAAGATTTGGAGCGGACCTCGCGGCAGACCTGGTAGCCGTCTATGCCCGGCAGCATCAGATCCAGGAGCATCAGGTTCGGGGCAAAACTGTCCACCGCTGTCAGGGCAGACTCTCCGTCATTGACGATCATGGTCTCAAAACATTCTTTGGTCAGATAAAGTGAGATCAATTCTGCAATGTTGTTGTCGTCATCTACAATTAAGATTTTTTGTCGATTAACCATTTTAATCCCTCCTATAAGTGGATTACATCAGATTACTTTAATGCCGAGGCCGCGAAGCGGTCCTCGTAAGGTTAATTCCGAAGGAAGTTACCTTTTTTATTGTTTAAACTCCGCAATCGTAACGCCGGCGTCTCCCTCACCAAACTCACCCAGTCTGTAACTTTTTATGATTTTGTTTTTGCGCAGATAATTCTGCACCGCGTTGCGTAGGGCGCCGGTGCCTTTACCGTGTACGATCCGCACACTGGGCAGATGGGCAAGATAAGCGTCATCCAGGTATTTATCCAGTTCTGAGAGCGCATCGTCCACGGTCTTTCCCAACAGATTGATTTCTGTGGAAACGGTGTAACTCTTGGACATCTTAAGTTTACCGGAAGAGGTGCGCTGCATCTTACCGGTGTTTATGGTCTCTTCCTCGATCAGCATCAGATCGTCCAGGGCTACCTGGGAGCGGATGATGCCGCATTGGACGAAAAGCCGGCCGCTCTTGTCGGGCAGAGAACTGACAGTGCCCTTGAGCCCCATGGAGATGATCTTGACGCTGTCGCCCAGTTTGATTTGGTTGGGTTTTAACGCTTTATGGGCAGCCTTATCGTTTTTCAACGCCAGTTTCTCATTTTTTTCAGAAATTTTATCCCGCACTTTCTGCCGGGATTTTTCCAAATCTTTGAGGGAAACGGCGGGGCCTGCCTTCTGGAATGCGCGGATGGTCTCGTCCGCTATCTCTTTGGCATTTTGTAGGATTTCACGGGCTTCTTCATTGGCTTCCCGGAGGATACGATCGCGGGACTGGTCAATCTTCTCCTGCTTGGATTCCAGCCGCTTTTTCAGGGCTTCAATCTCGCGCTTGTAGGCTTCTATCTCTAACTGTTCCTTTTCAATGGTAAGGCGGCTGTTTTCCAGGTTGGCCAACAAGTCTTCAAAACTTTCTTTGTCCTCCGTGATATGTCGCCTGGCATCTTCTATGATATGATCCGGTAATCCCAGCTTGGAAGAAATGGCAAAAGCGTTGCTCTTACCGGGAATGCCGATCAAAAGGCGGTAAGTGGGCTGTAAAGTCTCCACATTAAATTCACAACATGCATTTTCCACAAATTCCGTGGAGAGGGCGTAAACCTTCAACTCGCTGTAATGGGTGGTGGCCATGGTGCGGATGCCCCGGCTGTGTAGATAATCCAGTACAGAGATGGCAAGCGCCGCTCCTTCCGTGGGATCCGTACCTGCCCCCAATTCATCAAAAAGGCAGAGGGAATCCGCATCCGCTTCTTTTAAAATGGAGACAATGTTCGTCATGTGGGAGGAAAAGGTACTGAGACTCTGTTCAATACTCTGTTCGTCACCGATATCCGCGTACACTTCCCGGAAAATGGAAAGTTCCGAGCGGTCAAGCGCCGGGATATGCAAACCGGCCTGACACATCAAGGTAAGGAGCCCCACTGTCTTTAAAGCCACAGTCTTACCGCCAGTATTGGGGCCTGTGACGATCAAGAGGTCAAAGTCTATTCCTAAGAGGATGTCTACGGGAACGACTTTGTGTTTATCCAACAGAGGATGCCTTCCTTTACGGATGTGTATTCGGTGTTCTGTGTTGAGAATCGGTTTAGAGGCATTCTGTTCCATGGCAAGGGAGGCTTTGGCAAAAATAAAGTCCAGCATGGTCATAGCCTTCTGGTTACCCGCAAGCGTATCCGTGTGTGCAGCCGTCTGTGCGCTTAAAGAAGCAAGGATCGCTTCTATCTCTTCCTGCTCTTTGAGAGCGAGTTCTTTCAATTCGTTATTCAGATTGACCACTGCCGCCGGCTCGATAAAGAAGGTAGAGCCGGTGGAGGACTGGTCGTGTACCATCCCCTGTACCTGACCTTTGTATTCCGCCTTGACAGGAATGCAATAACGGTTGTCGCGCAGAGTCACCACAGCATCCTGTAGATAAGTCCGGTAGGAGCCGTTGATCATGGAGTTTAACTGAGAATGAATCCGATCATTGGTAATCATCATGCTCCGCCGAATATGTTTTAAAGCGGGGCTTGCATCATCGGCAATCTCCTCTTCAGATAAAATGCATCGTCTGATCTCATTGGAAAGAGGCGTCAACGGTTCCAGACTGTCAAAAAATTCGTCCAGAGAATCGCCAGGGATATCATCCCTGTCTTTCCGCCCATAAGTCTTGATGCGATTTACATTTTCCAGGAAAGATGCAATATTTAAAAGTTCAGAAATAGAGAGAACACTTCCTACTTCCAGGGATTTGATGCTCATCCCTAAATCTTTATTGCCGCCAAAGGATGTGGAGCCTTTGCTAAAAAGGCGGCTTAAAGCATCGGCAGTCTGTGTCTGCGCCATCTCGATTTCTGCCGGATCTGTCATGGGCAGAAGGGCGGCGGTCAGCTTTTTTCCAGGCTGTGATGTGGCCTTTTCAGTCAGCTGGTCGATGATCTTGTGATATTCTAAAACTCGCAGTACTTTGCTGTTCATAATAGCCTCGTTTCTAAATGATATATCTATAGTTGACACAGGAATATCTTATCATAAATGAGAGGGAATTTCTATGGTTTTATCGTGACGGCCGTTTCAGTATCGTTTCAGTAAAAGGCGGAGACTGCATACCGTTTCCTTTGCCCGGCTTGTCACAAAGATGCCGATATGATAAAATAAACAAAGATTTGAAATGACTGATGGGATTGCGATTGCAGAGAGGTAGGGTTCCATGTCTGAGCAGGAGAGAGAGCAGGATTCGGCAGGGAGAGAGTCTTCCAAAGAACAGGCGGAGTACACGTTGTCTGTACAGCCGGAATTTATGCGGGAAAAGATAAAACAGAAACCGGTTAACAAGAGAAAACTTCTCAGGAGAACGGTGATCACGGTCGTGATGGCGGTGGTGTTCGGTCTGGTGGCCTGCGTGACTTTTTTAATCCTTGAGCCGGTGATCAGCAATCGTCTTTATCCGGAGGAAGAGCCTCAGGAAGTGGTATTTCCGGAGGAGACTGTGATGGAGGAGATGAATCCGGAGGATATGCTGGTCAATGATGAGGTGGAAGAAGAACCGCAGCCTGTGGAGGTGGAACTGGAAGATGAACAGATTGAGGAACTGCTTTCCAAGGTAGAGTTCGGGCTGGAGGATTACCAGACGCTCTATGAGGAACTTAAGAAACTGACGGAAAAAGCCAACCGGGCGGTAGTTACCGTGACAGGCGTCACCTCCGATGTGGATTGGTTCAATAATATTTACGAGAATGTAGCGTCAGCTTCCGGGTTAATCGTGGCTAATAACAATAAAGCAATGCTTGTTTTGGTCAGTGCCGGTACTCTTAACGGAGCGGATACCATAGAGGTGGCATTCTGCGACCAGACACAGGCAGAGGCGGAGATTGTGCAGAAGGACGCGGCGACAGGACTGGCAATCTTGTCGGTGCCGCTTGCTTCCATCAGTGAGGAAACGATGGATGTGATAGAAATAGCGCAGCTGGGCAGTTCCAACACGTATAACCTTCCGGGAACACCGGTGATTGCCCTGGGCAGTCCTTTGGGAACCAGCGGTTCCGTCTGTTACGGAGTGGTGACTTCTGCGGGCACTGTCATTGATAAACCGGACGCTTCTTACCAGAAGATCATGACGGATATTTATGGAAGCCGTAACGCCACGGGAGTGCTCATTAATCTCAGGGGTATGGTGATCGGTATCATAGACAATATGAATACCAGCAACGATATGGGCAACCTTCTGACGGCATACGGTATCACAGAATTGAAACGCACTATCGAGCAGATGTCCAACGATAAAGAGAGGGCTTATCTGGGCATACATGGGGCGGATGTGCCGAAGGAAGCGCTGGAAGATCCGGACATAGATATTCCGCCCGGTACTTACATCAGGGAGATTGAAATAGATTCCCCGGCGATGGAGGCAGGAATCCAGAGCGGCGATGTGGTGATACAGGCCGGAATGACGCCCGTTGAAACATATAATGAACTGCTAAATGTCATTCGCGGGGCGGAACCTGAGGATGTCATGACATTTACGCTGATGCGGCAGGGGCATGAAATGAAGGTGGATGTGACATTCGGATATCTGCCCAGCGGAAATTAATTAAGACAATGGGACATAGATGCCAGACACAGGACTAAGCTGTCTGCAGAATCCGTGTTTCGGAATGGAGAATATATGAAATATATCAGAGACTTCAAGGAAAGTGACAGAATATTTGATATCTACCTGTGTAAGCACAAACAGTCGGCGGTCACCAAAAACGGGAAGCCTTATGATAATGTGATTTTGCAGGATAAGACAGGAACCGTAGACGCTAAGATCTGGGATCCCAACAGTGCGGGAATTGAGGATTTTGACAGCTTGGATTATATAGAGGTTCATGGTGATGTGACCAGCTTTCAAGGGGCGCTGCAGGTTAATTTAAAGCGTGTCCGCAAGTGCCGGGAGGGTGAATATGATCCCACAGAATACCTTCCGGTCAGTAAATTTGGTGTCGAAGATATGATGAAAGAACTGTTGGGATTCATTGAAAGTATTCAGAATCCCAGCCTACATAAATTGCTGCAGGCTTTTTTTGTAGAGGATGAGGCTTTTATCAAAGTTTTCAAACAGTCCTCTGCGGCAAAGACCGTGCATCACGGTTTTATGGGCGGCCTGTTGCAGCATACCCTGGCGGTGACAAGGTTATGCGATTATTTATGCAGCCAGTATCCTATTTTAAATAGAGATCTGCTGTTGACATCGGCAATCTGCCATGACATCGGGAAAACCAAAGAACTTTCTCTTTTCCCGGCAAATGATTACACAGAGGATGGACAGTTTCTGGGGCATATCGTGATTGGTAGTGAGATGCTGGGAGAAAAGATCAGGCAGATAAAAGAGTTTCCACCGGTTCTTGCCAGCGAATTGAAGCATTGCATTCTGGCACATCATGGGGAGTTAGAGTTTGGCTCGCCTAAGAAGCCGGCTATTGTGGAGGCGATAGCGCTGGCTTATGCCGACAATACCGACGCCAAACTGGAGACCTTTACGGAGATTATGGAGAACAGCAGCGAAAAAGGCTGGCTTGGGTTTAACAGATTGTTTGAGTCTAATCTGCGCGGTACTAGCATGCAATAGATTATTTTGACGTGGGGAATTGTATGGAATATAAAAAAAATGACATTGTCACAGTGACAATAGAAGATATTGGAAATGACGGGGAGGGGATTGGTAAGTCAGATGGATATACTCTCTTTGTTAAAGATGCCGTTATTGGTGATGTGGTAGAGGCAAGGATTACGAAATGTAAGAAGAATTACGGATATGCGAGAGTGGAGAAGGTGGTGACGCCTTCTTCTTTTCGTGTGGAACCAAAGTGTTCTTTTCACAGACAATGCGGCGGCTGTCAGATTCAGGCCATGAGTTATGCCAGACAACTCGTCTATAAACAGGATAAGATACGGAACAACCTCCTGCGGATAGGAGGCTTTACGGCGGAAAAAATTGATGAGGTTATGGAGCCGATTGTGGGGATGGAGGAGCCCTGGCATTACCGGAATAAGGCACAGTTTCCGGTGGGGTATGACAGGGAAGGAAACTTGATCACCGGTTTCTATGCCGGCAGAACCCATGACATTATAGCCAATACGGACTGCGCGCTTGGAGCGCCGGAGAATAAGCAGATTTTGGAAACCGTATTGTCTTATATGCGGGAAAACCATGTGACCGCCTATCGGGAAAACACAGGAGAAGGGCTGGTGCGGCATATTTTAATCCGCAGCGGCTTCTGGTCTGGCGAGATTATGGTGTGTCTGGTAGTGAACGGAACAAAACTGCCTGCATCAGAGAAATTGATTGAAAGCCTGCTGGCAATTGCTTTCGCAGACAAAGGGGAAAGCGGACAGGAGAAGAGGATTACAAGTATCTCTCTCAACGTCAATACAGAGAATACCAATGTCATTATGGGACAAGATATCCGACTTTTATGGGGAAAAGGATATATCCAAGATACTCTCTGCGGCCTTACCTTTTCTATATCCCCCCTTTCCTTTTACCAGGTGAATCCAAAGCAGACGGAAAAGCTTTACGGTCTTGCGTTGGAATATGCGGACTTGAACGGCAAGGAGATCGTGTGGGATCTGTATTGCGGTATTGGGACGATTTCTCTGTGTATGGCGAAGAAGGCCAGGCAGGTTTACGGAGTGGAAGTGGTAACCCAGGCTATAGAGGATGCCAGGGAAAATGCGCGGGTAAATCAGATAGAAAACGTGGAGTTTTATGAGGGAAATGCGGAGGAAGTACTGCCTGCGTTTTATGAAAAGGCTGGTCAGGGAGAATTGGCGGAAGAGGGATTGGCCTTGGGGAAACAGACAGAAGGTCGAAGCAGGGATAAGCTGCATCCGGATGTGATCGTGGTGGATCCGCCCCGGAAAGGCTGCGATGAGAAGTGTCTGGAGACCATGCTTAAGATGCGTCCGGAGCGGATTGTTTATGTGAGTTGTGATTCTGCAACGCTGGCGAGGGATTTGAAGGTGCTGTGCGAGGGCGGTTATGAACTGCGGAAGGTGCGTGGGGTGGATCAGTTTGGGGGGACGGTGCACGTTGAGGTAATAATAATGATGCAGTATTGTGGAAAAGAGAAGAATTAAGGGATCTGAACCACAAGATGTAGGTGGTTAAAGGCAAACAAGTTTGCCTTGGGCAAAAATTGAAGTGAAAATCGACCAGTTTTTGCCCTATTTTTTTGCCAGTTTTTATAGATGCAGGGGAGCCAGAATCGGTTTTGGGGACGATTTGGGGATATTTTTAGGAATGGAAGGAGGTAAAGGGTACGGGAAGAGATTCCTGAGGACGACCATGAGGCCATCATACCGAAAGAACTGTTTTTCCGGGTACAGGAAGAGATTATGCGGCGCTCTTCCATGTGCAAATCCGCCGTCACAAGGAAGAAGAACCAGAAGAGCAAATATTCATCGGGATATGCCCTGACAGGCATCCTGCTCTGCGGAAAGTGCGGACAGGAATACCGCCGGGTGACATGGGCAAGGAACGGCAAAAAGAAGATCGTCTGGAGATGCTCGAACCGCCTGACAAACGGGGTAAAGAAATGCGGCGATTCCGAAACGCTGGAAGAGGGCGCACTGAACAGGGCGGTCATGGAGGCCATCCACCGCATCACAAGAAACGAAGGGGACTTCGTGGGAGCCTTCCGGCAGAACGTGATCTGGGTGATTGGCAGCTACGGCAGGGAACAGCAGCCAGATGAATATACGGACAGGATAAAAGCCAAACAGGAAGAGATGGTCGCCCTGATTGCGGAGAACGCCAAGACCGGCGCCTACACGCAGGAGTTCGATGAACGCTACCGTAGGATCGCGGAAGAGATCAACGCCCTGAAAGAAGAGCAGGCGGAGGCGGGGAAAAAGAAAAGACTGGCAGAAAACTATGAACAGCGGGTAAAGGACATGGACACCTTCCTAAACGGAAATAGTGGGCAGATACTGGAGTTTGATAACGACCTTGTCAGACGGCTGGTTGCAAGTATTAAGGTGATCTCGGCGGATAGGATACAGATACAGTTCCAGTCCGGTATCGTCATGGAGCAGGAGGTCGGGAATGAGTAAATCGCGGCAGGGATGACAACAGCATAAAGAGCGTTGTTCCTGCCGGTCTGCGGTAAGAATAAAATGCCTGTCGGGGAACGGGTGTTTTATTGTTGGCGCAGAAAGAGATAAAGGAATGGAGAGGTGGAAAGATGGGTTTTGTAATGGGGTTATTGGGGAGATATGTGATGTTTACGGCGGCGGTTTTTGTGGCTGGTGGGGTTATGGGGTATTTTTGACGGTTATTCCTGCCGGTTTGCGGTAAGAATAAAATGCCCGACGATTCGAGCGTTTTATTGTTGGCGTAAATTTACGATAAGAGGCTAGGGTAAAGTTTTTGTAGGAAAAAAGAATAGAAGAAATAGGAAAGCACC
>CAMNSD010000031.1 GCA_946554445.1 uncultured Lachnospiraceae bacterium | reverse complement strand
CCTCACGCTTCATAGCTATCATGTCACAGCACAAACTAGTATATATGATGTTTTCAGGAATTGCAAGAGAAATTTCTCAAATTTTTGCAAAAATTTTGCAGAAGTTATTTATATATTAAAATAAAAGATTCTGTCACCTGTCCAAAATCCATGCAATCCCTGACGCCATTCTAAGGGCTGCATCTTGAAAATGATTTCCCGGATTCCGTTCATAAATGGTATCTATCCCACGCTCTCTGTAATAGGCTGCAATCCCTTCCGTACACTCCTGCACTGTCCTCAGATAGGGATTTCTAGTCTTGCATTCTTTGTCACCCAGAGAGATATACACCGCTTCCGGCGTCGCTTTCATTTCATGGGCAAAGACGTATTCCTGGAATCCCGGAAACCAGAGCGAGCCCGAAGCACTGGCTATCCTGGCAAAAATATCCGTCTGATACAGGGTATAAAGCGCAAAAAGTCCCGCAAGAGAATAGCCCGCAAGCCCCCGCCATGAGACCTTGCCCGGAATCAGTTCTTCCACTGCCGGTACGATTTCTTCTGTCAGCATCCGCAGATATCCGTCCGCACCACCAGTACATGGCGTATCGTTCCTGGCGACCGGTGGGGCATCCCAGGGTGACATATCGTGATTCCACGAAAGCCCACTGATTGCCGCCAGCGTAAACTCCGGACAAATAGTCTGCCGCCGCGCATACATTTCCCGCAGCAGAAAATATACCGCTGCCTCCTCTTCCTCAAAAGTATTAAGGTAAATGACGGGACTATTCGAAGTGGAACTTATGTAAACCAATATATCCTTGCCGCCAATGACAAATCTATGAGTATTTCTTATCTCCATATTACTTACTCCCACTTATTTTCCAATAACGTCTTCATTATACTATATAGGAAAAGGGAAGCAAAGACATTTCCCCTCCCAGATATCCGGTTGTACAAACATTGGAAATATGCTATCCTGTTGAAAACATATAGAATATTTTACAACGTTTCACCAGTAGATAGAATACAACCTTTTATAGATAGAAAGGACTTGCCAAAATGTGGATTGCAGATAATTGGAAAGATTATGAAGTTATAGACTGTTCAAAAGGAGAAAAGCTGGAACGCTGGGGCGATTATCTCCTGGTACGCCCCGATCCGCAGGTCATCTGGGACACACCCAGAACCGATGAAGGCTGGCGCAAAAAAAACGGCCACTACCACAGGAGTTCCAAAGGCGGCGGAGAATGGGAGTTCTTCCATCTGCCCCAGGAATGGAGCATCCACTACCAGGATCTCACGTTCCGTCTGAAACCCTTCAGCTTTAAACACACAGGACTTTTCCCGGAACAGGCAGTCAATTGGGATTGGTTTTCTTCTATTATAAAGGATGCATATACGAAAAATCCCGACAGGCAGATCAAAGTCTTAAATCTCTTCGCTTACACAGGCGGCGCCACCTTAGCCGCCGCCAAAGCAGGCGCCCACGTAACACACGTGGATGCGTCTAAAGGCATGGTCACCTGGGCCAAAGAAAACGCTGCTGCTTCCGGTCTGGCAGACGCCCCCATCCGCTGGCTGGTGGACGACTGCGTAAAATTTGTGGAGCGGGAACTCCGCCGGGGCAATACCTATGACGGCATCATCATGGATCCTCCTTCCTACGGGCGGGGCCCCAAAGGGGAAATCTGGAAGATAGAGGATAACATCTACCCTTTTATTGAACTTGCCGCAAAACTGTTGTCCAAAGACGCTTTATTTTTCCTAGTCAACTCCTATACCACCGGCTTACAGCCTGCAGTGCTCACCTATATGATCCACACTGCCCTGATGCCTAAAATGGGCGGACATGTGGAATCCTCGGAAATCGGGCTGCCTGTCGCCAGGAGCGGGCTGATTCTGCCCTGCGGCGCTTCGGGACGATGGCACCAAAGTAAATTGCTTCGCAATTAACTTTGCGAGATCCGCTTTGCGGACTCGAATGCCTCTCGCAGGCTCTCCCGATAGGTTGGTATTGTTCTTTCAAGGAAGTTTCCCCTGAGGTAACTGTAGGGCTCCCTGTCGGGAAAGTAACGGCCTATACGCAACATATAGACAGCCAGCAGCATTATGGCAATCCCCATGATAATCCATTTCATCTCCCTGGCCTTTCGCCCCAACAGATAGCGGTTCATGGCGTAATAAAAAGCTGCCAGTACAATCGGGAAGATGACCGGATTCATCTGCCACGCCTGCTGCCAGCGGCCGGTCAGTAACAGCATTGCCGCTCTGGTAACGCCACAGCCTGGACACGGCAGCCCAGTAACCAGACGAATGGGACAGGGCGTACCAAAAAGAATGCTGAATACAGCCATATAAACCAAGATCAGTATACTTACCACACCATATTCCCGGATATCCTTCCGGAGCCGACCTACGGCCCTTTTTCCATATTTCTTCAACATCACTGACTGCTTCCCCTATTATCACATCATCCCAAAATATTTCTCGTACAACTGTTTTCCCATCTGCCCGCCATTATTCTTACATTTTACATTACCCCGATATACTTTGCCGACAGGTAAAGAATCAGAAGGTGTACCGGGTAAAATCCATAACAAAACCATTTCGGAAGCTGCCGCCCCTTTTCCCCTTTATAAAAAGCAAGCAGAATAAAAGCCGCCAATCCATACATCTCCCGCATGGAAATGCGAAGCAGTTCCAACACAGTATAACCATCTTCCAGATACCGCAGACAATTAGCGCTCCAAGTGCCAAACAGCATTACACATCCTGCCAGCATGATCTTTTCAGACAAGCTCCTGTCATGCGCCTTATAGAATACAAAAATCAGCAATACCCCCATATAACGATAATCCGTGTTTCCCCAATAGGCCGCCATACATCCTATCGCCAGCGTCATCCATCTGGCAACAATATACACCATACCAGAATACTGTGAAAGTCTGTCCCATACAAGCAGGACCAGCACTCCGATCAACAAGGTAAAAAATATATTTTGGCTTTTCCAATTGATCACCTGCCCGGAAAATGCCAAATCAAAAGGAATCTCCGAAACGACTGCAAACGCTCCCAAGCGGAGTAAAAACCTCCCCCTGCTCCTGGTGTGAAGAAAGCCTTCCACAATCTGATGGGCAAACAGAATAAAGGCGACTCTTCCGACCGCCCTCCCTGCCCTGTAGACAATCGTAAGCCCCGGATCCCAGACGCCGTTTCCCGCCATCCTCCCTAAATAATTGAGATAATTCAAGATAATAATGGCAAAGAAATGATCGATAAACATGGAAACATAGGCAATATTCTTAAGAGTTGCCCCACTGATATGAAATTGTTTCCTACCGGTAGTTTTCATTCGACTATCTGTCGCCACCTTTCATCCTGTTCTATAAATCCAAACGTTTCCTCGTCCCGGAAACACCGAAGCAGCGTCTCCCGCATTGTCTGACCGTAATCCTTAGCCTTCTCTGATTTCAGGTTATCCATCTCTTCTGCCCGGAAGGTCATATGACGATACAGGGGCGATTTTGTAAAACTACAGATATCTCCCACCGTATCCAGCATCTCCCTAGCCAGTTGGATACAGCTCTCCTTATCCTGCTCCTGCACAGCCAGTTCCAGTCTGTGGCTCACCTCGTAATATCTGCCCATCTCGAAGCTGCCTGCTATCTGCTCAATCTTATCCGCAATATAATGCGCCCATTCAAAATCCTTCTCCTGCAGGCTGAGCAGATAAATTCCGTTCAATATCATCATCACTCTGTTCTGCTCCTCAAAAAGCAGTTCCTCATAAGTCCGATATGCCTCTTCCATCTGACCGGTCCTGCCATAGAGCAGCGCCTGCCTATACTTTTTCTCCGGATTCTGGTCTGAGAAATACTGCAAATATTCCCCTGCCTTCTCATACTCCTGGCGGCTCAAATAAAAAGAGTACAGCGCCTGGGCCGCCATTAAACGCAGTTCCTCATCCCGACTCATCACGCCTCGCTCAAACCATTCCAGAATCTGCGCATCATACTGTCTCTCATCCGGCACCTCACCGACAATACGATAAGCATCTAACACCGCAGCCGCCTGGATAATCAATTCCTCACTGTTGGGAAAAGTCCGTATCTTATCCTGCATCCAGCCAAAAACTGTCTGATACGGCTCCTTGCCCATCCGCTCCTTCAATTCCCTTAACATATCATTTATTTCCTCTTTCGTCAGTCTCTCATGATATGCAAGCAGCGTATCCAGGGAAATGTCAAGGGCCCTCGCAATCGGAGCAAGAAGTGCAATATCCGGGCAGGCACTGCCCTTCTCCCATTTATTGACCGCCGAAGCCGTAACCCCCAACAGTCTGGCCAACTGTTCCTGCGTCATCTCTCTTTCTTTCCGATATTTACGGATGACCTCTCCTATTTTCATCTTTTCCTCCATTCTAAAGTACTATTAAAATTAGCAAAGGCCCTTGCTATCTTCATCATAACAAAGGCCCTCTGCTTTCACAAGAGATTATAATTCTACTTTCACTCAAAAAAATGGAGTATTATTCAACATCCAATCCTACAATTATCCGTCATTTCAGATAGCATCCTACACAGTCACATCCACATTTGCGCCTTCCACCATCTCCGCTGCTGCCGCAGCAGCTTCAGTGGTTTCCTGGGGAATGGGTATCTCCACGCCCTCCAATTCCAACGATACGGATGGATTGCCATTGGCAGTCTCCTGTTTCTCCCTCGCCAGTTTATTGAACAAGGCCTTTAAATACTTCATATCTGCTTCCACAATATCTTTCATCTCATCAGAGCGGTGTTTCTTGCGCAGCTGGTCAACTTCCTCCGGGCTCATCTCCACTTCCGTGGCACCCATATACTCCTTCATCACCTCGTCCATGCCGCTCGCCTGTTCCATCTCCTGCATGAGTTCCTCATACTCAGCGATCAGCTTTTCCAGTTCTTCTTTACTGAGTCCATTGGCCGCCTTTTCCAGTTCTTTTTCGTCCTCATCAGAAGAGCCCTCACCTTTTTCGATCAAAGCTTTCCCTGTTGCGTCAGCTTTTTCTTCCTGTTCAAGATGCTTTTTCTTCTTGCGGGCCACACGCTCCATCTTCCTGGCATGTATGATCGCATGACGCACATCTGTCTCATCATACTTTCCGCTCATCTGTTTCCGCAGAAGATCCACTACCTGATCCCTTGCCCTGGTGATCACCCGCCGGATGCCGCTTGTGGTTCTGGACATGGTAATCTGCCGCGATATTCTCTTGTAATTATAATTGAGCTTTTTTTTCTTCGCAGCTTTCTTCTGTTTCACTTTGGCCGCACTGATGGTAGCCTTAGCCACCGCATTGCCCTGATAATCCCGCAGTTCCTGTTTTGTTTTATACGTATCCGTACCGCTGCCGACCTGCATACCCATACTGTCATCCTCCCTGATCACGGCCGCCATGACGTCTCTGCGCCGGCAGCGGGTATCATTTTTATGTCCTGCGGACGACAAATCCGTTTGCCGTCCGCCTAAACTGTTTCTTCTTATTTATATTTCGGCTGTTTGCGGTATAATGTTTAGCGATTCCCGAATCACTTTCCATTCTTCCACCAGCTTTTCCAGAGAAAAAGCTGCATTGGCCGGGCTTGTGGAAGGAAGTTTTATGATTGTGCGCCCATTTACCGGATAAATATATTTCTGATATAACTCATAAGATTTGCCGCCATTGGCATAGATATGCCGGATCTGCGCCTTTTCCAATATCATGGAAATGTCATTAGGAACCACATCACGGATACTCGCATCGGAGGAGCCCGTGATATTACAGCTCCCGATCACATCCCACACTGCCACATGATTGGCATATAAAAGCGCCTTCTTCTCCTCTATACTGTCCGGCACCGGCCATTCCCACACTGCCGCCATCACCTTCCAGAAACGGTTCTGCTTATGTCCATAGAAAAACTGCTGTTCCCTGGACTTCACCGAAGGAAAACTGCCTAGGACCAAAATTTCTGATTCTTCATTATAGAGCGGGGGTATCGGATGTGTAATCAAGTTCCGGACTCCTTTTCCTATTTCTATCGTTCCAATGCATTAATGCTTTTTATCCGCGTATCATCTTTTTCAACTGCTTTCCAGGCTTCCCATCATTCATTCTAACTTCCAAATATACTTGTTCTTCCTGAAAAACAGACATACTGCGATTCCCAGAAAAGCTATCACAAAAAAGAAAAACGCTGCGCCGGAACCTTTCCCACTGCCAAACAGCCCCGTCAGGATACTTCCTTCGTCCTGCGACGCCATGATCGGCTCAAACACTCTATCCACCAGAAATCCGCCCATAAAATATCCCAGCGGTATGGTAAAAAACTGTAGAGAATTGCGCACCGCATAGACTCGTCCCTGCATATGATCCGGCACCCGCAGACGCATGATGGCATCCAGATTGGTATTCATTAAGGGTATAGCAATCCATCCCAGAAAACCGCCCACACACCAAACCACAGGCGTCCGTCCCAAAGCCAGCAGAAAGTTTTCCGTACTCATGGAGAACAACAGACTGTTACAGATCACCCGCACCCGGCTCTTCGGCGTTTTCATCAAAGAAGCCAGTATACTGCCTGCAAGCGTAGCCATCCCGATCACCGCATTGACCATTCCCAACGCCTTCTCACTTCCGCCCTCCCGCGACAAGATCATTGCTGGAAAGGCCGCCTCGTAAAGAGAGGCCACCAGATTGATTGCCGCCAGAAACAGGATCAGTCCAAAAATTCCCCTTTCCCTGTTCAGATAGCCCAGTCCTTCCCTGGCCGCCGTTAATATCTTTTCTTTGTCCTGACTCTCCTCTTCCTCCGGAATCCGAATTGCCAAAGCCAACGTCAGGAAGGCCGCCGCAAACGTCAACAGATCGAAGGCCACAACTGCACCCATACCTGCCAAACCTAGAACTGCCGTGGCTATGATTGGTGTCAAAATGGAATTTAAGGAACTGGACAGATAGCGCAAACCGCCTACCCGCTGATAGTATTTTCTGGGCAGCAGACGCGTCACCGCCACCTCCGAAGCCGGCTGCTGTACCGAATTCATCAGGCCGTTAATGCCATTGATCAAATACAGATGCCAAATCTGTAAGGTATCTGTGCGCATCAGCACTAACATGACTACTGTAGTCAATGCCGCCACCGTATCACATACCAGCATTACCGCCTTCTTGTTCCACCTGTCGCTCAACGCTCCTGCAAAAATGCTGAATAATACATAGGGCGCATAAGAACTCACCATCAAAAGCGCCGTCATCAACGCCGAACCGCTCTGCGTGTAAGACCAAATCACCAGCGCATAACTTGTCATCGCACTCCCAAGCCCCGAAAACGACTGGGTACCCCAGAGCAGCAGATAACTTTTCATTTCCTGTAATGTTTCCATATACTTTTTCATAGACTTTGCTCCTTTTCAGATATTTACTGTCCATTTTGCAAAGTCTAAAGAGCAGTTATCTACTCCATGCAATCCTGCCCTACAAGACTTTGCATGGAGCTTTTACAATGCAGAGTATCATATTGTGCTCTCCTCTCTCTAGTTGGCTTGCTCGCGCTTGCTTTCCTGCTGATGCTCACCCGCGCTTGCTTTCCTGCTGACATGATACGTAGTAGGGGCAAATGTCTTCATAGGTGCCATCCTTGAGACGAAATCCCTTGGGAATCGTACCCAACTGCTTGAAGCCGAGCCTTTCATATAAATGCCTCGCATGAATATTGGACGCCACCACCGCATTGAACTGCAGAATCCGAAAACCCATTTTTCCTGCCTGTTCCATACAGTCTTTGACCAGCTTTTCTCCAATATGTAACCCTCTTTTATCAGATGCCACCGCATAGCTTGCGTTACAGATGTGACCACACCGTCCTATATTATTGGGGTGCAGGATATACAAACCGACAACTGTGTCATTTTCTAAATTAACAGCCACTCCACAATAACTTTGTTCCTCAAAAAATGCCCTTCCGGACACCTCGTCCAAAAAATCTTCCTGCGGAAAAGCCACTCCTTCCTCCACAACTTCATTCCAAATTGCCGTCATACTCTTAAGGTCTTCCGGCCTATATTCCCTGACAATTATTTTATTCCTCATGGATGATATCCTCCACTGTATTACATAAACACATAAGCGTAACCACCCGGCTCAATGCACACGGGCATATACTCTTCCATTTGCATATTACATTTCCTGTTTTACGCTTTCGATGTCAGATCTTTTTCCATAATACCATAGACCAACACCACATCATTCTCACACTCCCAGGTCTCATGCCGTACCGTTACATACCCTCTTCTCTCATAAAACTGACAGGCCGGAAGAGACGCATCCAGACAAGCCTTGTCATACTTTACAGATACCTTTTCTTCCAAATACTGCATGATCTGACTTCCGTATCCCTGTCCCTGATACGATGGCACTACAAAGACTCTTGTGATATGATCCTCTATACAGGTGCCTGTTCCGATCAACGTGTCATCCTCGTAAAAAACGGCTACTGTCCGGTCCACTATGTTCTGTCGTATATTCTCCGGATTGTGCAGATTACTGAAAAAATCTACCACCTCAGCCGGATAATATTTCGGATAAACCGTCCTGATCGTCTCTTGCACAAGGGCATAAATCTGATCGCAATCTTTTAAGTCTGCTTCTATCTGTCTCATACAATCTTTAACCCATTCTCCTTGGCACATTCCACGCCCAGATACTCGCTAAATCTGTTCATTTCCGCCATAATTGCCGCATACATCCGCTCGTCCGGAGAGATATTCCTTTCCCACCACCAGTTTTTAATACAAAAACACTTTGCCTGGCTCACCGGCTCTGGCTCAAACCTCGCCACAAAATTATGATTATAAATGACTGGAAGTACATAATATCCATACTTCCTTTTGGCCACCGGCGTATACACTTCCCATCGATAAGCAAAATCAAAAAGCCGCTCCACAATAGTCCGATCCCACAGCATATTATCAAGCGGTGCTATAAAGCGTACATAATCTTCCTGCCTCTCGTCTGCCGGATTAACAAAGAAATCATTGCCCGTATAAAATATATCATCTATTCCCTCTATTGCAAAGGCTGTAATACTATTTTTATCCAACAACCTCTGCAGCACCCTTTCCCGTACTTCCTTATCGCTTAAAAAATGCCCCTGCCATGCGCCCCCATTTTTATTCCAAACACAGCCCAGGCTCTTAATCCTCCTTGCCACATACCACTCTAGAAATTTATCCAACGACATCTCATCTGTTTTGCATGATTCAGCTGGTATGACACGTTCCGTCAAGTCAAAATATTTCTGCGTTCCCCGCTTATCTACAACACACAACTCCCCCTTATGATATAGATAATCCAATGCTGCACTGGATAGTTTCTTATGTCCCCATCTGCTCTGCCTTACCTCTCCAATGGAAATATCCTTTGTTCCTGTCAGTCCATTTTCTTTCACAAATAATCTAACATCATCCAGGATTCCAAGAGCTTCCATCTGTCCGCGGTACCTCAATGTATTCACGACAGCCTTGGTATGTTCCTCTCTCACTCTTGCAAAGCGTGAAAAATCTTTTGTGTTATAAATACACATTTCTTTATCAAATCCATCTAAAAGGCTATGTTCCTTATATAATAACGTATATAATTGTTCTACCCTATAATCTTTTACTCGTGCCTGCAATACCAAATCCGCATTACGCCCTACAACATTGAGCGGATCATACTGTATACTTCCAAGACGCTCCATAGTCTTACTGACACCATCTAATCCTGACAGTTTTGTACTGCCATCGATGTTTTGGTATTGAATAAGTTTTTTCCTGATTTCCTCACATGTGTAAACTTTCATTTGTGCTCCCTATAATGACTTTGCGCCAAGCCTCACTGCTCTGTTATAAATAAAATATATTACATTATACAGCAATGACACAAGGTAAAAATTCCATATTTGCCCCCTGTTATATGTCTATTCCATTATGATTCTATCATTTATAAAGGTAGTGCTTGGGGAATGATTGAGGAGCTGTTTAAGTTCCACTTTGTTTCTATCTATACGATTACCATTACAGGAAATGTGCCTTTATGCCTGAACTTTAGATTCCATTCTGTTTCTATCTATACGCCGCCTTTGCGATTGTCGCAATCTGTGCTACTTTAAATTCCACTTTGTTTCTATCTATACAAATGATGGAATCTGGAATGGTGGCAAAGTTCCTTACTTTAAATTCCACTCTGTTTCTATCTATACACGTGATAGCTGGACACATCGCATTAATGCATCACTTCTTTAAATTCCACTCTGTTTCTATCTATACGAGGACACAGCTATATTATTGCCACGGCTGATGAGCGGGCCCGGCCCTGCATCGTGCTCTTTATACGAGGACACAGCTATATTATTGCCACCCATATAGCAGCCTTTAAATTCCACTCTGTTTCTATCTATACATGTATAGTTATCTTACAGCTTAAGATCTATTTATTCTTTAAATTCCACTCTGTTTCTATCTATACAGCAATCGTAGAAGGGCTGGCGCAGGCTATACCACCTTTAAATTCCACTCTGTTTCTATCTATACGCAGGCACCCGCACAAATGTCTTACGCACAGCAGACTTTAAATTCCACTCTGTTTCTATCTATACAATAACTATCTTTCATCCTGAGATATTCCCTTGATGCTTTAAATTCCACTCTGTTTCTATCTATACGGATGTGTTCCGGGGTGGTGATGCCCCTGCTATTCCTTTAAATTCCACTCTGTTTCTATCTATACGCGTCCCTCACAAAGATTCCCCCGGCCGGCATAAAACTTTAAATTCCACTCTGTTTCTATCTATACCTGAATCTGAAAAATAAGAAATAGCCGTCCTGCTCCCTTTAAATTCCACTCTGTTTCTATCTATACATATGCGCGAGATTGTTTTGTCAATCATTTAAAAAACTTTAAATTCCACTCTGTTTCTATCTATACCAGGTCAGCGGCATAGAATATCTTTCTTTCATGAACCTTTAAATTCCACTCTGTTTCTATCTATACGAGAGAACCCTTCGGTGTATACGCCGGCTGTATCACTTTAAATTCCACTCTGTTTCTATCTATACGATATATACTTTGATTAAGAGACATGTTGATAAGTTCTTTAAATTCCACTCTGTTTCTATCTATACCCTATCTGGAGATCATGGTGCCGGAATGGAACACGGCTTTAAATTCCACTCTGTTTCTATCTATACGGGGGTAACAAAATCAACCGTACAGCGCTATGAAAACTTTAAATTCCACTCTGTTTCTATCTATACCCGGAACTCTTCTGCTTTCATCGGGAGTGTTGTAACTTTAAATTCCACTCTGTTTCTATCTATACGACCGTTATCCGTTCGCGCAAGCTTCCCTTGATGGACTTTAAATTCCACTCTGTTTCTATCTATACGTGAATTTAACTCCGATCTCCCACGTATCATTTTCCTTTAAATTCCACTCTGTTTCTATCTATACTGTAACCGACTCATATACACGTTGCCTTGTTCCATACTTTAAATTCCACTCTGTTTCTATCTATACCCTTCTAGCGTTGTAATCAGTTCTAATTCGTGTTGCTTTAAATTCCACTCTGTTTCTATCTATACCCTTTATCATCCAGAAAGAGGATCCTGTTCTTGCGCCTTTAAATTCCACTCTGTTTCTATCTATACTGCTAATAAGATAAATCGCGGTTCGTCAATAGAGCACTTTAAATTCCACTCTGTTTCTATCTATACCTCCGATTCTGTCTGCCAGTACGTTCCAAAAAGCATCTTTAAATTCCACTCTGTTTCTATCTATACTATTCCCGATTCAGCTTGAATATATCGCCCGGCAGACTTTAAATTCCACTCTGTTTCTATCTATACCCAACTCAGAAAGAAAAGCAGTCTTCAGAATATCGTCCTTTAAATTCCACTCTGTTTCTATCTATACACTGTACTCAGATAATGAGAAATCCACCCGCAAATTCCTTTAAATTCCACTCTGTTTCTATCTATACTTACCGAATCGCAGGCCAAACAGCTTGGCAATTTTCTTCTTTAAATTCCACTCTGTTTCTATCTATACGCTACTGCAAGAATACCGGACTGTTGGAAAGACTGTGCTTTAAATTCCACTCTGTTTCTATCTATACGCGTTTTCTTTTATTCTCTTATAGTCCGTTTCTGTCTTTAAATTCCACTCTGTTTCTATCTATACCTATGTTCCTGCATATCTGTACTTTGCTAAATTTGCTTTAAATTCCACTCTGTTTCTATCTATACTAATCCGCGTTATGGACGCTGAATATAAAAAGAGTTCTTTAAATTCCACTCTGTTTCTATCTATACACAACAGCCGACAGTGCTGTATAAAAATCATGTATGGCTTTAAATTCCACTCTGTTTCTATCTATACAGGGATTGTGAACTGCGGCATTTGAGAAATAATCATACTTTAAATTCCACTCTGTTTCTATCTATACGATCATAAACAGTCACAGAAGAGAGGAAGCAAATGATCTTTAAATTCCACTCTGTTTCTATCTATACTGAAAGAGTATGGGCTTAATAACATGGATAAAGGCTTTAAATTCCACTCTGTTTCTATCTATACCTACGTCTACAACATCCTGACCAGTGTCGCCACCTGCCTTTAAATTCCACTCTGTTTCTATCTATACGAGGTATCTTACACCCTTCCCGACACGGCGGGTAAGAACTTTAAATTCCACTCTGTTTCTATCTATACCTCGGCCCTTGCATCCACTCCTGCCCGCTACATCATCTTTAAATTCCACTCTGTTTCTATCTATACGTGTTGCCGGAGTCCCGCGTCTTTATGTCCGAAACTTCTTTAAATTCCACTCTGTTTCTATCTATACACAGAAAGGCTATGTGAAATGAAATATATTGCAAGTCTTTAAATTCCACTCTGTTTCTATCTATACCATAAGACAATGTTTTCTTGTTTAATCCCTCTATGCTTTAAATTCCACTCTGTTTCTATCTATACCCATTCCAGCACATCGTCCCACACGTCATTCGTTGACTTTAAATTCCACTCTGTTTCTATCTATACGGAGTAGACACACCATCCTTTACGGAAATGATGGACTTTAAATTCCACTCTGTTTCTATCTATACATAACATTACGCACTATTCCCCCTCTTATTAAACAACTTTAAATTCCACTCTGTTTCTATCTATACTCATACCGGCGCTTGCAAGCCTGATAGGTTCTGTTGTCTTTAAATTCCACTCTGTTTCTATCTATACTTCATCTGTCAGAGTTTAAGGCTTGTAGATATTATGCTTTAAATTCCACTCTGTTTCTATCTATACCTGGAACCAAAATAGATTGTGTGCCCCGTCTTTTCATCTTTAAATTCCACTCTGTTTCTATCTATACGCAGATCCGGGATTGCCGTGCCGCTGATCACCACACTTTAAATTCCACTCTGTTTCTATCTATACACTGATCAGAGTGCTGGCAATACATATACATATGTACTTTAAATTCCACTCTGTTTCTATCTATACGATGCCAGATTTTCAAAACGTTGGTGGGCATTTACACTTTAAATTCCACTCTGTTTCTATCTATACTACGCACCTGTTCGTCATGGGTGAGAACGGTATCATCTTTAAATTCCACTCTGTTTCTATCTATACCCGGTATCTTATGAATGAGATAGATGAAGATACCCTTTAAATTCCACTCTGTTTCTATCTATACGATGTTTCCCTTCCTGTCACGCGCATGGAACTGTACTTTAAATTCCACTCTGTTTCTATCTATACGGGCGCGCGCTAGGTTCCCTAAAGCCTAGTATTACCTTTCTTTAAATTCCACTCTGTTTCTATCTATACTCAGGTCAAAGACCAGCTTCTTGGTGATCATAAACCTTTAAATTCCACTCTGTTTCTATCTATACACTGCCCTTCTTGTGAATATGGGCATGTCTCCTACTTTAAATTCCACTCTGTTTCTATCTATACTACAGCAGCCCGGCAGCAGGCGTATTGAGTTTATACTTTAAATTCCACTCTGTTTCTATCTATACGATATGTTTAACTCTATCGCTAACGGCGCTGCTACCTTTAAATTCCACTCTGTTTCTATCTATACAAGAGATAGAGGAAGCCTTTAGCGTAGTATTTGAACTTTAAATTCCACTCTGTTTCTATCTATACTCGATCATGACGATGTTGCTGAGTGTTGCCTTTCCCCTTTAAATTCCACTCTGTTTCTATCTATACCCAACCACGCGAGCATCATATCTCCAACGATATCTAGCTTTAAATTCCACTCTGTTTCTATCTATACGACGGCCTCAAGTTCAGATACAGCGGCCATGATACAGCTTTAAATTCCACTCTGTTTCTATCTATACCCCGGTATCACATGAATGAGATAGATGAGGATACCCTTTAAATTCCACTCTGTTTCTATCTATACTTACCAAGAAGCATACTGCAATGATGACCAGGAAGAACTTTAAATTCCACTCTGTTTCTATCTATACAGCTATCTTCTCAAGACTGGCGTCTATCTTGCCGACTTTAAATTCCACTCTGTTTCTATCTATACAATCCCACGATGGGCATACAGCGCAACGTGCACACCTTTAAATTCCACTCTGTTTCTATCTATACCGGGAAGGGTGACGGGGATAGCACCGGGGAAGGACCTTTAAATTCCACTCTGTTTCTATCTATACGATCCAGGTCATAATGTACTTCAAGATCCAGCGCGGCTTTAAATTCCACTCTGTTTCTATCTATACTCTCCGCTTATCGCCGCAATACGCGCCGGAATGTCCCTTTAAATTCCACTCTGTTTCTATCTATACTGTACCGTCTGCGTCAATCGTTATCGTTGTACCGTCCTTTAAATTCCACTCTGTTTCTATCTATACCCTGACTTGCGGCAAAAATAGCGTTCTGTGCCTGCCTTTAAATTCCACTCTGTTTCTATCTATACGTCAGACTTCGCCCAGTTACGGTTGTTAAAAAGTTCCCTTTAAATTCCACTCTGTTTCTATCTATACTTATAGACCTCATAAGATTCACCCCATAAAAAAACACCTTTAAATTCCACTCTGTTTCTATCTATACGTTCTCCGCAAGCTCCAGAAGAGTCGCAGCGATATCCTTTAAATTCCACTCTGTTTCTATCTATACTTGATGTGGTAAAAGTTGAGTTCACCGCTGTTGAACTTTAAATTCCACTCTGTTTCTATCTATACTCCGAACGTTCGGAATAACTGGAATAGCCGGAATAGTCTTTAAATTCCACTCTGTTTCTATCTATACGGCATCACCACCCCGGAACACATCCGGATCCGTACCGCTTTAAATTCCACTCTGTTTCTATCTATACGAGAAACTCCGGGAAAAGCATCCGGGCCAGGATAAAACTTTAAATTCCACTCTGTTTCTATCTATACCGAGAGAGAAAGAGCATCCGCCGTGCAAAAGAAGTCTTTAAATTCCACTCTGTTTCTATCTATACCAGTACGGCAAGGAATGTTGGTGCGACACTCATTGTACTTTAAATTCCACTCTGTTTCTATCTATACTCCAACTCATCTACTTCTAATGTCTGTATCTGAAACTTTAAATTCCACTCTGTTTCTATCTATACCAAGATCGGCATTTGTCTTCAGCTTCGTATCTTCCCACTTTAAATTCCACTCTGTTTCTATCTATACACGCGTCCCCATCAGGAGTTATATTTATTTGATCACCTTTAAATTCCACTCTGTTTCTATCTATACAATGGTGAGAGAGGCAAAGAAAGCGGGAGAGGCGGCTTTAAATTCCACTCTGTTTCTATCTATACGGTGAGGTAAACACCACTCCTCCACTTTCACCATTGACTTTAAATTCCACTCTGTTTCTATCTATACGCCCTACTACGGTGTATCTGCGAAAGAATATACGCCTTTAAATTCCACTCTGTTTCTATCTATACCGCGGGGGCGTCGGTTCAATTCCGGCGGGGCGTATTCTTTAAATTCCACTCTGTTTCTATCTATACCGGTTCTCCACCTCCCTGCGTAAGTCTGCCGGAAGCCTTTAAATTCCACTCTGTTTCTATCTATACTCTTCGCTGTATATCCTGACCTCTGTCATATCATCCTTTAAATTCCACTCTGTTTCTATCTATACTATCTTCATCATCTATTAACTTCCATAAATCTTTACTTTAAATTCCACTCTGTTTCTATCTATACTATTCTTCGTAATCCACATCTTCGTAAAACGGAAAACTTTAAATTCCACTCTGTTTCTATCTATACGGTAGTGCGCCAATCATTTCGTTCCTCTCCTCTGCGGCTTTAAATTCCACTCTGTTTCTATCTATACGCCCTCTCCTTGATGCTTCCCGGTGGAATGTCCCCCTTTAAATTCCACTCTGTTTCTATCTATACGCATTGAAGTACCCTTGCAATATCCCTGCCTAACATTCTTTAAATTCCACTCTGTTTCTATCTATACCAGAGGTAACAGGACATTATCGGGTACCTGGGCAGCTTTAAATTCCACTCTGTTTCTATCTATACCAGGTATGCTTTTTTCACACTTTCAGATACTTTCATCTTTAAATTCCACTCTGTTTCTATCTATACCTGTAACCGCATTTCACGCCGACAAGGTTCAAAAAACTTTAAATTCCACTCTGTTTCTATCTATACCCCTGGGCGCGCTTGGCCTGGATAATATTGAACCCACTTTAAATTCCACTCTGTTTCTATCTATACTCAATCCCTGCGAACTCGTCCAGCTCCTCGAACCAGCTTTAAATTCCACTCTGTTTCTATCTATACATGCTGCAATCTTTGTTATCGTCCTGCTGTCTGTCAGCCTTTAAATTCCACTCTGTTTCTATCTATACCAAAATACAGTGGACACAGGAATTTAAGGATGCGGCTTTAAATTCCACTCTGTTTCTATCTATACCATGAACATCACAACTTCCTGCATTGTCACCAAGTCACTTTAAATTCCACTCTGTTTCTATCTATACAGCATGTGTAAGACATTCTACAATTTTTTCAATATACTTTAAATTCCACTCTGTTTCTATCTATACCTGCATTTCAATTTACTTTCCTCCTACTTCAAAATGCTTTAAATTCCACTCTGTTTCTATCTATACCGTGCTTGGCGGCAGATACAAGAGCCGGAACGTGCTCTTTAAATTCCACTCTGTTTCTATCTATACAAATTACCACGCTGTCAACATAGCCTATTCCCATAACTTTAAATTCCACTCTGTTTCTATCTATACTCCCTGCCGTATGTTCATTCGCTTTGTCATAAAGTCTTTAAATTCCACTCTGTTTCTATCTATACCAAAATTCCCATTCTGCGTCGTGCTGCTCTGTTTCCTTTAAATTCCACTCTGTTTCTATCTATACCCACCCGTCCGGCAATCTCTTTTTGTTCGTTTTCCTTTAAATTCCACTCTGTTTCTATCTATACCCGAAGGAAAGTATAAGGCATACAGCAAAATAAAACTTTAAATTCCACTCTGTTTCTATCTATACCCCGCTGCGCCTGTTTTAGTGCGTTTTTCCATTCCTCTTTAAATTCCACTCTGTTTCTATCTATACCCGTCCAACTTCCACTCTCATCAACACTCTAAAATCCACACCTTCTTTGTCTACCTCCTTCCACATACCCATTTTAATCCCAACATCCTTACCATAATAATACCACTAACCCTCGTAAATTCCTACCAATTCCCTACATTGTCAACCCCCAATAGTTTTTACACAATTACAGGTCGACAATATACACTACAAAAAGAAACTGGTCTTGTCATCTTCCTTCCCCCAAAACTCCTTATCTAACCATTTTTCCTGACGGCTTTTAAAAATAATAACAGAATCAATACCCTTATCAATGTATGGCTTTAACTCCTGCTGTAATTTTGCAAGTTGAACCTTTGATATTTCTCCCTCAAAAACAGAATTTTGTATATGGGATAAATATTTCTTGCAGGTCTTAAAAACATGAGACCAGCGTTTCTGCCCATTATTATCCTGATTAATATCATACACCAATACTATATACATAATTTACCACCATATCTTAAACCCTTCATATTCTTTTTCTCCAATTAGGTGCTTGGTCAGTTTATATGCCTCCAGGCGCATCAAATACTGATAACTCACCTGCCGCCCTAATTCTTTATGCATAATTGTTTTCTTTAGGCGTTCCTCTAGTTCTCTTGCAATCAGACCAGAAGCATCTTTTGTAAGATGTAAGAAATTTAATTCCTTGGTAAAGCTGCCTTCTGTAATCTGCCGGCGGTTCAACAATGAAAAAATCAATCTATCCCCAATAAGCGGCTTAAATACCTCCGCAATATCCAGGCAAAGGGAAAATCTCCGTACCCCCGGTTCGTGTAAATAGCTGATGGTCGGATTTAATTGTGTATGATATACTTCGCTTAAAACTTTTGCATAAATCATGGAATTAACAAATGATATCAATGAATTTATCATATTATCCGGCGGATGCATCACTCTTTTTTCAAAATGTATCTCCTGGTCTATAATCACATTCCACGCCGCATAATAATGTCGTCTGATATTTCCTTCTATCCCCATCAGCTCCTGGATGGAATTTGTATCCGGTATTTTCTTCCGCAAGTCGTCCACTTCTGACATATAATCAGAAACATCCTTGCCTCTTCCGTTATAATAGCGCAGATTTCTATAGATATTATCTGCTGCCGCTTCAATAAATTTTCTGGCAATCCTCATCCTTTTCTCGAAATCCGAATAATGCTCCACCTGCTTTACCAAAAGCTGGCCTGCCAACAATTTTTCCTTGGGATAAAAGCTTCCGGTATAAAAATTGTAGTAATTAAAAAAGTGGATGGGTATGCCGTACTGTGATATGTAGCTGATAAAGGATGTATTGAAAGTCATCTCAGACATCACATATATATCGCTAATACGTTCTATTGGAATATCTCTTTTTTCACCTTCGCAGGGTATAAATTGCAATGTGTTATCTTTTCTTCTCAAATCACCACTATTATAAACATAAAAGCTCTGTCCCATGTCTCCTCCTATGGTATACTTTTATCGGTTTTTCCTATAAGTCTGCTATATAAAACACAAGTCATGGTAGGCACATTTTTTGCATATTTTCTCCGCACAAAATTCCGGAGGCTGCAGCTGTTCTCTCAATACATGAATTTCACTTATGATTTTTTGCAACTGTTCTTCATCTTCCTGTGACAATTCCACCATAAGATTTTTCTTCAAAAGCGGATAATCTATTTTTGCCTTTAATCCATCTACACCTCTTTGTTTCAAATAGTAGAGGTAATATTTTACCTGCCAGATGCCGGCCTCTTCGATAGCCCTGCTCTTTTTCACTTCATGCAGTTCTTTGTGCTCTTTGATAAAGTCGATGTTAATTACATTATCAATATTAATGTGCTTTTCGCCTCTCTGATAGCTATTTTCATCTAATAATTTTCCAAGCATGACATCTTCATTTTCTGCTTCCATACTGATTTCATGGATAAAATACCACAATTTCCTTTTGCAGACAAAATAATAATATATCATGACTCCCGTAATCCGCTCATCCATTTTTCTCCCGCTCTTTCTATACAAAAATTGGTGTTTCCTCTACTTTTTGAAACTTTTTTGCCCGAAACCCTAGTTCCATATCATAATCACAATCAAGGACCGTTATCGTTTCATAGGTTCCTATCTTCACCGGCGAATATAATTGTGCCGACATCCTTTTACGAACAGCCTTGCTATAAGCCTCCACAATATAATTTTGTACCGGAACGGTATATTGCATGATGTGGTTGCGTTCTTTAATCTTCTCAATCATACTGGTATGGGAGGAGCGCAGTTTCTTGGCACTGTCTTCAATCTCCTGTTGATAAGTCTCATAAATACTAGCCGGAATCACATCTTTGGTATGGATATCTTCCCTGATCGTGATATCCCTTCTGTCCAATTCATACAATACAATTTCCTTTAACTTTTGCATCTGCGCCTTATATTTCTTCATATAATTGGTGCCCAACAATCTTTCCATAGTAAAATATTTTTCCATCATATCTATTTTACATCCTTCCGACAGTGCGCCTGCTTCTTCCTGTCCCAATGTATCCTCCAATGCAAGTTTAGACAGGGCAAAGATATCTTGATCAATAAAAGCAGTTCTATTCCCGCTTTGGTTTCGGCCCGCCGCATAGGGCGACTCTAAATACTTTTCCTCTACCTCCGTATAGACATAACAATTATAGTCATAAACTTCCTTTTTCCCTTTTCTGTTCACTCTTCCCATTCGTTGTAATAAAGAAGGGATATCCTGTAACTCCGTATACAGATAATCGAAATCAATATCCAGGCTTGCCTCCACGAGGGATGTACTGATCCAGATAACAGTTTCTGTATGTGCAAACGCACCACAGACACAAATTTCATTTTCCTTCTGCGCCCTGTCACGGCGTATGAACTTAGAGTGAAGCAGATGCACTCTGTTTTCATTCTCTTCTCCTAACTGCTCACAAAGTTCCCGGTACATCCACTGTGCTTTTGTAATCGTATTACAGATAACCAGTATCTTGCCTGACGTTTTCCGGAGTTTGCCAGGATTGCCCTCTTTAGGTGAACTCACTTCACCACTCTCAGGCATACATTGCCAGAACTTTTCTAAGATTGCCTCCGTATCAATCAGCGAAGGAATGATTTTCACTTTATGCCGCACTTTCTGTCTATCACAAAACACCCCATAATCAAATGGGCCAATCTCTTCTTCCATCAATTCTTTGACAAACGGCGCCAGGGTTGCCGTTGTAACAGCAACTTTGCCTCCTAATTCCCGAATCATTTTCAATCCATAGATCAAGTCCGCCAGCAAATCTGCTCCATACATCTGGATTTCATCAATCACGATTTTAGAATAAGAAAGTGTCGCCAGCTTCAATTCATAGGTCTGATATTGAAAAACAAAATCAAACAGCTGATCCACGGTTGATATAGTAAGGGGCATGGCCAGCTGCCTGCTCCGATTATGATAAGCCATCACATCCATCTCCTGATACGCAGTGCCGCCTATATTCTGACTGCGCCCCTCTTCCTTCTCCTGCTGTTCCAGCAATTTGGCAACTGCATCAGAATGTAACAGGCCAAGTTGTTTTTCTATCCCGTCACCGCTCTCATCTTTGATGATTTCCTCTCTGATCCTATCGTACATTTTATTGATTGCTGTTTTCACTGGCAGGAAAATGAAGCCTTTATGGTCGCCAATCCATAGCAATGCCGCCTCCGTCTTCCCCATACCGGTCTGGCCCACAACCATGATATTCCTGTCCTGTCTTTCCATACAAAATTTCTGCATCTCATTGCATGAATATTTGTTTTCCTCAAAAAACCGTCTGGTCTTACGCATCAGGAAATCATTAGGATATTCAATTTCCGTCTCGCCGCTGGCCGCATAATCACACTTATGCAAAAACCCCTTTACCAGGATCATCTTTTGATTTGTCTCATCACATTTTATGTATCTTTTGATGGTTTTTATTGCTATCCTGCCAGGATGTCTGGCACAGTTCCACTGGGCAAGAAGTTCTTGTGCCAGTTCCCGTTTCTCAGAATCCTCTAAAAGCCGGAACACATCCCCATAATCGTGATGAAAACCAATCGCAAACAGTAATATATAATATTCCGGAGAAGCATCTTTCGGTAATAAGTACATAGATAAAACATTATGAGGGATTTCTTTCTCCTCATCAAATCTTATTTCACTACGCCTTAACCGCTCCTGCATCCTCGGGTTTGCTTTCCCTAAATCATGATATTCGCACGCCTTACACAACAGCTCATAGATTTCCCGGCTGATATAATGTAAATCCCAAAGCCTCTTGGCGCGCTCCAACAGGGCATGGTTATGTGCTGCTATGGTAATGCCGCCGCTTTTAGCCGCCTGCTTTACCATCTCCCCCATCTCACGGTCAAATAATTCTCTTGTCTTATTTTCCTCTGTTCTTTCCATACCACACCCCTACATATTTCATCCATATCTACCAGTCCGATGTCATCGTCTTCCGTTCCTACCATACTCCTGCATATTTTTCCGAACTTAGAAAGCAGGGCACGATTTCCTATATAACCGTGCCCCTTTTCTCACACAAAGTTTACAATATAATATTTGCCATCCTCCAGCCAGTCCACAAAGATGCCGTCCTCTTCCTCCACATAGCCCATCTCATATTGGGATGCATACAATACTTTCTTTTGCTCAAAGACCCTCTTCCCATCTTCTCCAATTGTATAAAGTTTAGGTAATACATACTTGGTTCCGATAATCTGTCTGTCCATCCCTCTGTTCTTTGTGTTAATATCCTTTGTTAAAACTTTTTGTTTCCTTACATTAGCCAGCGCAAGGTAGGCATAATACTCTGAGGAAAGCCCTGCCTCACATTCGGCAAGGGTAACCCATTCTGCGTCATTTACCTCCACAAAATCCTCGCTTCTTCCAAGAGACGTAATATTGTATACATTGGCATAAATATCCTCCATTGTCTTTCGGTCTTCGGAAGTAATATGTATGATCAATTCAATATCAGACAGCAGTTCATATTGCTTGATCGAAGTGGTCAACACCCGAAATCGAGAATAAGGAATGGTGTAAGTATTTTTCTCATATTCGGTAAACTCTTTTTCCATCTTCTTTATTTCTTCGCTGATATTCTCTTCTAGTTCCTTTACCTTCGCAAACTCCTGGGAAGATTTATCCAACTGTTTTCTCTGTTCGGCAAGTCTTTTTTTCTCTTCCTTCAACCGTCCTATTTCCGGTTTGAATTTTTCAGTTTTCAGTGTCTGCACTTCTCTTCCCTTTTGTTTGAGGCTTTGGTATTCCTCCAAAAGTTCCTGATCATACACCTTGATATCCGCATTTCTTTCAAAACTGCTGCCCTGCTTTTTGGCCTCCGCCACCTTGATAAATGCCGTACTGAGCATACTCTCGTTTGTCATTTTGACAAGAATACCCCTGTCGTCAAAGGTGGAGTTCAAGAAATTATAATCTCGGTATACTCTCCTGTTTAACGCCCCGTATTTTCCCTGTATGCTGACATCCATCTCATGAGTATTGGTATAACCGCACGCCTTATGAATCGCCCCGATCACGGTAGAAAAGGGAGGCAGTGGATAGGTCATCTTATTATCAAAAGCTCCCGGTTTCCGGTAATTGGCACTGGATTGATGAAGTACCAACCGTATTGCCTCTTTGCTCATCCGCACACCTTCTTCCTGTCTTCGCATACTATTTGTAGTATTCCTGCACTTGGCTCCGCAGGGTTTCAAAAAAAGCCGCTACACTCGTGGGATTTAATTTCTCGATCACTTCCTCCTCATTGTCAAAGTTATCGCCGCGAAGCAGTGCCACGGAATATCCTCTCTTTACCTTCTGAAGCAGATCTTCCGATAACACAAGTTTATTGTTCACCACTTTTACCACATTTTCAAAATAATGTGTCTTTCGATCTGAGAATCCCCCCACCACAAAAATCGGTTCCGCATTATCCAGATTGCCCTTTACCACCAGACTGAGATTTTCCACTGCACTAAGAAGACTGTTGACTCGCTCCGCCTTTTCCTTACCATCGGCTTCCTCTTCCGTAAAATTAGGATCTGTACCGATCATTTCCAGATCAATGGTCATGCTGTATATTCGCAGGGATTTATCATACTCATACTGATAGGGCATTAATCCAGTCTTATCGGCATCTTTCTGCAGATTCAGGTTATTTGCTTTCGCATAATTATTGGCCAGATACAGATTATTATGAAAACGTGTCTCACTGACAAAAGGATCACAAGCTACCGCATCTGTCAGATAGAAAGAACTGTTGCGGATATAAGTATCCTTTCCCGTTGTCATATAACCGCCTTCCAAAGCCCGGTTATTGGCCGCATTTCGTTCCGGTGTTGCCTCCTTTTGGGTGGCGCCGTCCACCGTAGTTACAAGGTCATCATACATCCCGCTCTGTACCATAATCGCATTTTTCAAACTTTCACGGCTGCGAATCGTGTACACATGTCCTTTTTTGTATATTTTCTGCACACTGCCGATGTTTCCAAGACTTTCCGAATAATTGGAAGTCATATTTGCCGCCACTGTCAAGGTAATTGTTTTTTTCTCCATAATCTTCTCCATTTCTGCGCTGCTTTTTGCGCGTAACGAGTTTGTGTCAAGCAACGCGCAGACACAAATCTCGAGATTGAAAATTTTAATTTTCAATCTTCTCTCCTTTACACCTCATCCATTATCCTGTTATCTGTTTCTTCGTCCCCTATCCTGCCCTTTGCGTACTCATTAAAACTATTCACAAAAGTATATGCCGCCTCTTTGTTTGCCTCAAAATCCTCAAACAGATCAAAGGCAAAGGGAAAATATACATCTGTATAATTCGATAGACTAAGCAATATTTCCGAAAATCTGTTGTAATCATGGAAAACAAGCGCACTCAAAAGCTTTGTTTGATAACTGCTGATCTTATTCCCCTGGTTCCTTTTTCTAAGCACGGCCACCGCATTCTCGGCACATGCATATGCACTGCGCATGTTTTTGTTCATATTCTTCCCTCCAATATCCAGCTGACTGCGAATCAATATATTCAGCTGCAAAATATTCCACACTAATGTACCATAATTTGACGTTTCTTCATTGACATCCTTCTTTATCAATGCTTCTATCAGACCGTCCATCAACTGTAGATTGCTGACCGCATTTGTCACCTCTTCCTGTATCTGTACATAGCCTTCATCCAGTTTTACAACTCTGCAAAAAGCCGTATAATTCCGGATCTTGCGGAATATGGCAATGCTCTCCCGCCGCAGATAAAATGTTTCAAAATAAGGATTGTCTACATTCTTTGTGATAATCTCCACATCAAAGTCGATAAAGTCCGATGCGTAGATAATATTCTCAAACAAAACCTTCCGGGTATCCACACTCCCCTGCATCTGATTCTGCTCCCTGCATTTATCCCGTAATATCCTGTTCGTCCTGACCAGTTGATCAATCGTGGAATTATCATTGATAAAAAAGGACTCCCTTCCGATGGTAAACGCAAACGGAATAAAATCATAATATACACTGTCCGAGGAACCAAAAAGTCCTGTATCGTACCGATAGGAAAGAGATTTGCCTTTCTTGGCAAAATCCACATAATATCCCCTCAGCCGGGCCGTATCTCCCTCGGGTTTACGGAATACATTTTCATTGCAGAAGTTCCGGTATAGATTAGATTTGTTCCTATAAGTTTCCCTCAGGATAACCGTCCTGTTCTCCCGGATCAAATTCAGTATCTCCTCTTTGTTTGTACCGTCAAATTTCTGTTTGGAGAAAATTTTCTTCATCACCGTATTGGCCGTCAGTCTGCTGTTAATATAATCCACTTCTTCTTTCGACCACTCCGTTTTATCAAGGGCTCTCTTCACCACACAATGATGCAGTTCTTCTGCAAAATAATCTTCAATGAAATCATCCAGCTTTTCCTCTGTTATGTCTGCCGCATTAAATTTAAGAAAGTCCAATCCCTCGTCATACTCCGCGTCATCATCATAGATTTCCTCGGCCTGTTCAATTTCTTCCCGGTTATAGGGAATCTGCGCATAATCAAAAAAACGAATCAATCCCACAATCGCGGCAGCATTTCTCCAGTCATCCGCTTCCAGATAATCTGTAAACTCTCCGCCCAATACTCATCCCTCCTCTATGATATCCAACATTCCGAAGCCTGCACTTCGCCTGCTGCAAACCCCGTTAAGATAAAAATGCTGCAAAATTTCGATTTCCCCAGACACCATGAAATCCGCTATCGTTGCATCCAGAAAAATCCCGTAATGTTTGACTACTACTTTTCGACCCGTCACTGAATGAACTTTGACACCTGCCACAGCTGCTTCGGCAAATCCAGCCATTTCCGCCTGCGTTTTCAACGCCAGTTCCAATTTGTCCGCATATCCTTCATCTTCACAGGTATAATATCTATCCCTGTTCGTCTCCCGATTATGCTCCCTCACCACAATGGATGATCCCGGCATTGTGGTAAATCTGACAGTTGCGTCGTTTATTTCTTTCTGGTTTAGCTGAACTATATTTTTCAGGTAAATATAATTGCCATCCTCTGCCGGATATCTTTTATTCTTTTGGTTTAAAAAGGCCAGCATCAGGTACATGCCTGTCTGCTTCTTATCATCTGCAGAAAAAATAATAGAGAATCTGTTATTGGCAAACTGCAATTTTTCTTTGGTGAACTTAGGCTTACTGACAATCAATGTCCAGGTAAAATCCTTAGTGTTAGTGTCTGAATAATAACGGTCTACTAAGTTACCATTTACAGAATCTTCTAAAGAGTGCTTAATGTAGCTGAGAACAAGGCGCCGATAGTCTATATTCAGTTCTGACTGATCTGTTATGAAGTCCAATTTAAATCTCATATCTGCTCCCCTCCTTTCCTTTGTGTATTTGATAGATAATTGCTATCTTAATTATTGAAATGCATTTCGCAATTACCTAGTACATTCAAATTATTTATTACATTAATCGTTGTTTAAATAAATATAACACAAGAAATTATAAATGTCAAACATATTATGTTTAATATTAGTAATATAGGAAAAGATAAGAATTTTAAAACTTGCCAGAAACAAATACAAATGATAGAATTAAAAAGACATAGACTATATTAGAATTTAAAGATATTACTTATCTTAAATTTTTTACGTAGTTCCATAGTGGAATAATTTAACTTCTAAATCCCTTATTAACAATATACTACCGATTTCAATATTCTGTCAATATTTTTAGAACATTTGTTCTTTTTTATGTGGCAAAACAGGGAGCACAAAATCATCAAGTAAGATAATCAAGCCCCCTTATCTCCACCTAGCAGCATATCAATAGCCCAATCCGTTCCACACCCCTCATCTCCTCTGCTTCTTCCTCGCACACTTCTCCTGATACATAATCTCGTCCGCTTCCCTTACATAATCATCCAATTCCTTGCTGCAGCGCATATCCGTATTGATGCTTCCCGCGCTGATACCCAATTCGCAGGGAAAATCCACCAATTTCGTCCTCGCCTGGATATCTGAACGAATACCGTCCACCAACTTCTCAATCTCCTCCAGCGACATCCTCGAAAGAATTACCAGAAATTCGTCCCCGCCCATGCGAATAGCTGCTGCGTCCTCAGGGCAATACCGTAAGATTGCCCTCGCCGTAATCTTAATCGCCAGATCGCCACATTCATGCCCAAAGGTATCATTCATATATTTTAGACGGTCCATATCTATGAAAAGAATACTGAGATCCCGGTTCTCTTCCTTTTTTTCCTGAAAAATACGGCATGCCAGATTTTGATATCCCAAACGATTATACAGTCCCGTCATGGCATCCCGCATGGAAATCTCTGCCAACTCCCGATTGATATATTCCAGTCTCTTATTTCTGTAAAAATTCTCCATACCCGTCATGATCGTACTCATCAGCTTGTTCAGATATCTCTTTTCCATCAGATAGACAGAATTAATAATCACAATATATCCCACCGTATATTGACTAAAATGGAAGGGCAGGAACAGATATTCCCTGCCGCCTTCATTCTCATCAAGAGATAAAAACAGCTTTTTCCTGCTCTGCGTCTCCATTTTTACCGTTCCTGACGCGGGATCGATATAAACCTTTTTCATCTGGTCCGGATATCCAACCTCATGAAACCTGCCATTTCCAGACAAATCCACTATATCTTCCAGACCATCCCCTGTCCGGTTCTGAAAATCCTCAATATTTTCATCCAATACCAGATACATATCTTCACATTGCAAAGAAGGGATTCCCTTTAGAATTTTCCCATAAATCTCTTCCGGCGTCTTGCAGTACAACAGTTCATATTCCAGCATCTTAATCTCTTCATCCTGTCCCACCAATTCCGCTTCTGTCAGGATACTCCTGCGCACATGGGCTGCCAGATCAATTGCAGCATCCCCCTGGCAGCCGCAGCTGTCCCAAAAAACGCACCCAGTCTCCGTATAGTAGCATTCCTCCACCGGCTCACCCTTCCAGATATGTAAAAAAAGTTCCATACTCTTCTCGACCAACAACTCCTGTCGTTGGTCGATCGTGGTGATTCGCGGCGAAAAATATGCCGCCTTATCAAAATTATCAAAACCCGTTACAATAAAATCATCCGGTATCGAAAAACCTCTCTCCTCCGCCGCTTTACAGACTCCTACCGCAATCTCATCATTGGCACAGACAATAGCTTCCGGAACCTTCCCATGCATCTCATATAATTTAGAAAAGCCATGATCACCGCATTTGATATCAAAACTTTCACAGTAAATCCGGTCTTCTCCACAGGGCACATTCCGTTCCTGCAGATAATCAACAACCGCCTGCAGACGCTGTCCATTCTCATAGTTATCCCTAGGTCCCATAATAAACCAGAAATCCCTGCATCCATGCACCTGATATACATGTTCCATCATGGGTATCATCGCCTTATAATTATCAATCCCGACATAATAGAAACCCTCTATCCTGTTCGCGAGAGAAAGCACAGGCTTGCCCGACTGCTTGGCCGCACTGATAAGATATTCCCACGATGCCGCACCACAGCCATACTGTTCCCGCTGATGGATACTGTTCACATCCAGTATGATGCCGTCAAACTCCGAAAAGTCCGGCAGCTGATAAATATTATATTCCCCTATATTATAGTTACGGTCCAGCGTCCACGCCCCGGCGCTCCGAAAAATGTAGAAGTTGATTTCCTCCTTCATCTCCCTGATCTTCTTCAAGAAACAGGCCACACGTGTGCAGGCAAAAGCACGATTGTTAGCCTCCATGATCATTGCAAGTTTTTTCATTTCTATCCCCCAACCCACTCGTTAAATAGAACAACTCTCTTATATCACTCAAAATTTATCATATTTCTTTGCGTTGCCCTTTGCCTTCTCCACCGGATATTTAGCCTCGTTCTGATCCATTTTATGGTTTACGATCTCATCAATATCAAGTTCCAGCTTATCAGCCAGGTCCTGGCAATACACCAGAACATCTGCCAGTTCTTCCTTGACATGCTCTATATCATAGTCATCCTCACTCCATTGGAAACATTCCAATAATTCCCCTGCTTCTATCATGATTGATTTCGCCAGATTAGCTGGGGAGTGAAATTGGCTCCAGTCTCGATCTTCTATAAATTTTCTGATGCGTTCTATGGTTTCTTTTTTCATAGGTCTTCTCCGTCGGTATTATTTCTAAATTACAAAGATACTCTATGTCATTGATTAAACTCAATCACAGCATCCACATCTCTTACATACAGGTCATTCCTTTGGCATCTTTGCAGTCTCATTTTTAAATAATCAGACAGTGCCTTATCAGTGCAATATACATAACACCCTTTCATACCTCTAGACATCAGTACCCTGTAGGTGTTCTTGATAATCTGTATCGCTTCCTCTCGGCCTTTTTTCGGATTTTCCCTCATCATCTTCTTAAGACCGTTCAGCGAATGATCCGTTTTTGCCCTTTTATCCGCATCACAGATAATCTTTCCATTCTCATACCTCAAGTCATCTCCGATAATCACACCAACATAATCAAATTCCAATCCCTGACAGGTATGTATACATCCGATTTCATTAATGGAACCCTTATCAATTGCCCATGTCCCGGTGGGTATATTCCAACTCCGTTCAAAACCAAATTGCTCAATTATAATATCATGCACATTCCTGTTGTTTCTGGTAGCCTTATCCCACTCCCAGCAATAGCCTGCTACTACTCTGGATTTGTCATTTATTTTATTCTGGCGTTCAACAAGCGCAAACATCTCATTCGGAGAATCCATGACTCTAAAATCATAATCCATCCCCATGTCATCCAAGTTGGCATTCTCCTCCATCTCTAAGACATTTTCTACCCATTTAAGATACCCATCTGAGCCATTACATCTGAACTGGGACTGTAATTCCATCACTTCAACCTCCGCCCCTGCTCTTATAGCCTCCTCCTGGATTCTTTCTATGGTGCCATAGTCGTCAAGACAAATCTTTTGATATTCGTCAATAAAAAAAATACTGCACCTAGCCGATTTAATAACGCTCCTAACCTGATTCTCCGCCCGCTGATTATAACTGCCGCCATTTTTCATTAATCTGTGGGCCTCATCACAAATAATTGCATCATAGGTGTTTTCTTCTACATCAACAAAAGCGCCTGCTCCCTTAAAAAGATTCTTGATATATGATTTGGTATATTCCCCCTGCAGCTTTTTCATATAAACATATCTGGGATTATTATTTTTCGTCACATAAACCACATTTAACGGCACTTTGTTGACTTCATTATGCGTCATTAACTTTACCAATAAATTGACTGCCACCACAGATTTTCCCGTTCCCGGCCCGCCCTTTACGATAAGAACTCTTTTTTGATTATCAGCGCGGCTTTGCCCCGCCATATATATACCTTTCTCAAAGACAGAATATTGACGATCTAATAATACAAATTCTTGGTTTCCCTGTAACATACCGGACAATGCATCCTGCAACGCTTTGGAAGGAGAAATCCTACCATTTTCAATCGTATACAACCCTTCTTTATTATCTCCATAATGAATATTATGTTTAATAAACTCTCTAAGTTTCCGAATATCTCCCTTTGCAAAAATCGGTGCGTCATGAACAAATTTCTCATATTTTTGGTCAAGCAACACATCATTATCCAAAAGAGAATAATTATGTAAAAAGGCACATGGCTGTATACTAAACTGATTCTCCTCGACAGCCTCATTATAATTTTCCAACATATATGCATAGGACCACGCCTGATAAGAAGGATGTTCCGTTGCAACCTTACCGCCGCCAAGCACAGTGACCACATATCCGACTTTATCTTTGGCCTGCTCTACCTGTGACCATTGTTTCAGTTCTATCACTACCGCACTATTGGCATTTTCCTCCATATATCCCGTGAGGATTACATCAATTCTATTATTGGTATAAGGTATTTTATATTCCAACGCAACACCCATATCATTGGGAATACCATGATCCTCTAATACCTGGTACATAAACATCAAAGAATTATTCCAAGCACGGCGTTCGCTTTCCTTCACCTTTCCAATTTTGATTGTATAATTTTCAACCAGAGTATCTATGATAGTCTGATTCAGGACCGCATCTACAAATTCTCTTTTGGTTGCCTCGTAAATAATCATATTAGATTCCTTATGCTTTTGAATACTGGTTCATGTCTGCCGACATTCCTTGCAACTGAATTTACAACTTCATTTACGTAATTATAACATGCCCTTAATTGCAAAAAAAGGGACTTCTCCTAGAAATCTTGGAAAGTCCCGTAAAATCTTCTCTTAACACGAAATATAGGACTCAACCGTATCCACACCATTGACAAATTTCAATACATTCTCATTCATCGGCTTTAAATCTTGATACAAAAACCCTATCTCCCGCGGGGCAATAGGCTCAGACAGTTCTATTTCTATCAAGGATCCTGCCTCTAATTCCTGTAACACAAACTGTTTTACCACACAGGACACCCCAATCCCCATTTTGGCAAATGCGATCAGCAGATCCATTTCATTCACTTCCAGGATATGCAAGGGATTGATCTTATTTTGTGCATAATAATGATCCAAATGTCTGCGGGACACATTATCCTTATCTAACAAGATGATATTTCCACGCTCAAATATTTCATCATTATCACAATCCAGTTTATCCCGATACGCCGGCGTGCAGACAAATATGTATTCAATCATGCCTAATGAATGATACGCTAAGGCGTCTAGCTTTTGCGGTTTTGCCGCCAAGGCCAGATCAATCTCACACCGTTCAAGCATTGCACAGGCCGCCGCTGAGGATGTGCAGATAATCGACAGATCCGTATCGGGATATAAGTTCGTAAATTCTTTGAGATACGGCATAAGAAAATGCTTACACAGCACATTGCTGGCCGCAATTCGCAAACGCCCCGTACTCTGATGAAATTTAAGCCTGTCTTCCGTATCTAAAAGGATGGCAAACGCCCGTTTTGCATTCTCATATAATTCCCTTCCGGTCTCTGTCAGCACAACTCCTTTTGATTTTCTGATAAAAAGAGTGGTATTCAGGCTCTCTTCCAGTTTTTTGATGGTAATGCTTACTGCCGGCTGTGAAATATACAATTGTGCCGCCGCCTTTGAAATGCTCCCCCATTCGGCAACCGCAAGAAAAATCTTGTATCTTGCAATGTTATCAAAATTTTCCATATTACCTCCATAAATCTAATTTATGTAAATTATAAATTACATATATTTGAATTATATCATTTGCAACTCTATAATACAAGAAAACCAGAACAGGAGAAAAGGTTGAGATTTTTGAGACAAAACAGCACAGAAATAGGGGGGACTTATGAAAACATATGAATTTGACGGTCAAAAATACAAAGCAGCATCTTTCCATCAAAAAGAATGGGGAAAAAGCCTCATCTCAAAAATCCCTTTACAGGGTAATGAGATCATACTGGATTTGGGCTGTGGCGACGGCCATTTAACCGAACAGTTAGCGCTGCTTGTCCCCAATGGAAAAGTACTGGGCATAGACGCCTCCATGGGCATGATCCAAACGGCACAGGAAATATGTAAGGATAACCTTACCTTTGTTCGTATGGATATCAACGACCTGCACTTTTCCAACGCATTTCATATTATTTTTTCTAACGCGGCCCTGCATTGGGTTAAAGACCACCGACGGCTTTTACAAAACGCTTACACAGCATTAAAAACAGGCGGCATATTATTATGGGATTTTGGAAGTCAGGGTAACTGCTCTAATTTCCTCACAGTAATACAAGAAAAAATAACCGTGGAGACATACAGGCGTTATTTCGAGGATTTTGAAATGCCTTGGTTCATGCCCGCGAAAAGTCACTACGAAGAATTGATTGCCCCTATTGGCTATTCTGCTTTTACAATCAGTGAAGTAAACCGGGACAGATATTTCCCCACTTCCGAAGACTTGATAAAATGGATCGATCAGCCGTGCATCGTGCCTTTTATAGAACGTATTCCTGATATAGTAAAAGACAAGTTTCGCCAGGAAGTGATTAATGCTATGCTAAAAAGAACACAGCAGCCGGACGGTACTTGCTTTGAAACATTCCGCAGGTTACAGGTGTATGCACGCAAATAAGTGTGCTAATAAATATTATATTGTTTTTCAGGTGCTTTTCACAAAATTTATCTGTAAAAAGCACCTGATTATTTTATAAACACTTCATGCCAGCAAGACAGCCTATGCTTTACGCGACTACCTTTCCCCGGCAATCCACAGGATTCTATTTCTTGTACCTGCCGATTCTGTCATCCACAATCACGCCGTCAAAATTCATCCCAAAACCGAAATCATAAACATGACCTTCCTCGTCCTCATAACATACCATATCGAAGGCAACGTCTTCTTTCTGCTTTTCTACGGTCTCCATATCGGCCGGCATCTGTATGGGAAGCAAGCCCTCCGGCGTGAATCTCCCAACAAGGACATCCAATACCGCCTGTGGACTAACGCCGTATTCTACAAGAAGTGCGTCTGTGCAGGGTTCCAATTCGGCCATTACTGTCGGATTTTTCAAAGACACTATGGTGATTACCGGTTTGTCGCCCATCCGTCTCCTCATCTCTTCCACCAGATCCAAATCCCCTTCGTTGGCGGTGCTGTTCCATTTATCACGGTAGCTGCGATCCGTAAACTCCTCCAACGGATCCCCTCCTGCCAGGCTGGGCTGTCTCGCACTCACTGCCTGATATGGTCTATACTGCAGGGTGACCGGCACATAGCCATTTCCGCCCGCCTTCCGGTCCTCTGGATCATAACCGCGGGAGATAGGCGACTCTATAAAGCACAGCGCTGCATCAGCTTCCTCCGGCGTATCCACCACCTTAAAGTACTCCGAGGCCGCCCTTTTCCCGGCAGATACCACCGTGCGGTCGCCTGTCGGCTTACTAAAGAAACTCATATGGGACTTAATGAATCTGTCCGGTATGTAGACCTTAATCCCTTCTTTCAGCGGAAGCACTTTCTTTTTATTTTTTAAAAGCGTTACCGATCTTAGCTGAGACTGATAACCTTTTTCCACAAAAGTCTGACACCCTACGGTATGCAGGGATTCCTCCAGATTCAGATAAGGATTCTCAAACAATCCGGTACGGAAAATATTCAAAAGCAGCCGGTACGCAGACCGCCTAAACCGGGCGTCCGCTGCTTCCTCCCCATACTTCTCACAGAGCATCCGATAGGCCTCCATCACCGGCGCGGCATCATTGTTTCCGCCAAACTGATCCACGCCCGCTTCCAACGCCTTAAAGTGCCTTTCTGCTTCTGTCAGCTTCTCCACACCCCAGCACTTCCCGGCAAAGGTTTCTTCCGCCTCGCCTATATCATGTGTGATACCCCAATCTGTACAGACCACACCCTCGTAGCCAAGTTCTTCCCGAAGCAGATCCTGAATCAGATATTTATTGAATGAGTTTCCAACATTTTCCCCATTTTTCTGATCCAGATTGTAAGAGATTGTATAATAAGGCATTACTGCACTGGCCTTACCCGTCTTTCCATCCAGGGAAAAAGCACCCTCGGTAAATGGCCGCAAATGCTCCTTGTCATTCCCTCCCGGATAAACTGCATATTTCCCATAGGCATAGTGCGCGTCTCTGCCGCCCTCACAGGGGCCGCCGCCCGGAAAATGCTTCACCATCGTGTTGACGCTGTCTTTACCCCACCCGTTCTCGCTGTCCTTCGTCGTCTGAAAACCATCGCAGTAGGCTTTCGTCATATCAATCGTCATCTGCGTATGCTCTCCGAAAGTATCCGCAAACCGCATCCATCTCGGCTCCGTAGAAAGATCAATCTGCGGGGAAAGCGCTGTGGTGATTCCCAGCGCACGGTACTCCGCGGAAGCAATCTCTCCAAATTCCCTAACCTGCGCAGGATCAAAAGCCGCAGACAGTCCGATACCATTCGCCCACTTAGAGATCGGTTCTCCGGTCACGCCCATATATTCCGCCGTTGAGCCTGCCCCGTGTCGCGGATCCGAGCTGTTGTTTGCCGGTATGCCAAAACCGGAATTTTCCGCCAATGCCTGCAGGTTATTGTTCCAGCGAACCGCCGTCTCCGTGCTCTCCAACTCCATGATCAACACATGACGCACCTTATCTTTGACAATAAAATCCTTCTGCTGGTCCGTCAGTTCCCAGGGATTCACGCCGCTTTCCTCGTAACTTTTACCACCATAAGTCCCGCCAAACACTGCCGCCTGCGGTCCCTTGGCCGGAATAACCTGATGGGCGCTATACAGCATCAGACCAGCAATATCCTCTATGGATAATCTCTTAGCCAAATCCTTCGCCCGTTCTTCATAAGAAAGCCGCCAATCCTCATAAGGCACCAGTTCCCCAGTGCCAAGAAAATCCTTGAAGGCAAAGCCGTCCACCGTCAGGATGCCAACTTTGCTGCCTGCGGCAATTCCCAGAATCTGACCTCCTTCATTTTCAATTAAGATGTAGCCGTCCTGTTCCGTTTTGGTCCATTTGTGATCCATTTCCTTATCACCCTCCTTCCATATATTTTTCAATCGTTGTGATCACGTCCCAAATACCATTACTTGCCCCTATTCTTTTTGCAATACATACGATCCAGCTTTTCATGATAGGCAATCATCGCAAATATACCTCCTATCACCTCAATCATACACAGATATCCTGCAATCAGCCCATCCCAGAGCAGCCCGCATAGAGAACATAAAACAAACCCTGCACCAAAGAAAATCCACATAAGTCCATGTTTTCGATTATAAGCCTTTACATCTGTAATCTCTGCTCTTTGGGGCGGCTTTTTCCCGGACCAAAATCCAACCGGATCCTTACTTCTATACTAAACAATTCCAATTATGATAATAGGCGCTGCGCTGACCAACAGTATTACTGTCGAAATGATTGTTTCCGCTGTCATATTATCTCCTTATTTTATCTCACATAAATACCAGAAAGACGCATTTCTTCGTCGTATGTCAGCCGATAGGTAGCGCTTACATTTTCATAAGTAACGGTAATCTCTCCTACAGCAAAATGTTGGTTTCCCTGAATCACTTCTGCCATATATGCCGCACCAAACTGCTTTCGCTCTCCCCAATCATCGGATACCATGCCTTTTGCCTTATCCATTGTTTCTTTGTCTAACAGCGTTTGCATCTGAGGTATTGCCTTTGCCTGTAAAGCAGTATAATCCTCTGCATCTAGGAACTCTATTGTTTCTTTCATCGCGGATTCAACTTGTTCTTTGTTAAAATATTTACTCTGCTCAATTTCAAAGCTTTTGGGAAGCATCCAGTATGCAAACAATAGCAGAAAAGCCAACACTACAACAATAGAGATCACAGTCCTCAGTACTTTCTTTCTGGCATATCTCTTCTGCTCTTCCAATGAAATATTTTCATTAAATCCTTCTGCAATTTCCTTTATGGTTCCCATCTGCGAAATGATCTCTTCCAGCTGTTCTCCCTGTTTCATCCGCATATGAATGTCTGTCATTAACTGCTTCTTAATCTCTTTTTTCTTTTTCCCATCACACTTGATTTTTCTTGCAATAGCGTTTACGTATTTATTTGCATCCACAGCCTACTCCTCCATAATCTTTGATATCCCATCAGAAATCCGCTTCCAGACAGCCTCTATTTCCTCCAGCGCTTTTTGCCCCGCTTCCGTAATCTCGTAATATTTCCTTGGCACCTGCTTCCCTTCTGTCTCGCTCCACTTGCTCGCCACCAGTTTGTCATCTTCCAACCGATAGAGAACCGGATATAATGTGCCATCCTTCAGCAAAAAGGTTTCTTCACTCTTTTCTTTCAACTCCTGAATGATCTGATACCCGTATTTTGCTTCTGACTTCAGCAGTTTTAAGACTAACATGTCTAAGACGCCTTTTTTCATTTGTCTTTCATATTTGTCATTCATGATTTCCCTCATATACTTTGTATTGCTAGGTATATTATAAAGCTAATGTACTAGAACGTCAAGTGTTGATAGGATCTATAACAATTAATAGAGATATATGGTCAAAATTGGAAGATAAGGTCAAGCTTATGTAATTTCTCATTTTTTAGGCAAAAAAAACTCCCGAGAAAACTCTCAAGAGCCTTTATTTTACTGTCTTAATCTTAATTACTCGATGATAGTAGCCACCCGACCAGAACCAACAGTCTTGCCACCCTCGCAGATTAGGTTGGGAACCTTGGTTGGCACACTTACTTTTTCTTATAACGTCTATCCCGGTTACTTCCAATTATCTCTATATAATCAGAAAGCCCTTTTAAAAACCCCTGTCTCAAATCCCCAGAAGCTGTTTTTTCTTTGCCTCAAACTCTTCGGCAGATATCACACCAGCCTCCATCAATTCTTTGAATTTCTTCAGATCAGCAACAACCTGATTCGTATCGGTTGTGGTACCTGTCTGTACACCAGCGCTGCCAGACGCTGTTCCTATGCCATTGTCCGCCTCCTTTGACAATGCAATCAGAAGATTACAGAGCGAATTGACCTTACTCATCTGCCGAGCCACATCATCCATATAAGCCGTCTGGTTTTGACCACTCACAGAGATACTGCAAAGCTCATATTCATGGAGATAGGGTGTGTCGATCTGAAGCCGGACATTCAGATTATCATACATGCTCTCATCCTTATCGTCCTTATTAGCGCCTGCAAGACTGGCCAGCATAGAGATTCCTGCGAGGATACCATTGCTCGCCGGTTGGTATGGTGTGCGCTCCATCCCTTTGCACCAAGTCTCCACCGTATCGCATCCGAGTTGTATATTGAAGCCCGTAATATCGCTGAACTTAAACACCGGGGGATTATCTTCGATCCAACTCTTGAAATAAAACAGCTGATTCACATCATCAATCACCATCTCCCGCTCATGTGTGACTGTCCGGGTAGGGGTAAAATTCTCCACAAGTTTTTTGTTCTCACTGCGGTATGCCAAATGCTCTTTCAGATTCTCGAATGTCCATTTGTCAACCATTCCCTGATCTGCAAGAATCTTATTATTACATTCACTGCAAATTGGCGCCCCCTCAATCTTTGTCGCAAAAAGTCTCGGCGTCCCTTTTCCGCATATTGGACACGCCTTATCCTTGTTTGTAAATAATCCCATATTCATCTCTCCTCGCCTATTTATTTTGTTTTCACCCTACATCATCAACCAGCACAAAACAAATTGCCAGCCTATGCCCCCATAAGTTTCAGATTGGGAATGTATTCTGGATAAACTTTATCATATTTTAATCCTGTTTATGCATCTTCTTCTTGAAATGTATCGTTTTGCTTCTCCACTTCTTAGATTTTTTCGAATTATTACACAGGTCTAATCCCTTCACAAATTCTGAATTCAGAGATTTTTACTATTTTGTGAGAGTTTCTTTTTACCACAAAAGCAGGATACGGAATACAATAAGGAAAACAGCTTATACGATATACACTACAAGGAGGAAATACCATGACAGCAAAGAATTTAAAAGCGCAGTGGACGCTGACCGTTCTGGGGAAAAACATCTACAATATTCCAGAAACTCCCATTTCGACCAGCGTCCCATCCACTGTATACGAAACGTTATTGAACCATGAACTGATGCCTGATCCCTTTTACCGCGATAACGAACTGAACGCTTTAAAGCTTATGGAAAACGACTTTGCCTACGAGACAGATTTTACCCTCACAACACAGGACCGCAAAGCTGACCGGCTGTTTCTTCGTTTCGACGGCATAGACACAATTGCGGACATCTATCTGGACGGAGAACTATTAGGACATGTTGACAATATGAATCGAGTCTGGGAATTCGACATTACCGCCGCAGTTATGGATGATAAGGAAGATACGGTATATCACCTGAAAGTCGTCCTGTACTCCCCCACCCGTTTCATCAGTGAAGAATATGAGAAATGTCCTATCGGCGGCTCCTCAGATGCCATGCCGGGCTTCCCTCATATCCGTAAAGCCGCCTGCATGTTTGGATGGGACTGGGGCCCCAGACTTCCAGATGCAGGACTTTTCCGTGAAGTGACGATTACCCCTGTAACCACCGCCCGCATCGCGCAGGTATACCTGACACAAAAGCATAATATCAGCGAAAAAACAATACACGGAAACACTGTAGACACCGTCCGCCTGACAGCTGATGTGGAGATTGAATGGACACCGGAAGCCTCCTTGGAACAACTCAAGGCGCTTCTCCTTCTGACCACTCCGGATGGCGCTGCCACCCTGTCCGCCGAAAGCGCGCCCATCGACGCACTCACCAACTCCGCTCCCTCCGCAGGGCTGACCGGCTTAAACTGCGAACTTCGGTGCAACCATGTCAATGTGGAGCTTACAATCACAAATCCTCAGCTCTGGTGGCCCAACGGCTACGGCGCACAGCCTCTGTATGGAGTACAGGTTCTGCTCCTTCCTGTTTCCAAAGAAAACGGTAATCCCGATCCTCTGGACAGCTGGCAGAAACGCATCGGTCTTCGCACCGTGACAGTCAATACCGATCTCATGGAGGATGAAGTTTTTGATTCCCATATGAAGAATCAGGCACCTGATCTGGATGATGGCAACAGCATGATTTTGAACATGGATGCGAAAAAGATCTTCGTCACCGACAAGGAGGCCAAGAAGCTTCCTGGACGCAATTTTGCCTTTGAAATAAACGGTCTGCAAATTTTTGCCATGGGCGCAGATTACATACCAGAAGATAACATCCTGACCAGACAGACCAGGGAACGCACCGACATGCTCCTTGCCACCGCACAAGAATCCCATTTCAACTGTCTGCGCATCTGGGGCGGCGGTTATTTTATGGACGACTTTTTCTACGATATCTGCGATGAGAAAGGACTTCTCGTATGGCACGATTTCATGTTTGCCTGCGCCGCTTACGAGCTGAATGAAACTTTCAAGAACAATGTTGCCGCAGAGATCAGACAGAATATACGCAGACTCCGCTCCCATCCCTGTATCGCACTCTGGTGCGGCAACAACGAGATGGAGACTCAGTATGAAATGCTGGCTTGGCCTAAAACCAAGAAACAATACTACGACTATATCCGTCTGTATGAATACCTTATCCCGCAGATTGTGAAAGAGGAGGATCCCGTAACCTTCTACTGGCCTTCCTCTCCCAGTTCGGGCGGCAACTTTGAGAACAGCAATGCCGAGAACGTGGGCGATGTGCACTATTGGGGGGTATGGCACGGCAACGAGCCTTTCACCGCCTATAGAAAACATCATTACCGTTTCCTTTCCGAGTTTGGTTTCCAGTCCTTCCCTGCCTTGCAGACCATCCGCCGTTTCACAGAGGAAGGAGACAGAAATATTTACTCCCGCGTAATGGAAATGCACCAGAGAAACACCGCCGCCAACGGCAAAATCACAAACTACATTTCCCAGACCTACCTGTATCCGAAGAGTTTCGACGAACTTCTCTACTGCTCGCAGCTTCTGCAGGCAGACGCCATCCGCTACGGCGTAGAACATTTCCGACGCTTCCGCGGCACCTGTATGGGAACTGTAGTGTGGCAGCTGAACGATATCTGGCCTGTTGCATCCTGGGCAAGCGTCGATTATTACGGAAATTGGAAAGCGCTGCAGTACGCGGAGAAACGGATGTTTGCCCCGGTACTGCTTTCCTGCGAGGAACACGGAGAAATCGACCAGAAACCCCATGCCAACACCCTGCCGCAGCCCGTGGATGTGAGCGCAGACCTGCATGTTGCGAACGAGACAGACAGCCCTGTAACCGGAACCGTAAAATGGGCTCTGCGCCTGCCGGATTCCACCATCGTACGGGAAGGAGAATTCCCCGTAACAGCGCCTGCTTACAGCGGCGCCTGGCTGCCGCATCTGGACTTCAATGACCAGGATCCTCTAAAGGTACATCTGGAGTATGCCCTGATTGTAGACGGCCAAATCATTTCCTCGGGAACTACCCTGTTCTGCGCGCCGAAACACTACGCTTTTCTGGATCCCGAACTGACGGTATCAGTAAACGGTGATACTGTCACCGTAACTGCCAGAAACTACGCAAAATCCGTCAGCGTGGAAACGGAGAACGGGATTCTTCGTCTCGATGACAACTTTGTGGACATGGAAGCCGGAAGCAGAACTTTCAAAATCCTGCCAAGCCGCGATTTCACCGATGTAGATGGCAAATCCGTTTCCGGCCCATACCGCGTCAGAAGCATCTATGAGACGGCGGATCTCGGATAAAAAAAGTAAATTTGCTTCGCAAATTAACTTTACGAGGACTGCTTCGCAGCCTCGGATAAACGGAAGAATTAACTTTACCTGATCTGCTTCGCAGCCTCGGATATGCAAAAGAATTTCCTATATAATAAAGCCGGGAGATACGCACCTTGTACGTTACCTCCCGGCTTTTCTTGCCTGTTTGGGTGTAATCCCCTTGATTTTCTTGTAACAGCGTATAAAATAACTGCAGTCGGAATACCCCACCTCCTGAGCAATAAATGCCACATCATGATTGGAAAAGAGGAGCATGTTTTCCGCCACATTGATTCTGGTAATATTGATATACGCCCGACAGGTCATGCCGTATCGCCGGTGAAAATTCATCGAGAACGTAGAGTGGGACATATTGCACATGGACGCCAGCTTCTGCGCAGTCAACTCCTCAAAATAATGCTGGTCAATATATTCGGAAATCATGTCAAAACTAAGCTCGTAGGACGGATGAATCTCCGGCGCCTGGAGAAAATAACCATCCTTTTGCCATTGTCTGACAAACTTTCCCATCACGTTTCTAAGATCCGCTGTGACAATCATGGCATAGCCATACGCCTTATCCTGATACTCCCTGACAATCTCCTCAAACAACGGCCTAAGCTCCATATCCGCAATCTGCTCCGGCGAAAAACAGCAGGGGTACACGGATGTGCTGATCCCCTGCAGGGCGGAGCGCAGGTTCATACTGTCCATATGACAGATCGGTAGAATCGCCGGATCAAATTTTACCACATAGTAACGTATCCGCTCCTCCCCAGCAATACCGATAGCATGAACGCATTTGGGTGGAAACAGGAGCACGGAGCCCTTCTCGCATATTCTCACCACATTGTCAATGGTCAACCTTGCAGTTCCCTCAAGAAGATAGAGAATCTCCACATAATAATGCCAGTGTGCGGGAATCGGAAGCGTATGCCCATCACTGTCAAAGCAAAACGCCTCATAAGGTGATGTGAGCGGATCAATATATTCGTATAGATTATTCATTTCTTGAGATTTCTCCTACTATTTTAACACAGACTGTTTATCGCAAAATAATTCTGTAGAGATAGAATGAGTATAGCAAAACACCCCCTCATTGGTCACTTCCTTTTTTGCAATACCTGCGCTCCAATTTCTCATGATAGGCAATCATCCCCAATATACCGCCTATGATTTCAGCCATACACAAATATCCTGCAACCAAACCTCCAAAAGCAAGCCCACATACGAAACAGACAATAAATCCCACTCCTAATGCAATCCACATAAGACCATGCTTTTGATTATAGGCTTTTACATCTATAAGCTGCTCTTTCTGAGGCGGTTTCTTTCCTGAGTAGAAGCCAACCGGCTCCTTACTCCGGTACTGGACAATTCCTATGACTATAATGGGCGCTATACCGATCAGCATTACTACTAATGAAATTACGATTTCTGCTGCCATATTATCCCCCTTATCTCACATTGATATGTTAATATCAACAAGAGTCACCCTCCTATTTTTTAAATATATTTCGACTTAAGACCATTTTCTAAAAATTATTTGCTTTAAGTATATTTATTTTATCATATTCGGAATTTTATTGCATCAAATATACAGCATCAATTCCATTCAAAAAAGAGCTTCCCGAATTTCCGGAAAACTCTTTTTACCCCCTGTCTCAAATCCCCAGAAGCTGTTTTTTCTTTGCCTCAAACTCTTCGGCAGATATCACACCAGCCTCCATCAATTCTTTGAATTTCTTCAGATCAGCAACAACCTGATTCGTATCGGTTGTGGTACCTGTCTGTACACCAGCGCTGCCAGACGCTGTTCCTATGCCATTGTCCGCCTCCTTTGACAATGCAATCAGAAGATTACAGAGCGAATTGACCTTACTCATCTGCCGAGCCACATCATCCATATAAGCCGTCTGGTTTTGACCACTCACAGAGATACTGCAAAGCTCATATTCATGGAGATAGGGTGTGTCGATCTGAAGCCGGACATTCAGATTATCATACATGCTCTCATCCTTATCGTCCTTATTAGCGCCTGCAAGACTGGCCAGCATAGAGATTCCTGCGAGGATACCATTGCTCGCCGGTTGGTATGGTGTGCGCTCCATCCCTTTGCACCAAGTCTCCACCGTATCGCATCCGAGTTGTATATTGAAGCCCGTAATATCGCTGAACTTAAACACCGGGGGATTATCTTCGATCCAACTCTTGAAATAAAACAGCTGATTCACATCATCAATCACCATCTCCCGCTCATGTGTGACTGTCCGGGTAGGGGTAAAATTCTCCACAAGTTTTTTGTTCTCACTGCGGTATGCCAAATGCTCTTTCAGATTCTCGAATGTCCATTTGTCAACCATTCCCTGATCTGCAAGAATCTTATTATTACATTCACTGCAAATTGGCGCCCCCTCAATCTTTGTCGCAAAAAGTCTCGGCGTCCCTTTTCCGCATATTGGACACGCCTTATCCTTGTTTGTAAATAATCCCATATTCATCTCTCCTCGCCTATTTATTTTGTTTTCACCATACATCATCAACCAGCATAAAACAAATTGCCAGCCTATGCCCCCAGTAAGTTTTAGATTGGGAATGTATTCTGGATAAACTTTATCATATTTGAATCCTGTTTATGCATCTTCTTCTTGAAATGTATCGTTTTACGACATGAAATGTAAAAAGTTTGACATTAGGGGCCCAAGTTCTAAGCCCGCAATCGCTTGTATCTCCCTCGCTAACCTCAAATTCTATATCTTCTTTTCTCGTTGGTGGAATTTTCTCAATAAATGTAATCATTCCTTCAAGTATTGGAATGCTGTCAAGACCAGTTTTGCCATAAATTCCCCTAATTCCCTCTTCCTTATTCACTTCATAATAATAGTGTCCATAGTTATATGTAATGTTAAGCCATGCCTCTGTATTCAACGCAGGCGTAAATGTACCGCTTTCCGGATGATAATTCGCCATAAATGTTCCGCCTCTCATCAAATGTCCCGGAACTTCCGCCGTTTTCTTTGTTACAGGATCTTTTAAATAAATGTCATAACTCATACACATAGATACCAATCCATCTAATACATTTTCCAACTCTTTGCTCTCCACTTTCCTTCCTGAACATAAATCATCTACAATAGGTTTATACACTAAAAATGCCTGTCTATATAAGCTTGCCATACTCTCTGCTAATGCCTTAATCTCTCGAAATTTCTTTGTATCAAATTCCTTTTCATCCTTATTGCTTTGCACAATAAATTCTCCTATTATAGACGTTTTTTGTCTATAATAGGAGAACACTCTTATTACTGTAGCATCATTGATCCATTCAATCATATTATCTTCTATAGATTCCCCCTGCATAACTAATAAACCTTCCACATGCATATTCATCAGTTTACTTAACACACATCTGGTGCTGGTCTATGGGATCACAGAACATCCCATGATGCTCGCCACAAATAAAAAGATCCGTTCCAGGGAGAATGTCGTCAGGCTCGCAGTACCCTACTTTTCCTGATGGCTCATCGAGGAATTTTACTTGCCCTCTAGTCCATGAAGCCGGAGACAAATGCCCTAAAGGTCTCTATCATAAAAAAGTGGCTCTGATAAGGGAGCAGGTACATTTCAGTTATTACAGGCTTTCAGGAGGCATCGCTGCCATACTTTCCTATGCAAGACATGGTGGCGGCTCTTGTTCCGGATACAACGTCCGGCCTACCATTAGATGTGCCTTAAACTGACTATCTGAACAGATAGGAGGATATATTTCTCTGAGCCCGGTCCCGGCGGAGCTCGTTTTGAATGCCACCACTCACAGGTACTGCCATTCTAATGCACTCAAGAACTGGCAAACAGGTGCTAGGACATTCATATCTGATTCAGGATTACAATCTGCGGAAACATAGAAATCGAAGATAACTGTTGGCATGCCAATATTAAATTCTATTGGAATGAAAAAGTACACTTATATAATGCAGATATGTGTCAATTTCTTGCTTCGCCGAATGAGAGCCGGGAAGGTTTTGAATCTTACTTTACGCTAAAGAATATGTTTGATATTTGGAAAAAACAGAAAACTGCTGATTACTCCACCTCGCCAGTGACAAAAAAATGTATGAGGATATAGACAATGCTACAAGAATGAAACTCCGAAATGAACATTTAGAGCGACAATTTAAGAAAAATCAGAGTGGCAGCGAACAAAAACCTGCTATCAAAAATCAAGTACTTTTCTTAGCAGGTTTTTATATCGTATAAATTGCTTACACCTATTATGTTTCGTCTTCAATTCCAATTGATCTTTCAAAAATTCGTCCAGCAGTATAGCTTTCTAAAAAAGTTTCCAACATTTGAGGGGTAACCATGCGATATCTTAAAACATATTTTAAGTTTTCAACAAATTCATCATAATCCAATCTATCAGTTTTTTTAATAACAACACCGCGATTTTCACCACGCAAAAATTGTAACAAATATGACGCAACAAAATTTTCATTCATAAATGCTAATTCTGTATCATCATTATCATCTATAATTTGAATTGGCTTACGACGTAATAACCAATATGCCGAATAAGCATGAACTTTTATAAAATTTATCTTTTCTATATGATGAAAATTTTTTAAACGATCAATATCTGCAAAATAATCTATAACAGCTTGATTTAACAAACTATAGGATATCATAACATTATTTTTAAATTTACTACGTTCTATAAAGATATTTAAATACTCCTCAAGCGTATTAAATCTGCTCATAATTTTTTCTTTTCCAAAGTGTTCAATAATTTCTTCATAATCATAGTTAGATTTGTTCATCGCCATTATAAAATGCCACCTCACATTTCATTATTTCATCTAAAGCAAAGCTATTCGCAAAAAAACGATAATTCTCCAAATCCTTTTTTTCTTGGTTATATGAATAATCTGGTGCATTATTAGGGAGAATATGTTTTCTAATCCTTCCTTCTTCTAACAATTCTATAAATTTTTTAGCATTTTCCATTTTAAATATCTTCCCTCCCTTTAAATTAAATTATCAATAGCACCATCAAATTTTTTTGTCTGCTTTTGAGATTCATTAATATTTTGAACACGTTTCTGCAATTTTTCAAATTTTGCTTTATCCAAAGTGCCATCTTTTTTTAATGGTAAATCTTTTATCTCTGCTTTCTTAGATGTTATTTTAGATTTATCAAACATGATATCAGAAATCATTCCCGCCGCCTGGGTTTGCGTTGCAAGACATTCAGATAGCCTCTCTAATTCCACTCGTCTTGCTTTATTTTTACACTTATAAACCAAATCATGTGTACACTCACCCCATGCCTCATCATAAATTGTCCTTACCTGTACCTCAACATACTTTCCATCGTACCATAAGAGATAATGTATACTGCTATATCCTTCATTGGAAATATGTGGTTCAAAAATATCTTTTCCAAACTTTTGATACATCGGCAAGTCTTTTGCTTCCCGTAAATATAATTTAGGTTTTTCAACCAAAAAATCGTCTGTATCACCAGATGGATAATCATCAATCCAATTCTTTATATAAGATTTATCTTCTTTATAAAAATTCTCCCAAATCCACTTATGAACGATTTCCCACTGTTGTTGATAACGTATTAAAATTCTAATACCAATCAAATCTGTAATTATCTTGTAATAATTATCCTTATCCATGGAACGATATTTTTCAATATTATAATCACTCCCAGGTTCTTCCGGTAGCAAAGCTTTCTTTTTCACATATTTTGTTAATAAGCTCTCAACCGTTTTTGTCCGATAACGTGCTGAATGAATTTCTTTCAGTTCACTATCTGTTAAGATTGTCATTAATAATTGCTGTGCTGTTGATTCACATTTTTTTAAATATGCTGTTTTTCTTGTCCAATAATGCTCACTGATTTTCAATAAATGTTTATCTAAATCTGGTCCTTTTCTTACAACCATCTCATATTTGTCTTCTAGTTCTGCTTCACGAATAATTTTCGTGATTTCATCAATCTGCATTTTCTTCCCCCAGTATCTCTCACTATATTATATGACTTGTATATTTATTACATACACATTAATATTATATCAAGGTCATTCAACTAAGGCAATAATTTTTCTTTTAGAACCATTTTAGAACCACTTATTTAAATCAAGGTTATCATTTTAGTAAAAAAGGGCTTTCTGAAAATCCAGAAAGCCCCATAAAATCTAGCTTCTTACTAATTACTCAATGATAGTAGCCACACGACCAGAACCAACAGTCCTGCCACCCTCACGGATAGCAAATGTCAAACCCTGCTCCATAGCGATCGGATGAATCAACTCAATCGTCATCTCTACGTTATCACCAGGCATGCACATCTCTGTACCCTCAGGCAGATTACATACGCCTGTGATATCAGTTGTTCTGAAATAGAACTGAGGTCTGTAATTGTTGAAGAAAGGTGTGTGACGACCACCCTCGTCCTTGGTCAGTACGTATACCTGAGCCGTAAATTTCTTGTGGCAGGTAACTGTACCGGGTTTTGCAAGAACCTGTCCTCTCTCGATATCTGTTCTCTGGATACCACGAAGCAGAACACCTACGTTATCACCAGCCTGAGCCTCGTCAAGCAGCTTACGGAACATTTCGATACCGGTTACAACAGATTTCTGTGTCTCTTCCTTAACACCGATGATTTCTACATCATCAGACATATGCAGTGTACCACGCTCTACTCTACCAGTAGCAACGGTACCACGGCCTGTAATAGAGAATACATCCTCGATAGGCATAAGGAAAGGCTTATCTGTATCACGCTGAGGATCCGGAATATAATCGTCAACTGTGCTCATGAGCTCCATGATCTTGTCGCCCCACTCGCCGTTAGGATCTTCCAGAGCTTTCAGAGCGGAACCCTTAATGATCGGGCAGTCTGTGAACTCATACTCTTCCAACTGCTCTGTGATCTCCATCTCAACCAGCTCAAGCAGCTCAGGATCGTCAACCATATCGCACTTGTTCATGAATACTACGATATAAGGAACGCCTACCTGACGGGACAGAAGGATGTGCTCCTTTGTCTGAGCCATAACACCGTCTGTAGCAGCTACTACAAGGATAGCGCCGTCCATCTGTGCTGCACCGGTAATCATGTTCTTTACATAGTCAGCATGGCCAGGGCAGTCAACGTGTGCGTAGTGTCTCTTCTCTGTCTCATACTCAACGTGAGCGGTAGAGATTGTGATACCTCTTTCTCTCTCTTCGGGAGCTTTATCGATATTCTCGAAATCTGTAGCTGTGTTACCAGCAACTCTCTCGGAAAGCACTTTGGTGATTGCTGCTGTCAGAGTGGTTTTACCATGATCGACATGACCAATGGTACCAATATTACAATGGGGTTTGGTTCTTTCAAATTTAGCTTTAGCCATTTCTAAAGTCCTCCTTAAAATAATTTACTTTCTTTGTTACAACAAATAATCCATAATTAATCAGCTATCTTTGATTATATTAAAGATTGCCAAGTTTTTCAAGCATTTTCTTTGCATTACTTACTCTTTGCCGCCAATACTTTTTCCTGGACATTCTTAGGAACCTGCTCGTACTTCTCAAAGAACATGGAGTAGTTGCCACGGCCCTGTGTCTTGGAACGTAAGTCTGTGGAATAACCGAACATCTCAGCAAGCGGTACATAACCTTTGACCATCTTGCCGCCGCCGATATCTTCCATACCTTCGATACGTCCACGGCGGGAGTTGATATCACCAATGACATCGCCCATATATTCTTCCGGCATGGTAACTTCCACTTTCATGATAGGCTCAAGCAGAACAGGGTTCGCTTTCTTCATAGCCTCCTTGAAGCACATGGAACCTGCGATGTGGAATGCCATTTCAGAAGAGTCTACCTCATGGTAGGAACCGTCATATACGTTAGCATATACACCAAGTACAGGGAATCCGCCAAGGATACCTGCTTTGGAAGCCTCCTCGATACCTTCGCCCACTGCCGGGATATATTCCTTCGGAATCGCACCGCCGACCACGGAAGATTCGTACTTGAACGTCTCCTCTCCGTTGGGATCCATGGGCTCGAATTTGACTTTACAGTGACCGTACTGTCCACGACCACCAGACTGCTTCGCATATTTGTATTCCTGATCCACAGGTTTGGTAAAGGTCTCTTTGTATGCAACCTGAGGTGCGCCTACGTTTGCCTCTACCTTGAACTCACGCAGTAATCTGTCTACGATGATCTCCAGATGAAGTTCTCCCATACCTGCGATGATGGTCTGGCCTGTCTCCGGATCTGTATGGGCACGGAAGGTAGGATCCTCCTCGGCAAGTTTTGCCAATGCCTCACCCATCTTGCCCTGACCTGCTTTGGTCTTAGGCTCGATTGCCAGCTCGATAACCGGCTCCGGGAACTCCATGGACTCCAGGATAACAGGATGCTGCTCGTCACAGATAGTATCGCCAGTTGTGGTGAACTTAAATCCTACTGCTGCCGCGATATCGCCGGAATAAACTTTATCAAGTTCCGCTCTCTTGTTCGCATGCATCTGCAGGATACGTCCGATACGCTCCTTTTTATCCTTGGTTGCATTATATACATAGGAACCGGAATTGCAGGTACCCGAGTACACTCTGAAGAACGCCAATTTCCCTACAAAAGGATCGGCCATAATCTTAAATGCCAATGCGGAGAAAGGCTCCTCATCGGATGAATGTCTCTCAACCTCGTTGCCGTCCATATCTGTACCTTTGATAGCCGCGATATCTGTAGGTGCCGGCATATACTCAAGGACTGCATCCAGAAGTTTCTGAACGCCCTTGTTTCTGTATGCGGAACCGCAGCATACCGGAATCGCTTTACATTCGCAGGTACCTTTACGCAATGCAGCTTTTAACTGTTCCACAGAAGGTGTCTCACCTTCCAGGTACATCATGGTAAGATCGTCATCTAATTCGCAGATCTTCTCGATCAATTCATCGCGGTACTCATTTGCCTGATCTACCATATCTGCCGGAATCTCTGTGATAGAGATGTCTTCGCCCTTATCATCATTATAGATATATGCCTGCATCTCAAACAGATCGATGATTCCCTTGAAATCGTCCTCTTTGCCGATAGGCAGCTGTAAGACGATCGTGTTTTTACCTAATCTTGTTCTAATCTGCTCTACAGCGCCAAAGAAATTAGCACCTAAGATATCCATCTTATTAATAAATGCCATTCTGGGTACGTTGTAGGTAT
>CAMNSD010000030.1 GCA_946554445.1 uncultured Lachnospiraceae bacterium | reverse complement strand
CTGCGACCTCCTGGTCCCAAACCAGGCGCTCTAGCCAAGCTGAGCCACACCCCGCGAGGTATTAGGCGCCGAATTCTTCACAACGCATGTTACATTATATAATACTGATTTTTTTCTGTCAACTGCTTTCTTCTAATTTTTTCAATTGCTGCAAAACCATGCCCGCAGCCGGCACAATAACGGATTCAGAATAGGTAATTGAGTGTATAATGCGCCTGCCCCTCCGCATCAATCTCCATCAGGATATAGCTGGGCTTACGATTCTCCTGTCTGGGATAACTGATACTGCCGGGATTGATCAGTGTAATATTCTTCCCGATATCAATGACCGGTTTGTGGGTATGACCGCACATGACAATATCTACTTCCCTGTCCATTGCCTCCTGTTTGATGGTCTCGGTGTTCATCGCTATGTAATAATGATGTCCATGAGTCAGCCACACCTTATATTGTCCGATCATAAACTCACGTTCTCTGGGAAGTTCAGAGAAAAAATCATTATTACCCTGCACCATCATCACCGGGCATCCTGCAGCCTCACTGATGATATATTCACTGCCCTCCACATCGCCGCAATGAACGACCATGTCAAAGGGACCTGCTTTTTCAACTACTCTCAGATAATTCTCATTATGGCGATGGGTATCGCTGACAATCAAAATTCTCATAGCTGTTTCCTGGACATCCTTTTCATTAGTTCTGGTTTCATCTGCTCCAAAGCCCGGCCTCGATGGCTGACCGCATTTTTCTCCTCATCGGTAAGTTCCGCTGCCGTACACCCATACTCCGGCAGATAAAAGATAGGATCGTAGCCAAACCCATTATCACCTTTCAGTTCATGCCCAATCCTTCCTTCAATCGTCCCCAGGGTAGTAACCGTCTCTCCATCAGGCCATACCGCCGCGATGGCACAGACAAATCGGGCCGTGCGTTTCTCATCCGCAACTCCTTCAAGCCGTCTTAAGAAGTCCTGACTCTTGATGGTAAAAGAGGTCTCCTCACCAAGATACCTGGCAGAATAAATGCCCGGTTCTCCATCCAAACAGTCAATCTCTAAACCGGAATCATCCGCCAATACCACACAGTCTGCTCTAAACTCTTCTTTCCCGGCAAGAGCCCGTGCCACCGCCTGCGCCTTAATGACGGCATTTTCCGTGAAAGTCGTACCATTCTCCTCAATCGTAAGAAAAACGCCCGCCTCTTTCATGGAAAGGATCTCTGCCTCCGTATCCTGCAAAATTGCCCGAATCTCCCGCATCTTTCCCTGATTGCCCGTGGCAAATATAATCTTATACATATCTTTATGCTTCTCCCTCGTAAGCCTTCATGACTGCGTTATAAATCCCTTCCGCGAGGCGGTTAATATAGTCCTCCCGCTGTAACAGAATCGACTCCTGCGCATTCGTCAGGTAACCCACCCTGACGGCCGCCGCCGGCACAGTAGCTGCACCGATCACTTCATCTGTCTCGGCGGCTTCTACCAGACCATTGGCCTTGCCATTGATAGCAGTGACTACTTCCCGCTCCAAAATATCTGCTAATTCTATACTGCCAAAACCGGGAATGAAATATCTGCTATTATAGACAGACTCCGTCCCATACAGTTTACTATTCTCATCACCGTTCACTTCAATCCGGATCAACATATCCGCTTTCGTAGCTGTGGCAAGATTAACTCTGTTTTCCGGCGCCGGATTACTGTCATCCATTCTGGTATAATACACTTTGATGTCTGTCTCATCAAATTTTGCTTTCAAAGCTTTGGCAATATCCAGTGTAATATCCTTAGCCATAACTTCCCCTACGGAAACGCCGCTTATGGTCGCGCCATAAGCCGGATCTATCACAATAATTTTTTCATATACTTCTTTCGAGGGTACAAACTCCACGTACAACGTATGATTCTCAAAAATACTGCGGTATTCATACACTCCTGTCAAAGAAAAGCGTAGATAAATCCTGCTGGCCTCCGCCTCAAAATGTCCCTCCAACACGTTCTGGCTATTGCCATAAACGCTGTTTTGCTCATAAAAAGTATCATAACCTGCCATATCACCCTGAATATTCACCCAAAGTTCCTGGTCCATATAGTGATTTTCCAGCGTCACCGCTTCCGCTTTTACGGTATCGGGCATGGGAATACAGAAATAATTAGTGTTCTGCCTTTCCTGGTCTATGGTAATATGATTCTTATCCACCACCGCTGTCAGCGTAGTTTCCTTTTTCTGTTCCTTCTGCGCGGATTGTATGACCTCGTCCTGTGCCACATCCGCCACCACAACAATCTTATTTGCGGAATAATACAACATGGCACTCATGGCTGTCACCACAAATAAGACACAATATATTGTTGTTCTCTTCATCAATTTGTTCTGTTGCATTTTTATCTGTTACCTTCCGTTCCCGGTTGGCTTCGGTCCTATATATTGATAGAAATATGTTTTCATCATACCATTGTAAATCTTTCTATTCTTATCGGCTTTTCTGCCAATCGCACTTTCCGCCTGTTCATATGCTGTGATCATATACATAGACCAAGAATCCAAGGCTTGATACCGCTCCCCTAATGTTCGATACAACGACATCAGACGCTCCTTATCCTCCAGCCGCTCACCGTAGGGCGGATTGGTAATAATAAATCCATATTTTTTCGCATGGCTTAATCGTTCCACACTCCTCGTCTGAAAATGGATCAGCTGCTCTACCCCTGCCAATTTCGCATTGGCTCTAGCGATAGACACCATCTCATCATCAATATCATATCCTTGAATATCCGTTTCTACCGAAAGATTCACCAGGGAATCCGCCTCTTCTCTTACTCGTTCCCATACTTTCCCAGGCGCAATATGTTTCCACTCATTAGCCCGAAATGTTCGATTTCTGCCCGGCGCAAGATGTGCCGCCATCATAGCCGCCTCAATGGGAATCGTCCCGCTGCCACAGAATGGATCTATCAGAATCCTGCTGCCCTTCCATGGTGTCAGCATCAATAAACCCGCCGCTAAATTCTCCGCAATCGGCGCCTTTGCCGTCAACTTACGGTATCCTCTCTTATGTAGGGACTCACCGGTGGTATCCAATCCCACCGTCACCTCATCTTTCTTGATAAAAACCCGGACCGGATAAGATGCTCCACTCTCCGCAAACCAATCTATATGATAGACGCTCTTCATGCGCTCTACCATCGCCTTTTTCATAATAGACTGGATATCAGAAGGACTAAAGAGCCTGCTCTTGACGCTGGCCGCCTTAGTCACCCAGAATTTCCCATCCTTAGGGATATAGTCTTCCCAAGCAAGCGCCCTGGTACCCTGAAACAGTTCCTCAAAAGTCTCCGCATGAAAACTTCCTATTTTGATAAGCACCCTCTCTGCGCTCCTTAAAAAGACGTTGGCACGACACAACGCCTCTCTGTCTCCCGCAAAGACAATCCTGCCGTCCTCCACGGAAACGATCTCATATCCCAGATCCTGTATCTCTCTTTTTAACACTGCCTCTAACCCAAAATGGCAGGGCACAATATACTCTAATTTTTCCATAGGTTTATTTTATGCTGTATCAGACAGAGTGTCAACCGGGTTTTATACAGCAGAAAAGGGACGCCGCAAAGCGTCCCTTTTCCGATCGGACTGCGATTAGTTGTTCTTCTGGCTGTTCTGAGAATTGCTGCCGGAACTGTTCTTGGAACTGTTCTTTGTGCTGTTCTGGCTGCAGTTGTTGTATTTGTCCTGCTGCTTCTCATTCTGATTATTCTGACTGTTCTGGTTGTTCTGATTAAAATCGTTCTTAGACATCTTCCATACCTCCTGATTGATTTGATGTTACAGAAATAGTATGAGAGAATCTGTGGCAACTTATTCAAACGACAGATAGGTCTTTAGTACTATGTTTTTATTCAAAAGTACCAAAAGTATGATTGGTACTTTGGTACTATTTTGGATTGCATTTTCTTGTAAATCATATATAATAATAAATGTAAACAGAGATACCCCTTCATTCTCAGTTTACAGACCCTTATATTAATTATTTATACTCCCCTCAATAGACCATTTAGCCAAATGGTCTATTGTATTTATATCCTCAATAATTTCCAATCATTATATTCCAATCATTTATTATTCTGAAATACTTTGATAATCAGCGTAATGATCAATACGGGAATCAGAATCGGCGCCATCACGGATATCAAGGAAAATGTCACACCGATGATCAACAACACTACCACCGTTACGATCAGGAGTATCAGCCACCCTGGCACGCGAAACACCCTGGGATGTCCTGTCATATTCTCTTCATAGACATTTTCCTGTTGGTTTGTGCCATAGCCATAGGTATAAGTATATTTCTGTTTACCACCACCGTTGTCGCTGTCAACAATCTCCTCATCATAATTTAAATTTGTCCCCTCGCTGCGGCCGGCGCGTTTATTGGCTTCAATAATACTTTTAGCCAAAAGTCTGGGATCCCCAAGGCTTGCCAGGACTTCCGTCTCTCTCCTGCCCTTGCGAATCTCCATATCAATATATTCCTGATAATAACGTACATTCTCTGTCACCTGGCGGCTGTTAAGTCCGCCGGCCAGCGCCCTCTGTAGTTTTTCTATAAATTCTATCCGGTTCATAAACTATTTCCTCTGCCCTGCTCCCAGTCTACATCGTCTGATCCATGCCTCTTCCGTCCTGAAATTTTTTGATAAATTCCTCCGGCGCACGTTTCATCTTCGCCATTGTCATAAAAGCACGGAGCACCATTTCTTCCTTATTACATTGCGCCGTATTCTTACCGGTATCCCTGCGCAGATTATCCTGTTCCATCTCCCACACATAACAATCTGTCAGGGAATACCCCTCACATTTAGGAGATTCCGCCAATCCGTGATGTTCCAGGTAATACACGAACGCGTCATACAATTCCTGATCCACAAGCAGTTCACTCCACAGCCTATTACACCATTCCCCGGACTGACCGGCGTATTCGCAGAGCCTGCCAAGACCGTCATATACTTTTAATCTGCTCTGATCAAAAATAATAGGCGCAGACATGTCTATCCCCCTCACGTTGTCAGGTCCGTGTCCACAATACACTAAAAGACGCAGAACCTCCTGTGTTTTATCATTTTATCACACTTATCCGTGATTTACTATGGCTATATTCTTAAAAAATTATAAAAGGACAGTACCTTTATCAGACACTGTCCCCTACCACGTTCTTTCATTATATTTATGATATTTATGCATTCAGATCTGCTACGGAATTTCCCTCATATACATGCCCATCCACAAAAATCCGCTCGATCAAGGTCGTTTTGGGATGTTCAATCAGACTGATCAACTTTTCCCCCGCTTTCTGCCCCAGTTTCTTGGTATTCTGGGCAAGCGTAGTGAGCGTTGGCTCGATATGTCTGGCAATCCTGATGCCATCGTATCCGGCTACCGAAATATCCTCCGGAATCCGAAGGCCCTTCTCTTTGATCGCATTGATCCCGCCAAAAGCCGCAAAATCATCCGGATAAAGAATACAGGTAGGCCGATCTTTTAAATCCAACAGTCTCAAGGTCTCCTTGTAAGTCGCCGCGGTATCACGGTAAGGCGCCATACTGATATATTCATCCGGTATCTCCAGCCCCAGCTGCGCCGCCGTCCGATAAAAGGACGAGAGTCTGCTCTGGGTAACCGCCGAGTCCGCGCCATGTATAAAGGCAATCTTGCGATGTCCCTTTTCATAGATATAAGTTAAAAGTTCCTGCATTCCCTGCACGTTATTGGACATGACGGCGCTCACATTATTAAAAATATGATCCAGAGTGACTGTGGGAATATTGCCCCGGACAAGCTGCATGATCTCCGGTGAATAAAAATCCGCACAGACAATAGCAATCCCGTCAAATCCCCTAGATCTGCAATGTTCCAGATAAGATATCCTCTCGGACCGCGCCTTGGCAGAATTGATAAAGGTAATATCATAGCCTTTTTCTTCCACAGTATTCTTAAAGCTGTCCAACACAAATGCATAATAATCGTGCGTCAGACCGCTATAAGCCTCTTCGGCAAAAAGCACGCCAATATTGTACGTGCGATTCGTCTTTAAAGCCTTGGCCATGGAATTGGGAAGATATCCCATCTCATCTGCAACTTTTTTTATGTACTTTTTCGTTTCTGATCCGATATCGTTGTGATCGTTGAGCGCCTTACTGACTGTCGCTACCGATACACCACAGGCAATTGAGATATCCTTCATCGATACCATTCTGCCACCCCTCTCATATTCGCGAAATCAGACCTGGCTTGCGTCTCAATTCACTTAACCGTTTTCGTACTCTTAGTTTACAACACATTTTATCTATATGCAATACCCATTTTAATTTTATTTTGTACAATTTGCATAGTTTTGCTGTTTTATACCTTCAATCCTATTCCTAAAACATATTATTAATTTACTTTAGCGTGAAATAATGAATCTATTATTTTTGCAAACCCTGTTGCTTTTTTTTATTTTGTTCTGTATAATTCTTTAAAAGAGGGTTTTTATAGCTTTTTACTTAATCGTTTTCGTTCCATATCCCATCTTATCAAAAGCAATTTGTTTCACAGAGCAATAAATTTGAGCCTTGCTCATAAGCAATCTGCTTTGCAGAATAACAAATTGAGCCTTGCTCATAAGTAATAAGTAATTAACAAACTATTATTTAAAAGGAGAGTGACATTATGAAATTTGGTTATTTTGATGACGCCAACCGTGAGTACGTCATTACCACGCCCAGGACGCCCCTGCCATGGATCAATTATCTTGGCTGCAATGAGTTCTTTACCCTGATTTCCAATACCTGCGGAGGTTATACCTTTTATAAGGATGCCAAGCTTTTGCGCATGACCAGATACCGCTATAATGATGTGCCCAACGATATCAATGGTAAATATTTTTATATCAAAGAAGGGGATACCGTCTGGAATCCCGGTTGGAAACCAACGCAGACGGAACTGGACAGTTATGAATGCCGCCATGGTATCGGCTACAGCCGCTTTACCGGCGCCAAAAACGACCTGCAGGCTTCCGTTCTCACCTTTGTGCCCATGGATGACAACTGTGAGATCAGCCAGGTAAAACTGACCAACTTAAGCGACAGCGCCAAAAATCTCTCCCTCTTTTCTTATGTGGAATGGTGTCTGTGGAATGCGGACGATGATTCCCGCAACTTCCAACGCAATTTAAGTACCGGAGAGGTGGAGGTTGTCGGCTCTACCATTTACCATAAAACAGAATACCGGGAGCGCAGAAACCACTATGCCATCTATTCCGTCAATACGCCTGTGGATGGCTTTGATACGAGCAGGGATGCTTTCCTTGGCGCATACCGCGGCGCCGCCAATCCGGAAGTCGTAGAGAAGGGACAGGCAACCAATTCCATGGCAAGCGGATGGTCACCCATCGCTTCCCATCAGATCAATGTGACTTTAAATCCCGGCGAAAGCAAGACCCTTGTCTTCGTGCTGGGCTATATAGAAAATCCGGAAGACCAGAAATGGGAAGCCCCCGGTATCATCAATAAGAAACCTGCCGAGGCCATGCTTGCAAAGTACCAGACAGATGCCGATGTGGAAAAGGCTTTTGCCGCACTGAACGCCTACTGGAACGACCTACTGTCCAAGTACACCGTGAAGTCCTCCAATGACAAGGTGGACCGTATGGTCAACATTTGGAACCAATATCAGTGTATGGTGACCTTCAACATGTCCCGCTCCGCTTCCTATTATGAATCCGGCATCGGACGCGGCATGGGCTTTCGTGATTCCTGTCAGGACCTGCTGGGTTTCGTACACCTGATCCCGGACCGCGCAAGACAGCGTATCATCGACATTGCCTCCACCCAGTTCCAGGATGGCAGCGCCTATCATCAGTATCAGCCCCTCACCAAGAAAGGCAACTCTGATATCGGCAGCGGTTTCAATGACGATCCACTATGGTTGATTGCCGGCACCTCCGCCTATGTGCGCGAGAGCGGCGACACCTCTATCCTCACGGAAATGGTGCCTTATGACAATGATGTGTCTGCGGCAAAACCGCTGATGGACCATCTCAAACGATCCTTTGACTATATCGTGAACCACAAAGGGCCACACGCCCTGCCTCTGATCGGCCGCGCCGACTGGAATGACTGCCTGAACTTAAACTGTTTCTCAGAGCATCCCGGTGAATCCTTCCAGACCTTCGGGCCTTCCGAGGGACCTGTGGCGGAATCCGTGTTTATCGCAGGCATGTTCGTTAAATATGGAGAAGAGTATGCGCAGCTTTGCGAACTCATGGGCAATCAGGCAGAAGCCGATTACGCTCGCGCTGAAGTACAGAAAATGTATGACGCCATCTTAAAGGACGGCTGGGACGGTAACTGGTTTGTCCGTGCCTATGACGCTTACGGCAAGAAGATCGGTTCTAAAGAATGTGAAGAAGGACAGATTTATATCGAGTCCAACGGCTTTTGCCCGTTGGCCGGCATTGGCGTTAAGGAAGGTCTTGCCAAGAAAGCGCTTGATTCCGTCAAGGAAAAATTGGATACCAAGTATGGCGTAATGATCCTGCAGCCTGCCTACACCAGATATCATCTGGAACTGGGTGAGATTTCCTCCTATCCGCCGGGATATAAGGAAAATGCCGGTATCTTCTGCCATAACAATCCCTGGGTTTCCATCGCAGAGACCGTGATCGGCCGGGGCGACAGAGCCTTCGAAATCTATCAGAAGACCTGTCCTGCTTATGTGGAAGAATTCAGCGAGATCCACCGCACAGAACCTTACGTATATTCCCAGATGGTAGCCGGCGCCGACGCAAAGTTCCATGGTGAAGCCAAAAACAGCTGGCTGACCGGCACAGCTGCATGGACCTTTGTAAATGTATCCCAGCATATTCTGGGCGTATATCCCACGCATCAGGGTTTAAGCATCGATCCCTGCGTACCAAAGGGCTTTGGTGACTTTACACTGACCAGAAAGTTCCGGGAGGGTACTTACAATATCAAAGTCCTAAATCCCGACAATGTGGAAAAGGGCGTGAAATCCATCACCGTGGATGGTAAGTCTGTGGATGGATGTGTCGTGCCTTATGAAAAGGGCAAGACTAGCTATGATGTAGTGGTGACCATGGGGTGAAGTAAATTCCTTGGGAAGTAATATGAGAATCCGCATACGGTGTATTGTATGCGGATTCCTTTTTATGTCTCTTTCGAGAATGCAAGAATTTTTCATACCGACCACTCTTGGATTTTTCCTCATTTCCCGAAGCAGGCAGATAATCAAACTGATACGCATCTTTTATTCCCATCAGCTTTCCTCCCTTATTCTATTTTCATATAAGGGATTCAAGTTCTACGATGTGTCACAGACATGATATCAGAATTTCGTCTCCCAGATATGTTTTATCAATTATATCATCTGCGTTGTAGTTCTATAAAAACTAAAAGTAATCTGTTCCGCAGAATACATGATATTGTATGTCAAATTTTCCTTACCACTAGTTTTCAAAAAGGGGTTGTTTTTGGGAGGAAGTTGTGACAAAATATGACTTAGTCAACTCTGCCCTTCGGGTATAGTTTGGCATCAGAATATGAATTAATGGAGTGCCTGTACGGTATTAGGATTATAGCAATGAGTCAATATATGTCTATCGGTAAAGTCTCAAAATTAAAGAATGTAAGCATCAAATCCCTGCGCTACTACGACCAGATTGGTATTTTGAAACCAGCATTTATCAACACAGAAACCAACTATCGCTACTATACGATGGAACAACTTTATCTCTTGGATGCGATCACTGTCTGTATCAAGCTGGGAATCCCTCTGAAGGACCTGAATAATTATGTAGAAAATAATTCCATTAATTTGCAGAAACTCCTCTATGACGGCAAGATACTGGCAGAACAAAAGATTCTGGAAATCCACAATTGTCTGGGAACTTTACAGGAAACCCTGCAGAACATGGCAAGTCCCGTAACCGGACTAGCTAAGATTCCGGAGAGCAAGAGCGGTATCCTTCTGCCAGATGGTTTCTATCACAATGAAATCGTAAAACGCAAGATGCTGACAGTTCCTTTGGAAGACATGGATATCCCAAAGTATTATGGGCAGTATATCCTGAAGCTTTTTGTCACCGCGCAGCAGCTAGGGACCGCTGTGGCCTATCCGTCCGGCGTGCTGCATGAATACCGGAAGGGCATATATCAGCGTCATATGTTCCTTACGATAACCGGCGATGCACCTAAACTGCCTGATGATTCCGAACGGACTGTCCGTACCATTGAAGAGGGTGATTTTGCCTGCCGCAGAATCTCTACCCATGTGTCAGACTTTAATACAGTGCGGGAAGAAATGAAAGAAGTCCTAAAGAGTGATGATTTTTGCATCATTGAGACGGATACCCTCTCGGAAAAGAACAAGAAAGACGGTTATCCTTTTGAGTTGGAATACAAGATATCATAGTTGCGTAGTTTTTTGCTTTTATGAATATGATACCATAGGCGCAGACCAAACAGTCTGCGTCAGTTTCGTTTTAGCTGGTATAAGATTTCCTCAAACGGGACGCCGTCATTGGGCGGCGTTTTGAGTTCTAGGGAGGCCGTAATGCATTTCTTCACAAATCCGGATGCCTTTCGCACTGACCGGTCAAAAGGCACGCCCTTGACCGCGTCTGCCGCGATGATAGATGCAAACACATCCCCTGTACCACAGCGCTCTGCCCCCGCCTTGTGAATACGGATAAAGCCGGAACGCACCTCTGCATCCGGTTCTTTTACATACACAAAATTAGCAATAAACTCCCCCTGGGGAATCCCTGTGATGACTACCCGTGCTGGCCCCATGGATGCGAGGTTTTCCGCCATGGCATATAGTTCTTTCCGCTTCCATCCCTGCTCTTTATAAGGCATATCCGTCAGGTAACATGCCTCCGTCAGGTTCGGCGTAATGATATCCGCTAATGCCACCAGTTTTACCAGTTCCTTACACAACTCTACCGTATAGGCAGAGTACAGTCTTCCGTGATCCCCCATCACGGGATCCACGATCACCAGTGTGTCCTCCCTGGAAAAATCACGAATAAACTGCTTGACAATATCAATCTGGCGTAAAGAACCCAAATAGCCTGTAGCAATGCCGTCAAATTTCAGTCCAATCTTTCCCCAGTTCTCAATATAGGCTTCCATCCGATCCGTATAATCATCCATAAAGAAACTCGGAAACGCTGTGTTGTTGGAAAAGATCGACGTTGGAAGCGGACAGCCCTGCACCCCCATATAGGAAAGAATCGGAAGAATCACCGTCATGGCACACCGCCCGTATCCTGCAATATCATTAACAATCGCAACCTTTTTCTGCATCCTCATTCTCCTCGCAAATCTACTTCCAAACTCTCTCTTCATATACAAAACAGAGATGACACAACTGTCATATAGCTATGTCATCCCCTACATTTTACTCTTATTTCTATTCTTTTACAATCTGTTATTTCATTGCATTCCTTATTTCACTACAATTCCTTATTTCATTACAATCCTTTACTCCATTACAGTCTTTTATTCCTTGATCATATCTCCTGTCACTGCCGCGGCCACTTTGCCCTTCACCTCATCGGAAGCCTGCTCCAAACCGCTGATATTCACATTGCGGGTAACCTTTGCATCAAAGGTGCCTGCCTTCATGATATCCGCCAGGTCTATGCCTACTGTCTCTTTCATGGACTCAAACAGCTTCGCCATAACTGCCGGCACATTACCCGCCATATCGCCCACACCCTCGGAGCCACCGATGATGGTAATCTTATCAATCTGGCTGAGAGGTTCGGAAATCTTGGCGGCAATCTCAGGCAGTACGTCTATGAGCATTTCCGCCATTGCGGCATTGTTGTACTTCTGGTAAGCCTCAGCCTTCTTCTCCATAGCCTCCGCCTCCGCAAGACCTTTGGCGCGGATGGCTTCCGCTTCTGCCACACCCTTGGCACGGCTGGCTTCTGCCTCCGCCTCGCCAACCATTCGGATACCCACCGCTTCCTGCTCTTTAGCAAACTTCTGGGCTTCCGCGGTCGCCTTCAAGGCATCTGCCTCTTTCTCACGCTCAAACTTTTCCGCCTCTGCCTTCTTCTGTCGCTCATATAATTCCGCTTCGGACTGCTGCTGTCTGGCAAACTTATCTGCTTCCGCTTTTTTCTTAACTTCCGCATCAAGTGCCTTCTCACGCACTTCTGCCTCACGCTGTTTTAAGACGACTTCCTTCTCCTGCTTGGCGATACTTGCCTCCGCCGTGGCAATCTCAATGGTCTTTCTCTGTTCCTGCTCCTGGATACTATAGGCTGCGTCCGCCTCGGCGCGCTTAGTATCCTCTACCTTCTTCAGTTCTGCCTGCTGTAAGGCAAGTTCGTTGTTCTTCTTGGCAATCTCTCTCGCCGCATTGACGCGGGCATCATTGGCCTGTTTATCAGCCTCCGCCTTGGCCACTGCGATTTCCTTGTCGGCCTCGGCCTTGGCAATTGCCGCCTTCTTCTTAATCTGGGAAATATTGTCAATTCCTAAATCATCGATGACACCGTTGCCATCCGCAAAGTTTTGCACATTAAAGCTGACGATATCCAATCCCATAGCTGCCAGATCGGGCTCCGCATTTTCCTTCACCAATTCCGCGAATTTCTGTCTGTCACTGACCATCTCTTCCAGGCGCATACGGCCCACAATCTCACGCATATTACCTTCCAACACTTCCCTGGCAATCCCCGCTATATAGGGCGTATTCTGATTTAAGAAGTTCTGTGCCGCCCTGGCCAGTTTCTCCGGCTCAGCGCTTATCTTCACATTCACCGCCGCGTCCACCTGGATATTGATATAATCCGCCGTAGGCACCGCATTGGATGTCTTCACATCTATGGCAATCAGTTTCAGGCTCAGCTTATCCAGCCGCTCAAAGAACGGAATCTTCACACTGGCCTTTCCGATAATCACCTTTTTACGCAGACCAGAAATGATAAAGGCCGTATCCGGCGGCGCCTTTTTGTACCCCGTGGCCACCACCACGATCACCAGCACGATAAGCAACAACAACACTAGTTTCCAGATCAATCCTGCTAAAATCCCCATAATACTCCCCCTTTTCTTTTGTATGATTAATAGCTTTCCTTTATTCCTTTACCGGCTTCTGCGCCCGCCACCTGCCAAGCGCCCCGGCAAGATACGCATATATTTTATCCAATCCCACTGCCAACAGGTAAATATACCCCACAGAACTTAAGAACAAAAGCAATGTATTGGAACCGCTCATGACTGTCCCTGAAAAGTTCGGCAGATACCGGTACAGGAACACATGATGCAGCAGATAATAAGCAAAGGAATGACGCCCGATCGTGGCAATCAGATTCTGCACCCTTCCGGACTTGATCCAGGTTGACACCTCCATGATGATCATGTAAAGCGAAACCGCCAGCATAAACACCACATGATAGGCATTGAAATAGTACCCGGACTGCTCCACCAGATATACCATGATATAGAGTCCAACGCCCACCACCGCCAGAATCCGCCTGCCAATCACCACCGCCTTCTGGTGCGGGCTCTTCCTGATCATCTCAAACAGCATCCCCAATACAAAATACATGCTGCACACAATCAGATTCTTCTCAATCACCATAGTAAAGGGATTGTTGTACAAAAGCCAGATACTGGCTCCCAGAAATACCACAGGCAGAATATATTTGCACTTGCACATGATAAGTCTGTAAAGCGGAAACAAAATGTATAGCATAATGATGACACCCAGGAACCACTCGCCAATCATATAGAAATTATCCACATACTCATAGAGATAGCCATCCATTCCAATCACCGTCAGAAGGAAATTTACCTTCGGCGCGCTGGGCATGGATTTGGAGCGATAGAAAAAATCCAGAAAAGCAAACAGATATGCCAGCCAGAACAGAGGAAATATCCCTAGAAATCTTTTTTTATAATATTCTTTTAACGTCAGTTTCTCCTCATAGCGGTAGATCAATGCCGCACCGGAGACCATAAAGAAACAGGAGACCGCGATCGGCGCCCACACGATATGGATGATTCCCTGGTAAATATCAATATAAGCTGCCTCAATGCCAAGCGTCCTGACCGCCACCGAAAAATGGTAAGAAGTGATCATAAAAAAGCCGACAATACGGATCAGATCAAGATAAAGCACACGTTCTTTTTTCATTGTGGTATACCGCTCCTCATAAACTTATGAATGAATATAGTATACCACAATTTTGATATACTGTCACTTAAATATAGCTTGTTCCAAAAATTCTAATACGTTGCAAAAATATAATCATTATTTTAAATACGGAAGCAGCACCGACATAATTTCTGCAAGATCATCACGTTGCTGCGGTGACAGATTTTGTAGAATCAGGCTTAATCTATCGTAAGGCTGTTCTTTAGAAGAACAAACGGAGGTACTGTTATTGTTGCCGAAAAGCAGGTAGTCTATTGATACATTTAATACGGATGAAATATCAATTAATGTAGAAAGTGACATCGTTTTTAATCCCTTTTCTATCTCATAAATATAATGTGAAGATACATTTGTCTGTTCTGCTAGCTGCTCCTGTGTAAGCTTATGCATCTTTCGACATTGTTTGATTCTATGCCCTAATTCAATTTGATTCATGAATTTTCTCCCAGAGATAAATATTATCTTAAAGTTAAAGTATAGCTATCAGCCACAAATTTAAACTATCATTCAGCCACATAATTTGGTAAAATATAGCTATCAGGCACAAAATCAATGTCTGACCTAAAAAGAATATTTTATTCAGGAGGAGTTTGTATGATAGGAGTATTTTCTTATAACGTGCCACATAGGAAGACTTATGATGTGCTTTGCCTGCTAAAAGCAAAGGGGTATCAAGAGGTAAGAGTTTATGCGTCACCCTTTCATTATCAAAAGAAATTTGAACCAATGTATTTGCATAGACCTACAGTGTCAGAGTATGTGCCTGCTCCAAGGGTGATTTGCAGTAATTTTGGATACGAATATACAGAAGGAATGCTAGATGAGTTTCATATTTCAACAGATGAAATCTTGCTTGTATGTGGAGCAGGCCTTATTCCTGAAAAAATTGTTAGGAAACATACGATCATCAATGCCCACCCCGGATATATTCCATATTGCAGAGGGCTTGATGCCTATAAGTGGGCAATCTATGAAGGCAAGCCTATCGGCGTAACAACACATTTATTAGGAGAGTATGTTGATGCAGGAGAAGTCATTGAACGGAGAATCATTCCTGTCTATTTTAATGATACGTTTCATTCTGTGGCTCAAAGAGTATATGAAAATGAAGTAAGTATGTTGGTGGAAGCAATTGAAAAAATAAACGAGAAGCATGAAATGATTTTACCCGAAGATTATCCAGTCCATAAAAGAATGCCACATTTCTATGAAACAAGATTATTGGAACGGTTTGATAAAATTGTTAAAAATGCTCCAATAGAAAGAAAAGACTATTAAAAAAGAATGATTCCAAGCATTTCACAATGTCCACATATTTTGTTATAATGTTTTATATAATCTTGTTTCACTTATTTTGTCCTTATCAGCGTTTGTAATGCCCTATGGGCAGATATAATACAAGGGAAACCTTAAGTGAAATCATCTAATCATAATTAGTTTTTTAGGGGGGGAATATACCATGCTGGAAAAAATGGATTGTTTCTTTGAAAATAGACTTGCCGGTTACGACGAGCATATGCTTACGGCCATTGAAGGCGCTGCCGAGTTTTATCCGTTTACTGCCGCACAGTTACCGATGGAAACCGCAGTTGAGATACTTGACCTGGGTTGTGGAACAGGCCTTGAGTTGGAATCTTATTTTGCCCTAAATCCTTCTGCGCACATCACGGGAATTGATCTGTCTAACGGGATGTTAACTGCCTTGAAAAACAAATTTTCAGAAAAATCATTAAATTTAATCTGCGGTTCTTACTTTGACATACCTTTGGGTGAAAACCGGTTTGATGCCGCTGTTTCGGTCGAATCGCTTCACCATTTTACAGCTGATAAGAAGCAGTTTCTATATGAAAAAGTTTTTAAATCCTTGAAAGCAGATGGCTATTTTATTCTCACAGATTATTTTGCAGAAAGCGAGACGCTGGAACGGGAATACTTTGAAAACCTTCGGAAATTAAAAATTGAGCAGGGCATCTTAGATCATGAATTTTATCATTATGATACCCCGCTCACGATTGGCCATGAAATAAATGTGTTAAAAGCAGCAGGTTTTTCACAGTGTAAAATACTGAAAAACTGGGGAGCAACATATACCATAAAGTCATATAAGTAAAGACTGCCCTGATATCATTTTACCCCGCCGTCACACATCACCCAACACAACTATCAACCCACAAACTTTTTATCCCGCTTCTCCTCGATATGCTTCTGTTCCTCGGCGCTGATCACACCCACCGCCTCGTCCACAGACTTATCGTTTTCTGCTCCGCTGTTTTTATTCCCGCCATTTTTATCCCTGTCATTTTTTACTAGTTCCTCATCCATCCTGTCAATCTGCGTCTTGGCCTCTTTGGCCTGTCTTACCTCCGTAATCTTACGCATGATCGCGTTGACGTCCTCCGGCGAAAACAGATCCAGACATTTCATGAGACTGTTCATATCGTTAAGATCGATATTTACCGTACCCACGGAAGTACTGACATGAATCCAGTCAGGGTTAGAACTGCCGCCAATGGTAATGCTATTGCCATACATCGTATCCTTGGTAATCGACACACAGGCCCCATTATGCCAAAAAGTCTCTGTCACAGGATGTCCTGCTGTCGGCTCATCCATCCGCCGCAGCATGATGCCTATGGAATCCGTAGCGCCGCAGGATTCTCCCGATGCCAGATATTCGTCAGCCTTCTTTAACTTCGAGGCAAAACTGCCATCACAGCCATCCCCTTCCAGACCAGCCTTTTGACGGAAAGCTACCATATCCGCATATTCTTTCAGCCGCTGTGCCGTATGATTCGTTGTGTCAATATAGCCGTATGATTTAAATGGATTATTTCCAATCATCTTAGTTCCCCCTTAATCTCTTTCCGTCTTTTACAGCCAAAATAAGTCCTTCTCTCACGAAAACATATTATGAAAGCCCACCTATCGTCTCCAACGCGAACCGCTCGATCGCATGCTCCGTTTCTTCCGACACCTTCTTCGTGTCCACCTGATAAGCCTCCATCCTGCCGTCCTCATACTTGGCCTCCACATAGACCTGCGCCTCTGCCTCCTGAATCTTGCCTTTGAGCGTATAGCCCTCCGTCACTGCGATCCGAACATTGTCGCTCTCCTCATAACTCATATGTTTTACCTCCACAGTCTGTAAAGCTTCCGTTAAGGCCGTAGAGTTTACCCGTATGCCCAGACCGGCTCCGATCCTTCCCAGGCCGGACTTTTCCTGCACTTTGCCCGTCTGTGCTTCTGTCCCTGCAACCTCCTCTTTCTCCTGGCCGCGGTACTTCATATTCTGCTGCAGTCTCTCATGAAAACCTTCCGCCTGCCCGGATTTCCTAGTGTTCGGATACTCCGGCGCCGCACCGCCTCTTTTTACCTCCTGTATTCCCATGTTCTACGGCCTCCCTTCCGTCAGAATTTTCTTAACTTCCTCTCTGCCCCTGCGCAGCCTCGTCTTGATTGTCGCCTCTTTTTCATTTAGGACACCAGCAATCTCATGGATCGTGTAGTCCTCATAATAAAAAAGATAAATCGGATTCCGGTAATGTACCGGCAGGCGAAGCACTGCCTCAAGCGTCCTGTCATCCTTGACCTGGTAAGGCAGATAAATATTCTGCGTTGCTGATGCAAAGGACTCGTTCCATGGCACTGTCCTCTGATACCAGCCGCTCTTTAAAATGTCCAGACAAATGTGAATGGTGGTTCGTATGAGCCACGCCTTCTCGTGCTCCTTATTCTGAATCGGTTTCTCGTCCTTCATATAGCGCAGAAAGGCTTCCTGCACCGCATCCTCGGCGTCGGCCCGGTTCTTCATATTAGAAAAAGCAATTCGATACAGCATGGACTGGTACTCTTCCACCAGATAATTCCATCTCTGTTCCATCCCCTCGTAATTCCCTCTGTTATTCTATAGATATCTACATCTTAACATACTTCTTTTGGCCGTCCTATATACAATACGAATGAGCACCGTAAAAAGTTTCATAATGCAAAAAAACAGGAAACCTTTTTTGATTTCCTGTTCTCTTATACTATTTTGCAAAAACTGCGTTTATTCTATTTTACACACTTTGCTGCAATCTCCGGGATTCTTTTCATCTCCCAGTAAGCCCTGATAAGTAATCTCGACCTTGTCACCCACTGCAATAGGCGAATTACCCTCTATCATCTGGGCATCCTTTGTGGAAAAATAATAGGACATACCATCTCCGTAATCATTAATTATAATGATATTATTGTCGTATTTCTCCACAATCCCTATAATAGGATCTGCCTTTGTCTCCTTTGGCGCATGCCCAATGTCTCCTATTTCCGGCAGCCGTATCTCCGTTGCATGAAATACATCCTCCTCAAAATGCCCCTTCATATCCACAGCCATGTTCTCTTCCAAATCCTCAAATCCCGCCTCTTCATCTTCACAACTTTCCCCATTATCATAAATGGTTCTCACCAGGAAAGTTGTGTCGTCGTCAAAGACCACCTGAATCAATTGGGAATCCGGGATGGGCGCGTTGGAACTGGGCGTACTGGTCGCCAGGGAACCATCCTCCAGAATTTTGACTTTCGTCTCTACAATATAAAAGGAATCCTCCTCAATCCTCCTGACCTTGCCCTTAAAATCTGCATCAAAGGCGGCGGCAATTTCCGGCTCCAAAACCTGCCATTTCCCATCTAGATTCTCCTTTGCCTTCTCTGCATCTGTGTCATTCTCTTTTGACAAAATATCGCTTAATGCTTCCTCTGATACCTCATCCGTCTGCTCCTCCGGTGTCTTTGCCGCATATTCATGCATGGCACCGCATCCTGTTATTGCTGTGTTGAAACTACAGACAATACCAAGTAACACCATTATCTTTCTTGTTTTCATTCTCACAATCCCTTACTCCTTTGCACATTTTGCAGGAAAGCCGTAGAAAAACTCCCTGCAATCACAGAGAGTTTTCCATCACACTAATATTGTTTTACCATCTAGGCTCTCCCGTCAGCTTTCGGCACAACTTACTGTCTGCTACTTTGTCCCCATGATCTCTTCCGCCATATCAAACATTTCATCGGCAGTTAAGTTCAAGTCAAATCCTAAGAGTTGATACACAATACCATCTTTTACCCACGACACATTTGAATTCTTCTGAATCTCCACCTTATCACTTCCATAGGAAATGAAGTAATTATCCTTTTCCTGATTTACCTTATCTTCTTGTGTCAATTCATAATCAGCTGGAACAAACTTATAAGTTGCGCTGCTATAATACAGGGTAACATCGCCACATACTCTCGTTATATCCCCCGAATACAAGCCTGTGACATCTCCCATCTGTTTTTCGATAAACAGACTTACTGTCGGCTCTGCATTTCTTGCATAACTTATACTCATAAACTTAGATTCGTAAACTTGGTTGCCCTCTTGATCCTTGCCCTGCTTATCTCCAACTACCGCACTCTCAAACAGGTAACCATTTACAAACCTCTCTACGGAATCTACTGCAAAACCAAGTTTCTTTTCCTGTTTACCCATTTCGCTATAACTTTTCACAGCATCTTTACTGCTGGAGTGACCACTTGTAGACACCACACGTCCCGCCGCAAACACGCCGCCCGATATGAGCAGACAACCAGCCACTACGCCAATAATCCATTTCTTTGCTGATAAATGTTTCATATTTCCTGCCTCCTGACTTGTAAGAATCTTTTCATCAATCCTGTCTTTTAAGTCCTGGGACGCGGTAAGACCATCACATTCCAAGGTCAACACATCTTTGATTTTATCTTCCCAATTATCTCTTCGCTTCATATGCAACCTCTTTTCTTCACAACACACCGGAAACTGTCACGCCAAAATCGCTCTCCAATGCCTTTCTCAGCTGTTTTCTGGCCGTATAGAGCCTGGACTTTACCGTCCCTTCCAGACAGCCAAGAATCCCTGCAATCTCGTTTATCTGATATCCCTGATAATAAAAGAGAACTACCACTGTCCGCTGTTTGATCGGCAATGCCTTGACTGCCCCGGCGACTGCTTGTGCCTCCTCCTGCATGATCACCTGTTCCAGTAAGGAGATATTTGGGCCGGTGTCGGCTTTCTGTACCACCTCATCGTCCGGCAGTTCTCTACTCTTCTTCCTGCCGCACTTATAGGCCGTCCTCACAAGAATCTGCATCATCCACGCCTTAAATCCGCTGTCATTCTTAAGTTCCTTACAGTGCAGATACACTTTGACAAAGGTATCCTGTACCACATCTTCACTGTAAGAACGATCGCCTGTGATCAGATATGCCGTACGGAGTGCCATATTCTTGTACTTTTCATAGAGCAGATCAAAGGATGCCTTATCGCCTTCCTTCATCTGTCTTACCAACATTTCCTCGGTCAAAATATCTTTCCTCCATAATTTAGTTACGTCCACGGCGTCTGTTTTTCACCCACGCCGTATCAGGTGCACCTGCTTATAAGAGTCCACAAGTCCTTGAAAGGTTCAAAAAAAATATTTGCTTCACAAAAAAACTGCCTCCGACTGTTTTTCAGTCAGAGACAGATAGATTTGCAAATATTTTCCAATAATCTGTTTCAATCCTTACAATACCATCGCCATACCGATAACGAAACAAAACATAAAATACAGGCTTATGAGCAAGCCAATAATGGATGTCACCAATCCGCCAATTGCCATGCCTTTACCGTCATATTTCTTACTCAATGTTACAATCGCACAGATCAAACCGGCAATGTTCAAGCCTAAATCAACCACTGGAATCCAGAAAAATACGATTCCCATAATACCACAAATCAAAGAAGCTACCGCAACTCCACTGTGTCCGGTCGGCAACACATCATACACCACCGGTTTCATCGGCTGTGTATAAGACTGCTGGTTATACTGTTGGTTGCCGTAAGGCTGCTGATTATATTGTTGGTCACCGTAAGGCTGCTGATTATACTGTTGGTCGCCATAAGGCTGCTGACCATAATTTTGATTATCTTCCACGTTTATTTCTCCTTCCAAACCATTAAAGTCCTTATATTGAACCTGCGGTTATTATATCATATCCACAACTGCTGTAATCCTTGGCGACTTCAGCAAGAATTGCTGTGCAATTCTTGGGACGCAGACTGCCGAGTCTGCGTCTATTATATCATGACCGCAGTGCACGCTCGAAAAACCTGCGGTTTTCCTCGCTCACGGGCTTCGCCCTATCACTCCGCAATCTGACAAACCCGTCTGCAAGCAGCCGTTTTGTCATCTTTCTTCGTGGCACTGCTCATTGCCTTCGTGGACATTATACCAAGAAAAGGAACTGGTATGCAATCCAAGCTACCATCAGTACCAGGAAAGCGACAAACAGCCCAATGGCAGCGCCATTCTTTCCCTTCAAACAGAACTTAATGCTAAACATATCTACAAAAACAGAAAGTAAAACTCCCCAGACAGTTGCTGCAAGAAAACCAACGATACCGCAGACCGTGATCATCACGTTAACCCACTTAGGCATATTTCTTACAGGTTCATACGGTGTATTGTCATCAATATAAACACCATTAACTGCAAGTCTTACACTGTTACCAACCACCACCAGGTTACAGTCCGCACCCGGCATACTGATCTGAACATCCGCTAACATTACAAACCAGTTTTTGGATTTGCATTTGTAGGTATCATTATCAATTATGTACTTCGCGCCGCCAAAACCACCGGCCTTATACGTAATATGATGCATGTTACCCATACCGTCAGTTACATTCCATTCTTTCTTCATGCTTCTCCTCCTCACAGCAAAACTTAAAATTATCCGTTGGCCTTCTGACTATAAATTGGCCACTCATTGTATCTATCATACTGTAAAGTGCGTCGCTTTGCAAGAAGAATGTTTTGGAATTCCGCTAAACCAGGCCAAATTTCGCTAAAGCGCTATCTTTTCTATCCTGAGACGATATTTATATCTTCTGGTTCCATCCATATGCTCGGCAGGCAGTAAATTCTGATACCGTATCACGCTGAACACCAATCCCATAAGCACGGCCCATACGCTGATATCTATCCCATTATAGGAGAGAAACGGGAGTTTTGCATAACCGGGCAGTACACCCAGATTACTCATCAGATAGCCCCCAAATTCCGCCAAAAATACCACACAGCATCCGGTCCCCGTCACCCGTCCCAACTGATTCTTCTGCCGTAGACACCGATAGAGGAAATAGCCCATGCACCCAAGAAAGAGCAGGCACACAATGATACCTGGCACAATGCCATAGCGTAAAAACAGGTACAGTATGTTACCACTGCCCACTGCAAACGATCCGTCCATAAAGTAAGCTCCTACATAATTTTGCGCATACTGTGCAGCCGCCTCAGGATTGCCCCACAACGTACATCTGCCAAGCCAGCCCCGGATCACCACATAATAATAACCACTACTGTTGGCATAATTGTAAGGATGTAAAATGGCCCGAATCCGTTCAGATTGAAATCCGCCCCGTAAAAGCATCCACAAAACGACCATACAAAACCCCAGCAAAGCGCCACCCCACAAACATATCAGTTTACCTCTCTTCCACTCTCCATACCATCCGCAGATTACAGCAACGCTGAGCATCAGTGCCAGTACCAGACTAAACCGCATACCTGCAAAACTGGTCATTGCCTTAAGGCTAAATCCCTTCTGTATTCCCATGATTCCCTGCATCAGGATCAACAGCAAAATTCCGCCCACAAAGCCGCGCGTTCCTCTGCCCCGATACCGATACAAAAGACGCGCATAAAGCGGCACCAACAGATAATACCAATTCATCTGAAATAACACTGCTCCACTGACTCCACCCCAGATGACCAGAGCCTCCATCCATGAAATAAAGAGCACAAGGCAGATGAACCATGTCGCATGCCTTAAAATAACCGTATAATCCATCACGCAGACCAAAACGCCCAATAGTACCGCCACTGGTAAGACAAACAAAAGATTTCTCGACACTCCGGATAGCAAGTCTAAAGCGACCGGCGCGCCTTCCTGTAAAAGCTGTGCCCTTATGATTTCCCTGTTAAAAGAAGTCTGCAGACAAAGTCCCACCGCACATAGAAAGGCCAGCATCACGATCATCTTCCAATCTGTCTGCGGCCTGTGAATCTGATCCATGGAAATCCCCACTTCCACCGGATCGCCCATCTGCCGCACGGCTTCCCTCTCCGCTTCCGCTTCCGACATCCCCTGCTCCCTGCAGTATGCTGCCTGATCTTCTATATGGGCTTCCAATTCCCGTGCCACCATATCTCGCGCCCGCCTTGCGCGGATTTGTGAAACAGCCGCCTCTATGTATTCACGCATATCCATATGCCAGACCTCCAATCACACCTTCTACGCCTGCCGTGTACTCTTTCCACTCTTCTTTTTTCTTGCGCAGGAAATGATTGCCTTCCCTGGTAATGCTGTAATACTTCCGCACCTTTCCGGATACCTCTCGCTCATAAGCCGTCACCAGATTTTTTTCTTCCAGAGAATGTAAGAGCGGATACAAGGTTCCCGCCTTCAATTCAAATACCTGATTGGACCGTTCCCGCAGTGTCTCGATCATCTCATAACCATATAGATCCCGCTCTTCTAAAAGCTGCAGTAAAAGCATTGTCATACTGCCCGATACCAGGCTTTTATCTACTGCCATAAGAATTTCCTCCTTTTTCAACTTTTCACCGTCAATACGAATGTATCATTTAATATACTTTTCAAAAAATATATAGGTTACCTATATATTATTATATATAGATAACCTATATAAGTCAAGATGTATATGACACTATAGCATGTGAATATTCATGTTTATTCCGACTCTTATCTGGTATCTCTTCTCATTTTGATATCCTCTGAGTCTGCTTTTCTCTCTCTCATCTTTTTACACAAAATCCCGCCTCTTCGTCACCTTCACGCAGATCACGATCGCTGCTGCCCATATCGCCAGCGCTGCTGCCACCGCAATACCTCCTATCTGTACCATCTCACTGCCCATATGATACATGATAGAAAGTCCCACAGAACTATCCATGGAAATATTACCCATCTCTTTCACGTCATCCATAACATACATTATGGCAAAGAAGGATGCCATGGCCGGCGCTACTCTTACAATCCCCAGCAACTGGGGCGCCAGATGCTCTCCCACCAGATAAAGCAGCAGAAATTCCAGCGTGATGACCAAAATACAGAACGCCAGAATGAACAAACTGACCGCAACTGTCCATGTTTCTATCTCATATCCAGTTATCTGATAATATGCCATAAATATACCGCTGCATACCACCGCGAGACCTGCAAATGACATGCCATACAGAAATCGCCCCATCACTCTGTGTGCGGCCGTAGAAGGCAGCAGTACCAGAAATCCCGCATCTCCTCTTTTACATGCACCAAAGGGTGCTGTCGCAAAAATAATCGCCACAAATATCATATAGGAAAACGGCATCAGAAACGAAAATCCCTGCCCCCACAGGACTAGCGCTATGACAATGAACAGAGGCATAAAATAAAGCTGCTGTTTCACCTTGATATAATCAATCATCATAAAATGTATTGCTCTCATCATAACTCCTCCTCATTTATCTTCCATCCTTAATGTAATGGACTACAATCTGGTCAATATTAGGTTTCTCATAGTGGAAATCACTGCCCAGAAGCCCCGCCTTATCACTGGGCAAAAGTGCCTCAAACCCGTAGGCATTATCGATCACCCCGATCAGTTCCTTTTTCAATTCCCCGGATACCGCGCTCCGTTCTCCTTTTATCAGAAGATAGTTCTCGATCAGTTCATCCTTGGCATCATAGAGTACCGTCCGCCCCTGATGGATAAAATAAATATAATCCGCAATCTGCTCCAGATCACTTAAGATATGGGTGGAGAAGATCACACTACGCTCACCATCCATCACATATTCCTGTAAAAGTTCCAATATCTCTGTGCGCATCACTGGATCTAACCCATTGGTGGCCTCATCCAAAACTAAAAGCTTCGTATCCCTGGAAAGCACCGACGCAAACATCAGCATCACTTTCATACCCCTGGAAAAATCCTTGATCGGCTTTTTCTCCGGCAGCTTCCACTTGTTCAGGTAACCGTCGAACTTTTCCTCGGAAAAAGTGGGATAAAAGTTTTTCAACACACGCCTGATATTTTTGACCTTAAAGGTATCCGGAAAATAAAACTCATCCCCAATATAGCCAATCTGCTCCTTGTAGGCCACCGCATCCTCCTCACAGCTGATCCCGTTGATACGGATTTCTCCTTCGGAAGATTTACAGATATTGGTGATCAGATTGAGCGTGGTACTCTTACCGGAACCGTTCGGCCCCACATAGCCCATGATATAACCCTTCGGCAAAGTAAAATTAATATTCTGCAGGTCAAAAGCCTTATAATGCTTCGACAGGTTCTTTACTTCCAACAATTCCATATGATTCCTCTCCTATCTTTCCAATAAATTCTTAAAGATCTCCAGAAGTTCTTCCTCGGACATGCCCATGGTCCGTGCCGTCTCTATGGCCGTGGTGAGCCCTTCTTCAATCCGCATCAGGCTCTGCTCTTTTAGCAGGCTGTTGTCGATGGGGAGCACCACGCTCCCCTTGCCCTGCATACTGGCAATAAAGCCCTCGGCTTCCAGGTCGCTGTAGGCGCGGGTAGTAGTGATCACGCTGACACCCACTTCCTTCGCCAGCTGTCTGATGGACGGTAAGGTGCTTCCTTCCGGAATCTGGCCGTTCAATATCTGTTCCTTGAGCTGTTCCCTGATCTGCGCATAAATCGGCAGCTCTGATTGATTTGATATGATGATTTTCAATGCTCAACCTCCTTGCACGCCCTGTCGTCACAGTTAATGCTCTATAAGTATATACTGTATATATATCATTATATACAGTATATGCAGTTTGTCAATAGAAATATCAAAAAAAGAATGCGAGAAAAACTTTCCTCACATTCTCGATACTGTTACATATTAAATCCCCACGGAATAAAATTTCAGCGGGAACATCCCTAATAGATATTCCCGCTAATTAGCACACCACACTGCATATGAACGTGCGTTAGAGGATTCGAACCCCCGACCTTTTGGTCCGTAGCCAAACGCTCTATCCAGCTGAGCTAAACGCACTTGATGTATAAAAGGAATGCCTGTCATACAACATATTCCTCTAGCAACACATGCAATTATATATAGTTTTCTCCAAAATGTCAATAGGGTGAGCAAATTTTATTCTTCCCTCGCCAGATGGCCGTCCCGCATCCGGTAAATGAAATCCGCCTCCTTGGCCACCTCAGGATTATGAGTGATTACAATCACCGTATATCCTCTATCATGAGCCGCGCTTTTTAAAATCTCCACAATATTCTTTTCATTCTCGGAGTCCAGGTTCCCGGTGGGTTCGTCCGCCAGAAGGATCTTGCCCTCTGATGCCAAGGCTCTCGCTATCGCTACTCTCTGCTGTTCCCCGCCGCTCATCATTTTCGGGAACTGCCCACAGATCTTATCCGCCAACCCCACCTGCGCAATCAATTCCTTCGCCCGCACCTGCGCCTCTTTCTTCGCCATCCCTTTTAACTCCATCGGATAGCTCACATTCTCAAGCGCTGTCAGCAACGGAAAAAGATGAAACGCCTGATATACCACCGATACCACGTCCCGTCTGTAATGATCCCGATTCATCCCGCGAATACTCTCGCCCTCCACCAGAATGTCACCGCTTGCCGGCAGATCAAGTCCTGCTAACAGAGACAATAAAGTACTCTTGCCGCTTCCGGACTCGCCCACTACGGCATACATTTTTGCCTCCTCAAAGGAGCAGTTCACGTCCGTAAGGGCCTGAATCGTCTGATACTTTGTGCAGTATGAATAAGATACCGCCTCCACTTTCACTCGTTCCATCCGTTTCCTCCTTTTTCAAACATGATACAAGCCAAAGACAATTGTCATCCTCTTCACAAGTAATACACACAACCGCTCCCGATTGTGACATTAATTTTTGCTTTTTATATCCTATATCAAAAAAGCTGTTGCCTCAGATGGGAACATATCCATTGATATACCCATCTGTTCAGCAACAGCTTTTCTTTATTCTCTACCGACGTCGGCTCTTATCGCCGCGTTAGTCTGTTTCTTAATACTTACTGAAGTCTCCATCCAGGGAAATAACCGGCTCACTGTCGTCATAGGACGAATTATCCGAATAGCTGCTGTAACCGCCGCTTTGAGCGCCAGTTGACAGCTGGTATTTCGCCATCAGATTTCTCAGCGTAACAGCCTGGTTGGAAAGTTCCTCGCTGGCCGCCGCACACTGCTGGCTGGTAGCCGCATTGGTCTGTACCACCGTAGATACCTGAGAGATCGCCTGGTCAATCTGGGAGATTGCCGTAGCCTGGTCGTTGGAAGAAAGCGTGATGTTACTGATCAGACCTACGATCTCATCAATGGACGTCACGATCTCATCCAAGGACTTCGCGGTATCCTGTGCAATCTTCGTACCATTGCCCACTTTATGTATCGTATCATCGATCATCTCTGCTGTCTCACTTGCTGCAGAAGCACTCTTGGCCGCCAAGTTTCTGACCTCCTCTGCCACCACTGCAAATCCTTTACCATGTACGCCTGCTCTTGCAGCCTCAACAGCAGCATTCAGCGCCAGAATATTGGTCTGGAATGCGATATCATCAATGGTCTTGATAATCTTGGAAATTGTCTCGGAGGATGCGTTAATATCATCCATAGCCTGAATCATGGACTTCATCTGGTCATTGCCGGATGTAGCCATCTCTTTAATATTATTTACCAATACATTAGCCTGACCAGCCTCTGTCGCATTAGCTTTGGTACGCTGGGTTACCTCATCCATAGAAGCAGTTACCTGCTGGATAGCGCTTGCCTGCTCTGTAGAACCCTGTGCCAATGCCTGGCTGGCATTTGCCACCTGCTCGGAACCAACAGTAATCTGTGCACTGGCTTCTTTGACGTTGCTCAGAGTTACATTGTTCTCACTGATCAATCTTACGATTGCCTTACCAAGCATATCCTTGTCGCCGCGAGCTGATACATCCAGTGTCAAATTACCCTTAGATATTGCATCGGAAATTCTCGCCTGCTCTTTAGTCGCATCAACCATAATCTGGAACTCATCCAGTAACTGGCCAAGATCGTCATTGTAAATCTTGGTACAATCCACATCCACATCACCTTCTGCCATCCTCTTGGCTGCCTCAGACAACTTAGCCATAGGAATGGTGATTGCCTTGATCAGGAACAGGCAGTACATAACTGTAATCAAAACAGCTACCACTACAACAGCAATCTGTACGATGGTCAGACCTGTCAGCTGTGTCTGTATCTCTGTTTCTTTTGCTCTGGAAGCAGTCTCCATCATTTCCATCATCTCAAGCAGATTATTCTCAACTTGATCTGCAATTGCCTTTCCGTTATTCAACAGATCACTGACTGCTTCATCCACCTGACCGGCCTTAGCCATATCAATGTCTTTCTGAGTGGACTCATACCATTGATTGATCTCATCTTCCACAGTCTGATATCTCTCCTGAATCTCAGGGGATAAACTTGTCATTCTGCCCTCAAACAGATCCAGATAATTTCTTGCATCCGCCTTGTACTGCTCAATCATGGCTTCCTGAGACTTCAATGCTTCCGCATCGTCATAGTAATAGAATAAAATATTACGCACACGAACCTTGATATTACAGAAATTAGCAAATCCCTGTGTAATATCATACTGGGCCATCGCGCTATTATGTAAACTCGTCTTTGCCTGATTGACCATATTAGAGGACCAAATGCCCACTGCGGAAATAATGATCATCAAAACCAGCATCATAACACTAAACAAAGTAATCTTTTTTCTGACAGACATGTCATTAATTGAAAATCTCTTCTTCATGGTAAATTCTCCTTTTTTGATTAATCTTCCTTGCGAATGTCTTCCATAACTGCTTCTATCTCTTCTTGTCTGATCAACTTTTCAGGATCGAGCAGGAGTTTCACTGCATCCCCTGTCCTGGCTAATCCATAAACATATTTATTATGTTCATGTTCTTTGCGCCCAAGACTCGGAGGCGGTACAATGCTGTCATCCGCAATGGTGTCCACTTCCGCGATTTTCTCCACGATCAGTCCAATCATTGTAGAATTTACATCAATGACGATAATACACGTTCTGTCTGTATATTCGCTGGGTTCCATCTTGAACCGCACGCGGACATCGATGACAGGAATAATCTTGCCTCGAAGATTAATCAGTCCTTTGATGTAGTCATCCACTTCAGGAATCGCTGCTATCGGCTGCATGGCGATAATCTCATTCACATAGCTGATGCTGATACCGAAGAATTCTTTTCCCGTCTGAAATGTCATGAATTTACCTTTTTGGGAGTCTTCTTCCTCCAGCAGTTCTTCCATCTCTTCATTTTTCAATTCTTCCGCCATGTACTATCTCCTTTCTCCGTCCTGTATCAACAGGCCGGCGATATCCAGGATCAGTGCAATGCTTCCGTCTCCTAACTGTGTACAGCCCGAAAGTCCTTTGACTTTCTTAACGTAGGGCGGAATCGGCTTAACCACGATCTCCTGTTCCTGCAGCAATTTATCAATCAAGACACATACTTGACTGCCTTCATGCTCTAATACAACGACAATGCCCTCTTCCACATTACTGATGGAATCCGCCAGATCATACCTTTCATTCAGACGGATGAACGGATAACATTCACCGCGCAGAACAATGTACTCTTCGCCGCTGGGTTCATGTATCAGTGAATCTTCACCCACTCTCACGAACTCTTTGATAGAAGCTGTCTCAATGACAAACGGAGAATTTCCTACCTGTACCACGATGCCGTTGATGATTGCCAATGTCAGCGGTATGATCAACGTCATCTCCGAGCCTTCAAACTCAACACTCTCGATGTCAAGCCTTCCGCCAATGGACTGGATGTTCTTCACCACCACATCCATGCCGACACCTCTGCCGGAATACTCGGTCACTTCCTCCTTGGTAGAGAAGCCCGGCAGCGTGATAAACCGGAAGATCTCTTTGTCCGTAAATTCACTGATCAGCTTATTTTCAATCAGACCTTTATCTATGGCCTTCTGATACAATTTTTCTTTATTTAATCCCTTACCGTCATCCTTGACGCTGATGTATACCTTACCACCCTCGTTCTTAGCCTCCAGCGTAATCTTGCCCTTTGCCGGTTTGCCAAGCGTAGTACGGTCTTCTGCGTTCTCCTCGATACCATGGTCAACGGAATTTCTTACAAGGTGCATTAAAGGATCGGTAATGTGCTCGATGATGTTCTTATCCACCTCGGTATTCTCACCGATAACTTCCAGTTCGATATCCTTATCCAGCTTTCTGGAAACATCGAAGACGATTCTCTTCATCTTCTGGAAGACATTGGTAAGCGGCATCATACGCATGGACATGATGACTTCCTGCAATTCCGTGGTGATCTTGGACAACTGTCCGGACGCCTTCTGGAAATTGGAAAGTTCAAGTCCCGGTACCTTCAGATCCGGATTCTGCAGTACAACCGCCTCCGCGATAACAAGTTCGCCGATCAGATCCATCAGCGCATCCATCTTCTCCACATTCACGCTGATAATGCTCTGCTGCTTGGGCTGGTTCTTCGCCAGTGTCTTGCCCTTACCGGCTTCCTTGGTCTTAACCACGTAATCACCAGGCTGCGGTTTATCTTTCTTCTTATCCTTCTCTTCCGCCTTATCCTCTTCACCCAGATCAATGGTGACCGCATCTTCCCGTCCAAATTCTGCAAGCGCCTTGCCATACTCTCCCTTGGTGAGTTCGTCGAAGTTGATCTCCTCCGCCTCGGAACTGTCGATCAAGGCGATGACCTCTTCCTTGGAACTCTTGGTCTGCAGGAGCATATGAAAACCTTCCGCCAGGATCACGTCCCCGCTGGCCTCGTTAGAAAGGATATCATCCGGCGTATACAGCAAATCTTCCGCCACTTCTTTGAGCGCGTAAGTCGCTGAGTATGCACGGATATTACTCATCTGCGTATCGCTTCTGTAATGAATTGAAATCCGGTAAAAATGACTGTCATCCCCTGCCACCGGCGTAATGTAGAACTGTTTGGGTTCTTCATGTTTGTTCGCCTGCGGCATCTGGATGCCCTGTTTCTTGATCTCGCCCTTAAGCCGCCCCAAAAACTCATCCAGATCCTCCACCAGCTGGTGCTCATCACCATCCGGTGTGTCTCCATTCTTGAGTTTATCAAGCTCTCCCGTAACGAAATCCGACACCGCAAGTACCTTTTCCACCAACTCCATATGAGGTACATCGTCTGGATGGGATTCTCTCAGGTAATAAAATACATCTTCCAATTTATGGGTAACCTTCGTGATGTTTTCATACATCAGTACTCCTGAGGAACCTTTGATGGTGTGCATGACACGGAAAATTTCATTGATATCTGAATCATCGAAGCAGTCTGCATCCTGTTTCTCTAGTATTATGCCTTCCAGTTTCTCTAAAAGCTGGCCGCTCTCATACAAAAACATGTCAAGCATACTTTCTGTATTAAATTCTTCTGCCATACTTCCTCCAATCTTAAGGATCTTATTTTACTCTGCCATTAAATAAGCCCCAGCTTATTTAATACCTTTTCAAACTTTTCCACATCTATTGGTTTCCCAGCATAGGCCTCACACCCAAGCTCGAACGCCATCTTTACATTGCGTTCATCATTCAGTGCCGTTGTCATGATGACCTTGACACCCTTGCTCTTCGGGATGCCTCTCTGCGACTCAATATCCCTGATTGCCTTAAGTACTTGATACCCGTCCATGACCGGCATCATTACATCCAGACAAACCAGATCATACGGTTCATCATCCTCCAGCGCCATCAGAAAGGCATCTACCGCTTCCTCGCCGTCAACCATCACATCACATTCCCCGTAACGCGACAGCTGCTTATCCATAAACTTACGGCTGGCGAAGTCATCCTCTGCCAATAAGATTCTCATACGCGTCCGCTCCTTTCTTTTTTAGTCTCTATTTGCTTAACAGGCTGTAAACCTTCCCTGCAATCGCTGAAAGTGTCATCTGGTACTGTACCGCTCCTATATCATAAGCCACCTTGGGCATACCATATACCACACAGCTGGCCGCATCCTGGCCGATGGTCTTCGCACCGGCATTTCTCATTTCCAAAAGACCTTTGGCGCCATCGCCACCCATGCCGGTAAGGATGACACCAATCGCATTCTTACCTGCTACCTTGGCCACAGAATTAAACAATACCTCTACCGAAGGACAGTGTCCGTTTACCCGGTCCGTACCGTTACACTCCACCTGATAGGCACCAGCTACCTTCACCAGACGCATATGCCTGTCACCGGGCGCTATCAATACCTGCCCCGGAAGAACACGATCGCCCGTCTGGGCTTCTTTCACCGCCACCTCACACTGATTATTCAGACGTTCTGCATACATCTTGGTGAAACCGGGCGGCATATGCTGTACGATGACAACTCCCGGAATATCCCTCTTAAATCCCTTAACTACTTCAAAGATCGCCTCGGTTCCTCCCGTGGAAGCCCCGATTGCCACAATACTATCCTTGTGCCCGACCACTGAGACATTACTCGCCACAGTGACGGGATCCACGCGTTTAAGTCTCCCTACTTTAGCTGTGGAAGCAATCTTTACTTTGGTTGCCAGTTCCTGGGCAAGGAAATCATTTAACTGCGATCTGTTCAGATTGTTCGGTTTATTTACAAAGTCAACGGCGCCTGCTTCCAGCGCATCAAACACCTTATTGTTCAAAGAACTGATCATAACCACCGGAAGCGGGTACTGGGGCATCAATTTCTTTAAAAACTCGATACCGCTCATCCTCGGCAGTTCCACATCCAATGTCATGACATCCGGTTTATACTTGATGATGGCGTCCCTGGCAGCATAAGCATCCTCAGCCTCGGCCACCACCTCAATGTTAGGATCCGCATTAAGTCCCTGTACGAGCATGTTACGGAACATAATGGAATCATCTACAACCAACACTCTTATCGGTCTCATTTCCTGGTCTCCTACTTTCTATAGATTGACGGCTGAACATAATTAAATTTCATCATGCGACGGTCCAGCCTTTCTGTCAGCCCGATGAAGAGATAACCGCCCGGCTCCATATGATCATATATTCTCTGTATAAGCTGATATTTCGTATCATCTTGAAAATAAATCATCACATTCCGCAAAAAGACAATATGGAACTTTTTCTTGAAAGGAAGCGGATCCATCAGGTTAAACTGCCTGAAAATCACTTCTTTCTTTAAATCATCCTTCACCACAAACTCTTCCGGGCTGATCTGCTTAAAGTAATGACGTTTCCAGTTCTCCGGAAGCGGCTCAATATGTTCTCCCAAATATACGCCTTTCATCGCATGTTCCAGAACCCGTTTGGAAATATCTGTTGCCAACAGTCTGGCGTCCCACGACTTATGCTCAATCCCCAGATAATCCTGAATGACCATGGCCAGCGTATAAGGCTCCTCTCCCGTAGAGGACGCGCCGCACCAGATCCTCAGGTCTTTCGTACCCATGGCTTTCGCTTTTGCCCAAGGAAGCGCCACATTTTTCATAAATTCAAAATGTTCGCTTTCCCGCATAAAATATGTATGGTTAGTCGTCAGTATATTGACCAGATCAGTGGCCTCCGAACCCTTGGGGTTCTTCTCGACTTTCGCCATATACTCGTCGTAATTGGCATAACCGTTGCGTGCCAGATAATTCTCCAGCCGGCCGCCTACCAGAACTCTCTTCTGGCTTAAATCAATACCGTAATTTTTCTTTACATAAGTAACAATCCGTTGAAATTCGCTGTCGGTAATCACTTCTTTTGCCTCCCTAAATTACCACCTTTAATTAAAGCACACTACGACACAAAAGTCAATTTGTTCTCATCTGTCTCCAAATCTTGTTAAAAACATTCACAACATCCGGATCGTAAAGAATTCCTCCTTTCCCGTCAATCTGTTCCACACATTCCTCCACGGTCCCGGCGCCGTTTCCCAAAGTCTCCGCCACCAGATTGTCAAAGTCGTTAGCCAGCGCCACGATCCTTGCCTCCAGAGGAATCCTATCACCCGCAAGATCCGGATAACCTGAACCATCCCAATATGCGTGATGGTATTTTGCAATATTGACCGCCATCGATAGGAAATAACCGCCGGTCTGATCTCCGCACAGTTCTTTCAAAATCTCTGCGCCTTCTTCCGAACAGGTCTTTGCATATTCCATATCTCGCCCGGTCAGAAGCTCTTTTTCTCCATCTTCCTTATCTGACATCATAAACCTGCCGATATCATGCAGCCTGGCCGCGATGCCGATAGCCTCCACAAACTGATCCGTGATCACATCCTCATAAGCCGGCAGGAATTGAAGTCCCTGTGCCAGGATGCCGCAGTTATAACTCACATGGTCCTGATGTCTGCCCATATCATTGTTTCTTCTCTTCATGATTTTGGCCAGCGCCATCAATGTATTGGCCTGGGAATGCTCTATCTGCTTTTCCTGATCTTCCACCAGATGGTGCATCATCCGATTATAATTGGCCATCTCCTGCCGCATCCGGTATCCGTTCAGGTGATTACTCACCCGCATGAGAACTTCCACATTATCGAAGGGCTTAGGGATATAGTCTACAGCCCCCGCTTTAAAGGCTTCCTCCTTCTCCATGCTGGTATTTAACACCGTGATAAAGATAAAAGGAATATCCCTGGTGGCCGGATCTCTCTTCAACATCTTACAAAATTCCAGACCGTCCACCTCCGGCATGGATAAATCCGATAAGATCAACGAAGGTTTGGTCTGTCTGATCAGATCAAGCGCCTCCTGCACGTTCAGGGCACTCATCGTCTCATACCCTTCATGGGTGAGCATATTTTCCAAGATTGCCACATTCACACTGATGTCGTCCACGATCAGAATTATGGGAGTTTCCCGCTTCGCATATTCCGCTTCCATTCTTCTTCCTTTCTCTGTTTAAAGTTCCCCAACGCGTTCCGTAATAGCAGCTTTCAGTTTCTCATACATATCCATGCTCTTGTCATGGTTGGATTTCCTGATGGCCATCTCCATGCGTAACACCTGGCGTTTCAGATCGTCGTCCCCCTGCTCCACCAGCGTCTTGACCGTGGAAGCAAGCATCTCCGCCTTATCCCAGGCGCCGAGTTCTATGGACAACACCAGTTTATCCATACGTTTCTTTAATTCCTCTTTGTTTTCCTCCGCACCGAACTGCATGATCAAATCGGTGCCTTTACTGTCTTCTTTATTCACCTGTTCGGCCCAGTTCACATAGACCTGACCTTGTTTATCATCTGACACTTGATTTGTTTTTAATTTCACAGAGAAGGAGAAGGTACTGCCTCTGCCCTTCTCGCTTTCCACATGGATATCCCCGTTCATGAGTTCCACCAGCTGTTTGGTGATCACAAGCCCAAGTCCCGTACCGCCAAAACGCCTAGTGATCGAGGCGTCCACCTGGCTGAAACTCTGGAAAAGTCTATCCTGTTCCTTAGGAGAGATACCGATGCCGCTGTCCCTGACCATAAAGAATAATTCCACCTCGTCATTGACCTGTCTCGTCTTGCCCACCATGACGCTCACATATCCCACGGTGGTAAACTTGATGGCATTGGATAACAGATTGTTCAAAATCTGCGTCAGCCGCAGTTCATCCCCGATCAAAAGCTGCGGTATCTTCTCATCAATGTCCACATTCAGATGGAGTTCTTTCTTGTTGACCACCGCGCTGTGCGTGGCGATCACCTTATCCATCATCTTATAAAAATCAAATTCTTTTTCCTCTATCGCGAATTTGCCCGATTCAAGCTTTGCAAAATCCAGCACATCATTGATGATGGCCGACATATTATCACAGCAGCTCAAAATAATATCCAAGGTTTTTTTCTGGCTTTCGTCCTCCACTTCCTCAAGAAGTTCCAAGACATGACCTTTGATTCCGTTGACAGGCGTCCGCAGTTCATGGGTGACATTCGCGGTAAACTGATTCTTGACGCGGTTGTTCTCCCCCTCTTTTTCTTTCAATTCCCGAATCCGCATATTCAGGTTCTTCTGCGCACTGATATCCTCCGCCAAAAGCAGATAGACATCCGCCTCTTCCGCTGGTTGGATACGGACATTGACGGAAAAACAGGAATTGTTGCTCCGGTACATTGTCATTTCTTTGACGCCCTTCATGCAATTTTTGACAAAGGTCAAAAACCCTTCGCCGGTATCGGGGAAATCTTGCCGAAATATCTGTGACATGCTGCATTTAGTCAGTTTATCCTTATCAAATTCGAGCTTGGCCGCTGCTGTCCGATTCCCGTAAAGGATATTTCCCTCCTCGTTGAAGAGCAGGACCAACTCAATCGTCTCATCTGCAATTCGAGAATTTATCCATTCAAATTCCATTCTCTCCACCCCAAAACCACTTTGATATTATTCTAGTACTAAATTCCTGTTTTTTCAAGCATTTACGACAGTAATCAGGGCATATTCTCCTTGATGATTGCAATGAACTGTTCATACACTTTCTTGATTTCCTGCCACTCTTCTTTCGCGCGTTCCACGTTCACATCTTCGGGCGCTTTGTTGCGAAGTTCCTCCACCAATGTGGACACCCGCTCAAAAATAGGGGTAAGCCCCAGATTTCCCACCACACCCTTTAAGGCATGGGCGCACTCATACGCTTTCTCAAAAGCGCCTTCTTCCAGATTCTTACCAAGGTTGAGATAGTTCGGATCATCCGGGAACTTCCCTAAAAACTTCTGGTATATAGCCTCATTTCCCATAAACCGCTTGAGCGTGGTCTCCACATCCGCACCGCTCTCTACCAACTGATTTTTAAATTTTTCTTCCATTTTTACCCTCCTTTTAGAAAAAGACTGCAAAACAAAACCTTTCTGTTTTACAGTCCTCATCATCTGACTCACGTCACGTAAAATTAAACATATTTATGACTTCCACAATGTTAAAGAAGTCTTCTTTGGCTAGCTTAAAGCACTCGATGACATCATCCGAAAACTGTCCACATTCCCCATTCAAAATCATTTCATATGCCTGAGCATTGCTGTATGCACTTTTGTATACCCTCTCGCTTACCAGTGCCTCATACACATCCGCAATGGAAACGATCTGGGCGCTGATCGGTATCTCATCGCCTACCAGGTGGTCCGGATACCCTTTCCCATCGCACCGCTCATGATGATAGCGGCAGATATCGTAACAATACTGATAGAAATCATCCGTATAAGATGTCCGGAAAGACTCTAGAATCTCGCAGCCGATCGTTGTGTGCGTCTTCATGATCTCAAACTCTTCCGGTGTCAGCCTGCCCGGTTTCAACAGAATAGAGTCCGGAATGCCAATCTTACCGATATCGTGCAGCGCAGACGCTCTGGCAATCTGATCGATCTGCAACGGCGTCAGGTTGTACTTCGGGAAATACTTGGCAAGATATTTTAACAGTATTCTGGTCAGGTACTTGATTCGCTTGACATGATCGCCTGTCTCCACGCTTCTGAACTCCACCACGGAACCAAGCGCGTCAATCAGGAATTCATTGTTCTCACGCAGCGTCTTCTCCTGCTCACGAATTGTGATCTCCTGCTCTTTAAGTTTAATCTCCATATTGCGCTGACTCTGATAAAGCGCAATGATATTGTTGGCACGTCTCTTGACAATGCTGGGTTCAAAAGGCTTGTGCATTACATCGGCAATACCATACTCATACGCCTTTTCTTCACTCTCCTGGGGCGTCTGACTGGTGATCAGAATAACCGGTATCTTCTCTAACAGTTCATGTTCTCTCATGTAATCAAGCACACCAAAACCATTCATGACCGGCATGATGACATCGAGCAGAATCAGTGCAAGATCCCTGCTGTTCTCGATTGCTTTGATCGCTTCTTCTCCGTTAGGCGCTTCAATGATATCATAATCCGCGTCAAACATCATGCTGAGTATTGTTCTGTTTATCTCTTCATCATCCACGATCAACAACTGTTGTTTTTCTTCACTCATATGCCTTGTCTGATCCCATCTTCCCGTCCAAAGATAAGGGGATCATTTCCCTCCTTTTTTCTGATTTTATAAACCTATGTATGACTCGACAATTTCTAATAAATTATACTATTCTTTATAAGACCTGTCAATGACGGTTTTCATGACACAGGGTATATCTTTATTAATAAAAATCATTCCCTGCACACTGCCTCAATCTCTTTCCTGATGCCGCAAAAAAGTCTGGTCAGATTGGGATCAAAATGACTGCCCGAAGATTCCTCAATAATCTGAAAGGCCATCTCCACGGACATGGCGTCTTTGTAACAACGTTTGGATATCAGGGCGTCAAACACATCCGCTATAGCCATAATCCTCGCACAGATGGGAATCTCTTCTTCCTTGAGACCTTTGGGATACCCGCTGCCATCCCATTTCTCATGGTGTCCCTGGGCAATCTGCGCAGCAATATCCACATAATCCTGCTCCTCGATCCCGCTCATAACCTCTGTCACAATACGACCGCCTGCCATGGCGTGTTCTTTGATAGATTCAAATTCTTCCGCGGTAAGTCTGCCAGGTTTGCGCAGGATCACATCCGAAACCACAATCTTGCCAATATCGTGCATAGGCGCAGCCTTCACCAGAAGTTCCACATAATCATCAGTGAGAATATCCGCACAGTATCCCGCCTGTTGCGCCGCGCACGCCAGAAGTTCCACATATTTGCTGGTCCGTTTGACATGCTGTCCTGTGTCTTCATCCCTGCTCTCGATCAGGTTCGCCATCCCTATGATTGTATTCTCCTGCAGAGACAGCATCCTGTTTTTATGCTCCACCAGCGCCTGGGACTTCCGCTCGTTTTCCTCCTCCAGCAGATTCTTATACTTCTCCAGTCTCGATGTGATATTCACACACAGGAAAATACACACCGCCAGCGTCAGGCAGATACACACCATACAGATCTTCTCGCACAGTCTGGCTATCACGATACTCTGCTCCATCCTGCCCCTGGCCACTTCCATCTCCTGTGCAACATAACCGTCCATGCTGTCAATATCAGCGGTGATCTGATTGATAAAATCAATCAGATAAGAGGTGATATAATATCTGGCCGTTTCACTGTTGCCGTCGCGGGTCATCTGCAGAGTTCTTTCCACATTGTTAAAATAACTGACCGCGTTGGAATATACGGTGTGAAACAGCTGCTCCTTTTCATCGCCTGTCATCCGCTCACTCATCTCATCCAGTTTAGCGGTGATCTCCTCCTTCAACTGCGCCGCCTCTTCCTCACAAAAGTCCATTGCCTCCGGAGACACCGACAGAGAATGCCAGGACACAAACATATAATGTCTGCTCATCATCCTGGACAGGTCGGACATATCTAGTCTGTCCCGGACGCCGGTTTCTATATTATCTTTATAGTTGTACGTGATTTCATTCAGATTGTACCGCATGACTACCATGCCTGCGATACATACAATACTTGCAAAAAGATTCAAGATAAACATCTGAAACGGAATCCGTCTGACCAACTTCATATCGATCTACCCCTTTACATTTCCCCTGTACATACTACCGTCATTAATCTGGAGCGGCCGTTATCCCCTCTACCATATCGTCAAGCAGTTTCTGCAGATCCTGCCCGTCAGGATTGCCACCTGCCATCGTGATTCCAAATACTGTGGAAGGATTCCAATATGCGTCCGCCACCCGTTGGGCGCAGGCATACTGGGACTGTTCCACAAGCGCCGCCACCACCGGAGAAGCCTGCACAGACTCATCCAAGGCCGCCTTGACATTAGAGGGACAATCCCCCGTCATCTCGAACCGCTTCCTCTGCATCTTTTCATCAGAAAGCCGTCTGGCCAGCCTCATGGCCCACTCACGGTTATCAGAATTGGGATTCACCCCAACCAGCTTATATCCTGAAAAACTACACATCTGCACGCTGTCGCCTGCAAGTGTATAACAGGGCAGTTTGGCCGCCGCGAAGCCGTCTCCCCATACCTTTTTAATCACTTCTGCATTCCATGCGCCGTTGACGCCGGCAATGATATCCCCGCTCTCCACACCTTCTATAAATCCTTTGTCGTCACAGTTTATAAAGCCGTCATGACCTGCGATCGCAAGCATCGCTTCTGCCACATCCACCCCGGTATATGGTGTATCTACAGCATTCCAGTTGCAGGAATTGGTGACACCGTCCTCATTGAGTTCAAGGTCCAACCCTGCACCCTTAAAGAAAGAATAGGTATACCACCCGCTGGAATAATCAATCGCCGTCTTCTTCCCATTCTCGGCGGATACTTCCAGTACCCTGTCAAGACTCTTCACATCCTCCTCCGTAAAATAATCGGAATTATAATATAAAAAATACCCATTGCCGGATGTAAAAGGATAGGCATAAAGCTTATCCTCATGCATGGCCGCCTGGCAGGCTCCATTCTCCCTGCCTCCGTTTTCCTCGATCACCTGTTCAGCGTCCTCTGTGATCTCACTAATTGCTCCCGCCTCCAAAAGCGTCTCGAACTGATCATCCGCAAACACATAGACATCCGCAGCTGCAGCCGGATTTGCACGCACAGTCTCCCGCATGGACACCACATTCTCAATGCTGACCGTTATCTGAAAAAGCGCTTCATCGGCATACTCCTCCTGAAACGCTTCTATTGTCTGCTCCAGCAGCTCCCTCTCATCTTCTTCGCTCCACCAGACAGAAAGCTTCACTTCCGGAACCGATTTACTATCTGTATTTGAACACCCTGTCAATCCGAACACAGCCATGATCAAAAGCGCTGCCCCGGCAATCTTTTTTCCAGTCCTGTGCATCATTTTCCCTCTTCATGTAATACTCTCGGCACAATCTGCCAAGCACGACAATATTTCACTCTCAGAACACCTAGATATGTAACAAATATTTGACAATATACATTTAAAAATAACAAATATATCATCATACACACGTATATAAATTACAATGTATACATCATAAACAGCAAATTTATAACACAAACAGCATTTTGTCATTTGTCCCGGATGAATTGCAAACAGACTTTCCCGTAATGTAAACGAGTTTCACATTTTGTAAGCGGCCTTCCTGTAATGCTCATATGCCTTCCGGACCGCCTCCGCCCGATAACGACTCATCAAAATCTGTGTCCGGTCATCCAGAACAATCCGCCTGCTTTCAATGGTATCAATATACCTGCAATTCACCAGATAACTCTTGTGCGTCCGCACAAATCCAAAAGCCTTAAGCTGTTGCTCCAAATCCGTCAGGCTGCCGTAACACCTTAAATCGTCCCCGCCATTGACGCGCACATGCATCCAATGTCCATAGATTTCTATGTACATAATATCATCGGCATCCCGATAAACAATTCCTGTGCCTGTCCGGAACGAAACCTTCCCACCCGCACTGCGCCTTAATACAGCTTTCTCCAGTGCCTCTACCGCTTCCGGCAGTTCCTCTGTCAAACGGGATTTCCTTAAGAATCGAAAGGGCTGGAATTTAATGGCATCATACACCATCTCGTCATGCCTTGTCACAAAAATCAGAAATATCTCTTCCCGTCTCCTTAACTTTCGGGCAACGGTAAACCCGTCCATACCAGCCATGCCGATAGCCAGAAAAAGAGCGTCATATTCCGGCTGATCGGCAAGAAACGCAACGCCGTCATGCCAGACTGAAACCGTAAGGGGACCATTCGAGACATCATACAATGTCTCAATGGCCCCCTTTAATTCTCCTGCAAAATTGATATCATCATCACAAATGGCTATCCGCATACTACAACCTCAACTGCTATATGAAAACATCAAATCCCTTGATCGGCTTTCACATTATCTGGATGGTATCAGGCCAATAATCCGGCCCGCAAACTCATTGAAGTTCTGTGTCTGCAAAATTACATTGCCCGGCCCTGTCAGCTTCGTCAAAAACAGTCCCTCGCCGCCTAAAAAGATATTCTTTAATCCTTTGACCGTCTCTATCTCATAGCGCACACTTCTCTCAAAAGCCACCACATTTCCCGTATCGACCTTGATCACTTCCCCCGGCGCCAGATTCTTAATCACCTTGTTACCGTCAATCTCCAAAAAAACCATGCCGTTGCCGCTGATATCCTGCAAAATAAAACCTTCGCCGCCAAATAAACCCGCGGAAAGCTTCTTCGTGAAGGTCACGCTCAGATTCACCGTCTCCTGGGCGCATAAAAAGGCGCCTTTCTGACAGATCAACCCGCCAGTCTGCCCCACATCAACAGGAAGTACCTCCCCGGCAACTGTAGAGGCAAAAGCCACCATGCTGCCAGCGCGTTCCGCCCTGTAAGTGGCCATAAACAGAGATTCCCCTGAAAACATCCGGCCAATGCTCTTACCGAGACCGCCCCGCATATTAGAATCCATGGTGATGCCATCTGACATCCATGCCATACCGCCTGACTGGGTATACATGGATTCTCCCGGCGCATCAAAAACCACCTCCACCGCCGGCATAGTGTCGCCAATAATCTGATACCGCATATTCCGTTCCTCCTTTGTCACAAATACATCTGTCTACTAGATTTTCTCATATTCCACTTTCCTTGGTAAGAATATATTTTCTTTATCAAGCGACATAACAGAACACTACCGCTCCCCTATCCGCCCTCTATTTACGGGGTTGGCGTATCATCCTCTTCGTACCGTCAGCTTATTTCGGATTACCAACGCCATTAAGGTGACAATCGGATATATTACGGTCAGAATCACAAAGAACAAGATACCGGCATCCAAAAATACATAGACAATATTAAAACCAAAATGCATCAATACCGAATAAAGCAGGTTATTATGCTGTTCCAGTACAATATTCATTAAAACTGTGAGCGAAGTAATGACCACAATATTGGATAGAATATAGGGAACTGCCCGCCAATCTGTAAAATCCGAATCGACCACCCACAAAAGCGCATGCCAGAAACACCACACCAATCCCTGACAGACAGAAGCCTTGAGGAAGTCATATTTTTGATGAAACTCTTCCCTCATATATCCGCGCCAGCCCAGTTCCTCCCCTGTAGGACCGGACGTAAACGCCAGAAATACACTCAAAGGCAGGGACACACTTCCCCACTCTATGTAGGAAGCAATCGATCTATTCTCAATCAGAGAAAGAATCCCCAGAGATACAATACTAATCCCGAATATCAGTCCAAAAGAAAACAATAATAAAATTGGCTTAATCCTGCCGGAAAAGCATCTCTTCACAAATTCCATTCTCGTTTCACCCGGTCGAAACTTTTTCCACCCGATTAACAGTAAATAAGTCGGTGACCAGGAGATGAGATTGCGGACAATCCACATGACGACTGGCGGTGCATGAAAGATAAGACTTGCCGGCCCCGCCACCAGGATAATCAGTGCCCAGACTAAAATATAGGAACTGATAACATACTTCTTTAGATAATTGGTTTGCATTACACGTTTCCTCCCTTTTATGCATTTATATTTGGTTTACATGTTTCATTACCGTACATGGTACCGTTCGGTTCCTTAACAAATCATTAATAGAAATTACCAGTAATATAGACCGTCAGTCTGTCGGTTGTGTGCTAAAAAGAAAGAGAACCATATTGTTCCCTCTCCCTATTGGTGTTTCTTCCACATTACAAGAATATACTCTTATTCTGACTCATCGCCAAACAAAGGCATGAGCGCTTCCTGCATGCTCCCCTGTTCCATCTTAAGAAGCCGCTCCAGATTATAAATAAATGCCGCCCGTTTTCTCTGCCTCTCCTCTTCGCTGTGTACCATCAGTTCATCAAAGGCTATGTTAGCATACAAGAAGGTCATCTCCGCAGCTTCCGACGGATAATCCGTCTGACAGATTCCCTCCTCGATTCCCTCCTCGATGAGACATGTGAGCAGCGGATTCATTTCAACTGACAGACGCTCTTGTATTTTCTGATGCATCAGGGCATTCTGGGGCTTGTGTATCTGTTCCATAATCTCATCCCCACAACCGCCTCTCTCCTGCAGAGACTGAATCATCATGGTTAGACGCCGTAAGACCGGAATCTCTTTCTGCCCTGCCAGAGTTTTCGCCTGCACCAACATCTGCCCGATCATTCTGTCGATCATGGCATCCAAAATATCCTCTTTGGATTTGAAGTGATAATACAGTGTCCCTCTGGCAATCCCTATCTCTTCCAGGATATCGTTGGTGCTGGTGTGGTCAAATCCTTTGGCAGCAAACAGCCGCCCGGCCACATCCAGTATCTCGTTTTTACGCTCCTGCGCTTCCTTTACGATACGCATATGTTTTCTCCTGATACGCCGCGTTATTATGTGGGATGCTTTCATGCTTCGCTTGCTACAGCGCTCTACTTTACTGACAGTGTTTCCTATTTACCTTGCCATATTACAAGACCGACTATCTGTCGGTTATGATTGTAACATGAATTGAGGTGTCGTGTCAAATGATTGATATTCCCGCTCCACCCTTAATATTTCTATCAAATTGAGGACATCTCCAACAGCCCTTCTCCTGGCCCTTTCTTCCTCTTCCTTTCGTTTCCTTCTCTGAGATTTGGTCGATACCGGCATCCGCTTATATTCATCCTTCTTCGATGCGCGCCATAGGTCATGCTTGTATATATATTTCATATATTTTAAGATTGACTGGCTGTTTATATCCTTTTGTATATGATAATGGTGGATAATCTTTCCATTTTTCTTTTGACACCACTTATAGTTTTCCCTGTTGGCATGGAACAAAATAAGTCTACGGCTCTTCTCCGTCTCGATAATCTTCCACGCTCCATTGCCAGTCTCCATATAAACGGCATTATCTTCCAGCCACATATTAATGTGATTTACTTTCGCATATTCTATCAATGCCCTTTTCTCCGCCCGAAATTTTCTGGCAACCGGTGCGCAGCAATTACAGGCTCTGTACCCCTTGGCTATGGCCTCCGCCTTCGTATGATAGAAAATCCTGTTCTGCTGCTTAATCTTTCTGGCATAAAAGCATGACTGGCAATGATAAATCTTTTCTCCGTGACTTTTTGAACATATATACATATCCGCCCCTCCTTAGTACTTTGCACAGCCCGTTTAGATAATCCCATCATATCAAACATGCTGTCCTATAAAAGGGACTTATTTAGTTTTACGCACTAATCTGCGTTTTTACACTCACATCGACTACGATAATATCATCTATGGTAACTTCCAGCACCGCTGCAAGCGCTACCAGATTATCAATCGACGGCATTGCGGTCCCGTGCTGCCATTTATAAATGGCCTGGGGCGTTGCAAATCCAAAGATATCCTGCAGATCTTTTACTGTCAGACCTGCTGCCTTTCGCAGTGACATAATCTTCCTCCCGGTGGCTGCCATATCAATGGCAGGCAAAATAACCATTTCTTCCTCCGTTTCCGGCCCTGCTTGCGTGCGAGCACGCAGCAGTTATATGCCGCCGGTGCTCTGCACTACTCAGAAGCCTTAAAATTATAAACAGGTTTCATCACATCGATGATATCCACTGACTCCCTAATCACATCAATAATGTCCGCCAGGGATTTGTATGCCATTGGCGCCTCATCCAATGTGTTTTCATTCACAGAAGTCGTATAGATGCCTTCCATTGTCTTCTTATATTCCTCCAGACTGAGGCTGTTTTTGGCCTTTGTTCTGGACATCAGTCTTCCTGCCCCGTGCGGCGCAGAATAATTCCACTCTGGATTTCCCTTGCCGACTGCGAGTACGCTTCCATCCCTCATATTAATTGGAATCAGCACTTTTTCTCCACTGTGGGCCGCGATTGCGCCCTTTCTCAAAATCATTTCCTCTGTATCAATATAATTATGAATGGTATGGAATGCCTCGCTGCCAGTCATGCCCGTTTTCTCCAGAATGATCTCGGCCATCTTCTCACGGCTTCTTCTTGCAAATGCCTGACAGATCTCAACATCGTGGAGATACGCTTCCAGATATTTGCCGGACAGATAGCAAAGGTCTTCCGGCATACTGGTCTCACTCTCGTAAACCTGAAAGTGGAGCTGCTTTAACGCCCCCTGTATTTCATTCTTACGTCCCTGCTCCTTGTAGGTTCTGATAATCTCGTCACGTTTTTCCAAATAATCGTCATATCCACGGTTGAGGTTGATAGCCAGTTTCTGGTAAAACTCTGCCACCTGCTTGCCAAGATTTCGGGAACCGGAATGAATGACCAGATATTTTGTGCCGTCCGCCGCTTCATCAATTTCTATGAAATGATTACCGCCGCCCAACGTGCCCAGTGATCTTTCCAGTCTTTTGGCATCCTTTAGTTCTCTGTAACATGCAAGTTCTGTCAGATTAAAACGCTCCTGACGCCCTTCCCAGACATGCATCCCTGATGGAATAAAGTGGGCTGTCTCGTCCACTCTCACAAAATCGATATCCACTTTGCCCAAATTCACCGTATACATGCCGCATCCGATATCCACGCCGACCACATTGGGCACGGCCTTATCCGTAATCGTCATGGTAGTTCCAATGGTACATCCCTTGCCGGCGTGAACATCCGGCATGATCCTGATCCTGGAACCCTGCGTCATGGGATAATCGCACATGCGTCTAATCTGCTCTATAGCCTCATCCTCTACCACCTTTGCGTAGCAGAGCGCCGTATTTACTTTTCCCTTGATTTCTAATGCGTCCATAATGTTCCCTCCTTACAGATATAATAAAAAACCGCCTACCCTGTGTTCCATACAAGATAAGCGGTTCCAAAATCTATATATCCGGTTGTCTGGCCCTATCTTTTAACACGACAGGCCGACATCCTTCCCTACAGCATTTTGCACAAGTCTTATCTCATCTGAGCACATCGAATCAAAGCCCCTCTCATTCTGAGTAAGGGACGTATTTTCTTGATTTTCCAGATAAAAAGAACTTTTGCGTATCACTGTAAACATCTTTTTTCCTTTCCCAGATTCTTCTTTGGAATCCGCTTTTCTCTCTCTATATCGTACTGTATCATAAAAATCTTTAGCTGTCATTATACTTGTGGTATAACAAAATTATTCAAGTACTACCATATCATGATTTGTCTTATAGTACATGGCGCGTGAAAGTTTACTCTTCTCTAAATACCCGTTCTTCTCAAGATTGCCCAACACTGTTTTTCTCAGATAACTCGAATCACTGACACCCAAATATTCAGCTATCTCCGAAACCTTATGCGCCTGATAGTAACAAAAAGATAGAATCTTTGCATCCAGTTGCGTACCCTTAGGAGCCGGAACAAAGGTAAGTACCGGCACGCTGCTGTCTTCCACGCCATTCGTGTATGTCAGATCCGGAAGCACTAAAGTAAAATGATCTGATGACAAATAGATATATGGCTTATGTGTTTCATCCGCACCTTCATATTCTTCCGCAATTTTATCAAATCCAGTACCTGCCGCTTCCATGACACTGCATTCTACAAGCACATTTGTAATCAATTCATTTCTTCTTTTTGATATAATCCCAGACAAATCGTATGTTTTTCCAAGCTTCTCTCCCCTATAAAATCCTCCTGGCGAAGATATCTCCAATCGGTCTTTAAACATATCTACCTGTATTTGTGTCCCGTCCAAATAGTAATCTCTATGTGCAACTGCATTGATCACACCTTCAAACAAAGCACGCTGGGGATATGCATCAATATTTTTTCTGGTGTCATCTAATTTTACCATGGAATGATTCATTCTCTGATTTACAAAATCCATGATATAATTGATTGTAGATGTTATATTTCCATGATATCTGTTTATTGTTACAATTCTCTCACTGCCTTTGTTAAAGCCAGAAAAAACAGAACATTGCACTTCTGTCTTTTTCTCTTTATAATCATCCAGAAACAAGACCGCTCCGTTTCGTAAATAACCGTCTTCCTTATAAAACCCCATTGACTGCAGGGCTTTTTCTTTCAGTTCTTTTCCCTCATTATGCTCCCTATAAAAGTCACGCAGCATGGAAATTTTCTCCGGATTATACTTTATATCCGACTCCAGAATATCATACTGTGTATTTTTACTCTTAACACTCATTTCTATGATTTCTTCATAAGTTGCTCCATTTGTAAATCCGTCCCTTCTCATAAAAATGGACGGTATATTTTTATATTTTAAAATTACCGGCTTCACAGAAGATTCGGGAATCGTAATCCGGATAATGAAACGCTCACGATTCCTTATTTCATATCTCACAAAGGAAATTTTCATCTGCGGTCTCGGTGTTAAGTGTTCATTGACTATATTATTAAAATAATTACGTTCATTATCCACCGCTTTTCTATCAAACCCAATCAATTTATTTGTCTTGTCTTCCACACCTATATAAAAATCTCCGCCTGATGCATTCGCAAACCCGGCAATGCTTTTCAGCCACCCCACAATATCATCACGGTTTAAAACGCTTTTACATTCAAACTTATCATTCTCTAAGTATATATCCTCAATAATTTCTTCTAAATACATAAAAATACCTCTTTCTTGAACCACTTCTATTTTTACTTCAATATTACTTCAATATCAACTTCAATATTACTTCAACTTTGTTTCGATGTCAACTTCAATTAAGTTCAATATTGCTTCAAGATGAATTCCCAAATCACTTTAGATAATATACCCTCGTCTTTCATCAGACAAAAAATCGCCTGCCATGTATCATCATACAAGACAGGCGGTTCTAACATTCCTATATACAGTCTGCTTACGCTTCCTTCTCCATCGCTTCCGCCACAGAAGCCTCACAGCTTCTCATGGCCTGGATGGTCTTGTCGAACAAATCATCCAATTCCCAGCCGAGCAGTTCGGCCCCCTGAGAGATAATATCCCTGGAACAGCCGGCTGCAAACTTTTTGTCCTTGAATTTCTTCTTTAGGCTCTTGACTTCCATATCCATGGTGCTCTTGGAGGGACGCATCAGGGCGCAGGACCAGATGAGTCCGGTCAGTTCATCGGCCGCAAAGAGCACCTTCTCCATCTCCAGTTTTGGCTCCTCCTCGCTGCAAATGCCGTAGCCGTGAGAACAGATGGCGTAGATCATATCCTCGCCCACCCCTGCTTCCCGCAGAAGTTCCGGGGCTTTCTTACAGTGTTCTTCCGGGTATAACTCAAAGTCAATGTCGTGCAAAAGACCGGTAATAGCCCAAAACTCTTCTTCCTGGGCGTATCCTAACTCTTTCGCATACCAGCGCATCACCCCTTCCACCGTCAGGGCATGTTGGATATGGAAAGGTTCTTTGTTATATTTCTTTAACAATTCCAGCGCCTGTTCGCGGGTTAGGCTGCTTTTTTTCGCTTCAGAAGCAGGCTGTTTCTCCACATTCTTTGTCTGGTCGGATGTCTTCTTTTCCAGACTCTTCATCGTGGGGAAAGGCAATCGAGTTACTTCATTATTATTCATAACCGCTTATCTCCGCTTTTCTCTTACAATTCAACACTTCATTATGATGTGTTATTCTACCAGTAAAATTTCAAATTTGATGTAAATTTGTTGTAAACCACACAATTTGCTGTACTCATTTATCCGTTTCGGACTCTTTCCTAAAATACATCAAGATTGCGTGATAAATTTTGTATTGCTTCCTGTTTCTTCATGTCAGTGACTTCGGCATATATGTCCATCGTTGTTTCAATATTGGCGTGTCCCATAATCGCCTGTATCACTTTCACATTTGTTTCCTTCTCGCAGAACCTTGTACAAAAGGTATGCCTTAAATGGTGGCATGAGAAGTGAGGTATTATGACCGGCTGCCTTTTTTCTTTTTTAGCATTTAACACTTCCTCTGCATTGTACGATTCGTATATCCGCTTGATTGCCCTGTTTACAGCTTGCGGATTATGAAGATTGCCAAAGCGGTTGCTGAAAATAAAGCCTGTCATTCCGTCAACCACCGTAGTATTGAACCCTTCTTCCTTCTGCTCGCTGTATTCCTCTTGGAACGCTTCATATACTGCGTCCATCATGGGAATCGTGCGGATACCCGCTTCTGTTTTTGGGAGGGATACTCCAAACTCACATTTTGTAGTATCATTTCGCCGGGGATAATAAGTAACGCTATGGTTTATGCTGATTGTCCTCTTTGCAAAATCTATATCCTCCCACCTCAAGCCGATTGCTTCACCAATCCTGCACCCTGTTCCTAATAATACTGTAAAGAACGGTGTCCAATGGCAATATACCGGGCTTTTGGCTGTGTAGTCCATAAAGGCTCTCTGCTGATCCAGTGTGAGGGCATGGCGTACACCATGATTTTTCCCCGGCTTCTTCTTGATTTGAGCCATCACTCCATCGCTCGGATTGTTTCTGATGATGTCATCCCGCACTGCAAGCTGAAATGTCGGGTGGAGGACGGTATGAATTGTTTCAAGGGTGTTAATCTGCATCCCCCTGTCATTTAACAGGTGATAATAGAAATACAACACATCTGAATACTTAATCGTCCCAATCTTCCGTTTCCCAAACTCATCCCTTACAAATCGGTCATACATATAGGTGTAATTTGTGTAAGTTGTCCGCCTTAACTCTGTCTTTGTTGTAATATACCTGTCAAAAACAAAATTCAAATCGGCGTTTCCTGCCGCATATACATCCAGACCGTCAAGCTGGTCTTTCATCAGCCGCTTTTCTTTTTCCCTAAGCTCTACTAAATCATTCGCATATATATACCGTCTTTTCCCATAAGGATCAGTATAGGTATACATATATGATTTATCCTTGCGCTGGATTTCCCCTTTCCGTAAAGCCCTACCTCTATGGTCTTTTCTTGCTTTTGCCATCTCTGCTCCTTTCTTTCAAAAGGAAAGAGATATTTCGTACCGCTACTTACTTTCTTCCATTGAGTATTGTATTTCAACACCCTTTTGTAGCACTTGCGTTATGGTCATGTCATGTTTGGCAGCATAGTCCTTCAGCTTCTCATACTCCGCATCGTCAACCCGAAGGCTTAACGACCTCAGCTTAGGCGAGTCGGTCTTTGGACGTCCCGTTCTCGGCATTTACTATGCACCTCCTTCATAACTAATACCATTATAATTCCCGTTCTACGAAAAGTCAAGAACTTTTTGTAGAACGATTATTTGTCACGAAACTCTCTTTGCCTTAATCACTCACTTACTCTAAAAGACTCCAGATACTGCTCGAAAATATCACAATTTACCAACACTAATTTATCCACCTTATAGATAGCGTTTGCCTGCTTTGCAAGCTCCTGAAATTTTGTCAAACCCATGCTGTAAATTTCTGCACCTTCCTTATATCTGACAAATTTCTTTCTGTCTACTTTTTTTACCATAAATTCCTCCAATCATCGCACAGCTTTATCTGCTAATAAACAGGCAGAATACGCTTCTCCCCATTTATTAGCAGATAAAAACTGCAATACAGGTGGCGG
>CAMNSD010000029.1 GCA_946554445.1 uncultured Lachnospiraceae bacterium | reverse complement strand
GAATAGCGCAGGCGGCACAGAGGGGCCGCAGGACGACGGGAATAGCGCAGGCGGCGCAGAGGGGCCGCAGGACGACGGGAATACAGAAGGCGGCACAGAGGGGCCGCAAGACGACGGGAATACAGAAGGCAGCACAGACTGGACGCTTGACGACGGCGTGCTGATGATTTTATCCGATGCCGGGATGGCGGACTGGATCAGCAATAGCGAAAACACGAATAAAGAGAATATAACGCAGGCTGTCATAAGTGACGGCGTGACATACATAGAGACTGGGGCGTTTCAGGGATGCGGCAGTCTGAAGGAGGTGACGATGCTCGGGACAACCCCTCCGCTGCTTGACGCCGGCGCTTTTGCCGACTGCGGATTTGCCGCAGAATCCGGTCAGGGCATCCATGTCCCGGAGGGCGCGGTGCTAAGCTATAGGAGGGCATGGAGTGAAAGCGGTTATGCGCAGTGTATTTTTGATCATATCTACAACCTGATCTACAACACAGACGGCGGCATGCTGCCGGGTGGGGGCAGTCCGACAGCCTCCTATACGGAGGGAGAGGAGCTTGCGCTGCCCATCCCCAAGAAGCCGGGTTACCTGTTTGACGGGTGGTATGAGAATGCGGACTTGAGCGGCGCGCCGGTGGAGGTTCTTTCACCCGCCGACTACGGAGAGAGGATCTATTACGCGAAGTGGACGGCAAATACCTACACCGTAACCTACAACGCAGACGGTGGGAGCATAACGGATGAGAGCTGGTATACAGAATACACTGTGGGAGAGGGGCTGCCGGAACTGCCCACACCCACGAAGCGGGGGTTTACCTTTGACGGTTGGTATGAGAGTACAGATTATGCGGGAAGCAATGTGAGAGGCATTTCCGCGGACGAAACGGGGGACAAGACCTATTACGCGAAGTGGGTGGCAAATACCTACACCGTGACCTACAGCGCGGACGGCGGCACGATAGCGGATGAGGGCGCTTATGCGGGCTATACCGAGGGTGTGGGGCTTTCGCTGCCCATCCCTGAGAAAACGGGATACACCTTTGACGGGTGGTATGAGAATCCTTGGTTTACGGGAAACAAAGTGGCGGGCATTTATACAACAGACTACGGGAACAAGACCTATTACGCAAAGTGGACGGTCAATACCTACACCGTGACCTACAATATAGACGGCGGCACGATACCGAATGAGAATATTTATACGGACTATACCAGAGGCAAGGGGCTGACACTGCCCATACCCACGAAGCAGGGGTACATATTCGACGGGTGGTACGAGAGCGCGGATTATGCGGGAAGCAGGGTGACAGACATTTCCGCAGCCGACATCGGCAACAAGATTTATTATGCCAGATGGACGACGATCAAAGGCATCGACCCGACGGCGGCGGACTATGCCGACACGGATATAGAAGTGCGCGCCCATACGGCGGACAGTGTAGTCTACTCCGTGGATGTGGAGTGGGGCGCGATGACCTTCTGCTATGAAAACAGCACATGGGACGCGACGGCGCATCAGAGTGTGACAGGCGGGGGATGGAAGGTGTATGACAGCGAAACAGGCGAAGCGCTTGATGCTACGGAAACTTCGATCAACCGGATTCAGGTGACGAACCATTCCAACGCCGGTATCAAGGCGCAGCTTGCTTATACCCGCCAGACGGGGTATGAGAGTATTACAGGAAGTTTTCGGAAGGCGCAGGACGATACGGATACAAACTATGAAACACTGACGAGGACACTGACGCTTGCCACCGCGTATAATAAAAAAGGTGCAGACGGCGCGGGAAAAGCGACCGTGGGAACCTTGTATTTCATGCCGCTTGGCAGGAAGCAGGGATTGGAAAACAGCATTACCCAATGGACGCGGCTGGGAACGATCACAGTAGGTGTAGAATCTGATGAGCCTGAGCCGCAGCAGGACACAGGAAAATAGTTGGCAAGGAGTACAGTCATCATGGGCAGAAAAGCAAAGCTGGAAGGCGGTTTCGCATACCGGAATGAAGGAAAGACACAAAACTGTTATGCGGCAGTAAAGATCGGGGCAGGAAAGAGCGAGAACGCCGGATTCATCTACGACAACAAGGGCGAGGCGCTGCACTGCTTTACCAGGAGCACGGTGCGCAGATGGAAACGCGGGTCAGCCCGCAAAAAACAAAAGGACGGTTTTGCCGCCTTAGACAGCGGAAAGGTCAGCCGCTGCTTTTTTCTGGTAAAAAAAGACAAAAAATTAAAACAATACCGTGACAGAAATCTCGGACTGGCAGTGAAGGCGGCGGAGCCGGAGCAGATCGGGCAGAACCTGCAATGGAATTTTGATGTGTTTGAGCGGGAAAACGCGGCAAGGATGGATTTCTTAGAGGAGACATGGCGTTATGATCCCATAGCAGTTCATTTGAAGGGTTCTGATGATGACTTTGACTATGATTTTGACGATGATTATGACTATGATTTTGATGATGATAATGACATAGAGTATTTCGACCTCTCCGGACGAAAGGATGCGCCGGGCAGAACCCGCGTTGTAAAAAAGAACAGGAAAGAGACCGTGATGATCGGGACGGAGAAAGAACTGCTCGCGTTTATGGACAGGGTAAACCGGGGCGAGCCGGAAGCGGCGAACGCGGACTGCAGGCTGACCGCTGACCTGGATTTCCACGGAAAGAAGATCCCGTCCCTCGGATGCGACAGACAGCATCCTTTCTGCGGGACCTTTGACGGCGAGGGACACCGGATCAGGGGCTTTGTACTCTGCGGAAAAGACATGACGGAGATCGGATTTTTCGGATGCCTGAAGGGAAGTGTGTACAACCTGTCCGTGGACGGCATCATAAAGGCGGGAAACTGCCCGCTGGCGGCGGGATTCTGCGCGGTGAACGAGGGAGAGATCCACTGCTGCGAGGCCGTCCTGGAAATGCATGGCGGTCGGTATGTCGGTATGTTCGTGGGCGAGAATCAGGGCCTGGCCGAGCGGTGCAGCGTCAGCGGAAAAAGCTGTGGCCTGTTCCTTCCCTGGCTCTGGCCGTGTCTGCCCTGGGTCGCCCTCATCTTATGGATGCTGATTAATCCCCCGCTGCCGCCGGAGGACTATGTCCCCGTCATGGCGGATGCGGCGATCATCCCGAATGAGGATGTTGAGGTGGGCGAGAGGACGAATGAGAACAAGGCAAGCTATGAAGTGCCAAAGACACTCTTGGTCGATGCCGGAACAATGACGGCAAGAAGTGAACCGTATGTGATTAAGAATCCCAACAGAGGGGCCAACTACGATTTTGTGGCGGTGCTGTATATGACGGACAGCGCCGGTCAGGATGTGGAGGTCTACCGTTCCGGACGCATCCCCGTGGGCTATCACATTCAGGATCTGAAGCTGGCGCCGGAGGATGGGAGCACACTTGCGGCGGGAAATTATCGGGCAAAGATGATATTTTCTTTTTATAATCACGATACCGGAGAAAAAGGCATGGTGGATTCCACGGTGCCGATCACTGTTGAGATCAAATAGGGGTGAACGATTGAAAATCGTTATGCGAATCTCAGACAAGCTGAGATAAAAACAGCGTGGAAATGGAGAAAAGACATGAAACGGAAAAAATGCGTGACAGCGGGAAGAAGAAAGAAAAAGATTGGGATCATCACAAGCCTTGCCCTCATCCTCTGCATCGGGGCGGCATTCGGATATATCCGCCTGACCAGAGGGTACCGGGACTTTCTTCCGCCGGAGCACGAGACTGCCGCCGTGGAAGGTCTTCCCGCCGGGGCGGACTCCTGGCAGCTGCTCCCGGTCAAAGAGGGGTATATCGTGGGGCTCGACACCGTGCCTGCTTACAGGGACGGAAAACTGCACCTGAATGTGGCAAACGGGGCGGAAAGCACCGTCTGGTTTCTGGTGCGCGTATATCAGGAGAATAGAAAGATTGCGCAGACGGGTATTTTATATCCCGGAGAGTATCTGGCGGAAGTGGAATGCGAACGCGGGCTTGCCCCCGGGGAGAAAATCACGCTCCAGATTGTTGCCTATGAGCCGGAGACGTACCACAGCGAGGGCGTCGCGCGAATCGTGTGCGAGGTTGCGGGGGGATGAAGATACGGGGCTTGCCTGTAGTTATTCAGTAGGTGTGGCTTCTTCCAACATTAGACGTTCAAGGTTTGTATGGAATATTTTATGAGTACAGGGTTGCTATTACGGGTATGTATATGGTCAAGATATTTCTCTGTAATTGGAAACATATTCTGTAAAAGAAATGCAGAGGTGTATGATTTTTGCTTCTGAACCGTAAATGCGCTATAATAGGTGTGGTGAGAAACTTTAGGAAAGTAGAGGCCGCAATATGATAAACAAAGAAAATTTTCATCCGCTCAACTATATTAAAAAGGAAGAATATTCCGGCAGTATGGAAGGGATGCGTTATCTTCTCAAGAAGGTAAAAAGCGGGGAAGAGGACGTAATCCGGGTGACAGTCTGGCCGGAACCGTTGGGTTATGCGCGCACACCGGAGGAGCAAAAGACATCCACAGAGGTGCCGTTGACGAAAGAAGGCGTGGAACAGGCGGCGGATTGGCTGAATGAACAGTATGAGACGAGAAAGGAATATTGGTTGGAGAGTCAAAACCGGGCATGGACGGAAGTTATGTAATTTTCACAAGATTTACATAAATATTTGGTTATATTGTGGAAAATGTAGAAAAATCTTGCAATAAGCACATTATATGGGATATAATGAGAAAAATAAGTTGACATAAAGCTATTACAGAAAAGGAAGGCTAGTTGTTTGGGGGTGGCGATATGGCAGCGCTGAATTTGAACGCATTGTTTTTTAATCATGAAATATCCTTTTGTAAAGTCTATAATGTAGAGAGCAAGGATCAGTTAGAGAAACTCTTCGTGTCTAACCGCATTTCTTTTTTTGTGGAATGGCAGGAACAGCGGTTGTGGGAACGTTTCCTAGGAAATGCCGGTGGCAGGAAAAATGTATTTACGATACATATCAATGAGGCGGATAGCAGTTTAGCCAGGAACCTGGTGGAGGGACTTGACAGTGTGCAGATTGCTTCAGCATAAAGATATGGCAAGATGGGTTTTGGCGAAAATAAAAGGATGATTTGTCTTAAGTGGATTTGATGTGTTACAATGACTCTGGGAAACTTCTCAGAGTTTTTTGCTATCGATAGAAGATACGGAGATAGGAGCATTCATGAAGGACTATAAAAAGCAGAATCGTAAAACCAGCCGGTGTGAGGTATCCAAGAAATGCGGCGGCTGTCAGTATATTGATGTGCCCTATGAGGAGCAGCTTACAAAGAAGCAGAGAAGGGTTGAAGGACTGCTAAAGGGTTTTGGCAAAGTGAAACCTATCATTGGCATGGAGCAGCCGCTGCATTACCGTAATAAAGTACATGCAGTTTTTGATTTCCAGAAAGGCAGAGGTATCGTATCGGGGATATATCAGGAAAAGACTCATCATGTGATACCGGTGGAAGGGTGTCTGTTAGAGGATGAGAAAGCGGATCAGATTATACAGTCTGTCCGCAGCCTGGCGAAGTCTTTTAAGATCAAGACCTATGATGAGGATACCGGGTACGGGCTTCTTAGGCATGTGCTCGTGCGGGTAGGACATGCAACAGGGCAGATCATGGTCGTCTTGGTATTGGGATCTCCTGTTTTTCCTTCTAAAAAGAATTTTGTTTCTGAGTTATGTAAACTTCATCCGGAGATAACCACCATTGTCATCAATGTCAACAACAGACGCACCAGTATGGTGTTAGGAGATAAGGAGCAGGTCATCTATGGAAAAGGCTATATAGAGGATGTCCTTTGCGGCAGGACGTTTAAGATATCACCCAAGTCTTTTTATCAGGTCAATGCGGTGCAGACGGAGATACTTTATCAAAAAGCAGTAGAATATGCAGGATTGACTGGGAAAGAGACTGTGGTGGACGCCTACTGCGGTATTGGCACCATAGCGCTGACGGCTGCCGGGCAGGCAGGAAAGGTCATCGGCGTGGAACTCAACAGGGATGCGGTACGGGATGCGGTTACAAACGCCAAAGTTAACCAAGTGAAGAACGCGGACTTTTATCAGAATGATGCCGGCAGATTTATGAGACAACTTGCAGAGGCTGAGGAGAAGGTGGATATCGTTTTTATGGATCCGCCCAGGAGCGGCAGTACGGAAGAGTTTATGGACGCGCTATTTTGTCTGCGGCCGTCCAGGGTAGTCTATATTTCCTGCAATCCGGAGACACTGGCGAGGGATCTGCAGTACCTGACCGATAAAAAGCGGGAGAACAAGGGATTGTACCGGGTGGAAGAGATAACGCCGGTAGATATGTTTCCCTTTACAGACAACATAGAAGTCTGCGTGTTATTGTCCAGACGCAAATAGGCACAATAAAAACCATCATCCCTTGAACATAAAAGAAGCGGATAGTCAAATCATCCGCTTCTTTTTCATTTACTAATATATCCGAGTCCGCAAAGCGGCACTCGTAAAGTTATTTGCGAAGCAAATTACTTTTATTATTTGGTCAATTCAAACTGTTTCACAAGCTGATCTAACATCGTAGCCTGAGCAGATAATTCTTCGCTGGTTGCAGAAGCCTCTTCGGCAGTCGCCGCATTGCTCTCCACTACACTGGAAATCTGGTTGACACCTAACTCAGCCTGGCGCATTGCCTCGGACTGTTCTTCCATCATATCTTTCAGGTTCCTGGAGAAGTCAGCAATCTGTTTGATGCCATCTACAACAGATTCAATCGAACTTGCTGCCTGGCTTGCCACAGTATTTCCTTTGGTGACTTCACGAATGGATGCCTCGATCAGGTCTCTGGTATCCACGGCAGCCTTGGCACTCTGGTCTGCCAGTTCTCTAATCTGATTAGCCACTACTGCAAATCCACGTCCAGATTCGCCGGCACGGGCAGCTTCGATGGAAGCGTTTAAGGAGAGCAGGTTGGTCTGGTCGGCAATGGATTCGATTTCGGAAATGATATCCCCAATCTTGGTGGAGGATTCGTTGATTCGTTCCATAGCGTTCATCATGGTGTCCATCTGCTGACGGCTGGCATCAGCTTCATCCGCGTAGTGCTGTGCTTTGTCATAGGTTTCCTCTGCGCTCTCGGAACCGGATTCCATATTGGTAGTGATACCGGAGATGGCGGCATGAAGTTCTGCCACTGCATTGGCCTGGTCTGTAGCGCCTTCTGCAAGTGACTGGGATGCAGTAGCCAGTTCCTCGGAACCAGCGGATACCTGATTGGCAGCTTCACCAATGGACAACAATGTTTCTGTCATCTGATCCCTTAAGCCGCGCATGGATTGATACATTCTATTAAAGTCGCCGGTATAGCGCTCGGAAATCTTAGATCTTACCGTATAATTTCCATTAGCCATTTCTCCCAGGATTTCGCCAATATCGGTAATGATGGCCTCGAGATTATCTGCCATGTAGCTGGCATCTTTTCCCATATCCTCTATTTCATCGCCTGTCTCAATTACCGGGAACGGTGTAGTCAGGTCTCCAGTAGCGAATGTTTCAAGACGTTCACCCAGTTCCTTTAACGGATCGGAGATACTCTTGGAGATCTTTTTCCCAATCTTGGTAGATAATACCATGGCGGAAGCAATCACGAAAAGGATGGCTGCCACAAGAATCCATTGGATGACTGTCAATGTGATGGCAAGGCTCTGACCTTGATCTACTTTTACATCCAGAAGTTCTTCCAATTTATCATAGATGCTGCTGTAAGCACCGGCCAACTCGTTGATGGCCATATTCTGTGCCTGCACACACTGTTCACGGTCTGTTGTCGCACCAAGCTGCATGATTTTGGCATCCAACTCCCAGTAGGCGTCCAGTTCTGATTGGATGGCATCATAGGTGGTACGTCCTTCTGCAGATACCACGGTATTTTCAACTTGTGCAAAATATTCGTTAAATTTATTGATAGATTCTTCATGCTGCTTCACAACCAGATCGATGGCTGACTGATCATCGTAGCCGATAGTGGCACGAAGTGACGAACGGATGTCGGCAAATTCAAACATAGCCTTACCGATATCGCCCTGTGCAAAACCAAAATTTTGTAATGCATAGGAATAACGCGCTGTTATGAAGATTAAGGCAATTACGCCTAAGACGGCCGCTGCCGCTGTGATGACCGATACCTTGAGAATGGAATTGGTAATTTTCTTTTCGATCGTTATTTTGTTTTCTGTGCTTTGTGCGGTTTTTTCTTTGCTCATTATCGGAACTCTCCCCCTTTAAAAATATATAAAACCTATGAAAAAATATAGTCAAGGCAACAGACAGAAGTATTGCGTAGCTTGCAGTATGCTGGGAAATTATTTCCAAAGAAATGAACCATATATTGAGCAACAGACTTTTGCAGATATTCAGATGATTCAGGGATTGGAGATATATTAATGTACAGCGAAACTTCAAGTATAACTTGCAATAGCAATGTCCACTATTGACCTGCTGTTTTTTATTATACTTCTTTTTATCGAAAACACAATACTTTTGCGAAATAAAAAGGTAATTTTATCTAGCCTTTATCCGTTACGACATGCAAAAATAACATAAAAAACAGATACATAATTAACGTAATTAAATATAATTAGAAAAAGGGATTAGGCTTGACAAGGAATGAACGATAGGATAAAGTAGCCATATAAAGAATTATGGAAATTGAAGGAATTGAAGGTTTAGATAACAAAACGACAGGAGAAGAGAACGATTATGAAACGAGAAACTTTTCAGTCCCGTCTGGGATTTTTACTGGTGAGCGCCGGCTGCGCGATCGGCATAGGCAATGTGTGGAGGTTCCCCTATGTGGTGGGAGAGAATGGCGGCGGTTTTTTTGTGTTATTCTACCTGCTATTTTTACTCTGTATGGGGGTGCCGGTTTTGACCATGGAGTTTGCCGTGGGACGGGCCAGCAGAAAGAGTGCGGTGCTTGCCTATAAGGCATTGGAGAAACCGGGCAGTAAATGGCATATCCACGGATGGTTCTGTATGATTGGCTGTTGTCTTCTGATGATGTACTACACAACCGTTTCAGGCTGGATGGTGGGATATTTCTTTAAATTCCTTACAGGTACTTTTCGGGCAGGTATGGATGTGGATTCGGTGGGCGGTGTGTTTTCCTCGCTTTTGGCTTCTCCATTAGAGATGGGAGGATGGATGCTCGCTGTGGTGGTGCTGGGATTTCTGGTGTGTAGTTTTGGTTTGCAAAAGGGGCTGGAGCGGATCAGCAAGTATATGATGGCAGCGCTTCTGCTTTTGATCATAGTGCTGGGTGTTCACAGTCTGATGCTGCCGGGAGCGGGAGAAGGGCTGTCCTTTTATCTGATGCCCAGTGTGGCGAATGTGGTCGAACGGGGACTTGGCACTGTAATCTCGGAAGCGATGAACCAGGCTTTTTTCACGTTGAGTCTTGGCGTGGGAGCGATGGAGATTTTCGGCAGTTATATGAATAAGGATAATACGCTGGCGGGTGAGGCGGTGCGAATCTGCGGGCTGGATACTTTCGTGGCGTTTATGTCGGGGCTGATCATTTTCCCGGCCTGCTTTTCTTTCGGAGTGAAGCCTGATGCGGGGCCGTCCCTTATCTTTGTGACGCTGCCCAATGTGTTCGTTAATATGTCCGGCGGGCGTCTATGGGGGACATTGTTCTTCCTGTTTATGACCTTTGCCAGCTTTTCCACGGTGCTGGCAGTGTTTGAGAATCTGCTTTCTTTCTGCATGGATACCTTTGGTTGGAAACGGAAGAAGGCGGCGCTTTTCAACTGTATCTTTATTGCTGTGGCAAGCCTGCCCTGCGTGCTGGGATATAACCTGTGGAGTGCAGTACATATCATAGGGGGAAGGGATGTGCTTGACAGTGAGGACTTCTTAGTCAGTAATCTGCTTTTGCCGATTGGTTCCTTGGTGTATCTGCTGTTTTGTGTTACCCGCTGGGGTTGGGGCTTTGACAAGTACTTTGAGGAGGCTAACGCGGGCGAAGGCATTCAGTTAAAGAGATGGCTGAAGCCCTATTTTCAAGTGGTACTGCCGGTATTGATACTTATTCTGTTGATACAAGGTTTGATTTAAGTTTGTTGGAAAAAGGATGCATGTCTATTGCAGTACAAGAATTTTATGATAGGGAGGCAGGGTATGAGCAATACAAACAGCACGAAATTGGCGCTGGAAGCATCACTTAAGAAACTTCTTGTGACAAAGACGCTGGATAAGATTACAATCAATGATCTCACGGCGGACTGTGGGATCAGCCGGATGGCCTTTTATTATCATTTTAGGGATATTTATGATCTGGTGGAATGGATCTGCGTGGAGGATGGCACGAAAGCATTACAGGGTAAGAAGACATACGATACTTGGCAGGAAGGCATGTGCCAGATTTTTGAGGCTGTCATGGAGAATAAGGCTTTTATCCAGAATGTATATCGCAGTATCAGCCGGGAAAAGATTGAAAGCTATCTATACAAACTCACTTACAGCCTGCTGGCGGATGTGGTGGAGGAAAAATGCGCGGGCCGTCCCCTGGCGCAGGAGAACAAAGCTTTTATTGCAGAGTTTTATAAGTATGGATTTGTGGGCATCATGCTGGACTGGATCGGACGCGGCATGAAACAGGATTATGAGGAGATTGTGGAGAAAATGAGCGTCATGCTGCATGGCAATATTGCTCAGTCAATCCATAATTTTGAGGAAAACTAGGCTTTTTTAAGGGAAATTGGTTTGAAAACTTTACAAAAAAGGCAGCGTGATAAAATGTTTATCATTCTGCCTTTTTTGTAAATTGGAATCAGCAGAAAAAGTGTTTATGATAGCCATAACAAGTCAAGAAAACAGACGGCGGCGGAATTTTCGTGAAGGAGATAATCTGCAGTCGGTATCAGGAAAGGTGGAACTTATTATGGCAGACAAAAAAAGTATCGGACTCGGAGTAGCAGCAGTGGCAGCGGCAGGCGCGGGCGTAGCGTTGGCGGCGAAGAATCATAAGCAGGCAAGTGGAGAGAAAGGGCAGGACATAGGCGGAAATCTTAAGGAGAAAATGCAGAGCACCGGCAGGAATCACGGAAAAAAGACGTCCTATATGGATTTAGATTACCGGAATACAGAACTTGGCAGATTTGATAAAAACAGCAAGGGCATCTATTATACCAACGGTAATTATGAAGCTTTTGCAAGACCTAGAAAACCGGAAGGCGTGGATGAAAAAAATGCTTATATCGTAGGCAGCGGTCTTGCTTCTCTGGCGGCGGCATGTTTCTTAGTTCGCGACGGACAGATGCCCGGCAGCCACATTCATATCTTAGAGTCCATGGACATTGCAGGCGGCGCCTGCGACGGTATCTATGATGCTACCAGGGGATATGTGATGCGCGGCGGCAGAGAGATGGAGAACCATTTCGAGTGCCTGTGGGATCTGTTCCGCAGTATTCCTTCCATAGAGACGCCGGGGGTATCGGTGCTGGATGAATACTATTGGCTGAACAAGGAAGATCCCAACTACTCCCTTTGCCGGGCGACTAAGAATCGTGGAGAGGATGCCCATACGGATGGCAGGTTTAACTTAAGCCAGAAAGGCTGTATGGAGATTATGAAACTCTTTATGACAAAGGATGAGGATCTCTATGATAAGACTATTGAGGATGTGTTTGACGAGGAAGTGTTTGATTCCACTTTCTGGCTATATTGGAGAACCATGTTTGCTTTCGAGAACTGGCACAGCGCCCTGGAAATGAAACTTTACTTCCAGCGGTTCATCCATCATATCGCAGGTTTGCCGGATTTCAGCGCCCTCAAGTTTACCAAGTATAACCAGTATGATTCCTTGATCCTGCCTATGCAGAAGTACCTGGAGGAAGCGGGGGTGGATTTCCAGTTTAATACGGAAGTGACCAATGTTATCTTCGGGTTTGAGGGAGATAAGAAGATTGCCAAGGCCATTGAGTGCAAGGTCAAAGGTGTGGAAAAGGGTATTATGTTAACCGAAAATGATTTGGTGTTTGTGACCAACGGAAGTTGTACGGAAGGCACCATCTATGGCGATCAGAATCACGCGCCAAATGGCGATGCGGAAGTGCGGACCAGCGGCTGCTGGAGCCTCTGGAAAAATATCGCCAAGCAGGATCCATCCTTCGGCCGGCCGGAGAAATTCTGCTCCGATGTGGCTAAGACCAATTGGGAATCTGCTACGGTCACTACGCTGGATGATAAGATCATTCCTTATATCAAGAACATCTGCAAACGTGATCCTAAGAGCGGTAAGGTGGTCACGGGCGGTATTGTGAGTTGTCAGGATTCTGCATGGCTGCTCAGCTGGACCATCAACAGACAGGGACAGTTCAAGGATCAGGATAAAGATCAGGTCTGCGTATGGGTGTACGGTCTCTTTACGGATGTACCGGGCGACTATGTGAAAAAGCCCATGAAAGAGTGTACTGGTAAGGAAATCACCGAAGAATGGCTTTATCATTTGGGTGTACCGGAAGAACAGATTGAGGAGCTGGCAGAGCACAGCGCTGTCTGCGTACCTACCATGATGCCTTATATTACAGCCTTCTTTATGCCGAGAACGGCGGGTGACCGTCCGGATGTGATTCCCGATGGCTGTGTGAACTTCGCTTTCCTGGGACAGTTTGCCCAGACACCGAGGGATACTGTCTTTACCACCGAGTATTCGGTTAGGACGGCTATGGAAGCAGTGTATGGACTGTTGGGTGTAGACCGTGGTGTGCCGGAAGTGTGGGGCAGCGTTTACGATATCAGGGAATTGCTCTCCAGCAGCGTGAAGCTGATGGACGGCAAGTCTCCGCTGGAGATTAACTTAGGGCCTTTGAATCCGATGAAGAAACTGTTGCTGCACTTTATCAGCGGGACAGCGATTGAAAAAGTGATGCGTGATCAGGGTGTGATCAAAGAGGGGATGTAATATATAAACTATACTATAATGGGAGAGTTTTAAAAAGGTATAGGAAAAACAGGCGGCGCTTTTGAGTGCCGCCTGTTTTCTGACTATGGATGAGAGACAATATGTTCAATGACAGAAACTTCTGTCTCAAGTTCTTCCGCAATTTCGGGAATGGTCTTGCCTTTGGAAAGTTTCTTGTGAATTTGTTCCCGAAAGAGTTCTTCGCGGCCTTTTTCCATACCCGCCTCTAAGCCTTCCTGCCTGCCCTCCTCAAAGGTATGTCTCAAATGTTTCTTCTCATCATATTCTGTCAAAAGCATATGCTGCACCATCCCTTTACGGATATTCTCTTCCACCTCTGCCGATAACTCCGCATACTCCCACAGCCGATGACATCTCTCCATCAATTCTCTGTTATGTCCCCGGTTGATATTGATCACTTTACACCTGCATTCCAGGCATCCCTTCCCATGTCCCGCCGAATAGGCATCCGACAGATAGAGCATCTGGCTGTCCGTTTCCATACCGCTTCCATTATAAAAGACTATGTATTCCGGTGTGGGCAGTCCTATCCGCCCTTTTCCATAAATATTTTCCCCACGGACATCTACCAGTCCCTCAAACTGCTGGGCAAAATACAACAGTCCACGCAGGGGCATATTGGGATTCCAGGTACTCTGGTGTTCATAAAGATTGAGCCTTTGCATTTCGTTTTGCCATAGATTTTCCTCCATTATACAGTTTTTTGTGACTGAATACAAGGAAATCTTGGAGGTATCGGATAAAAGTCTGGGATATCAGATTCAGACATCAGATAAGAATAGATACAAACAGACCATAGAACAACAGATAACAACAAAAAATTTTTAAATTCAGCCAATTCACAACAGTTACGGGATTATTTCCGACAATCGGAAAGAATCTTAAAAGATGGGAAAGTTTTGTAAGCAATCATTCCCAAAGACAGAAGAAAGTCTGTCAATATGTTATTTATTATAAAACATGTTATTGGCGGTATGCAAGTAAAAAAATTAGACTCCATTTTCCATTTCCATATTATAGTTTAATAATATAAGTTGACAAATGCGATAGAGAACTCTATAATATAGAGTATGGTATCAAAATAAAATAAAAAATCCATTTATTTTGATAGAATTTCAGATATGGGATTTGTACAAAAAAGGGGATGGAGGAGAGATATGGATAAAAGAATAGAAACAGCGATGGAAGATGTTGCGCTGATCAGGAGGGTGCTTGAGAGAACGCAGCAGGACTTTTCAAAGGTATCGGTTTACTTTATGGGAATCGGTATTCTGCATCTGGCGGTATGGTTATTGGAAGAAATCGCCTATTTTATCAGAAACAGATTTGGATATGGATATTTAGCGGCCCATATTTTTTGGTGGGGCGGGCATTTCCTGCTCTTATTCGGATATGTGGTGCTGTTTTTTCACTTTATGAAAGAGGCTAAAAAGACAGGCAATGAGATTTGTGAAAGTATGGTGAAGGTATGGATGGTTGTCTTGATTGGTTCGGGAATCCTTGGCTGGCTATATATCGTTTTACTTCCGGCTGGTAATAGTGATAAGATAATGGTATTGTGGCGGTGCAGAGAACTGATTGAAGTGCTTCCGGTTATTTTTGCATTGTTTATGACAGGTATTCTGACAAAAAGAAAAATGGTGACCATGTTTACGGCGGTATATAGTATATTATATTTTGTGCTGTTTGTGAGTATGAAAGAGGTGCCTTACGGAACCTGGGGCGGTGTGGGAACACTTGCATCGGCCAGCAGTGTGTGTATTCAGTATTTAATGAGTGCAGGTATGATTGCCCTGGGAATATATTTGAAATGGAATAGAAAAGAGACAAACATTTTAAGGGAATTTGGAGTTGATTATGGAGATAAATGCGATACCTGAGGCATTTCAGACCAAATTGAGGCTGGCAGTTTTATCCGCATTGCTGACGGGAAAGAAAAATTTTAGGGATTTAAAACAGATGACAGGAGCCACGGATGGAAATCTTGGTGTACAGCTAAAGAAGTTGGAAGAAGCTGGTTATATAGAGATTGACAAATCGTTTGTGAACCAAAAACCGCAGACTTCCTGCAAAATAACAGACTTTGGCAGAGGGCAGTTCAGGGAATATGTAGAGTTGTTGGAAGGTTTATTGGGACAGGCGGAAGACGGCCTAAAAGACTAGAAATCGTGTGTTGTAGGCAAACAAAAACTCTGTGAAGCAGGATTCGTCCTACATCACAGAGTTTTAATTATCCAAGCCCGCAAAGCGGCGCTCGAGAAGATAATTCCGCAGGCAATACCGACAGGTTATCCGAGGCTGCGAAGCGGCGCTCGAGAAGATAATTCCGCAGGCAATATTGATAGGTTATCCGAGCCCGCGAAGCGGCGCTCGAGAAGATAATTCCGCAGGAATTTTCTTCTGTTATAGGTCATAATACATCATAAATTCCGCCGGTGTAGGAATCTCCCCGGCTTTCTTAGCTTCAGCACGCTTACGTGCAATCCACACATCAATCAGTCTCTCCGGGAATACGCCATCCTTGGTCAGATAGTCATGGTCTTTTTCCAGGGCATCCAAAGCTTCTTCTAAGGATTTCGGCAAACCTTTGATCTTCTTCTGCTCCTCAGCGGAGAGCGTGTAGAGATTGAAGTCATAAGGCCCCCAGCCGTTGGCGGCGGGATCAATCTTTTTCTCAATACCATCTAATCCAGCCATTAAGATTGCTGCATAGGCATAATATGGATTGGCGGTCGCGTCGGGATTCCTGAGTTCAAACCGCTTGGTCTCCGGAGATTTTGCGTAAGCGGGAATCCGGATGACTGCGCTGCGATTAGAAGTGGCATAGCCGATGGTCACAGGCGCCTCATATCCTGGCACCAGACGCTTGAAGGAGTTGGTGGAAGGATTGGTGAAAGCGCACAGGGACGCAATGTGGGACAGCAGTCCGCCGATAAAGTAGTGGGCTGTCTGGCTTAAACCGGAATAGCCGTTCTCATCGTAGAAGACCGGTTTACCGTCTTTGGTGAGCAGCATATGTACATGGAGACCGCTTCCGGCTTCTTTATAGATAGGTTTGGGCAGGAATGTGGCTGTCTTGCCTTCCCGTGCGGCCATGTTTTTGATGATATATTTAATGATCATAGTGTTGTCGGCCATGGTGGGCATATCTGCCAGTTCCACTTCAATCTCCATCTGGCCGGGGCCTCCCACTTCGTGGTGATGGTATTTGACTTTGATGCCCCAGTCTTCCATCTCCATACAGATGCGGCTTCTTAAGTCATATCCTACATCCTGGGGAGCGGCGATGTGATAACCGCCGTGAGTCACTTCATATCCGTTGTTGCCGGGCGTGTCCAGACGGCAGTTCCATTCGGCCTGTCGGGTATCGATCTGGTAAGCGCATTGTCTGGGTGAAACCTCATAACGTGCGGAATCGAAGAGATAAAACTCAAATTCCGGGCCGATGATCATATTGTCTGCAATGCCGGTCTTTTTCATATAATCCATGGCGCGCAGGGTGACATTCTTCGGATACTGGTCAAAAGGCGTATTTTCGCCTTTGCCGATGACACAAACATTGCCGCACATGGTCAGCGTAGGCACTTCTGCAAAAGGATCCACATAGGCGGTCTCCGGATCGGGTAAGAATACCATATCGCTTTTCTCAATGGGAGCATACCCATAATTGGAGCCGTCAAAACCGATTCCATAGACGAAGACATTATCATCGAACCGCTCCACCGGTATCGTGATATGGCGCCAGCGCCCGTCAATATCCGTCATTTTGAAGTCGATCATGCGGATTTGTTTTTCTTCACATAGTTTTCTGATTGCTGTACTCTTGTCCATAAGCATTTCCATCTCCCTTTTCGGATTTTGTATATATGTTATTAGTATAGCATATAGAAGGGGAGATGCGCATTAATTTTGTATTTTTATGAGTCTTCCATAAGCCGCAGCCCGGCGGTGTCTGTTACGGGCAGGGAAAATACAATGGATTTGGCCTTGGACTGCATGCCGGCCTGCTCCATGACTGCCTTCATGATATCGTTTTTTTGTGTTTTTTTAGCTACGATAAAAATGATTTCTTTTTCGGAGGCGAGGGAAACGCCCATAAATCTCTCAGCCTGTTCCATTCCGGTTCCCTTGGCATGGATGACTGTGCCGCCGTAGGCGCCTGCACTTCGGGCGGCGTCCATCGCAAGTTCCGTATAGCCTTGATTGGCGATTACTACGATAAGTTCATAGACAGTATCTTTCAAAACAGATTCCTCCTCTTTCTGGAAGTCTTCGTTTCCGCTTAAAAATTGCAAAGCCTTTTTGCCGCCGATGCTGCTTAGAGGGACCACAAAGGCGATTCCTTCGCCTGGCGCATCAATCTGAAGCTTTTGCCGAAGATTTTTCTTGGCGTTCTCCCAGGCGCTTTCTTCCAGGACATGGAACATAACAGCTTTCTCAGTAGACTCCAGACCAAGATAGTCCAGGATATCCCCGGAAGCGGTTCCGGCGCCCAGTGTGACAAACATGACCTGCAGTTGTTCTTCTTGATAAAGGCGCAAATATTTTTTGAACTGTTTTCTGCTGACGATGGTCGTCATCATGCACAATTTTCCCATAAGGCTCCTCCATATTATAATTCAATAATATCCATATCCCCGTAACGGTCGATTGATGCATAGCTGCCAGCTTCTCTGGAAAGGCGGCTTTCCTTGATCCGATAGATCATTCCCAGGGACTGTATCGTGATCAAGGGCGTCATTGCCACCATGGCGACTACGCCGAAAGCGTCCGTAATGATATTGCCGCCCACCGCGTTGCAGGCGCCCATGGCAAAGGGCAGAAGAAACGTTGCCGTCATGGGACCGGAAGCCACACCACCGGAGTCGAAGGCGATGGCGGTAAAGATTTTCGGCACGAAAAAGGTCAGCAGCAGAGCAATGGCATAACCCGGCACGATGAACCAAGTGATGGAGATACCTGTGAGCACCCGTGTCATGGCCAGACCAATGGAAGTTGCGACGCCGACCGACAGACTGATTTCCATGGATTTAGCGGAAATGGCGCCGGAAGTGATTTCTTCCACCTGTTTGGTGAGGACGAATACTGCTGGCTCCGCCTGTACAATGAAGTAACCGATGATCATGCCGATGGGAATGATGATCCAGGCGTAGGGCAGCCCGGCGATTACCTGTCCCAAATAGTTTCCGGCGGGCATAAATCCCACATTTACACCGGTCAGGAATAAGACCAGTCCCACATAGGTATAAGCCAGGCCAATGAGGATTTTGATCAGTGTTTTTTTCTTAATGTCTCTTGAGATTAACTGGAATATTCCAAAAAAAGCTACAATGGGGAGGAGAGAAACTGCCATTTCCCGCATGTAGACCGGAATTTCCCCAGTAAACAGCCGTCCTAATTCCACAGAATCGGAAATTTTAGGTATCGCTTCAGATAGGTATTCCGTGGAATCCGGATGATAGATCATGGCCAGGATCAGCACGGCGACGATGGGGCCAACAGAGCATAAAGATACCAGACCAAAGCTGTCTTCTGCGGCATGGCGGTCGTTACGGATGGCGGAAATACCGATACCGAAGGCCATAATGAAGGGAACCGTCATGGGGCCAGTGGTGACGCCGCCGGAGTCAAACGCCACGGCCAGAAAATCCTTCGGCACAAAATATGCCAGGACAAAGGCCAGTACATAAAAGATCAGTAGCATGGGCGCTAATGGAATCCGCAGCAGCATACGCAGCAGTGCGAACACCAGAAAAAGACCGACGCCTGCGGCCACTGCCAGGATCAACACCAGGTTAGGTATCGAAGCGACTTGCTGTGCCAGCACCTGTAGATCCGGTTCGGAAATCGTGATCACAAATCCCAGCACAAAACTGATCAGGATCATGGCAGGCAGACTCTTTGTCTTAGTCATGGTAGTACCGACTCGTTCACCCATACGCGTCATTGCCATCTCCGCACCAATGGAGAAGAACAGCATGCCCACGATCAGCATAACGGCCCCTAACAGGAATTCCATAAGGATATCCGGGGAAATGGGCGCAATGGTGAAACTTAAGAGCAGTACGATCAGAATAATAGGAAGCACTGCGCGCAGGGTTTCCTGGGATTTTTCCATGAGTTTGGAACGGTTTTTGAATTTAAATAAGAACAATGTTACTCAACGCCTTTCTATGTAGATTTATGAGTTGTCCTGTATTTTTTCCTTGGTGATGCATCTTGTAGAAACGTATTTTAATACAGTGGTCATAATTCCCATACCACAGACAAGGAAAGTTCCGATTTTCAAGAATTCTTGAAATACCAGGACACTTTCCGCATCGCCTGAAATATATGTAAGGTACAGATAGCCTTCAAGATAAAGTCCCAGAACCGTGGAAATCAGTAAATGCACTTCCAGCATGAGAACGGTCTGCCATTTTTTACTATAATAATAATTAAAACAGGATAAACATAGCTGGAATACAGGTAAAACAAGGGCTGTGACGCCGCCGCCGCTGAATCCGGCAACACATAGTAATAAAATAGAATAATTCCATAGAATTTTTAACCACATAAGAATTCCCCAGTTCATTTCAAAAAAGTGAATATATATGTTACAATTATAGCATAAAAAATCAGATGTTTGTCATATTACTGTATTTTTAATCTTTTTTTAAGAATCGGCTTGGGAAGGCAGAATTGTCGTCCTTATGGGGGAGAAAAAATGACCAAAAGAGAAGAGGCGTTGGCCTATGGGATGAGTTTTCCAGGTGTCTATCAGGATACCCCGTTTCATGATCCCAACTGGGTGCTGGTGCGTTATCGGAAAAACAAGAAGGCTTTTTTATGGACTTATGAATATGAGGGCAGTATGCGTATTAATATCAAGGTGGATCCGCAGTGGCGGGATTTCTGGCGACAGACATATGAAGCGGTAATCCCAGGGTATCACCAGAACAAAGAACATTGGAATACGGTCATTCTGGATGGGACAATACCTGATGAGGAGATCAAGCGTATGATAGCGGAGAGTTATGATCTGATTGTCGGCGGACGAAAGAAGAGCAGGAAAGGGAAATCAACAGCCAATGCATAGAACCGAATTATGTAAACTAAGGAACAAAGTATACCATAAAAAATACGATGTATGCCGGTTTTCTTAATTTATAGAATGAAGGCTGTTAAAATGGAAGCATACAACAGGAATGTTTAACAGGAGGAGGGTACATAGGGTGGGACATACTAAAAACGGACAGGGTGAGCGCACACAGGTACAAGAAAAAGGAACAATGGAAACTGGAAAAACAAAGATACGTCTGCATAAAAGTATCCTGACCAGACTATGGTTTGGGGCGGCGGCAATCGGTGTCGTGATTTCCATCGCCGTGGGCGTGGTTGCCTATATGACGGTCAAGGATAATCTTATGAGCCAGATTCAGGAGAATACCGTTGTGAATGCCAAGATTGCGGCGGCCAAGATTGACAGCGAGGCTTTCCAGAAAATCAGTGAGGAGAGCGGGCAGGATGAGGCCTTTTATGCCGTGCATAGGAATCTATCAGACTTCCTGACGGATGAGACGGTTTCTTATATTTATACCCTGCGGCTGGTGGATGATCATATGGAATTTGTGGTGGACGCGGATCCGGAAGAACCGGGCGGGATTGGGGAGGAATACGATGTGGAGCCGGAAGTAATAGAGGCTTATCGCAGCGGTACGGCCATGGCGCTGGACGAACCCTATACGGACGCCTGGGGTATGCTTTACAGCGGATATGCGCCGATCAAGGATGGATCCGGCAGGACAGTGGGTATCGTGGCGGTGGACTGTTCGGTGGATACCGTGGAGGCGAAACTGGCGCAGTTGGTCACAAAAATCTTGGTCACAGCCGCTTTTTGTCTGCTCATTGCCATGGCGGGTGGTTTTGCGCTGGCCTTTTATATCACAAGGAACCTGAATCATATTAATGCCAAGGTTGTAGAATTAGTAGACAATGGCGGTGACCTCAGGCAGAAACTGGAGATTCATTCGGGGGATGAGATACAGGCAATTGCCGATCACATCAACAGCCTTTTGGAAAAAATGCGTACCACAATTGCGGATACAGCAGGCGTTATCCTGCATGTCAGCGAAGGTTCCTCAGAAATCAGCCGGCAGGTGACGCAGATGAATGGCAAGACAAATACGCTGTCTGAAAATATAGTGGATATGAGCGCGGCCATGGAACAGACCAATGCTTCCGTGACGCAGACTGTGGAGGAGATAGAGCATATCCGTCGGGAAATCATGGATATGTATGAGAAGACGAATGCCGGCAGGAACTTTGCAAGGGAGATAAACGACCGCGCCAGGGCATTGCAGGATAAGGCGGTACAGACCAGAGAGGGCACCAGGAAAAAGGCCGGTACGATTAGTCGGCAGGTGACGCAGAAGGCGGAGAGCGCTCTGCAGATTGAAAAAATCCAGGAGTCAGCGCAGGGCATCATTGCGATTGCGGAACAGACCAATCTTTTGTCCTTAAATGCCAGCATAGAAGCTGCCCGCGCCGGAGAAAACGGCAAGGGTTTTGCGGTAGTGGCGGATGAGATTGGGAAATTGGCAGCTACCAGTAAGAATACAGCGGAGCAGATCAACAAGGTGTTAGGCGATGTGATCAGGGCGGTGCAGGAACTGACACAGTCGGCCAAAGAACTGGTGGATTATCTGGAACAGGATATTATGGAAGAGTATGACGGATTTGTCAGCACGGGGGAGCATTACAGCGATGATGCCAGAAAAGTGCAGGAACTGGTGGATGGTTTCCAGAATAACGCCAGTACCTTACAGAGTGTCATTGATGATTTTAAGGAGATTACCGGGCAGATCCATCAGGCGATTGAGCAGACTACTGGTAACATCGGGGACATCACGGTAATCATGCAGGATTTCCAGGTGCAGATGGAACAGATTGATATTATGTCAACTGAAAACAGTAGAAAGATTGTGGATCTGAATCAGAATCTGAAACAAAATTATGTCTTTTAGTCTGACAGATGCCAAAAAGCGGCATACTATAATATAAGTTGCTGTTTGGGTATGGAGGGAAGCGGGATGCAGGTACTGTCAGGCTTGATGATTCCCTTTGCGGGGACGACGCTTGGTGCGGCGATGGTTTTTTTTATGAGACGGGAGATGAACAGGAAGGTGGAAATGCTCCTGATGGGATTCGCAGCGGGCGTTATGATTGCGGCATCTGTCTGGTCTCTCCTGATTCCGGCTATAGACATGGCGGGGGAACAGAACCGGATTGCTTGGGTGCCGGCCGCCGTTGGTTTTATGGCTGGCATCGCCTTTTTATTGGTATTGGATACGTTGATTCCACACTGGCATCTGGAGAGTGAACGGCCGGAGGGCGTGGAGAGTGAGTTAAAAAAAACAACTATGCTTGTCCTGGCGGTGACGCTTCACAATATTCCAGAGGGGATGTCTGTCGGCGTGACCTTTGCTGGCGCCTTGATCGGGGATACGGGTATTACGATGGCAGGGGCGTTTGCCTTGGCAGTGGGTATTGCAATCCAGAATTTTCCGGAAGGGGCGATTATTTCCATGCCGCTTCGCGGTGAGGGTATTTCCAGGGGAAAATCGTTTATCTATGGCGCTCTATCAGGCGTTGTTGAGCCTGTGGGCGCTTTTATAACGATACTGTTGGCGGAACAAGTGGTGTCGGCGCTTCCTTATCTTCTTGCCTTTGCAGCCGGCGCTATGATTTATGTGGTGGTGGAAGAATTGATTCCAGAGTCTCAGGCGGGAGAGCACAATAACATCGGAACCATCGGCGCGGCCGTAGGATTTGTGATTATGATGATCCTGGATGTGGCGCTGGGATGATTTCTTGATTTCATCAGTTGTGAAAAATTCCATAGTATGATACCATTGACGCAAGATGTAATAAAAATTTGGGTGATTAGGGAAGGAGTCTACATGGAGGCAAAGAAACTTGGTTTTGGGTTGATGCGGCTGCCGCTTACGGATGCCAATGATGGGTCCAGCATTGATATGGAAAAGACGAAAGAGATGGTGGATACCTTTATTGAAAGAGGATTTACCTATTTTGATACCGCCTGGATGTACTGTGGATTTAAGAGCGAGGAAGCGGCGAAGGAGTGCTTAGTGGACAGACATCCCAGGGATAGCTATACACTGGCGACAAAACTCCATGCAAGTTTTATCCGTAACAAAGAGGATCGGGATAAGATTTTTGAGGAACAGCTTAGAAAAACAGGTGTTACATATTTCGATTATTACTTGATCCATGATGTGGGATTTGGCCATTATAAGATTTATACGGATCTGGATTGTTTCAACTGGCTGACGGAGAAGAAGAAACAGGGCCTTGTGAAACATATTGGCTTTTCGTTCCATGACAACGCGGAATTTTTAGATAAAGTGCTGACAGAGCATCCGGAGATGGAGTTTGTGCAGTTACAGCTTAATTATCTGGATTGGGACAGCAGTGCGATTCAGTCCCGTCAGTGCTATGAGACAGCGACGAAGCATGGTGTGCCGGTATGGGTTATGGAACCGGTCAAAGGCGGCACGCTGGCACAGGTTCCCCAGACGGTGGAGGATCTATTCCGGGCGCATGATCCGAATATGTCGATTTCATCCTGGGCAATCCGTTTCGCGGCTAGCTTGGACAATGTGAAAATGGTATTAAGCGGCATGAGCAATATGGAACAATTATTAGATAACACTAGTTATATGTCGGATTTCAAGCCTTTGACAGAAGATGAGAGACGCATGGTGTACAAGGCGGCCGCTATCATCAACGGCAATATTGCGATTCCTTGTACGGGTTGTTCTTACTGTACCGACGGGTGTCCCATGAAAATTGCGATTCCGAAATATTTTTCCCTTTATAATGCGGAGATGCAGGAAGCGGAGGGAAAAGACTGGACGCCGCAGGGCGAGTATTATGATCGCTTGACAGGTAATTTTGGCAAGGCCAGCGATTGTATAGGCTGCGGCCAGTGTGAGAACGCCTGCCCCCAGCATCTGCCGGTCATGGAGCATTTGAAGACGGTAGCCGGGTATTTTGGCAAATAGCCGGTATGTGATAATAAAAGGCGGCTGATATATACTATATGAAATACAGAAAGATTTCCTTGAAGGGGCAGGCTGATAAGGTCTGCTCTTTCATATTTTGTTTGAAAAAGTTTGGGACGTTTTGCGGTATTTAGACGTCTAATGTATGAAAGCATACATAGAAAGTCTGTGATACGGATAAGACACGAGAAAGGAACAGGGATGGACGAGTTAATTCAAAGAGCGAAGGATAAGGACGCCGATGCTTTTACAGAACTGATGCAGCGGCAGATGCAGAGTATGTACAAGACAGCCTATGCCATGGTAGGCAATGATGAGGATGTGGCGGATGTCATACAGGAGACCATACTGACTTGTTATGAGAAAATCGGCCAGCTTAAGACAGAATCTTATTTTCATACATGGATGATTCGGATTCTGATCAATAAATGCAATGATTTGTTAAGAAAAAGGAAGCGCGTGCAGCTGACAGAGGAAACCATGGAGATTCCGGTGATGGAGAGGGCCTTTGAAAATGCAGAATGGAAGGAAGTACTTATGGCGTTGGATAAAAAATATCGTGTGGCAGTGCTGTTATATTATATAGAAGGGTTGTCCACGGTAGACATCGGTAAGATCCTGGGATTGAGTGAAAGCGCCGTGCGAAGCAGGTTGTCCAGGGCGAGGAAAAAGCTGGGAGAAGAACTGGAATAGAACGGCGGAAAATAGATGCCGGGATATGACGGATAACAAGGTATGGGAAAGGAAACAGGGATGATGAACGATAGGACGAAAATAGAAATTCTGCGGGAAGAAATCGTGATTCCCCAGATCGTACAAGAGAAAGCGGATAAAGCTTATAACATAATCAGGAACGAAGAAAAAGGTTTACATAATACAAGAAAAAACAAAACGAGAAAAATTCTGCCGTTTGTAGCGGTGGCTGTCATGATGCTTGCAGGAGCTGTTACGGCGGCCGGCACGAAATGGAACACAGGAATCAGTGAAAAATGGCGGGTGGAGGAACAGCAAAAGGAGAGCCTGCAGGAAGAAGGCGCGGTTTCCTTTGCCATGCAGAGTCAGACGCAAAACGGTATTACCATAACAGCTGAACAGAGTGTCACGGATAATTACAGTGTTTATCTTGGCTTTCGAGTGGAGGGCTACAGTTCGGAAGAAGGACTGACGCTCGCTTTTGAAGAAATACAGATAAACGTGGATGGAGTGGACGGAGCCAATTATTCTACGGGATTTAATGACGGGCTGGCGAACGGGGAAAACAGTGGTATGACATACTGGGTTTCTATGACGGAATCGGAGAGAGGATGGGCTCTGGGCAGGGACATTCATGTGGAATTTAAAAATCTATGCGGTTATGATAATCAGTCTGGTGAAGTAGATGTAAATAGTATAATAACAGGTGTTTGGAAATTCGACTGGAATCTGCGTGGCACGGATCAAATGAGAGAATGGGTGCTTGAAGAACCTTTGGGGGACAGCGGCGCAGTAATAAGAAGGATAGAACTGTCGCCAGCATCAGGATATGTGGAGTGCGACTGGCCCAGACAGCGGGAGACCAGACAAGCTGTGGGGCAGGACGGGAAAATTACGGAAATCAGCCGACCGGTAAAGGCGCCCAGGATGAGCGGCGTGCGGTTGAAAGACGGTACGGAGTATCGATCTTTGTTTTCTGGGGACGGTTCGGAAGGGTATGTATCCTCGGAGCCGGAGTCAATACGATATTATGCCTGTAGGGGATGTGAGAGACTGATCGATCCGAAACAGGTGGCGGCGGTGTTTTTCGAGAATAGCAATGACGGTGGATTTTATGAGATTGTGCTTGAGGGAGATTAAGGAAGGGAGGACGCCCGGGCTGTTCATTAATATGCACAAGGCATAGACGGAAAATGTTATTTTTTTCGATTGATGTCAATAAACCAGCCGGAACAGGGTGAAAATTTTCAAGGAAGCCCTAGAATAGCATCAGCACTTAGCGAGGTATTTCACGAGCTTAGTGTCTGCTATGCTATGAAAGGAGCGAGAGCGGGCTGACGGAAAATTTTCACCCTGTTCCGGCGGCCTTTCTTAATACACCTTGTCTTCCTCCAACCCTCTATGCTAAAATAATCACTAGCATTATGCCAGACAACACAACCAAGAATCACAAGGCGATATTTTCATCCAAAGGAGCAATACATATATTATGAATGAAAAAAATGACTTAACAACGGGAAGCGTGTGGAAGAATCTGGTGATGTTTGCGCTTCCCTATCTTTTGGCTTGCTTTATGCAGACCTTTTATGGGATGGCCGATCTGTTTGTGGTAGGACTGTACAATGGTTCGGAGACTACTACGGCGGTATCCATCGGCAGCCAGGTGATGCATATGCTGACCGTTATTATCGTGGGATTTGCCATGGGTGCTACCGTGCGGATCGCCAGATGTGTGGGAGCAAGGGATGAACGCTCGGCGGCCAGGACAGTTGGCTCCGCCGTTGCTTTTTTTGTTTTGTTTGCAGTAGTACTTACGATTGCACTTTTATTATTGACAAATGGAATAACTACTGTTATGTTAACGCCTGCAGAAGCTGTGGGGGAGACGAGACTGTATCTGGCGATCTGCTTTGCAGGAGTACCTTTTATCACAGCCTATAATGTGATCAGCAGCATTTTCCGCGGGGCAGGGGATTCCCGCCGTCCCATGTATTTTGTGGCGGTAGCCTGTATTGTTAATATTGTATTGGACTTTGTATTTATCGGGGGATTTGATCTGGGAGCCGCCGGCGCTGCTCTGGGAACGGTCTGTGGACAGGCTGTGAGCGTGTTTTTTGCGCTGGGGATGCTTAAAAAGTGTAATCTTGGTTTCAAGGTTACCAGACAGGATATCCGGCCAGAGTGGGAAGTGGTATCCCAGATGTTAAAAGTGGGGACGCCTATTGCCTGTCAGGATGGACTGATTCAGGTCGCATTTATCGTAATTACGGTAATTGCTAACAGCAGAGGGCTGATTGCTTCCGCGGCAGTAGGGATTGTGGAGAAACTGATTGGTTTTATGTTCCTTGTACCATCCGCCTTTTTGTCGGCAATTTCTGCAATCACGGCCCAGAATATGGGGGCCGACCGGGCGGACAGGGCCAGGGCAAGTCTGCGCTATGGACTGATGATTACAGTTTGTTGGGGGATGTTTTGCGCGCTTTATAATCAGTTCCTGCCGCAGACGTTAGTGGGACTTTTCAGCAAAGATGCGGCCGTAATTACGGCGGGGTGCGCCTATATGAGATCTTATGCCTTTGATACGGTCTTTGCGGCCGTACATTTTTGTTTCAGTGGTTACTTCTGTGGAGACCAGAAATCAGGAATTTCCTTTATCCATAATATTACGGCCATAATATTGGTGCGGATTCCAGGCGCTTATCTGGCCAGTGTGTATTTTCCAGAGAGTCTTTATCCGATGGGATGGGCGGCGCCGCTTGGTTCTTTGCTCTCAGGAGTAATCTGTATCGGATTTTATGTTTATTGCAGGCGTCGGGAGCAGTCAGCTAAAATAGTATGACAAGGATAATATGTAATATATCATGTGTTATTTATACCAAATAGTGGACGCGGAAGACGATAAGTTGTATAATATTATCGGATTTTTGCTCTTTGCGCGATGAGAAAGCAAAGTCTGTGCAGAGAGGGTATGGAGAGGAAATCTTAGGAGGGCGGGGCATGAAAACAATCAAGGGGAAGCTGTTATCTTTGCTTCTGGCGTTGACTTTTATTCTGCTGTTTGCAGCGTCCATGATCAGTGCGCTTATGGCAGGCGGGGGAACAGTTGGCGGTGCGCTCGGCGTGGGAGCGCTTACGGCTGTCGGCGGTACGGTAATCGTTGGTCTTGTGGCAGGCGCCGTATTTAACAAGGTGCTGGCGCCGCTGATGCAGCTGAAACTGTTTGCGGCCGGAGATTTCAGGGAACAAGGTGGACTGGCGGGGCAGTCTGGTGTGGCGGACGGCTTTAAGGACGAGATGGAGGAAGTCAGCCAGGCGGCGCAGACGGTCAGAAACCGGGTGCGGGAGACCATTGTTGGTACGAATGAGGAGGCGGCGGATATTGAGAAGACAGCTTCCCAGGCGTACAGTGAGATGGCCGAATTAAATAACACGATAGATGAAATGGATCAGGTGATGGAGAAGCTGATTGATAAGGTGCGCGAGGCTGCGGATGTGACGCAGACGATCAGCCAGGCCAGCACAGAGATTGGTACGGCGGTTATGGATGTGGCAAGTAAATCGTCGGAATCGGCTGGGGCCTCGAAAGAGATTACCGAGCGGGCGGACGTATTGTATGAGACCACGATTACAGCCAAGCAACAGGCCAGCGTGATTTACCACAGCGCAGAGGATGAACTGGAGAGTGCACTGAAAGAAGTGGAGAAGATTGAGCAGATCAAAGAACTTTCGCAGGAGATTGGAGGCATTGCAAGCCAGACCAATTTGATTGCGCTCAATGCGGCGATTGAGGCGGCAAGGGCCGGTGAAGCCGGCAGGGGATTTGGAGTAGTTGCGGACGAGGTGAGAAGTCTTGCGGAGCATTCTCAAGGCACGGTAGATAAGATCCAGAAGGTGATTGATGAGGTGGTGGACTCTGTAGTGGCTTTAAAGGCTAGTTCGGAGAAACTCTTAAACTTTATGAAAGATCATGTGATTGGCGATTACCATGCCATGGTGGATACGGCCGAACGGTATCAAAAGGATGCCGCCTTTTTCAATGGTATTGCGGCGGATCTCGGTACTTCTGCGGAAATGATGGGTGCAGCGGTGGAGGAGATGCTTGCCTCCCTTCAAACTGTGACAGAACTGAATGCTGTCATCGTGGACGATGTGCGTGATGTAGGGACAGCCATGCAGAACAGTAACGTGGGCTGTGAGGAGATACTGCGTAAAATGTCCATTTTAGAGAGGAGCAGTCGTTCCCTGCAGGAAATTGTGTCTGGATTTACGGTTTGACTTTTCGGCGGAGCAGGAAAAGGGCGAGTACGTTAGGCAGCACCATCAGGGCGTTGATCAGGTCGGTACACTCCCAGACGAAATGCATGGGGATGATGGCGCCCAGATAAATCATCACTACATATAGGAGTTTGTAATACGGAATACCTTTGTTTCCCAAGAGGTATTCCGTTGCTTTTTCCCCAAAATAAGACCAGCCGATTAGCGTAGTTACAGCAAACGCGGCCAGAGAGAGTGTCAGAAAGGCGTTTCCCACATAGGGAAGATGGGAAAAAGCTGCGGCGGTCAGGTCCGTCTGTGCTACACCTGCAGTGGAAGCCGGATCGTAGAGCATATTGGCTACGACCACCAGTCCGGTGATCAGGCACATGACCACGGTGTCCCAAAAGACTGCGGTCATGGAGACATAAGCTTGTATGCGGGGTTCTTTTGTGTGAGAAGCTGCGGCGGCGATAGCGGATGTGCCGATGCCGGCCTCATTGGTAAACAGTCCTCTGGCGATGCCATAGCGGACGGCATGCTGTATCGTAGCGCCCGCCACGCCGCCAGTGATGCCGGTGAAAGAGAGTGCGTCCTTTAAGATCCACATAATGGCGGCGGGCAGCTGGCGATGATAAAGAATTAAGAGCAGAAGACAGCCAAAAAGGTAAAAAAAACTGATGGCTGGCACAGTGCGTTCGCAGAGGGTGCCGATGCTTTTGACACCGCCTAGGATTACGGCGCCGGTTAAGAGGGCAAGGGAGATTCCTACCAGGTGGGGTGAGAGATGGAAGGTGCCCGCGGCTGCCTGTGAGACAGAGTTTGCCTGGGTGGTACAGCCTACGCCGAAGGCGGCTGCCAGCGTACAGAAGGCATAAAGACAACCTAATTTATAATTATGTAAACCGTTTTTGAGGACATACATAGGGCCGCCAACATAAGTGCCGTCCTGGCGGCAGTCTCGGTAGAGGACGCTTAAATAACACTCGCTATAAGCGGTGGCCATGCCCAGGATGCCGGTGATCCAGCACCAGAAGACAGCGCCGGGACCGCCTAGTGCCACTGCGGTGGAGACACCGATGATGTTACCAGTCCCCAGGGTGGCCGCTAGCGTGGTAGATAGGGCGCTGAAGGGAGAAAGGTTGCGCCCACTTTCATCCGTCTGACCAAACGACAAGCGGATGGCGTGCCAGAGACTGCGCTGTGGGAAATGCAGTTTGAGTGTGAAGTAAATATGGGTGCCCATCAAAAGCACCAGCAGGGGAAGGCCCCAGAGAAGGTTGTTTATCTGTTTTATCATTTCCATAGAAAGATTACGTCCATGTAAATCTGTTAACATATTATATAGAATTCGGTTCCTAAAAAGAACCAGATTGTGGTATACTCATTATAAACGCGTTCTGCGCACAATGTCTCCAGGGAGAGAGGTGTATGATGATATGAAAGAAAAAGCCTATGCCTGGGCAAAGGCACTCTGCTATTATGCTGGAGAAAACGAGACATTTCTGGAACAGTTCTGGGAAACTCTTATACAGTCGGAGGGTGTTTACCGGGAGTTCGTTTACTATCTGGAACATCAGAATTTTCTCTGTGATTATCAGATAGAGGGTTACAGTCTTGTGGATATCATGGTATGGCAGATGGATCATTTTAAGGCCCAGTTAGACAGGGGAAAGGACGATATGAAAAATAATGGGGATAAAATGCTCCTGATGGCATTTCATACCATGCTGCAGATGGAGAAGGATCCGATGTCCTATGTAGCCCGTATGCGGGAAGAGACCGGTACGGACTATCCGGGCAAATATGAATAACCAAAGGGAGTAATAAGTGCGGCGCGGCCAAAGAATGAGTCTTGCAGATTCGGTCTGAACACGTTAAACTATTCGTATAACTAAGAATTAAGTTTAATAACGAAGAAAAGTTTAATCGCGCTTGGGGGGCGATATGCTTAAGGCGATGAAGGCTATAGTGGTGTGTGATGACGGGATATCCCGTAGTTTTTTTGGCAGTCTGCTCGTAAACCTGAAGGGAATTGAGTCGGTTAGGGAATTTGATAGCCCGGCACCTGCATTTGAATATGCCAGAAACAATCTGGTAGCATTTGCGGTGTTGGATATTGGAATACTGGAAGCAGACCAGTTTAACTTGGACAGGGAGTTAAGAGAACTACATCCGAATCTTATAGTAGTTTACATAAATCGAGCACCATATCATATGTTGGAGGGTATGGGAAAGCAGGGCGATTATTGTTTTGTGATTTCATTTAATCAGGCGGAAATTCTGAACATGGTGCATCAGGTTAATAATATGGTGGGGAGGAAGAAGGCACGTGCGGTAATGTTCGGCAGATTTCAATTCTTTGTAAGCGGTGAACTGGTATATTTTTCCAATGCCAAATCCAAAGAACTTCTGGCATTGTGTCTCGACCATCGAGGCGGCGAGGTCTCTATGGAGGAAGCGGTGGATAAATTATGGCCGGACAGGGTTTATGATGATAAGGTCAAGAAGTTATACCGGAAGGCGGTGACTTCTCTGCAGACTGTGTTGCGGGAGGCTGGTGTAGAAGAGATTTTTATTACCAAAAGGGGAGTCTGCTATGTAAACATTGATGAAATTGAGTGTGATTATTACAGGTTTCTGGAGAACGAAAATCGAAAGAATAGTCTGTATGACGGCAGTTATCTGTTCGATTATGAATGGGGAGAGGAAACACTAGCCCTTCTTGAGCGGATCGCGTCAGACATGAGAGTGTAAATGCATAAGATAACAGGAGTTATAATATAATGAACAAAGAAGAAATTAGAATAAAAAAGGTGATTGTACATATCCTGGATTCTACCATCGGCATGCCCGTGCTGTCCGATAGGGAACTCGATTATGGATCGGAGATAGCAGAGTTTGTGCGGGAACATATTGCCAGGATTAGTTCTGGGGATGACGCGAAGGAGTGCCGGTTCTATCAGGAAGAATCGGAAGTGTATCAGATGTTAGAGGCCTATGATGACAAAGATTTTGTGGAGATTAGTAAATCCATCGCCAGTCTTTTGTATGAAATTATGGGCAGTAATATTGATATTCCGCCGGCAGATCTTCTGGTGGTGCGTTTTCGGGAGCAGGAGTCGGAGTATTTGGCGTTTCTCAAGATGAACTATAAGGCGCTTTATACCCACAGAACGATGCCGCTCATGGAAGGAGAGGGCAACAGCAACGAGATTATCCGTCATAAGGCGATCTTACCTTCGGAGAGTCAGCGTCTCTCAGAGGCGGCTATCATTCGTCTGGACGATTTATCTGTGTGGGTGATGGAGAAAAAATACGAGGTCAACGGGGAAAAGGTCAACTATTTTTCTTATCTGTTTTTAAAATGCAGTTCCCATCTGTCCCACAAGTCCAAATTGTCCATCGTCAGCCGTGCTGTGGAGAGTGTGCAGAAGGAAGGCTTTGATGAGACGGAGCGGTTTGAAAAGCAGATGCGGGCCAAGCGTATTTTGCAGGAAGAGATGGAAGAGAACGGCGGATTCGTGGTGGAGGAGATCGGGGAGAAAATTTTTGAGGATCAGCCGGAATTAAAGGTAGCTTTTCAGGATAAGATGGAAAAGTACGATATGGTGAAGGAAAAGATCGAACCCCAGAGTGAGAATACGGTGCGCAAATATCAGAGCCAGCACCTTTTTACGGATACAGGGATTGAGATCAAGATACCGATGGAGCAATATAAGAATCCCCGGAGCGTGGAATTTATTACGAATCCGGATGGGACAGTATCGGTGCTGATCAAGAATATTGAGCATCTGGAGGCAAAGTTGTAGTCGGATGAAGAGGGATACAAGGCATGGGAACGATTCTGGATTATCTGAAAGAATACGGTGACTATACGCTGGCGGAAAAACCGTTCAGCGATGTGGACAGTCTGGTCATCAGCCAGTTTGCCTATCTAAAGTTAGACGGGATGGTGCCGGGACCGGGAGAAGCGGGCAGCGCTGTCAGCATACAGGAACTTGCGGCGCATGAGGATTATGACCATCTCTATGCGGATGAGCGCTATCGAAAGGACAATACCGCTCTCTTTCAAGGAATCTATAAGAGCAGGCGTTTCGGCAATATGCGATTATGGAATTATGTAAACCAGATTGAACTGGAGCAGGAGACGCAGTTTTCGGCGGTGGTCTGTGGATTGTCCGGCGGCGTCACCTATGTGGTCTTTCGGGGAACGGATGAGAGTATCGTGGGCTGGAAGGAGGATTTGAACCTGGCTTTTTCGGAGCCTGTGCCGGGGCAGCGCTTGAGCGTCAGTTATCTGGAACAGGCGGCCGGGACCATTGAGGGCAGCTTCTATGTGGGCGGCCATTCCAAGGGCGGCAATCTGGCAGTTTATGCGTCCATGAACTGCAGGGACGATGTGCGGAAGCGGATTGAGCGGATTTATGATCATGACGGGCCGGGCTTTCGGCCGGAGGTCAGGAAGAAGAGCGCCTATGCGGAGATTGAAGGGAGAATACACAAGACGGTGCCGCGCTCTTCCCTGGTGGGGATGCTTCTCTATACGGAAGAAAACTATAAGGTGGTGGAGAGCAGGACCATCGGCCTGGCACAGCATAATCCTTATACATGGTTGATCCGGGATGATTCTTTTAAGATTGTGGAGGAAATCCGCGCAGGACGTAAGTTTATGGACCAGGCGCTCAACGAGTGGATCCTTTCTCTGGACCAAGAACAGATGCATACCTTTGTGGATACCTTTTATCGGGTGGTGCAGGCTTCCGAGACGGATAACCTGATCGATTTTACCGCCAATTGGTTTAAAAGCATCCAGAAGATAGGCGCGGCCCTGAAAGAAGTGGACAGCGAGACGGCGGAAGTGATCATACAGATTATGCGCGCTCTGTTCGATGTGGTGTCTGCTCATGCCAAAGAGCAGGTAAAGAGCAGGCGGGAACTGCAGAGAGAGAAGTTCGAGGAGGGGATAGCTCAGTTAGAGATGCATTTTAGGAAAGAGCGATAAAATAGCGGAAAAGCGCTTCACCGCCCTGGTCCCAGAAGCGTTCCGGGTGCCACTGGACGGCGAATAGGGGCAGGTAGGCGTGGAATAGCCCCTCTATCACGTTATCTCCGGCGCGGCAGGCGCAGCGAAGCCCCTCACCCAGATGATCCACGGCCTGGTGGTGGGCGGAATTGACCAGAGTGCTGTTGCCGTAGAGTTGATAAAAAAAGTCGCTGCGGTCGAGGGTGTTGTGATAGACATAGTGCAGCTGGTCCCTGCCGATCCATTTATGATGGTCTGCGGTCTCGATATGCTGTATGATATCGCCGCCGAAATGCACATTGATGAGTTGAAGGCCCTTGCAGATGCCCAGCACGGGCTTTTTTTGCGCCACGAAGAGGGAAAGAGCCTGAAATTGCAGGATATCCAACTCCGTATCGATTTCGCGGGAGCCGTGATTTGTCTGACCGAAGAAGGCGGGCGTGATATCGCCGCCGCCGGGAAGGAGCAAATGGGTGGAAGAAGCCGCCTCGTCAGGATTCAGCGTGGTTAAATAAGGGATTTCCAACCGCCGGAGGGCGGTTTCGTAATTTACGGTGTCTTTGCTGCGGCCAAGGATGGCGACATGGATGTCAGGATGCATGGCGGTTTCCTTTCAGAGTGTTATGGAGTGAGAGTATAATATATTTTATGTGTAGGATGTGGATTTGTCAGAAAAATCTGAAAAAATATCTCTCTTTTCTATAAAATAACCGTTGCTTTATCCGGAAGAATCCCATATACTTTTAGGTATCATTAAAATAGTTTAACAAATATTGATTAAATGCCGGAATACAATATAGAAAGGAATGGTAAAACGTATGGCAAAGTTATTTATCAATGAGAGAAACAAAAAAGGACACATCAATCCGGAAATTTACGGACATTTTTCCGAACATTTGGGCCGGTGTATCTACGAGGGGCTCTATGTGGGGGATAATTCCGATATTCCCAATGTGAATGGGATGCGCAAGGACGTGGTGGAAGCATTAAAGGAAATGCAGATTCCGGTGCTGCGCTGGCCGGGAGGATGTTTTGCCGATGAGTATCACTGGAAGGACGGTATCGGTCCCAAAGAAAACCGCAAGAAGATGATCAATACCCATTGGGGTGGGGTGGTGGAGGATAACAGCTTCGGTACCCACGAGTTTTTTGAACTGTGCGAACAGCTGGGCTGTAAGACCTATGTGAACGGCAATGTGGGAAGCGGTACGGTGCAGGAGATGAGCGAGTGGGTGGAGTACATTACCTTTGACGGTGTCTCCCCGATGGCTGATCTGCGCAAGAAGAACGGTCATGAGAAGCCCTGGAAGATAGATTATTTCGGGGTGGGTAATGAGAACTGGGGCTGCGGCGGCAATATGACGCCGGAGTACTATGCGAACCTCTACAGGAGATACCAGACTTATGTGAGACAGTATGATGCGGACAAGCCGATCAAAAAAGTCTGCGGCGGCCCGAACTCCGACGACTATTTCTGGACCGAAGGGGTGATGAAGACTTGTTATGCACCCCCGCAGCCGGGTTCCCCTTCCCATGGTTATATGGACGGTCTTTCCCTGCACTATTATGTGGTTCCGGGAGTTTGGGAGAAGAAGGGAAGCGCCACGGAGTTTGACGAGGCGGAATGGTATAAGACACTGGCAAAAGCGGTTTATATGAAGGAACTGGTGGAGCGTCACGGCGCGATCATGGATCAGTATGATCCCAAGAAAGAGATCGGGATGATTGTGGATGAGTGGGGCTGTTGGTTTGATGTGGAACCAGGCACCAATCCGGGGTTCCTCTATCAGCAGAATACCATGCGGGATGCGCTGGTGGCGGGCGTTACCCTCAATATTTTCAACAAGCATTGTGATCGGGTGAAGATGGCTTGTATTGCGCAGTTGGTCAATGTGCTGCAGTCCGTAATCTTGACGGAGGGACCGAAGATGATCCTCACCCCCACCTATCATATTTTCCGTATGTATAAGCATCATCAGGATGCAGATCTGGTGGAGAGCTTTATCGAAGGTAATAAGACTGTGGGCGTGGCGGAAGACTGCCAGGTGCCTTTCCTGGATGAGTCCGTATCTGTGGATCAGGACGGGTATGTGAATGTGACGCTTGCCAATCTCGCTGTGGATGAGGATGCGCCTGTGGAGATGTCCTTTATGGAACTTGCACCCAAGGAGATTACTGCGGCTATCCTGAAGGGAGAGATACATGCCTACAATACCTTCGAGGAGCCTGAGAAGGTGAAGGAAGAGAAGTTTGACGCTTATGAGGTAAAGGATGGAAAGATCAGCTTTACGGCGCCGGCGGGCAGCGTGATCAGCTTCCGGATCCGGTAGAGGTAAAAGAGAGCATTTGTTTTACGGGATGTGGACGGTCATTTCGTAAGACAAGAATGGTGATGAGAGGGATGTCTGCGTATGGAGATGGGAGGAAAACGTGTCTGCCGGAAATGTCTCACCAGGGACATGGACCAGAAGGAATACTTTGAAAATCTGCACACATACATTGCCAATCTGGATGAAGATTTAAAAGTGACAGAGCCGCTTTATGAAAGGCGGCTCTTGCTTTGTAAAGCCTGTGATCTTCTGTACGACGGCATGTGCAGGGCCTGCGGCTGTTATGTGGAACTGCGCGCCGTGATGAAAAAAAATAGCTGTCCTTATGATAAGTGGACAGCCGATTATGCGTCTGAGGCCATGGATAAAGCTAAATACTTCAATAATATCTAAAATATTTCAAAGAAATATTGACTCCAAGATGCTGCTGTTGTACAATATGAACATAAGATGATTAATTGGGCAGAAAAAATAGGCAAATTGCTCAAATGCTTACATTCAAATTTGTAGTAGAGGGGTACAAATTTGAGATTTGTACGGTTCATTGTGTAAAAGCTTCGGAATGGGAAAAATGAAGAATACATTTCATCAACTGATTGGTCAATTTAAAAATGAAAAGAATACCGACTATTTGACCGGACTGGTCAACAGAAGAGGACTCCATGAGATATGGGAACAGCTGGATGAGAAGGATATCATACACTGTGTCTATATGGATGTGGATAATTTCAAGCTGGTCAATGATGTGTACGGACATGCCAAGGGAGATGAACTGTTGATGTTTGTCAGCAGGATTCTTGAGCATGAGTTTCCCGGGCAGCTGGTCGTGCGTATGGGCGGCGACGAGTTTGTGGTGGTCTGTGACGGCGGATTGACCGAACAGGCAATAGAAGATAGGTTCGCAAGGCTGCAGCATACGCTGAAGGAAGATTTTGACGAAGCGATGAGCGCCTTTCTTTCTTTTAGTATTGGGGTGACTTATCATCAGCAGTTTACCGGCCAAATTTCCAGGATTCTGGATCAGAGCGATGAGGCGATGTACTTCGTCAAAAAGAATGGAAAAGGAACTTATGTAAACTATGAGATGATAAAAGAGCAGATTACGGATCAGAAGGCCATGAAAGACCGGGCTCTGACATCCTTTCATGGGGATGAGTTTGAGATGTATCTGCAGCCAGTCATTTATCTGCAAAATTCCGATGTGTATGCGGCTAAGATCTCCGTATTCTGGCGCTTCCCGGGGATGGGACTTTTGCCAGAAGAGAAATTTATTCCGGTATTTGAACAGTATGGCGTGATTGTGAAACTGGATAAGATTGTCTTTGAGCAAGTCTGTAAGTGGAAAGAACAATGGAAGAATACCGTCTTTGCCAGGATGCAGATGTATGTCCGGATTTCGGGGAAATTTATTCTGCAAAATGATGGGTTGAACCATATCAGGGACTGTTTGGAGAAATATCAGGTGGCGCCGGAAGAGTTGAAACTTTGCATTGAAGAAGAGGCTTTTCTGGGGCGCAACGAGAAAATGGCCTGTGCGGTTGAAATTTTGACGCAGATGGGATTTGAGATCGCAATCGAGAATTTTGGTTCTGCTTCCTCCTTTAAGGTGCTCCAGCATATTCCGGCGCAGATCCTCAAGCTGGATTCCAGACTTTTGCCCGAAGAGGCACAGAGCGGTAAAAGACAGATGCTGCTTTTGCGCAATGTGATCAGCATGGGCAGGGATCTGAAATTTATGGTGGTGGCGCAGGGCATCACCAATTCTTTTCAGGCGGGTGTACTTGCCAATTATGGGGCACATCTGGGCCTGGGAGAGTTTTATGGAAGACCGCTTACGGCGGAGCAGTTCCTAAATAAATATAACAATCGTTATTTCTTTGTCAATAATCAAAAACCGACTGTTTATTCTTTCCAGGATAATCTGATGGATGATGAGGGACGTTTCGCGGGAGAATATGCGGGAGAGGGATTCTGTTATCAGGCTGGTGTGGTGGAAAGTCAGAGAGCGCTTCATTTTCCTGGGGGTAAGATACGGGAAAATGTGGTGAAACTTCCCAAATCTGTGATGTTCAGTGAAAGTTATACGATTTGTCTATGGATTCATCCGGATGAGAAGCAGTCCTGGACAAGTGTAGTTTACATAACATATGCAGATGGCTTCATGAGTCTGTCTCCGACTGATGGGCTTGGCAGCTGTGTGTACCGTATGAAAGATGACAGGGAGACCAATGAGTGGTTCGATATCTTTGGCCGCCAGGCAGTACCGGGAGAATGGGCTTATATGTGCATTTCCTATGATGCTATCACTGGTGTGGCAAGATTGTACTTTAACGGTCTTTTGATTGGCAGCAGAGATAAGGCGCCTAATCTGAAAGTGCCAAACCGGGTTGTGATAGGCGGGGATGAATATCAGAAGTCCTACCAGGGAAGGATTGCAGGTCTGGAAATCCATCATTGTGTGCTTCCAGGCCAAGAGATTGAGCGAAGATTTAAAGAGTACCAGAATGATCCCACCTTCCTGGGTTCCAAAGGACGCAAGTAAGGGGAAAGAATGATGAAACAGACTGAACTTACGAATGTCATGCTGGGAATATGGTGTGCTATTACTTCCTTCCTGAGCCCTGTCTGGCTGACGATGGGCTTTTTGGATATTACCGGACGCATCTATCAATATGATGGCATGGTGGACGAGGGAACAGCCGGCATTATGGGAGTGATCGAATTGGCACTGTGGATTGGAGTTGCGCTGCTCCCGGATATCTGGTTTTTGAAACGCATGAAGGCGCAGGGAGGCCGGAAATTACTCTGTGCGGCAGGCAGTATGGTAATTTGGGCGCTTTTGTGCATGGCTCTGTGTCGATGGGATGTGGTCGGGTTTGTTGCAGGCTAGTGATTTGTAAAATGGCACAGACATAGTGATTTCAAACCTGCGGCGCCCGTTTAAAATATTTCCAGAAATCTATGGTTTCCTGTAAATCTTCTGCATCGGTGAATAAATCCAGTTCTTTAGCAACCTCAATGGCAAAATCCACATAGGCATTGGCTCTGGCGGTGATCACATGATCGCCATTTGCAATGTCCACATCCATACTGTGCGTTGACGGGATTCCCTTTAATATACCTGCATCCTCAAGCAGATCGACACCGGCGCAGATGGCAGCGATCAGAATGCCCCTTTTCTTTAAATCCTGTAGATACTGCTGTAGAGGGCTGTTGTTGATCTGGGAGATATCGCCGCCGGGGACGATAAAACTCCTGATCTGTTCTGTATCCACGTCCATAAGCGCCATGTCAGCATTGACGGAGTAGCCTTCCGTTGTTCGGATTGGCTGTCCATCCGGAGAACACAGGATCATATCACAGTCAGTACAGTTCATAAAATAATTCAGGATTACAATCTCATAAAAACAACAGGTGTTATATATAATAAAGACGTCTTTCATAGGGCAGCTTCCTTTCTGGGGTTTCTCAGTTCTGATAAGTCGCAGTTCCATACATTCCATGATTAAATAAAAGGAATGAAGTAATTATAACATGGATGGGACTGTGTGTCATCTGGTCTCTGGTGCAGGGATATTGCTTATCTGTGAAACTATATGGTATACTAACACGAGAAAAACGATCATGTCTGGGGATGTATTCCATTAGAAAGGAGAGACAACATTGGTTAACATAAAATATGGAAACGCAGTGACAAATTGGGAGAAAGGCCAGAAACAGCATATTAGGAAAGGGCTTGCCCTGTGCACTGTCCTTGTGTTTCTGACAGGCTGCGGGGACACAGCAGGCAGTCAGGCGAATGCGGACAAAGATGTGCCAACACAGACAGTAGAAGATAATGTGCAGGAGGATGATCAGGCACTGCAGGCGGAAAGTGCGAAGTTCCCATCCTTTTCAACAGTCGATCTGGAAGGGAATACGGTTACGGATAGTATCTTTGCACAAAAGGATCTGACGGTGCTCAATATTTGGGGCACCTTCTGTAATCCCTGCGTGGGGGAAATGCCGGAACTGGGCGAATGGTCTAAAGAGATGCCGGACAATGTGCAGATGGTGGGACTGATCATTGATATCAACGGAGAAGAGGATACGGAACATCGGGATCTCGCGGTTGACATAACATCAAACGCTGGGGCAGAGTTTACACAGATGATTGTCAATCAGGATTTTGCTCCAATCTTAAAGGACGTGTTGGGTGTGCCCACGACCATGTTCATTGACAAGGATGGAAATATCGTAGGAGATTCCATTCTGGGAGCAGATGTGGATGGTTATAAGAAGTTTGTGGAGGATTATCTTGGTGGACAATAGGAAGAAAATCAGGCTGCAGATTGTTGGTATCATAACGGCAGTTGCCTTTATTGTGTATGGAGCGCTTCGGGGAGAAGCGGCTGTTGTCCTGAACAAGGCTGTTAATATTTGCTTTGAGTGTATCGGGCTGGGGTGATGTGATGCGTATCGGGTATTCTGTTAAAAGAAAAATCCTGCAGGTAATCGCCTTTGGCTTTTCTAATGTACATCTTCTGAACTTTAAAGGCGGCAGGATTTATCAGGGGAAATGGAAATATTTTTGTAATCCGGGACTAAATTGCTATTCCTGTCCGGCGGCTAGTTTTGCCTGTCCGATTGGAGCCCTGCAGGCGGTAGGCGGTTCCAGGGATTTTAGTTTCAGCTTTTATGTGACGGGGCTGCTCTTAGCTTTCGGCGTAGTATTTGGCAGGGCGGTCTGCGGTTTTCTATGTCCTTTTGGGTTGTTGCAGGAACTGCTCCATAAGATTCCTTCTCCCAAATGGAAATTGAAAAAGGTGTTTCTGTATATAAAATATATTGTGCTCGTAATTTTTGTTCTGCTGCTTCCCATTGCGGTCACCGATTATATGGGCATGGGGAAGCCCGCTTTCTGCCAGTACATCTGCCCAGCGGGGACGCTGGAAGGCGGTGTTTTCCTGCTGGCGGCCCATGAGGGCTTGCGAAAGTCTATCGGAGCGCTTTTTACTTTAAAAATGGCCATTTTGGCAGTCACACTCCTTGCCTGCATTTTGATTTACCGCTTTTTCTGCCGCGTTCTGTGTCCACTGGGTGCCATATACGGACTGTTTAATAAGATCAGCATTTACCATCTGGAAGTGGATGAACATAAATGCAATGGCTGTGGGAAGTGCAGCAGGGTGTGTAAGATGGAGGTTAATCCGGTGGAGAAACCGCAGTCGGCGGAATGTATCCGGTGTGGAGCCTGCGTGGATGCCTGTCCGCAGGGGGCAGTAGGTCTTAAGTTTTGTAATGGAAAGGATAATGTTATCAGTGACCAGGGAGCAGCAGAAGAAATTCAAAGAATTACAGCGGGCATTGCCCAGAATACTGAAAGAGAAAAGTAAGGCATATCAGTTTAAGAAAAAGGATTTTATGATCTGGTATTGTAAGGATGATCTGTTTTATGATCTAATGATTCATGTTGCCGTACCGGAAGAGGACAGATGCATCTGTTCGGCAGAGGAAACCGTAAAACCACTTTGGCTGGATGAGTTATTGTGGGATTTTTTGAATATGACGGACAATAAGAAAGAACCTTTAGGTTTGCGGGCCATAGGCGCCTTTACGGTAAAAGGTTCGCAGGTTTATGAGGAACATAGAAAATTAGCCAATTGGGATGTCGAGGAATTAGGGCAATGTGTGGAAACGTATCTGGGACACTTTGCGCAGACAATCCGGACAGGGACGGCAGATGATTTTTATACATATTTGGAAACGTCCCCTTACCATGCGGATTTAAGAAGATCACTTGCGTTGATCCATCAGGGACGCCGGCAGGAAGCACTTGCATTTTTGACAGACAAAGGGAAAGGGATATTTTGCAATGCGGGTATCTGGATTCATGAAGCCATGAGGGAGTACTGCAGTGACCAATGAATCCTTATGAATATGATTTACATAAATATATATCATAGAGCACCATACTGACTGCCGTATAGAACAGTCCCATATTGTATAACATATACCGGGGCTGCGTAAAAATCGTCACTCCCACTGCCAGCGAATTGACGATGATCGCGATAATGACGATAAATAGAAAAGTCAGACTCCGCTCGATTTGTTCTATTCTATTTTCATATTCCGTAGTTCCTGATATCTGGCAGCATATGTCCTGCAGTTTCTTTTTCTGCATGAGCAGATACAATGCCATCGCACCCACACTCAGATATGCCGCAAGAGAATACAAACTCAGAAGATTCGTTGCTCTCGCAATTGAGTTCACAAATCCGCGCAAAATATTATAGAACCATACTTGTAACAAAGGTCCCCTCTTTTGATGTAGCAGTGTTCTGATCATTTGGTCACAAATCTCGTCATATTTCAGGGCGGATTCAACTTCGGAATAGGTGAAATGCTCACTGACATATCCTTCTACTACCGGATTGATGATGCCGTATCCGATAGCGTCATAACTGTCCGCGAAATGTTCGGAAAGAGGAAGCCAGCCCTGCCCTGCATCATCATACAGTATTTGATTCTGCTTGGCTTGTTCCATAATAGCGAGATAGAGTGTCTTTAGGGTTTCGTCCTTGAACAATTCCTGATCTTTCTCCATATCAGAGGTATAGAGCAGCACACATAAAAGCCCCATCGAATCATGGCAATGTTCGATCCATGCGCCCCGCACTGCATAATGATAAGTTCTGTCCAATAGTTTTCCTGTGGGCAGAAGCGAGAGTATCAGCAGGATAAGAACAAAGAATTTTTTGATTTTTCGGTTTTGTATCATGTAATACCAGCCAAAGACTAGACTCATAATGATCAGGGTGATCAACATCTGAGCTCTCGTACTGATCAACAGAAAGGAAAGGAACAGCGCCGCCGCTGTATGGCGGTTCCTGTCTGTGATGACACTGAGATATAATTCTATGATAAACAGGACGAAAAGCGAGAAGCAGAGGCCTTCCGTCATGATACAGTCGGTATAAACAGAACTCCTGACAGCGGCAAATCGGCATAGAAGGGAGACCGCAAATTGGAAAACGATAGTTGCAATCTGTAAAATCCGGCTTCTGTTTTTGGTCTTGCTAATCATGTAGCCGGCGTACCAGGTGGTAAATCCCGCAATCAGGCTTTGTACAATAACAGCTGTCATCATTCCTGCTTTAGAAATCTCCGTGCCCTGTCGTACCCTCATCAGCGCGAGAAACAGCGGGTATATGGGTTCGCGGGATATGTTCATGCTGGCGTAACTTAGAGAGTCCCTGCACCACACCGGTCCGTCAAATATTGGAAAAGAGAGATAGAATGCAAGACAGACGGCTAACAGGACAGTGTCCGTTCTGCCACAGCTTTTTATAAAAATATTCACTTTTGGGGATTGATGTTTATTGCTCATGATGATACCTCGGTTCAGGATTATTATTGTGGGATTTATCCATTTCCTTTTTTAATGCTTTTATATTTTCTAGTATCTATCTTATGAGCAGACAGCATGATGAGAGTTTTTACCATTGGGAGATTTGGATGATAAAGGAAGTGATAATTACATGGAACTTGCTATTTTTTATTTAGTTTGTCCCTTGATATGGGCTGGTTTGTTTTAGTGAATCAAGCAGTAAGGTAACATGCCATGTTACACAGCCACCGAAAAAAGCATATAATGATTGGTGGATTCGTCTGTTTCGTTATGGTATAATCATAGATGACAGGTGGCCATTGGATAACAAGTTGAACGGAGATGAAAAGATGAGTTTAGGAAATAACATATGTTTTTTACGTAAACAGAAAAAACTTACCCAAGAACAACTAGCGGACCGGATGCGTGTGACCAGACAGACCGTGTCAAGATGGGAATCTGACGAAGTCGTTCCGGAGTTGGACAGGCTGGTGGAGATGAGTGAGTTTTTTGCGTGTAAGCTAGATACTCTTGTAAAAGAAGATTTAACTGACCAGAGCGGAATCTATTCCGAGATAAGGATGAAGAGAATCGCGCCCTTTAAGATGGCCAGTTATGTGATCATTTCCCCAGATCCGGAAAGCGATGCGCTGGGGCATATGGAAAGGTGGGCTAAGAGCAGCGGTCTGAAAGAGGTATGTCCAGATGTGAAGCTTATTGGATGGGATTTTCCTTTTGTGTCGCAGGAACAGCAGAACAGATTTGGACTGCACGGCTACGTGGCAGCGTGTGTGCTTCCGGATGATTTTAAGACAGATTGTCCTGGGGCAGCGTTTTTAGAGAATAAAGAAGCCGATTATGCGGTAATAACGATCAGGGAGCCGTTCGTCCAGCCGTTTGAGAGTATCCCCAATGCCTATAAATTAATCATGGAATATTTGCAGGCGAATAACTTCAAAGAAAAGCAGCTGGAAAATGTCATCAGTTGTTTTGAATATGAGTATAAGAAAAATGATATCACCTATATGGATGTGTTTGTTCATGTGGATGGCGTGACAAAAGCGGATGCCTTTTCCATGTTTAGCTAAATCGGGGATGTGTGACGCCACAAGATAAGACAAAAGTATATGATTATGTGTGCGAGGATGATGATACGATGAAAAAGATTACGTATAGGAAACAGCCTACAGAGTATTTATGCGGACAAGCCTGTGTCGCTATGCTTGCCGGTGTCACGGTAGAAGAAATCGTTTCCGTGATGCAAACTTAAAGTGCTTTTACCAAAGTATGGTCATTGGATTTTATACTATGATGGGAAATATTATGATCCGGAATTCGGCGTGATGGATGAATTATATCCGAAAGCAAGAATACAGTCCTATTTGGAGATTTTTGTTGACGAATGCTGTGCGCTTGCTTCATTTAAAGTACAATAAAATAAGCAGGATAAATCGGGATTTGTGGAGGTAATAGAATGATATTGCTGGTTGTTGATACTCAAAATTCAATTATGAATAATGACTTATATAAATTTCAAACTTTTGTATATCGTATTAAAGCACTAATCAAAGAAGCACGCAATAACGATATAGAAGTTATTTATGTTAGACATGATGATGGTGTTGGGCAGAAATTAACTAAAGGCGCATTAGGCTATGAAATATACGAAGAATTTCAGCCAATGCCAAATGAGCGTGTTTTTGATAAAAATGTAAACAGTGCTTTCAAAGGTACGGGGTTGTTGGACTACCTACATGAAAAAAATGAAGATACAATTATTATTGTAGGGCTACAAACAGATTATTGCATAGATGCAACAGTGAAATGTGGTTTTGAGCATGGACTTAAAATGATTGTTCCAGCAAATACAAACAGTACGCTTGATAATGCATATATGACAGCGGAAAATTCTTATAAATATTATAATGAGTTTATGTGGAATGGAAGATACGCGGAATGTATTTCATTTGAAAAAACTCTTGAATTGATGAATAGATAAATTCCAGTTTGTCCACACCAAAACTAAATAATTGCAACAGACCAAAGAACGGTAAATTTATCACAGATTTACCGCTGTTTTTTTTACCAAAAAGCAGGCAGCCAATCTTTTTCCGCAAATTGTATATCACATTCGTAACGCTAGAATGACAGCTATTGCTTTCCATGCTCCAAACAGCTTCAAAAATTTGTGTCTGTGCGAGGACAATGCCGGAATTGGAAGCAAGGAATACAAGGGTACTGTATTTAAGGCGGGTAAGGTTTATTTCTTTTCCGTCTTGAAATACCCTGCGTTGGTTCTGCTTTATTTTCAATCCCGGAAAAGACATTCCCGGAGCATGGATAGGAATAGTCTGCACGGCTTCTAGCGATATGCAGTCAGCTATTGCCGCTTTTATTCTTTATGTTTTGTTGTTATGACAAAGGCTTTTTTCCTAAAGTCAATATCCACCTTTGGTAAAAACAGATACCTTTTTCTGTTTGGTAAGGGTTAAAGCCCGTCTTTTCTTTGCCGTTTATATCGTTTTCCATTTTTTCAATGATTTTAGCCTTAATGGGTTCGGCGGTCTTTGTCAGCTCCAACCAATCCGATAAATGCACCTGCATTTCCGTAATCTCGCTTTTTTCTATGGCAAGGCTGTTATCGGAATACAGTTTCAGCATTTCTTCCCTGCTGAGATTTTTTGCATGGGACGGGTCACGCAGGGTTTCAATTTCATCTTCTGTTTTCCTTAGTGGTTCGTCCGCTGCTTCCATATCAATCAAGATCAGTTTCCCACCCGGTTTCAGCACCCGCACCATTTCACGGAATACGTTGTCCGTATCTGTGAAATGATGAAAGGCAAGGCGGGATAAAACAATGTCAAAACTGTTATCCAAAAACGGCAGTTTTTCCGCATATCCCTTGACAAAAACCATGTTGTCTAAATAGCTTTCCTGTGCTTCTTTTTTTCCGACTTGGAGCATAGGGGCTGTTGCGTCAAGGCATACAACGGTCTGAACCAAAGGAGCAAACGCCCGCCCGCAGGCGCAAGTTCCGGCAGCTACTTCCAGTACAATATCCGTCCCGGCAGGACTGGCGGCGTTCACTGTGTAATCAAGGTATTCTTTTTTCGTGAAGTTGACAGATTTGCTGTCAAAATTCGGGGCTTGTACCGCAAAAGAACGGTTAAGGGTTTCTAAGTTTTCTGGTATCATAATGCTGTTCCTTTCATTGGACAAATTGAGCTTCGCTCAATTGCGAGATCCGCTCCGCGGACTCGATAAGTGTTGTAAATCTACATTTTCCAAAGTCAATAGTTTCACTTTTTTGTCTATTCCCCCGGCATATCCCGTAAGGCTTCCATTTGTCCCGACTACTCTGTGGCAGGGGACAATAATGGAAATTTCATTGTGTCCGACTGCGCCGCCTACTGCCTGTGCGGACATTCGGGAAAGTCCTTTCTGCCCGGCTATCTCTTTTGCGATTTCCCCGTAAGTGACAGTTTTTCCGTAGGGTATTTTTTGCAGGATTTTCCATACGGAAAGCTGAAAGGGAGTGCCGATCATATGAATAGGCGGCAAAAAAGACGGTTCATTGCCCGAAAAATAGACGGTAAGCCATTCTTTCGTGCGTTCAAGGATTGGTGTTTCTTTTTCTTCATGTTCCGAGTCAAGGTGGTCTGCGTAATATTTTTCCCCGTTAAACCATAGCCCGGTCAGCCCGATTTTGTCAGCGGCAAGAAGAATACCGCCGATAGGAGATTGATAATGAGTTGTATATTGCATTGGTTATACCCTTTCACTATATGTTAAAGTATTGGTTAGCGTCAGCCGGGGCTTCGTCCCGCATGGTCATTGTATAACAGCGCAGGGGAATAACCACCGTGATTTTATAGTCAATGAAATCATGTTCCCTGCCTGCTTTCTGGCACATACGGTGTTTTGCCATATTGCGCCATTTGGTAACGCTTTCCTCGTCTTTCCATTCGGATTTGCTAAGCAGCTTTCCTTTTGTGGAAAGGCTTTCAAAGCGTTCTGCACTGATAAAGCCGTCTGCCTTTGCCAATTCCGCGGAATGCTCTAATTCCGTTTTCAAGGAAGCCGCCATATTCAGATAGTCGTCCATTTTACCCTCTTTGATTGTTACCTCAAATAATACAATTACGTTTGCCATTTCGTGTTTCCTCCTTATTTTTCATACATATTTTGCAAGGGCGGTAGCCGCCCTGTATTGCTTCTTCCAATGTGTCAAACAGCACGATATTTTTCTCTAATGGTAATCTTGCAGGGCAGCCCGGATTGCAGACAATCTTTGTCGTCTTTACTCCGTAATAAAATTTGCCGTCATACTGTTTGTTTCTTTCTGTGATCGCTCTTATTTTTTCTTGTTTTTCCATGTTGCTGTTTTCCTTTCGGTGCATAATCTTTCATGCCCGGTACCTCGTCGCCCGCTACCGCCCAAAGATACAGACTGGCAATGCTGCAATAGGGGCTGAACCGTCTGCGGTACTTTTCAAATAATCGGCGGTCTATCTTTCTGTGATGATATACCATGCGAAGCCCACGCTGTATTGCCAAATCGTCATAACTGAAAATATCGGGTCTTTGCAGGCAGAACAGCAAAATCATTTCAGCCGTCCACACTCCAATTCCCTTTAGGGTAGAAAGTTCTTTTATGGCTTCCATATCAGACAGTTCAGAAATGTCCTGTAAATCAAATTCGCCGCATTGCACTTTCCCCGCAAAGTCCGTGATATATTCAGCCTTGCGGAATGTCATGCCGAAAGACTGTAATTTAGGAATACCCGCAGACAGGATATTGTCGGCGTTTACCTCCCCGAAGCAGTCACTCATTCGCTGCCAAATGGTAGCCTGTGCTTTTGTAGAAATCTGCTGTCCTATGATGTGGTGTATGACAGAGGAAAATAAATCTGTGTCAATTTCACGCTCTATATGACCGATCTTATCAATAACCTCCGCAAAAGTCTTATCTTTGCTTTTCAAATAGTCCGTTTCTGTGTTGCTATATCCGAAATACAATTCTGCACCTCCCGTCTGTCAAAAAGCAACTTGACACCTTATCATCTTTTCACTATAATTTTATCACACAAAACAGATAAATAATATCAATAAAACGTCAGAAATTATCAATATATCTTCAAATGAAAGGGTGTATGCATATGAAAACTGAAAAAGAAACCTATCTCAACTCTGTAAATCTGTACGTTGATACTGATTTCCCTTATCTTGTCCTTGATGTGATTAACGACAGGAGCTATCCCCGCAATCCCGGCTTTCAAGTCATGCACTGGCATGAGGATTTACAGTTTATTTATGTTTTAGGTGGTTCTATTGAAGTAAAAACGCTTGACAATACTGTTTCCGTGCAAGCGGGAGAGGGTATTTTTATCAATAAGAATGTGGTGCATTTTGTACGGCGCACGGGCGAATGTCACTATAACAGTTTTATTTTTCCGGCGCAGTTCCTTGAATTTTCTTTCCATAGTCCGGCGAAACTGTTTGTTGATGTTGTTGTAGAAAATGAGCAGTTTTCCCTTTTTCATTTTACAAGCGGGGAAGAATGGCAGGAAAAGGCATTGTCGCTTTTGTGTAGGCTTTCAGAGCTGAGCTGCTGTTATTCAAGCGGCGATACAGGAGCACAGCGCCTACAGTACAGGCGCGAGCGAAGTGTTTGCGAGTCGGACAGCACCGATAGACGAGGATTTTATGTCTATGAGGTATTGGTGCTTTTGGCTGCTCTTTGGCTTACTATGAGAAAGAATATTCTGTTGCCACCAAAACAGCAGGAAAGTACCGTCAGTATGCGTATGCAGAAATTCCTGCGCTGTATTGAACAGCACTACCCGGAAGATTTGACATTGGAAGATATAGCGGAAAGCGCAAGCGTGAGTAAATCAGAATGTTTAAGGTGTTTCAATTTGACGTTGCAGACTACGCCCTATAAATACTTAATGGAATATCGGCTGTCAAAGGCGGCAGAGCTGCTTAAAAAAACAGATCAGCCCGTCAGTGATATTTCTGCCTGTGTGGGTTTTCATCAAGTAAGCCATTTCGGGAAATGTTTTAAGGAGAAAACGGGCTATTCTCCTAGAGAGTACAGAGGTGTGGAAAAAGGTATTTGATTAGTGGGAAAATTTTAAGGGCATTTCCGGGGCGTTTTGTGTAGCAGGCAGGAACACAAGCTCGGCAAATTCATTTTAATATAATTCTAATGAATCTTCGGCATCCACCCACATCTGCATATTTCCTTCAAGATATAATCGGGCATATTCAAGCGGTTCGTCTATAGCCAGAGCATTTAAGGCACATTAAGAGCAGGGAGTAGTTTTCAATTCTTCTGCTCTATTGCAGTCTATCCGTAAGAAATAACCTGCGTGGGTGTATACGTCAATGCTGTTATGGTGGATATTGTATGTTGCATAAATCATATTCATTTTATATGTCCTCTTTTCATTGTTTTTTTGAAAGCATTTCAACAGTTCACAATTCCCGTATATAATGTTTTATGTGGTTTTGTTGTCTCCGCTCCGCTTCGGTCGGCACAGAGCAGATGTCCACCGGACATCTTGTGCCCTCAGTTTTCCCTTATCAGGGTTTGTAATGATCTGTGGGAAGATATAACGCAAGGGAAACTTTAAGGGAAAACTCACCTGCGATAAACTTAGTGTTTTCAAGGGTTAGCGAGGATTTTTTTTAATAATAAAATATAACAGCTAATATTACCCTTAAGAATCATCAAATCACAATCGGGATTTGCAAGACAGGGGGCTGTTAAACAGAATCCGAAAGATTTTGTTCCTTGAACTTTAGACAAATGTATTATACAATAAGGCCGTAAAACAGATACCTATAATGATGGAGGAACAAGAGATGGATATTAAAGGACAAATCAATAAGATTGTAGAGGAAGTTTCTAAAAATCCGAATATGAAAGAACAATTTGAAAAAGAGCCGGTAAAGGTAATAGAGAACGTAATTGGGATTGATCTGCCAGATGATGTTGTCATGAAGATCATTGATGGGGTAAAAGCAAAGCTGACGATGGATAATGTATCTAAGGCGGCTGGCGCTTTAAAGGGTATCTTTAAATAATAAGTGTGTTTGAGTCGTTCCCAGCAGCATAGATGTACCTTGCAGAAGGCAATGTGAACGGTGAAATAGACTGGAACCGTGTGATTCATGTAGACGGATTTGATGGCAATAGGATTGCCAGAGTCTACCGCCGTGGAGTAAAATAACATGTCAGCAAGAAGGGCAGGCCATTGTGGTCTGCCTTTAGCGTTCTTATTTCAGAAGGAGATGGGGATGTTGTTCAAGAAATATTATATTTAAATGCGATACCAGGCATGGGCAAGCAGGCCGACAAAGAAAAAAACAGTGTTCCAGATAGAGTAAAATGAAATACAGAATACATGGGACAAATTGTAAGTTCCAGAGGTTAAGAGTATGAAAATTATAGAAGTAAAAGACAGAACCACTGTATTAGTTGAACAATTATTAAAAGTATGGGAGAGTTCAGTTAAAGCTACTCATTTATTTTTATCAGATGATGAGATAAGCAATGTCAAACAATATGTTCCACAAGCCTTAAATGTTGTCCCTATTTTGGTGGTTGCAAAGGATGATAACGGAAATCCAATGGGCTTTATGGGAGTTGCAGATAAAATGCTTGAAATGTTATTTATTTCAAATGAAAGCAGAGGACAAGGAATTGGGAAGCAATTACTGCAATATGGCATTGAAAATTATTCAATCAATGAACTTGCGGTCAATGAACAAAATCCTCCTGCAAAAGGTTTTTATGAACACATGGGTTTTGAGGTTTATAAAAGAACTGAATTAGACGAACAAGGAAATCCTTATCCATTACTGTATATGAAAAGGAATTGATAAATTCAGGTTTGTGATGATAGTGCATAAAAATGGTACTTTAAATAATATCATCAATACGTCTGATTAACATTGTAATTAAATTGATATACAATATAAGAGACTTTTAGTGTGGAACTTCCTAAATATAAGCAGGAAGTGATAGAAACTATGGAAGAAGCAAAACAAATTAGCAGAGATTCTAAAACAAAGAGATACGGCAGTTTTGCGGAAGCGCTGGAGGACATTGATTGCCCCATATAGAGTAAAATGAAAAAACATAAGGTAAATCGGGATTTATCATTCAGTTAGTTTGTTTTGTAGGTGACCTTTTTATGTTTCAAAAGGCAATAATAATCGGTTGTCCGGGCGCAGGAAAAAGTACATTTGCAAGAATATTGAGTGATAAAACTCACTTACCTTTATATTATCTTGATCTGTTATGGCATAAACCTGACAGAACAACTGTTGACAGAAATACATTTGACAAGAAATTAAAAGAAATTGTTTTAAAAGACCAATGGATTATTGACGGAAATTACGGAAGAACACTTGAAATGCGTATTCAGGCGTGTGAAACTATATTTTTACTGGATTTTCCAGTAGAGAAATGTTTGGCTGGAGCAGAAGCACGCATAGGAAAACAACGTGTAGATATGCCATGGATTGAAACAGAATTTGATGAGGAATTTAGACAATGGATTATTGATTTCCCTAAAAATGAATTGCCAATTGTATATAATTTGCTTGACAGATACAAAAGCGAAAAAAGTATTTATATCTTTCGCTCAAGAGTTGATATAGATGATTATTTATTCAAAATGTTTGGCTAACAATTCCAGTTTGCTGAATTTTCTATTGCTAATAAGTGAACATATAGTAAATTAAAATAATACTTAGAAGGATATAAGATGATAGAGATTTGGAATCTTTCTGTACTATTAGAAAGCGAGGGATAATTATGATTGCGAGAAATAAAAAAGGAAAACCTGCCATTCCCACGGTTTCCTTTTCTGACTGCGGAAGATGGGACTTGAAGGATTGTTACTTGTGAAAAATACTGATAGAAAGGGGCTTTTCGACACATCATCTTCGTAGTGTAACCAAAGTGTAACTAAAGTTTTGCTGCCGCATTGAGGATAAACTTTGAATACATGTTTTGACTTAAGAAATTGTTTTATATTATAGTATAAAGGTACAATTGGATAAAAAGAATTTTGAGGAGGTCAATAATGAAAACTTTAATACTAAATGGCTCCCCAAGAATAAATGGCGATACTCGCAGTCTTATTAATAAAATCACTGAAAAAATTGTAGGAGACTATAGGATTATAGATGCCTATAGGTGTAATATTTCACCTTGTCTTGATTGCCGATATTGTTGGAAAAATAATGGATGTGTAATAAACGATGAAATGCAGGAAATATATAAGTACATACAAGAATGTGATAATATTTTGATAGCTTCACCGCTTTATTTTTCAGAATTGACTGGAAAACTGTTAGAAGTTGGAAGTAGACTTCAAACATATTTTTGTGCTAGATTTTTTAGAAAGGAAGAACCAATTACAAAATCTAAAAGAGGTGCAGTTATATTAGTTGGGGGAGGCGATGGTCATATAGATACAGCTTATAGTACTGCATGTACTCTTTTGCATCATATGAATTGTTATAATATTCATGATGCAGTATATAGCCATAATACCAATAAAAGACCGGCAATTGATGATAAAAAAGTGCTTTTGGGATTAAATAGCATTTTAGATTTTTTTACGAATAACAAATAACTTCAATATCGCTTTCTGGTTGTAGGATTAATTGGTTAAACGTAATTATCTGCTTAAAATGTCTAATAGAGTAATACTAGAAGTGATTGACAATGTAAACAAAATGATATACTCTAATCATAGAAGAAAGAAGGTGAACTTATGGCAACTGTGCAAACACAAATAAGAATAGAAGAAGATGTGAAAAAACAAGCAGTAGAATTGTTTAATCAACTTGGAATTGACATGTCCAGTGCTGTAAATATGTTTTTGAGACAGGCGATTATGCGCGGCGGACTTCCTTTCAGTGTGGAACTTCCTAAATATAAGCAGGAAGTGATAGAGGCGATGGAAGAAGCAAAACAAATCAGTAGAGATCCTAAAACAAAGAGATACGGCAGTTTTGCGGAAGCGCTGGAGGACATTGATTTATGAAATATGAGTTAGTCCTTACCGGCAAATTTAAAAGAGGATTGAAGATTGCTAAAAAGCGGGGATTAAATATTTCTTTATTGGAGGATATTGTAGAACGATTACTACACAAAATTCCTTTGGAAGCAAAAAATAGAGACCATGCTCTTAGTGGAAACTATAAAGGGTATCGAGAATGTCATATTCAGCCAGATTGGTTATTAATATATCTGATAGAAGATGATATATTAACATTGACATTGATTGACACAGGCACACATGCGGATTTATTTGATGAATAGTTGATTATAGAAATGAATTAAAAAAGGAAACCTCATTTACCTTAAGGTTTCCTTTTCTGACTGCGGAAGATGGGACTTGAACGAATTTCCCTGTACCGCAAACCCTCATAGAAAGGAGCTTTCCGCACATCAGCTAATCGAGTGTAACCAAAAGTGTAACCAACTTGTCAACCGCCTGTTTTTTCTGAAAGAAAAAATTTGCGGAGCAAACGGTTTACAAGTTCTCAATAAAGATAATTGTGATAGAGGTTGTTAGACAGTTTTTTTCTAACAACCTCTTGTTTGTTAATACAGAATATAAGTTATGTTGCTTCATAAATTTCATAATCTACATCATCTGGATCGCCATAGGCTTCTCCTGCAAGTTGTAACACATCAGCTCCTGCTGAATAATCCGAAATCCATTGTTGAGCTTCATATTCGGCATCTTCATAAGAATCAAATGTTTCATCTAATGTTTCGATAAGATTACCCGATAAATCGGCAATATCAACTTTATACTTAGCCAATTCTTTATCTCCTTTATTTGTGTTAAAGAAATGATAGTCTACGGAGAATTTTATATATCAAGCACATAAATATCAGTTCCACAACAATCTACTATTTCTTGTTCTGAAAGAGTGCATTCACAATTTAAGCAGACATACTCTCCGTTATGATAATAAATTTCTTCAAATCCGCAACGAGGACAACTAACATCCTCATTTTCGTCTACAGGTAAGACTACCTTGTAATCTATCGGATTATAATCCTCTAGTGCCATTTTGCTATACCATCCTCGTATTATAAAGTAGTAGTGTTTATAGTCCCTCTCCAAGGACTGTAT
>CAMNSD010000028.1 GCA_946554445.1 uncultured Lachnospiraceae bacterium | reverse complement strand
GTCACATTCCCTGTTGCATCATAGGTATATGATGTCTCCTGGCCTGCACTGCTCACCATGCGCAGAATCCTTCCCATGCTGTCATATTCATAAGAAAGGCTATATCCTTTGCCATCCGTCTTTTGATGGATTCGACCAAGAGCATCATATTCATAAAGCATTTCCCTTCCATCCGGATAAATACTTTTCTTCAATCTGCCGCCTGGCAGGTAATAATGCTTTGTCACTCTCCCAATGGCATCTGTGATTGCCATTATTTTGCCCAATTCGTTATATTGATAGCAAGTGGTATTCCCGCCAGCATCTGTCTCTTCAATCAGCTCTCCAACCGCATTATATTGAAAAGTTCTGAGGTTCCCTGCCTCATCCGTAACACTACTTACTTTTCCGCTTCTTTTGTCATATGTATATGTAATTCTTCCTCCTACAGAATCAATCATAGCTGTCACCCTGTTCAGAGCGTCATATTCATACATTGTTTCAGATATAATTTCTCTGCCATCCCCGTCTTTCACATGCAGGAGATTGCCAACGGAATCATAAACGAAATCTGTCATCCTTATAGATTCTTCTTCCTGTTCTGACATCAAATATTTTATCCTTATCAGCCGCTCATCCCTGTCATATTGGTAAATTGTTGTCCTGCCCGAAGGAGAAACTTCTTTTTCCACCTTGCCTGACAAATTATATTTTCTCTTAGTTTTTCTCCCTTCCTTATCTATCATAACCTCCGGTCTTCCCATAGCATTATATGAAAAACCAACAATGCCGCCGTCAAAATCTTGTATTTGTGTAGGCCTGCCGCTCACATCATAAGTATATTTCCTGACACACCCCTCCGGATTGGTTTCCGACAAAAGATGATTCCTTTCATCATACTGATAGCTTACCTTACTGCCTTCCCCATCCGTAATTTGTATCAATCGATTCAATTCATCATATCTATATTCCGTTGCCACCCCATAGGCATTTGTAATCTTTTGAACATTTCCTCTTTCGTCATAAGCGATTTGAATGTCACTTCCATCAGGCATAATTATCCGTTCTGGTAGCCCATTTGTCCCATAAATAGTTCTTCTGATTCGCCCAAGTGCATCCATAGTTTTTATTAAATGTCCACTCTGGTCATATTCATTTTCTAGTACATCTTTGTCATCTATCTTTAATGACACTAATCTGCCGTTTTTGTTATAAGAAAAATCACTTCGTACACCTAATGCATTAACAATACCACTTAATCTCCCCTGTTCATCATAAAAATACCGAATTATATTTCCATTCCTGTCCACATATGAAATACGCTGATTTTTTTCATTATATTCAAACCGTTCCTCACTGTCCTGGTAGATTGTCCTGATATTACGAAATCTATTATCACTTTCACAAGAAGTTATATATCCATTCTGATTCTTTGCATAGGTACATTTATTCTGATCATCATAACGAAGTCCTACAATACCGCCATCTGGCGTTATTTGCTTTATAACCCGGTTTGCACTGTCATAAACATTCTTTACCCCAGTAATTCCCCTTGGTGTAATCACACTCTCTAAGCACATATTTTCATTGTATTGATAGATATATTCCTGACCTGATGAATTGATAAATTTACGCAGTACCCGATAACTATAACAAAGCTGTATTTGTCTGCCCGTATGATCACTTACGCGATATAGATTGCCTTCTCTATTATAATCATAATATAGAACGCCACCGTTTGCTCCATGTACTTCGATTAATTGTCCCGCCTTATTATAGGAAAAAGTGTCCGTATTTCCGTTTCCATTTTTCCTTTCTATAATTCTTCCGTCTTTATCGAAGAGATATTCCACATTCCTCCCACTCACATAGCAATATCCGTCAGCATTCCTTTTTAGAAATCCCGTTGTTCCATCTAACATATATATGTCGCCAATAGTCTGCTTACATAAAATATTCTGTCCGTCTCCAAGATGAAGACACAAGATTCCTGCATCCTTTTTTTCTACAAATATCTCATAATTATGATGCCATCCTTCTCCGATACTTCCACCCTGATTCTTTCCTGCAGAATAATACACCATATGAAAAAACAGTTTTGAAATGCCACCTATCATCAAATCTTCTTTTTCATATATAAAATTCCCTGTATTTAAATTAATAGGATCAAATGCTTGTAGATAATAATTTGCCATACCCATAAATGCTACATAAGCACCATACCGTTCCTTATAATCCTCCCAATTAATTTCCTGCACATCCCCCTGTCCCGATGTTTCTGGTACAATAACACCTCCCCTTTTACATAAAAGAACGCTATTTAAAGTTAACGCATCTTGATCATTCATTTGCTCTATTATTGATACAGTTGAACTGCCCGTATTGGTCCATTCATCCTCAAAAAGCATATAGCTTTTACATTCTTTTTCTTCTTCACCCGCTTTACAAATTCCAAAACCAGAAATGTTATAAAACGGCAAACGATCCTTGCTATTTGCTTTATACCTACCATTCGCTATATAACCGTGATTCAGCAACTGTAAATCGCAACTTTCACTTCCACACATACACCACAACTTTGCACCGTTTACCAGATAACTTTCACCCATCTCGCTTCTCCTTCGTTTTCGGATTAACTTTATTTGCAGACTTTAAAGGAACTTTTCATACTATTTCTCTAACTTCCCCATACACCGATACTCCAGAAACTCCAACTGCAGCTGTGACAAAATATACCTAATCTGTGCCTCATACAGATACTCCTCCTGATACCGCTCTTTGGCCTTTATCCGCAGCAGCAGGATTTTCCTGGTATCACTGGTAAACAATCTTACTCCTGTGAAACTGTTCATGTCGCCTTCCAGATAATCCTTCTCAACCCCGTCAAGAATCTCATAGCCGATAACCTGCATTTGGTATCCATCCGCCATCTCCTCTACCTTCCGTTTAAGTTCAAGCGGCGTCTGAATGAAATTCCCTGTCTGCTGGGAATACCGCGCCGACAGATTGTCCTTCCTGCGATTGGACAGAACTGGATACCGATATCCGGCAGACTGCTCTGGGCTCCCCTGATAAAGTCTGTAGACTGCAATATCTTCCAGTGTTTCCTCCTTGGTCTTAAGCACGATCCTGTTCTGCTCATATCTTATGGAAAGAATCGCTTCTGCGGCGTCTACAAGATATCCGTCCTCTGACTTTTGTTCCCGCGGCAGATAAAAAACATGCTCATAAAACACTTCATCAATACATGGCACCCTATACTCTCTGGAATGGACCGTAAACTGCCGGATATTCCACAGTAAGATCACATCCCTCCTAATATAATCCGCCCACTTCTCATCTTGTATGATCCAGTCTGTCTCTGTTATCTGTCCATCCTCTGTCAGAGGAATCAAGTCAAAGAAACGTTCCATATGTCCCATATGCACAGTCTGCCAGGGCACATGATTACTGGTAAACAACTTGTACAGCTTGCACATACTGCCCAGATACTTATCCGAAGGCCTGATTTGAAAACGGATACTCTCTCCCGTATCTTTACTGATTCCCTGTAAGATACCCATTTCCAAAAAGTCTCTGCATACCTTCTCATTCCCCGCCAGATAGATCGTCTCACAGGCTGACGCCTGTTTTTTCTTCACATCCTCCTCACACACCGGGAACCAGAAGTTATTAATAGGATCATAGTCCTTCCGATCAATCACAGTCATACAGATATGAAAATGCTTCCATGGAATATCCAGTTCCTTCTGTATCCGTTGTTCCAGGGCATCGTATTTCTGCTCCGACCAGGCAATCACCTTGCCCAGGCTCTCCAACAACAGTTGTTTGGCAAATCTACGTTCATCCAGATTGTCAATCCGCCGAAGCTGTTCCTGTATATAATTCTCGTAATCAAACGTTCTTTCATCCATCTTCTAATTGTTTCCACTCACGGTTTTGTTGGCACTCTCAACATTTTCCCCGCCATTTTCATTCTTTTCGTCTTTTTCGCTTTTTTCCTGCTTGGTCTCGACAATATCTACCTTACCCTGTATCTCATCCGCCTTGTTGGCCTTATCCAACTCCTCATAGATTTCTTTAGCATACTGGTATTGCAGTTTGGCCTGTTCGTAGTCCCCTTCTTCCTCATACATCCTGGCCACTTCCTCAAATTCCCTGGCCTCTGACTCCCTCGACTCCACTTCCTGTTGTTTTTCATTTAGGGCAATGATCTTTTTATTCAGAAACGCTATCTGCGTCGTATCTTCCATCTTGGTGTATTTCTCCAAGGCAATCAGATAAAACACCATAGCCCCGTCATAATCGCCGCCACTGTAGGTCTCATCACCCTGCCTGACCAGTTCTGCTGCTGCCGCTTCACTCTCCGCCAGTTCGGCCGCCTGCTCTTTTATCTCTTCCTCTGACGCGCTCCACTCCGCGTAAAGTTTCTCCAGGGCATCGAGGGCCTGCTGCTTTCCTTCTGCAAAATAAATGGCCGATGCGTCTTTCTTGGCTTCCAGATACCTCTGTTCCGCCATCTCATAACTGCCATAGGCAAGCAGACTGTCACCCAGCCCGATATTGTTGAAGACCTGCTCATAATGCTCTATCTGCAGCAATCTGCCCTCAATATACTCCGCCGCGATATGGTCCGCATACCTTGTCCTGACTTTCGCCGCCAGATACGCCTCGCCGGCCTCCTCATATTTGCCCTCATCATAGGCATCATCCGCCCGCATGACCGCTTCCAGACAGATCAGATAATTGTTATAATGATTTTCCACCTCTTTATCCCGAAGTTTCTTGGCCAATTCCAGCGCTTTATCGCACTCTTCCTTAGCCCTGACGTAATTGTTATCCTCTATGTAGGTTTCTACATTGGCAAAACACTGCTCCATATCCTCCCGTTTTAGTCTCCTGTTTCTCCTCCACAGATAAACCAGCATACCTATCACAAGCGCCAATATTAGAATAACAAGTGTAATAATAATAATTTTCTTAATCCGTTTCCTGCGGTTGGGATCCACAAACACCTTGTCTATATAGATTGCCGCAAAGGTATAGTTATCCAGGTTCTCCGGCTGTCTGGACAAAAGCAGGTCTTCTACCTTATCACATTCTTCCAGGGGTTCGTTCCCTGTCTCCGCAAACACATCGGAGAGTTCCCCTTCGTCTATGTTCTCCCATATTCCCCGCGTGTACAGGGTTATGATATCCCCATCCGTCAATTTTTTCTTTTTGGACAAGAAAGGCTTAAAATGCTCCTTTCCGAGATAGGAATATAGATTGTTCCGCTCCTCGTGCTTTGCCAGCTTATCTTCCGCCAGTCTGTCCGCCTCGACCAGATCTTGACTAAGCGACATATCGGAACTTGCCAGAATCATCCGTCCGTCCCGATACAGTCTGAACCGGGTGTTGCCCGCATGACCATAACGGAATTTCTCATAATTGGTAAGCACTACGGTAATGGACGCTTTTAACTTTTCATAACTTTTACCCTGAAGCAATTCTTTATTGGCAGATTTAAGATACCTTCTCAGTTTCCTTTTACTAATCCCCGGCTCCCGATGGAAGGCGCTGATAACTGCCTCTATCGCCTTTTGGGCGCTCTGGGAATCCCGCATATCTGTAATGCCGTCAGCAATCACATAACAAGCGTACTTGTCCAGTTCCACGAATCCAAAGTAATCATTATTTTTGAGCCTGCTTCCCTCCTCGGAAATAAAAGCAGTCTTAAAGCTACTGTTGTACTTTCTCATAAGAATCCCTCAACCAGAACAATGCTGGCATTATCCTTCTCTTTCTGACTTCCAGCATTGATCTGTTCTATCACTTCATATGCTTTCTGCTGACATTTCTTCCTGCCTGTCAGAAGTTCCTCTATCGTCTTCCAGTCCATTCCCTCATAGAGACCATCGCTCATCAGCGCCACAATATCCCGCTCCCGCAGTCGAATAGGTGTATCAACAAATTCTATCTCCCGAAAGCCGTCCTGGCCCACATAGTTATACATTCTCGTATTATCCAGCAGCTTCAACGCTTCTTCCCTGGTAATCGTTCCCTGAACAAACCTATCTCCTGCCAGCACATCTATGGTATGCCCCGATGAGACCGGTACAAGACTGCCGCTGCGATACACTGCAATCTTGACATTGCCTGCCACCGCATAGTACAGGTAATTATCCTTAATCAAGACGGCACCCACGCTAGCTCCGCCCCGGCCATCATCCAGCTGCTTCAAAATCTCCATGTTAATCCGATGAAAAGACTTCCGAAAGAAATATGCAGGATTTTCGGAAGACCTATAGAGACGAAACATATCCTTCATGGTATTCACTGCGATCCTTGAAGAGATCTTCCCGCCATAATTCTTACCCATACCGTCAGCCAACACAGCCAAAAAGCCATCCGCACTCTGACATACCCCATAGTCATCTTCCTGTACCTGTCTATCTCCGATCGTCATCGCCTTTCCAATCTTAAACCTTCTGATCACCCTGCCCCGTTCCCTGCCAAGGAAACGCACAGCGATAAGGCATATGATAAACAGGTAGATTGCGAAAAGCACGCCCTCTTCCAATGACATAGCATATCCTCCACTTATTCCCATTTGAAATGCTCTCCACAAAATGAAATGAACAAAAATTGGCTCTCTCCCATCTCGATCACATCATACAGATGCAGTTCCGTGGGCACATATACCGCCTCATCATTCAAATAGACAATCCCGTTACTGTCTCCAGGCAGTATCACTGTCTTACTCTGTTTCGTATCATATACAATGACACAGTGATTTCTTCTGGATATTCTATTGTCACCTAATATCTGAATATCCATATCGTCCGCTCTGCCCACGAAATTCTTGCCGGCCATGATCTTGTAGTCTTTGCCCTTTCTGGGCCCGGCTACACAGACAATCCATCCGCACACCGGGTTCTCTTCCTGTAGAAATAAGGACTCTTCCACCTCTATCTCTGTCTGTCCAGTCTCCTGTTTCTCTCTGGTAGCCGTCTCAATATTGCAATAAGGGCATATGGTTCCATACCTTCTGCTCGAAAACATATGTCCATTCTGACATCTGATCAAGTTACTCATAGTATCTTCCTGTTCCTTTCTTTATCTGCATCCGGTGTTTTATCCAAACTTCTATCGTATCCTAAGCGGTGCAAGCCCCAGATAGATGATATCCCCTTTCTCCACCTTACAAGGTTCTCTGGAAGAAACCCTATAGGGTTTGTCTTCTCCGTTTCTCTGAATCCTTGTTCCGTTCTCACTGTCCAGATCTTCTATGTACCAGCTGCCGTTACTGTAATTCATAACCGCGTGCTCTCCATCTACAGTTCCTGCATAATCAGTATTCTTGAGACTGATATCTACCTGATTCTGCCCTTCATCCTTGCCAAATACAAGGGATGTCTTCCTGTAAATATCCCATGTATCCGTTATATTGTTATCTTCTCCCAGAAGCAGTATTTCGGAAATCTCCGCTCTTTCAGCATGATATCTGTCTCTTTTTTTATGGATTTGAATGAAATCGTCAAACACAGATAACAGGGAAAGCGCTCCCACAATCCCCAAGATAGTCAGACTCACGTTCTTTTCTATATTGTCCAGATAGACATATGACAACGCCATACCAGTCATGCAAGATACGACAATTGATATGTCTAATGTTATTTTCTTGTTCATATTGTAATCCTCTTTTGCATCATTTTTGCATCATTTCCATATAACCTTAACAATATTTCCATATAGTTTTATCTTATTTCATCTTCATAAACGCTTCGAACATCTCCGTCACATCCAACGGATTCTTCTTACTGCCGCCAACTTTTTGACCACTCTGCGCAGAATCCTGCCCTTGCGAGGAGTCGCCTGTCATAAAAGAGAATCCGAAATATTTTTCCATATCTTTCGTAAATGCACCAAAATCCATCTGCGGTGTAACGACACTTTCCTTAGCACTACTTTGTCCCGCTTTCCGGCCCCGCTCTACCGTCTTTTCCTGTTTTAAATCATATGCCCTGCGCCTGTCGGCATCTCCAAGCGTCTCATATGCTTCCACAATCTCCTTAAATTTTGCTTCTGCCTGCGGATTATTCGGATTTAAGTCCGGATGATATTTTTTCGCCATCCTGCGGTAAGCCTGCTTGATCTGTTCCTCATCGGCCTCTTTGGTCACTCCCAGTATTTTATAATAATCCATGACAGGCTCCTTTTTCTGAGAGGGCGTATGCAACAGATGTTGGATACGCCCTCAGATTATATGTACCTTGACAGCCAATAAAACAATAAGGCTACCGCACTACGCCATATAGCCGCCTTCTACCGACACTGTACTAATCTTGTCTTTTTTCTGCTTAATGACAAGAGTAAAGGTTCCGATTCCCTCTTCATCACCGTAATCTTCCTTGTAGTCGATTACAAAAGCATTGGGGAAACAGTACTTTCTTTCCATGATGCCTGCGGCAACATACTCCACCGTTACTTTCCTGTAGCTGTCGGCTCTCTCTGCCGGAACCACTGACCACAACGCCATTTTCCTCGTACTGTCAAAGGGATCTCCGCCCACTGCGGTCAGAATCTTGCCTTTGATCGTCATGGTAGCTCCGAAATCTTTTGTCCTCGCATTGGAATCCTGTGGAATGTCCGTAGTCATCTTCACGCTCTTAACACACTCTTTTGATATTTCAAATGCTTCCATACCCTCAACTTTTACTACAAATGCCATCGCTTTTCTCCTTTCAGCTTCTTTCCATTTTCTCTACTCGCCTGCGTATCCGCCTTCGATTTTTACCTTGTCATTCTCGTCCTTTTTCTGCTTCACATGCAGGTAGAATGTCCCCACGCCTGTCTCATCATCCATCTCCTCAGAGTACTCCATGACAAAAGCATTGGGAACTTCATATTTGCGGACAACCTGCCCAGCCGAAATGACCTCTACTGTCGCAGTGCGGTAGCAGTCTGCTTTCTCTGACGGAACCACTGACCACTTGGAAAGTTCCAATGTAGCGTCATTGCCCTCCCCGCCCAGCTTATAGAGCATCTTACCCCATATCTTCATGGAGACACCGAAATCGGTTGCCCTCGCGTTGGAATCCACCGCGGACTCAGAACCGAAGACCACATTCTTGATGCTCTTTTCATTCAGAGCGATCTGCTCTGCACCACCTGTTACACTCAACCTGAAACCCATTTTTGCATCCTCCTTTTCTTACATTACATTGCACGGTTGTTTGAGTTAAGTCGATTGATTTCGATTTCCAGATTCTTAACGTTGCCGTTAAATGTGATGTTCAGTACACAGTATCCGTTACTCTCATCAATCTCATATTCCACATCATCCCCTGCGCCCAGGATCGCGTTGACGCAGGCTTTCTTCTCCAGCCATCTGCTCTTCTGGCTGGAAGGGTTGTTCGAGAAGAATTTCACGATATTCTCCTGTTTATAATCGCTGGTCGCATGGCGCAAAACTCTCTCGATATAAGTAGTCACCTGAGTCTTGTAAATCGGCTCGTACACCTTGCCGTCACTCATCAGGTTCCTTGCTTTATAAACCATGATATGGGATATGTTCTCTGTCTCCAACATGGCATTTTCGGATGAAAATACAAATCCGAAGCTGCGTCTGTTAATCTCATTCTTAATGGAATTGGTAAAGCCGGTAATCTCCTTGGCCATCACCGTATGAACTCTCAGCGGATGGTCTCCCGCCTCAATATCGAATCTGACACCTGGAAGTTCCTCGTCCACGTTTCTCTTAAATTTCTCTTTCAGGTAATCCGGACATTGGTATGCCGCCACAAGACCTGCCGCAATGTAGGCGGCTCCCACATATACCCCATCTATCCACAGCTTCATGATATCCTCTTTCTCCTTGGACAATTCCGCCATGTTATTTTCATTGACAGTCATACGCTTGTCTAAGATCACACCAGACTTCTCTTTTGGGATAATCGTAAAATTAGGGATACACGGAATGGCATACTCGCTATATGCTTTCCCGGTCAAGGAACTGCACCGTTCTTCAAATTTCTCAATTCCCTCTGTCGCCATGTAATTAAAGGTGGTCTTGTCGCCCGTCTCATAGCTGAAAAAGCACTGTACTGCATAATCTTTCAACACATCCAACAGTCTTACCAATGCTTCCACGCTGTTCACGCCTGTTTTTTCCACTTTCTCATTTCCCTGAAAACGTTGTCTAGTCAGTTTGATATTAGAGTTCTGATCCAACGACACTGAAGGAACAATACCATACCATATGGCATTATCGAAATCATTCTTGGCATTGACCGTATTTAAGAAAGCGATCAGTCTTGGCAGGTTATTGCTCTTTACCAGCATATCATTCGAGATATTGGTCACAAACATGGTCGGCCTCATGCCTTTTAAATTAGACGGATATTGCTCAAAATAAGCCCACACGCCCAATATCTTCTCAATCAAGGGTTTTACTACTTTGATAAAATCATCCTTGGCAGTCTTATAAAATTCCAGATAAGAATTGTAGTTGCTGACTTCCTGCTTGACATCAATATTACTCACCATGGTGGAGGCAAGCGGGCAGTATGTTCTTGTCACAAGTGCTTTCACATAATCACTGCTCTCTTCATTGAGAGCCTCATAATCATCTTCCAATGCCGCAATCAGACCTGCATTGACATTGTCATCCACGACCATCAGTTCTGCCGTCTCTGTCTTGGGCACTTCCAACACTTTAAGTTCTCCTTTTTCATCCATGCTCAAAACGCCCAGCGCAAGCGGCGTGTTATCCTTCTTCTCCTCCGCTTCTCCCAAAAGAAGTCTTGTCTTGATATCTTCAATGGCAAGCGGCAGCATCGCCAATACGTTATTGTAATTTACACTTGCCTCTTCAAACATGACATTCAGTTTATCCGCAATATCTAATTTGTGTGGATCGCCGTCCTCTAATTCCGCATAATTCTTATAAGTATATTGCAATTCCTTACGGTTCTGCTTGATATCCTCCATGACTTTCTTGGGAGAGATCATATCCGTCAGCTTATCAAACTGAAAATCCACGTTAATGATGCTCTGTGACCGTTTCGCCTCCACAAGGGACATCAGCATCTTAAGGAAATCATTCTGCTTGTTCAAATAAATAGGCGTCAGCATGTCCTCCGGAATGGTCTCCGGCTTTTTCAGCGTATACATAATCTTCTGATTATTGGCATTAAAGAAAGAATATACAACCGGTTCAAACTTGGTTATAAACTCGTCGAAATTCCTCACTAGCAACGCCTCGTTCATCTCTTTAATCTTCTCATCACTTAAACTGTCAATCCCCCTCACATCTCCTACCAGCGTCAGAAGATCAGGTTTCTCCGGATTAATCTCTTCAAACAGTAATGTCCTGTTTGTCTGTTTGATTATGCTCATTGTCTACCTCCCTATCTTTCATTTGGTTTTAAGTCTCTATAGTGAACTTCTATTTCTGTATCTTCCTGATCAAAAATAAAAGTTACTTTTTCCCCATAATACAGATGATACGCATGTCCCTTCATCAATAATTCCCGCCCCATCAGCACTGAGGCTTTACTGTTGTTCTTAATGATAAGACTCCTGTCGTCTCCCGGTTTTATGATGATCCTCTCCGCCCCTCTTAAATGAAGCGGAAGATTACAAGCGTCCAGAAGCCATTCCAAAGTGAGCATTTCACGATTACATCTTGCAAACAGATTGATGCTCTCTGGCGGATAATCAAGTTCCTCTTTACTATGTATCACATAAATCTGCAATTTCCCGTTAAATTCACTTTTTCGGTTTATGCTTTCCCCCGGTAGTATTCGGCTCTCATCAATGAACTTTCGTCTGCTCGCAGTCCTCTTCCTCTGCCTGTACGCCAGACACAATATAATGACTAATGCCGCTATGAAAATAGTGATAACCGACCAGAAAAACCAATCAATCTTAGGCGGCTCTTCCTCTATTATGACCGGCACCACAATCTCTACAGCTTCCTCCGGATCTCCATAATAATTACCGTACAGACCATCAAATGCAATCCTAAAGTCCGCCGCCGCGTCATGTTCATACTGTCTGGAAATACAGTATGCTCCGTCTGCTATCCGACCGGTCTGCCTCTCTCCATCCAGATATACCTGTACGCCGCCGTCTTTCAGATGCCCGGTCAACATATCCTGCCCGTTGTGATTTGTTATTTCCAATCGAAAGTACGCTGTCTGTTCCTCCTGGATATACGTATAGGCAGCACTCAGGTTATAGTCATATTCAGCAATCAGATATGCCTTGACATCCATTGATGAATCCGCGCTCATTTGTATTTTGACTTCATTCGATGATGGGTTTGACAACTCTATTACCGTATAATCGGTCCCTTTTGACACGTTAATCCTGTCTGCTTCACAATTTAAAGTCATATTGTCATTCTGCTGGCTCCCCAACAGAACAAGCTTAGCCTTACTCATCAGACAATCTGGAAGATTCACTGATAACTCGCCGTTCAATCCGCTGATCTGTCCTACCTGAGATGCCTTTATATCCCCGTGTTCAAAAAACAACGACTCCGCTAGTGCTCCTAGTTCCTCTTCATCCGCCAGTTCATATAACTTACCACCCGTTGCTCCGGCTGCGGAATATACGGTATACCCGTCCTCCATCCGAGGCCCCAGAGCCACAACGTCTATGATAATATCATTCCTTCTGGCTTCCTCGATCGCTTTTGTAAATAAATCCACAGATTCCTGCGTCTCTTCCTCCGTATGCATCATAATTTCGCCATCTGAAATTAAGATAATCTTTTTCATTGCAGCGCTATTATCAAACAACCCTTCTGCTGCCACGAGTCCTGCTCCTGCATTTCCATAATCAGCATATTCTATCTCTCCTAACGCCCGCTCTATCGTACCATGGCTGCTTCCCAACGGCTGTGTAACGCACACTTCTTTCTGATATGCGGCCATTCCTATCCGGTAATCTCTCGGTAAAACCGCAGATAGACTTTTGGCAAAATCAAAAGACGCATAGAAAGCATCTACACTTTTCATAGACTGACTGCAATCCAAAAGTACTACAATCTCATTTGCAGAAGGTAATTCTTTTTCTTGTGCCTTTGCTATGGTTTGTGTGCAAACGCTAAAGCATAAAAGGGCTATTATAAAAACAGAAATTCTTATTTTAATCTTTTTGACTACTTTTTGTAATACACAGGGAATTTGCAGAATCAATGTCAGGAACAGTCCGATCGCCATACAGACTGCAAATCTTTCACTCCCATATAACTTTGACAAGACAGAAATGACACATACTGTAAAAGAAAGAATCCCCACCACATACTTATATCTCTTTTGCTCTTCTCTATCCAATTTCCTGTCCATCGAATCTATAGGACTACATGCAAACATCCAAGCGGCTCCCGTAAACATTGCCATAGTCAACTGCCAGCTGTATGCAATTCGTGCTGCAATCATAATACTTATCACCAATAACCCGGAAGAACAAATCAGACAGGTTTCCACATGCTTCGCATGATACCCGCCGCTAAATTTTCTAAGCGCCATAAAGGGGAGGATAATAAACAGTGCAGTACTGAGTTCTCCCAGAAATCCTCCCACAAATACAGCTAGAACAAGCGGCGCGCCGGCCATCAAAAGGCATATCACTGCATACTCATACAAATCCCTGTCCTCTTTCGCCACCGTCTCATGGACAATCAGCCATTCTACGATTTTACCAGCCAACCATTCCATATGATTCCTACTTTCTCTTAAACTTTGATAATGATTCAGGGGCTTTCGGCTGATACATAGCTATACACGAAGTTGTATTTGCCTCCGCGCGCAATGAAACATCTAATACTTTGACTACTTTCCCCGCAACTATTTTGCTAATCTTCTTTTTATCCATAATAAATAACCTCCTTCATGCAAATCATAGCGCAAACAGACAAAATTTTCGATAGATTACGTGTGAACGGTCATTATATTGCATCATTGGTCGTTTTGCTTGTAATTTTGTGTCACAATAATTGATATTGCATTTAGAAATCGAAATATAGAAGAAAAAGAAAGAATCATTGCATTTTTAATTGTTTTTCAGTAGAATAGAACTACGAAAATCTTGTAAAGGAGCAGAATACTACATGCGCATCCTAATCTGTGATGATGAACAGAATATTATAGACCAGATCAGATGCTGTCTTCAGGAGTATTTTGCCCATAACGGTTATGAAATCCCTGAACTTGTTATGTTTTCAGATGGAAATTTCCTGCTGAGAGATACCGGCCAGAAAGATATCGTCTTTCTGGATATCGAAATGCCTGAATCAAACGGAATCCTTGTCGGAAATGAACTAAAAAAGCAAAATCCCCAGGTCCTTATATTCATCATAACCTCCTATATGCAGTATCTGGATGACGCCATGCGCTTCCAGGTATTTCGTTATCTCTCTAAACCGTTGGAAAGGGCGCGCTTTTTTCAAAACATGAACGATGCCATGCAGCTATATTCCCGCCTTACTTCTACTGTGGTCATCGAGAACGGAAAGGACTCCCTTAAAATGTCTGAATCAGACATCATCTATATCGAAGCGCAGGCTAGAACCACCCTCGTCCACACTGTTTCCGGGACATATCCTGCTCAAAAACCACTCCATTCCTGGATCGACACCCTGCATGCCGGATCCTTTTTTCAGACTCACAAAAGCTATATTGTCAATATGAAATATGTACTGAAGTTTGACCATGAAATGATTATTTTTGAATCAGATTTCGGAAAAGCATATCTGGCCAGGCGAAAATACAATCAGTTTAAAAAAGCCTATTTCATGTACCTTGAAACCAGCCGTTGATAAAAGGAGATTCTGTATGGAAGTTCTATTCTGTTATGTCATCATATATTTGATTGAAGCCTTCATTCTATGGCTGTACTGTAATGATCTATTCATTCCCAAATATACCACCCGTCGGACTGTTTTAGTCCTATCCATGCTCTACAGTATGCTGTTTTTCCTGTCCATGCTAAATATCTATCCATTAAATGCGGCCGCTTTTCTTCTAACTGCTTTTATATTTATCTACTTTTTGTATCATACTAAATTATCCGCTGCCCTTTTCCATACCGGAGTTATAACCATCGCTATGGGATTTGGTGAGATTCTTTCACTTTCCCTGTTTCCAAACTTCGCTAGAAATTTTTATGAAGCCCGCTCCGACATCAATTTGCTCATTATTTGCATTTTCTTAAATAAGCTAATCTACTTTTCTATAGTATATATACTGTCTCATCTACCCATTGCTTCCAAAAACAAAAAAACGACAGGAAATCGGGGCGCCCTAGTACTAGTTCCCATTCCTCTCGTTACTTTCTTCGTAATGTTTACACTTTATATCATCTATTTTACTGCAGATATCCCTACTTTTCTCAACCAAATGATGTCCGTCTGCTCCATCCTCCTCCTCGTACTGAACCTCCTCACCTGGTTCTTTTTCAGCTATGCCCAGAAGCGTAATCAGGACTTTATGGAACTGCAAATACGTCTCTTAAGAGAAAATGATACGGCTGAATATTACAAAATGCTGAGTCTCCAAAATGAGAGCAGAAACATCCTGATCCATAATATAAAAGGCCATCTCTACGCCATCGCCACCATCGCTGAGCAAAATCATCAGTCAGAAATCATGGATTATATCAATAATTTGATACAGACTTCCAGCCTGCAAACTTCCGCCCTCCTGCAGTTTTGTAAAAACGATACCCTCAATGCCATTCTCTGCCGCTATAAAGAACTCTGTAAAGAAAAGGAAATTGACCTAAGAACCGATATCCGTGACGGCTGTATCGACTTTATGTCCGCCAACGATCTGACTGCCCTTTTCTGTAATCTTCTGGACAACGCATTGGAATCCGCTGCTGGTATCCCTGATTCTTTCATCGAACTTCACATCAAACGGCAGGAAAACACGCCTTATATCATACTCGCTGTCCAAAACTCCTGCGCGAAAGATCCATTTGATGCCTATGGGCGGCTTCTTTCCCATAAGAAGGACCGTGCCCAACATGGCCTGGGGATGAAAAGTATTCGGCGCACGATTGAGAACTATGAAGGAGATATGCAGGTGTATTATGATGGGGATACGAGGACTTTCCATGCGGTTTTACGTATGGTGGGGGAGTGAAAGATAAGATGAGCAAGAGATTCAACTCTCCTGCTCATTATTCGTTGCATCTTTGTATATCTCTACTAATCCTGTAATAGATGTATCAAATACATTGGAAACAATAAAATATAACATGGCAATTAGTTCTGCAACCACAGAAGTAATATATACCGAAATAAATTTAATTATTGATTCAATATAAGCTAAATCTAAGTCATTTTTTAATCCATGAAAAACAAAAATCATAATTGTCACTCCGAAAAGCAAACACATAAGCACTATAAATTGACAAATTAAAAATATTTTAACGATTGATATCAATTTATCCTTATGCTTACGTTTTTTATCTTCGTTTTTATTAATTTCTGGCGACAAAATTTTTATTAGAAAATATTGATTTGCATTAACAATTATTTTATCCGCAATATCCTCAGAGTCTTCTTCAAATGTCTTTTCACTTTCCACTTCCTCTCCAAAATCGTTTTGTCCTTTAATTGACTCATTCCTTAAAACGTCGTTTATTTTTCTATTCAATGGAATATCATTTTTCTTTTGAGCCATCTTACTAGTCCTTTATTATGATTATATAATAATTTCCGTTACACTATCTTTGTAGTATGCCTTTTTTAAATAATCTAATCTTGCTGCCATTACAGATGAGGAAACTTCAAATATCTTCGCTAACTCTGTCAATGACGGGATTATCATTTTATCATAATATGATAATAAAAGGTCTTTTGGTATTAATAATTGCCCTGCAAATATGTTTGCCCTACGTTCCTTTTGTAATTCTTCTTCAGACATATTTATAAAAGGTTCTAATCTAAATTCTATATGAGAACTTTCATTTTGAGGACAATCTAGGCAGCAATGTGCCAATTCGTGTGCAATAGTAAATTTTTTTCTATGTAAAGAATCCGATTTCTTATAAAAAATTGTCAAATTATCATTATTAGAAAATGCAGCACCTAATACAGACCCTGGTTTACTTCCGGCCATCTCTTCAATATCTGAAAAATCTTTGGCAATTACCGATATCCCTATTTTATCAAGCAATAAAGAAATATTTATTGGTGGCATCATAGAAATATTATATTCGTCAAACAATTGATATGGAGACTTATTTCTTATCTTTTCTAGTATAGCACACATATGTACACCACCTTTATCTAAACGGTATGTATGAAAATATATAATATTATTCATCTTTTACCAGCTTTATACTTTTTAATACAATAATACTAAATTATAAATATAAAGCAAGTTATCATTTTCCGCGTAGTTTAATACTACTAACACGTTCTGTATTCTTTTGTCAGTATTTACTCCTTTTTGTAATATTATACTACCATATTCGTAAAAAAATGTCTAATTAATTTTCAAGCAAATTTTAAATCTCAATACTATCTCAACCCCCATACGGCATCTCGTCAGATACTTCTATATCTTCAATCGAATCCGCATATTCTTCCGCCTGTCTCCTCACTGTTTCACTCTCATTCCCATATATATACAGATTTTTCAGATTTGGTATTTCAAAAAGTATCTCTATATCATCAACACCGGTATCAACCAACATAACCCACTCCAAATGTTCTAAGTCGGTCAAAGACTCCAAGCCATCTATCGAAATCCTTCCTATCGTGACAGATTCTAATTCTCTCATATTCTTTAACACAGCCAGATTCATACGTTCAGAATTTTCCCCATACCCATTTAAATCCAGACTCTCTATCTCATGAAAATTTTCCAATGCCTCAAAACCGTATATATCATCTGTCGCCTGAATACTGATCTCTTCCAGATGTTCTGCATCTTTCAGGCAATTTAAATCTGCCACGTCAACATATTCAATGCTTATGTTCTTTAAATTCTTTAAGCCCGTAAGCATAGACAAATCCGCCATCCCCGTACATCTGTCCGTATACACATCCTCCAGGGCTTCCATACCTGACAGGAAAGACATATCCATAACCGTTGACCACAAACTGATTTTCTTAACTTTTTTCAGCTTTCTAAGAGATGTAGTATCCAATTCCTCCCCACCTCCATGACCACCTATTGTCAACTGTTCCAGATTCTCCAGTTCCCCAATCGCATCTAAATTCCAGATTGCGCCCTCCCCATCTTTGGAACTCAGATGGAGATCTAATTCTTTTAATGAGGTGACCAGTCCTATTTTATCTATGTCCTCCTGGGTATCTGTATAAAGCACGACTCTCTGATATTGTTCCAGTTCACTTACTCTATATCCTGCCAATCCTTCCATGAACTTTTTCTTCAATCGTATTACACCAGACACGTTTTTGCCATTATGTTTTTCTACCACCCGGACATAGTCCCCATATGGTGCCTCCAAAGAGTTAAAGTCTGGGTTGAGAAGCCAGCTTCCATCTGTTCCCACCAATCCGCAGACTCTTCTCTTCATCGCTTTATCTTCATAAATATATTTGGGCGCTGCCTGGTATTTGTCCTCCTCAAAATGGTCGTTTGTCTCATCATCGCAGGAACTCGCTATATGTTCCCCACAGGCCGCAATGGAATCATATTCTCCTGAATCTATAAAATCACCCAAGCTGTCCATGATACCATATTTTCCATTTTCCTTCCGGACGGCTATGTACTCGCCTCCTAGAAATTGAATATCATCAAATTTTCCGGGCAATATCACCCACTCCCAATCTAACAGCGCTTCACTCTGTAAAGCCTCCCGATATTCCTCTGTCCTCCATTCATCCTTCTGCCCATCAAAACCTTCCCCCATATAGTACAGTTCCATTCTCCTGCCTGTCATAATATGTTCTGATTCCTCGTACAAGGCTCCGGTTTCCATATCGATCCGGTATCTTTGCAGGGTATGTACCGTAGTGCCGTTATCCTCTATCAGACTGACACAATCATACTTTCTTCCCAGAAAAGTGCTGCTGCCATCATACATAATCTTAAAATCGGACAACCCTTCTTCTGTTCTTAGGAAATCAGACACCTGGCTCAGCAATTCTTGTACCACCTCATCCTCTGTTTTCCTTCCATATGTGAAGCTAATTTTCGGCTCATCCGGTAAGCTGAAGCCCTGGAATACACCAGCCATTACCAGTTCATGGCCTTCCTCTCCCAGCTTATAAATATCCCCATTCTCCTTATCTATCCAAAATACACATTCCAAAAGGATATCTTTCCCGGCGGTTTCTTTATAGACCAGAACTTGATATCCAACAAAGGGGGAACCTATCTTTTTCTCATAAAATACAATCGCCTTTTCCTTCTTTCCAAAAGGAATATCCTGGAAAAAGCCTGCTTCCAACATTTCCTTTAACTCCTTGCAGGCATCTGTTGCAGCCATCCGTATCTCCCCGTCTTCCCGGACAATCTTCCAACGATAGTACTCCTCATCCTGACATGTTGCGATCAGGTAATCCCCCTGCATCTCATAATCACATCCATAACCGTCATAGTCATCCTCTTTCTTTTTGACGTCTTCTATCTGACCGCTCTCCAAGTGAACCATAACGGGGCCGGCATCGTTATAACAGATAAAATGACTCGCATCAATCCAGTTCATGAAGTGACATTCTGAGGTTCTCCGGAAAATAAGATCCGGTGTTTTCTCCTGATAACGCACAAAAATCTGTGCCGGGTGTTTTGGAAGCATTCCGTTCGATATACACACCGCCTTTTTTTGATCCGGGGAAAGGGCCCACTCTCCCGACTGTATTTCCTCCTGCACCTCATAATAGGATTCTTCCAGACGCTCATAGAGGGCTGCCGGCGCCACTTTCCTGCTGTCCGTTTTCTCCAGTTTTACCTTAATATAAGAAAGCTCTATGAGTTCCGGCTCGGTTTCCCCGCTCTCTCCCTCTGCATTTCCCCGAAAATACATGGATAGGGCATATTCCCCGAAATACCGGACAACCACATATCCAGGTTCCTGCTCCTCCGCCAGATCCGCAGTCTCTCCAAATACATCCCCACCCCTGAAATTCCCGCTGCCAAATCGTATCGCCGTAATACTTTCCACTTCATAGCAATCCCTGGCGTCCTGAAAGCCATCCACTCTCTCCCCGTCATACTTCCACGCCTCCCTGGTGCAATAGAGGATATCTCTGGCATACAGCTGCTTTTTGTCATAGTTTCTCTCAAATTCCTCCGAATCCATTGACAGGAAATCGGACACAATTCCCTCGTCATATGCCGATGGATAATCTGTTTCCTCCAAAGAAAAAAGCTGTATCGCCCCATAAAGGAGCTTCCCGTCCACCGCCACTGCCACCTTGACATAGTCGTCCACTGGCATTTCCACAGCATCAAATACCGGTGCCAGAAGACAGCTTCCATCTGCTGCCACTAATCCATATTTTCTCTGAAGCATGGCATCATCTGCGAAAACATATGCCGGAATGGCTTTGTATTTGGGATCCCAGGCAAAGTCATCTATGAAAAAAGCAGAGTCAAACACCCACTCTCCCTTCTCGTCTATAATACCAGGAATCCCATCCGTGACAAAGGCCAGTCCATCATGAAATTCCCCCACATTCATGCGAAACGCTCCGGCCGCACAATAGGGATAATAACCGATCACGACCACGTTCTGCGAATCAATATATGCCCATTCGTCTACGCCTTCCTCCGAATAGTCCCCGCGTTTCACGGGTGCTTTGCCTTCGCTAAAACTGCCTGCCTCGTCATACATGAGTTCAATAATAGTTTGACCATTTTGGTCAATGTATCCCCATTTATTCTGTTTCTTCACCGCGGCAAGCTCTTCGCTGTAATCTTTTACCTCATCGTATTGGCAGGGTACTATCGTCTCTCCTTGCCGATCAATATATCCCCAGCGGCCCTGCTTGCTCACAGCCGCACGGCCTTCCCGGAAATCCCTGACCTGTTCATACTGACAGTCTATAATTGTCTCGCCCTTCGAATCAATGAATCCCCAGCGGTCATTAATCCGCACTGCCGCCCTTTCTTCCTGAAAACTCCTGGCTTCCTGGAACACGCCTTCTGTCACGCATTGTCCCTCTTCATCCAGATAATAATATTTCCCGCCGTTTAAGGCACATGCCAGGTGTTCGCTATACGGAGCAATGGCATCAAATTCCTCTGCACAGATCCATTTGCCTTGGGAATCCTGAATACCATATTTCCCATTTTCTTTTTTGACCGCTATGTATGTATTGCCCAGGAGTTGGAAGTCCTCAACTTCCCCCGGCTTGATGATCCAGCGCCAATCCAGCTTTGCGCTGCCTACTATCTCCTGATATAATTCCGTCGTCTCTTCTTCCGGTATTGTTTCCGGAATATCTTCTGATATATCTTTTCCTGTTTCTTTTGACGTCTTTAGCAGCATCTCCTTCCCGTTCTCTTTCGGCACTTCTTTCTTTGCAGACGCGCTCGGTGTTTTCTCAGGGTATGGATGGTTCTCTGCGGCACAGATGCTTGTTTTATCACCTATATATAATGGCTTTTCCTCCGCATAGTGGTAGAGCGTAAATAGCAAACTCATAATCGTTAAAATTTCGCAAAGTCTTTTCCTCATATAGCTGTTATCCTCTTCCCATGGGTATCTGCACTGTTGCTTACTAATAAATATTGTTACCTATTATAAACATGGATTTTTCGTATCCTTTGTCTGCCTTATCATATAACAACAATGCATCATTTCTGCATCATTTTGGGGATGGAAAATACAAAAGTACAGATGATATATAGTTAATTATAAAAAACAGACGCCAGATTCAGAGGCGTTCCTAGAATCTGGCGTTTATGTATAACTTTAAATTCATCATATAGATTTTTTTAACAATGCAATCTGACTCCTTAACCCATTAATATCTGCATCTGTAAATTTAAGAATCCATTCAGTATCTTCTTTTCTGTACGGTTCTTTCCAAAAACGTTTTTTAAATTTTAAGAGTTGACTCTTAAATGTCCAATTTAAACCTGAAACTTCATTAATCCTATTAAAATCCTTTACAGTCTGGTCTGCATCAACAATTCCTACAAGATATCTCAATATCAAAACATCTGCAAATGTAAATGGCATTATATCATCTTCAAATTGTAAAAGGGACATGTATGGTCCACCTTGTTTTGTATCATCTGTCACTAGAGAATACGCACCCAATGTCTGTGCCAACGAAATTGCATATACCTCTCCAAGATCTCCTGCTCCATATAGAAGTCTGTTATCCTTAACATTATTTTCAAATATCTTGTAAACAGCCTGCTCTTTTAACTTCATGTCTGTATATAAAACTATTTTCCCTAACGCAATATCTGCATCAACTTCTTCTAAAATTTCTTCCCCGTGATTCTTCAACTCCACATTACGAATTTGTTCATATATAAAGACACCCTCATCAAAAAAACTAAATAATATATCTTGGAGTCCCGCTTTATAAAAATGGATAATTGCATTGGTATCTAAAGAGGCTCTCACTCTGTCAAATCTCCTATCATATCATCTGAATCGTCATCGTCTTCTTCATTGCCAAAATGATTTACCAGTCTATCACTGACATCCTCCAGACTCAACTGATAACATTCCAATACCCTTTCAAGCGTATCTTTGGGAATTGCATTGTGATTGTAATTATAAATAACATAGTCAAGATACTCATATGGTATATCAATATCATTAGTTACAACATTTAATCTGGAATTTCCCCCAACGCTCTTAAGAAGATTTCCTACCCTTTTTAAATTTTTTTCACTATTGAGCATTAACCGCTCACCCTCATTGATCTTCCCAAGGTTTTCCAAGCGATATAATGCCATATCAAAACTTACATTAAATTCGGACATGATTCTCGCAATATCCATTGCTGATAATCTTTGCTCAAGGAAGCTGGTTATCTTTAAATCCAAGAATCTTTCCACCTCATCTGCCGGCATTAGTAAACAAGCTGCAAAATAGTTGGCTTCCTGTTCCTTTTCATCCGTACTTCTACCTGAAATCGTTATTTTATCATCAATAAAAGGCAACCCTTCCTCCCCATGAAGAATTACATGACCGATCTCATGTGCCAAAGTAAATATTTCTCTGGACAACCGACTACATGTATTGGTAAAAATTACAACGTCATTATCTTTCTTCAATGTAAACCCAAGATCAGCTGCTTCACCGAGAGGATAGCGAAGCACTTTATATCCCTGTCTTTCGCAATCCTTAAATAAATTAACAATTCCATAACGACTCACTTTGCATTTTTCCCTGAACTCATCAGCTTTAATCCGGATTTCTCTCCCTCTGCTTCCCTGCATTTGAACCTCCTTTATGCCTTATCCTTATGCTGAAGTTTCGCATACAGATGTTTGTTTGCATAAAACAAATCAAGCATATCAAATATCTTTTCAGACGAAATTCCTTCTTCTCCTACCCTATACGCAACCATTGGCGTCTCGTCAAGTACTCTTGTAATATCTCCCACCGTTACGTCTAAAGCTGTTGCAATCTTGGAGAGAATCTCCAGTGTAATGCTATTTGCTCCGCTTTCAATACGGGCATACTTCTGCCTGCTTACACCAATCCGATCAGCCATTTGCTCCTGCGTATAATTTTTTGCACTCCTTAATGCCTTAATACGACCTCCAAGCAATTCATTCATGATCATCCCTCCATTTCCGTTTACTGTTATTTTAGCATATACACCCTTAATGTCAATTATAAATGTTATAAAATTATAACATTATAAAATTATATGTTATAATTCTAATCCTTTTCTTAAAAATATATTTTCCACCTTTTGAGATATCATTCTCCCCCTTGCGCAACCATCCCACCTGTGCTATAATAACTCTCGGCGGTTTTTATAAGCCTGCCGTACCATAATAAAGGGGCATAGTTCAAAGGTAGAACAGTGGTCTCCAAAACCATCGATGTGGGTTCGATTCCTACTGCCCCTGTCATCAACCCGTGAGTTATCCTCACGGGTTTTTAAATTGGATACCTGCTGCCTGACGCAGTATTCACATTTACGTTTTACACAGGAAAAATAACGAAGGGAACTGATCACGCATGAAAAAGACAATCGTAAGCTTGCTGATTCTCTGTCTGGCTTCTTATTTATTATGTGCCTGCGGTGAGGAAACGCCACTTCTGACACTGGAAGATTATAAGCTGGACGCAGAAAACGGCTCTACCAGCCGCGGCGTCAAGATTGGAGATGATGCCGGGACCTTTCGGGCCGCTTATCAGGACTATATGATATTTTCAGCTGTAACGGATACTACTTCTGAGACAGCCTATCAGTTTCTTGCCATGGATGAAATCCCGTTCGATACCGTCGAGACGATTATTCTGCCCACTTTTTTCGTTGATGGCCAACCCCTGGACATGGAACTGTTCTGTGAGGAAAACGAAATCGAACAGTCGGATCTGCTCTCCTTTCTGACCGATGAGTCCTACCTAGCCAATCACAAAGTAGTCTACCGCTACCTTTCTTTTACTTGGGAAGAGGGCGTCATCACCGACATCCGCTCGGAATCCATGGACTACAATCAGGACGGCTCTTATTATGAGGCGAACTGACTCTCATAAAGGTTCGCATAGAACCCTTTCTTCTCAAGCAGTGTCTCATGATTTCCCTGCTCTATGATATTGCCGTCCTTCATGACAAGGATTACATCGGCCTCCCGAATGGTGGAAAGTCTGTGGGCCACGATAAAGCTGGTGCGTCCCTGCATCATGGTGGCGAAGGCTTTTTGAATCCGAATCTCTGTCCTGGTATCAATGGAGGATGTGGCTTCGTCTAAAATCAACATGGGCGGCAGGCACAGCATAACGCGGGTAATGCACAGGAGCTGTTTTTGTCCCTGGGAGAGGCTTCCGCCATCTTCCCCGATAGGAGTATCGTATCCCTGGGGCAGTCTCTTAATAAAGCTATGCGCATGGGACGCCTTCGCCGCAGCAATGATCTCTTCCTCCGTGGCATCGGGTTTTCCCATCACGATATTTTCCCGGATTGTTCCCACTTTTAACCAGGTCTCCTGCAACACCATACCGTAATTAGACCGCAGGCTTTTTCTGGTCACTTCCCGGATGTCCGCACTGTCCACACAAATCTTACCCTCATTCACATCATAAAACCTCATCAGCAGATTGATGACTGTGGTCTTGCCACAGCCCGTAGGGCCTACGATCGCCACCCGTTGTCCGGGCTGAACGGACAGGTTAAAATCTGTGATCAGCTGTTTTTCCGGTACATAGGAAAAAGCCACATGGGAAAGGTCCACCCTGCCCTCCACATCGTGCAGTACTTTGGCGTCCGCCTGCTCAGGCACCTGTGGTTCCTCTTCAATCAAGTCAAAAATACGTGCGGCACAGGCCAAAGCGTTCTGCAGTTCGGTCACCACGCCCGATATCTCATTGAAGGGTTTGGTATACTGGTTCGCATAGGTTAAGAAACAGGACAGCTGTCCCACACTGATACCGCCCCGGATTGCATAGACCGCACCGGTCACTGCCACACCGGCATACACCAGGTTATTGACAAATCGCGTTGAGGGATTGGTGATGGAGGAGAAAAAGATGGCGCGCAGGGAACAATCCTGCAGTCTCTCATTGATCTCATCAAATTCTTCCAACGCCTCATCCTCATGGGAAAAAGCCTGCACCACTTTCTGGTTGCCGATCATCTCCTCGATCAGAGCCGTCTGTTCGCCTCTGGTCTCGGACTGTAATTTAAACATGGTAAAGGTTTTCTTGGCAATAAAGCCGGCCACAAAAAACGACAATGGTGTCACTAAAACAACGACACCTGTGATGGCTACATTGACACTGAGCATAAATCCTAACGTACCCAGGATGGTGATCACACCGGTAAAAAACTGGGTGAATCCCATCAACAGACCGTCCGCAAACTGGTCCACGTCCGCGATCACACGACTCACCACCTCACCGTAAGAATGGGCGTCAATATATTTAAGAGGCAGTATCTCAATTCTCTGAAAAGCCTCATTCCTGATATCCTGCACAATACGATAGGTCATCTTATTATTGCACACGTTCATAATCCACTGTGCCGCCGCCGTCAGGACGATGATTACGGCCATCTGTCTGAGGATGCCGAATACGCCTGCGAAATCTACCTGCCCCACGCCGATCACCAAATCAATGACTTTACCGGTCAATATAGGCAAGTACAGTGTCAACGCCACAGTGACGGAAGCCATCACGATAGAGACCGCCAGGTAGAACCAGTATTTTTTAATATAACGCAAAACCTTTCCCAGGGTTTTTCTCTGTCCTTTCATGCCTGTTCCCGCCTTTCCCTATACACTCTCTGTCTTTGGATACTGTGAATAGTAGATTTCCTGATACACTTCACAATCCCGCAAAAGTTCTTCATGGGTGCCGCAGCCCACCATCAGACCGTCATCCAGCACAATGATCTGATCTGCATGTTGAATGGAAGACGCCCGCTGGGATACGATAAACACGGTTGTTTCTCCCGGCAGTTCCCGTAGTGCCTTACGCAGGGCCGCATCTGTAGCGTAATCCAAAGCTGATGCACTGTCATCCAGAATCAGGATTTCCGGATTTCCTACCAGTGCCCTGGCTATGGTCAGACGCTGTCTCTGTCCGCCGGAAAGGTTCCTGCCCGCCTGGGCTACGACCGCATCCAGCTTACCATCCTTGCCCTCCACAAATTCCTTGGCCTGGGCCGTGGCTAGGGCCTGCCACAGTTCTTCCTCTGTGGCGTCCGCCTTTCCCCAAAGCAGATTCTCCCGAATCGTCCCTGCAAAAAGGACGGCTTTCTGTAAGACCACGCCTACTTTCTGCCGCAGTTCTTCCATGGAATAACTTCTCACATCTTTACCGTCTATCCGCACAGCTCCCTGAGTGGCGTCATAAAACCGGGGAATCATATTGACCAGGGAAGATTTTCCGGATCCCGTGCCGCCGATGATGCCTATAGTCTGTCCTTTTTTTACCTTAAAATCAATATCGGAGAGGGATTCCGCACCAGCCCCGGCGTATGCCAGGTGTACGTGGTCGAAGTCTACGGCATATGGAATATCCTGCTTTCCATCTGCCGCCTCCTGCTCCCAGGCCATGGAAGACTGCATCTCGAAAATACTCTCAATCCGGTTCGCGCAGGCCAGAGCCTTCGTAATGGTAATAATCAAATTCGCCAATTTCACCAGTTCGATCAAAATCTGGGACATATAATTGACCAGAGCTACCACTTCTCCCTGGGTAATGGTTCCCTCGTCCACCCGCACTGCTCCGGTATAGAGCAGAAAGATGGTAGCCGCATTGATAATAATATATGTGACCGGATTGGTCAACGCGGATATTTTCCCCACAAAAAGCTGCAGTTCGGTGAGCGCCGCGTTCTTTATCCCAAACTGTTCTATCTCTTCCTCTTCTTTATTAAAAGCGCGGATCACCCTTGCTCCGGTGAGGTTTTCCCTGGTGGCGCCAAGCACCTGATCCAGCCCGGCCTGCACCTTTCTGTACATGGGCATGGTGATCATCATGATACCAAACACAACGATCGACAAAAGGGGAATAGTCACCACAAAGATCATAGCTGCCTTCACGTCAATGGTAAAAGCCATGATCATAGCACCGAACACAATAAAGGGGGAACGTAAGAACAGCCTCAGCACCATATTGACGCCGTTCTGCACCTGGTTCACATCTGATGTCATGCGGGTGATCATGGTGGAAGTGCCAAGGGTATCAATCTCTGTGAAAGAGAGACTCTGAATATGGCTAAAGAGCGCGTGCTTTAAACCGGTGGAAAATCCCACCGCCGCCTTGGCCGCAAAATACTGGGCCGTGATGGAACAGACCAGGCCGATCAATCCCAACGCGATCAGCAGAAGTCCCATTTTCAATACATAGGAGACATCGCCTTCCTTGATACCCGTATCGATAATCGCCGCCATCACCAGCGGCACAAACAGTTCAAAGGTAGCCTCCAGCATCTTAAAGAGGGGAGCGCAGACCGTCTCCTTCTTATAATGCTTTAAATAAACCAGAAGTTTTCCCATATATAACCTCCCTCTGCACAGATCTTCGTCAGCACAATTTCCTTTAGCCCCAACCCTGTCAGCATACCTAATTGAGGCAAGGCTCAGACCTCTATCTGCATCCGTCAAACTTAATGCGACAGCAGTCTGCAAAGACCTGCTGTCGTATATAATATTTCCTCTGAACGGAATACCATCCGCTCTTTATTCTATCATTTATTCTATATATTCTTCCGTCAGTCTCTCAATCTCATCACTGATATCCTGCACCCGTCTGGAAGGCGCATACGCCTTCTCCGGATAAAGCGCTTCATGAAGCAGCTTCACATTCTCCTCCAGATTATTGGGGATCACACAGCTTCCCTTACTGCCTAAATTGGCACCGACTCTGCTGCCATCAAAAGGAAATCCATCGCTTGTGACCACGCTGTAACCGGCCACACTCCCAAGCACACTCAGGACTTCATTGACATTTAGAGATGTCTCTACCTGCGGTAATACTGCATTGACCATATCAGTCAACTCTCCTACGGAAGCGTTTTGTGCCTTTCCCATCATCGCCATCAGTATATTTCTCTGTCTCTCAGCCCTCTTAAAATCATCGCCTTTGGTATAGCGTATCCTGCAATACGCCGTAGCTTGCATCCCGTTAAGCTGCTGTTTTCCGCTATGCTCCACAGGAATATAATCTACATTTAGTTCCTCCGCCATACACAACTGATAATTGTTTAAATGGGAAATCTCCGCATCCGTGATTTCCATCTCTACACCGCCCAGCGCATCTACCGCATCGATCAGTCCTGCAAACCCAATCGTCACATAATCCGTAATGTCCAGATCCAGGTTTGCATTGAGCATATTGATTGCCTGTTCCGGCCCACCCTGCGCATAAGCCGCATTACACTTATTGTAAGTATCGTTGCTCAGATTCAGGAATGTATCCCGGAATATGGAAATCAGTTTGATCTCCTGGGTATCCTGATTGATGCTGGCAATGATGATGGAATCACTTCTAGTTCCCCTGCCCAACTCACCGTTCCTGGCATCCACGCCGAAGAGGGCAATGTTACGGTAACCTTTTTCCTCAACTTTCTCTTCTTCCTCAATCTGCTGTTCTACTTCCTCATTGATGATGATCTGCTCTTCATCAATCTCCCGGTGTTCCACTTCTTCTGTGGTCCTGGTGACCACATACAAGATACCGACAGCGATGAGAAGTACAGAGACTTCCACCAACACTAACAGCACAGTTTTCCAACTGCCTCTTTTTTTCTTCTGTGTACCATTCGGATACACAGGCACCTGGTTTTTCTGAGGTTCCTGCATATGCTCGTCCATAGCGGCTCCTTTATCCGTTTTCCTGTAAGATCCCGTTTCCAGGATGCATTTTATCCTATATCCACATTATCCTACCACAAAAAAAAGATATTGAACATATCCAAACATATATTCGCATGTTTCCATCCCAGCTTATATCAAATCTATGGCATCCCGCACGCTCTTTACACCAATCAACTTCATTCCCTTCTCCGGTCTGACCTGGTTCAAGTTGACTTCCGGCAAAATGCAGGTAGTAAATCCCAATTTCGCCGCCTCGCTTACCCGCTGTGCAGCCATGGAAACGCCGCGCACCTCGCCGCTCAATCCAATCTCTCCAAAGGCAATGGTCTTATCATCGATAACTCTATTCTTAAAGCTGGATACTACCGCCATGGATACCCCTAGGTCGATGGCCGGTTCCATAATCCGCATCCCGCCCGCCAAGTTCACATAGGCGTCGCAGTCGGACATCTGCAAACCCAGACGTTTCTCCAACACCGCCATCAGAAGATTGAGCCTGTTAAAGTCCATGCCTGTGGCCTGGCGTCTCGGAATCCCGAAATTGCTGCGGCATACCAAGGCTTGAATCTCTAATAAAATAGGCCTGGTCCCTTCCATGGAACAGGATACCACGGAACCGCTGGCTCCCTCCGGTTTGCCACTCAACATGAACTCGGACGCATTTTTGACCTCCACCAGTCCCTCTTCCTTCATCTCGAAAACGCCAATCTCATTGGTAGAACCGAAACGATTCTTCACGCCCCGCAAAATCCGGTAAGACGCATGTCTGTCACCCTCAAAATAGAGCACAGTATCCACCATATGCTCCAAAACCCTAGGACCAGCCACCGTACCTTCTTTGGTCACATGCCCCACGATAAAGACTGAAATATTCAGGCCCTTGGCCAGCTGCAGCAATACATTGGTGGACTCCCGCACCTGGGATACGCTGCCCGGCGCCGAAGAGATTTCCTCATGATACATGGTCTGGATAGAGTCGATAATGGTGATCGCCGGCATCTGGCTGCGAATCGTCTGCTCTACGATCTCCAAACTTGTCTCACATAGAAGAAGCAGGTTATCTGAGAAACTACCGATACGATTTGCCCGAATCTTAATCTGTTTCAAGGACTCCTCCCCGGAAATGTAAAGTACTTTATGTCCATCCGCCGCCATATGTCTACACACCTGCAGAAGCAGGGTGGACTTACCAATACCCGGATCGCCGCCCACCAACGTCAAAGAACCCGGTACGATACCACCGCCGAGCACCCTGTCCAGTTCCGCCATATGAGTTGTTATCCGCTCCTCTTCCTGTATGTCTACCGCTGTTAGACTGGTAGGCGTAACATTTTCCCGTCTGCGGACGCTTCCGCCCGCGCCGACGCTCTTTGCGGGCGCCTTCTCCTCCACCATGGTATTCCATTCCTTACAACCGGGACACTGCCCCATCCATTTGGACGATTCATATCCACAATTCTGACAGTAAAATACTGTGGTTTTTCCTTTTGCCATATATACTCCTTTTTCTCACAGCAAACACCATGCCTCACACAAAGAAACAGAACTCCCCGCCTGACATCCCGCCAGTTGGGAAGTTCCAAATGCCGCTTCCGTTTTATCTTGTATTCCTACTTCGTAATCTTAACCTTCACTTCACCAGCACTGGCCAGTTCCACGCTGATATTTAACTTGCCGCTCAGGTTGGTCTTCATCCTGCCCACGCTTACATCATCCAGATACACATCATACTCGGTATCCTCCTCAAGTCCCACGGTAATCTGAGCATCCTCATCGCCTTCCACCGTAAAAGCAACGCCATTCTCCGTCTCCGTAAATCCGTTCACACTGGTTCCCGGTTCGGATTCATAAGCAAACATACCGTTCTTCTCCAACTTGGTCAATTCCTTATAGGTCTTAACCTTATACAAATCCCCACCGTGCTCATAGTCTTCCACCTTCGCCTTAGCCGCCAGCTTATGGTTGCCAAAACTGATGGCGCCGTCTTCCTCTGTGCGCAATAACTCGTCTACTACAGCCATTGTGTTTTCCTCCTAAGTTTTATGTTATTTAGATCCCTCACCCGCGTACTGTGAAAGATACTTTCTTATTTTTCAGCCCCACTGACACACTGTCGCCGCGTTTCACCCTGCCGGAGAGAATCTCCTCCGCCAGCGCATCCTCTATCTCTGACTGGATGGCCCGCTTCATCGGCCGGGCGCCCATCTTCACATCCATATGCTTTGTGATCAGATATTCTTTCACGGACGGGGTAATCATAAGGTCGATATCCATCTGTTCCTTACAGCGCCTGGTCAGATTTTTGGACAACAGGGTAATGATCTGTTTCATATCCTCCCGGCCAAGGGGATGGAACACCATGATCTCATCAATCCTGTTGATAAACTCCGGCTTAAAGAGGCGTTTCACTTCCTCCATGACCTTGCCTTTCATCTTATCATAACTCTGCTGCTCAGTCTCCGCCGCGCCAAATCCCAGATTCTTAGGATCAATGATACGCTGGGCCCCCGCATTGGAAGTCATGATCAGGATAGTGTTTTTGAAACTCACTTTCCGTCCCTTGGAGTCGGTGATATGACCGTCATCCAACACCTGTAACAGTACATTAAACACGTCGGGATGGGCCTTTTCTATCTCGTCAAAAAGTACTACCGAATAGGGATTCCTGCGAATCTTCTCCGAAAGCTGACCGCCTTCCTCGAATCCTACATATCCCGGAGGGGAACCTATCATCTTCGATACGGAATGCCCTTCCATATACTCCGACATATCCACGCGGATCAGGGCATTCTCAGAACCGAACATGGCTTCCGCCAAAGCCTTGGAAAGTTCTGTCTTACCCACACCCGTAGGACCTAAGAACAGGAAGGATCCAATGGGGCGATTGGGATCCTGCAGTCCTACTCTGCCACGGCGCATGGCCTTGGCCACAGCCACCACAGCTTCCTCCTGGCCGATCACCCGCTTGTGCAGGATGGATTCTAATTTTAACAGGCGTTCGCTCTCTTTCTCCGCCAGTTTTTTGACCGGAATCTTGGTCCACAGCGCCACTACCTCGGCAATCTCATTTTCACCGACAATATAAGACCGTTTTTCTTCCTCCTGCTCCATACGTCGGATAAGCCGATCATATTTGCGAATACAGGACTCCTGTTGTTTCTTTAATTCCGCCGCTTGGGTAAAGGCTTCCATCCGGATTGAACGCTCAATCTGCAGGTCAATCTTCTTGATCTCTTCCGCCAATTCCTGTAATTTATCCGGCTGTTTCGTCACATGCAGACGCACCGCCGCTGACGCCTCGTCAATCAGGTCGATGGCCTTATCCGGCAGGTTCCTATCGTTGATGTAACGCGCCGACAACGCCACCGCCGCGCTGATGGCCTCCGGTGTGATGGTAACCCTGTGATGTTCCTCATACTTATAGGCGATACCCCGCAGGATATTCTCCGCCTCTGCAATGGTGGGTTCCTCCACGGTCACCGGCTGGAACCTTCGCTCTAAAGCCGCATCCCGCTCCACATACTTACGGTACTCCGCAATGGTGGTAGCGCCGATCAGCTGAATCTCCCCTCTCGCCAGGGAAGGTTTTAAAATATTGGAAGCATCGATCGCACCTTCCGCGCCGCCTGCTCCAATGATGGTATGCATCTCGTCCAGGAAAAGGATGATATTGCCATCCTCTATGACTTCCTTAATGACTTTTTTGATCCGCTCCTCGAACTCACCGCGGTACTTACTGCCCGCCACCATGCCGGAGAGATCCAGTGTCAGAAGTCTCTTATTCTGCACGGTAAAAGGCACATCGCCCGCCACGATCCTGGCAGCAAGTCCTTCTACCACAGCGGTCTTACCTACACCCGGCTCTCCTACCAGACAGGGATTATTCTTGGTCCGGCGGCTTAAAATCTGCACCACCCGCGTGATCTCATCTTCCCTGCCGATCACCGGATCCAGCTTCCCCTCCCGGGCAAGCGCTGTCAAATCCCGACTGTACTGATCTAACGTAGCGGTAGCGCTCTTTTTCTTACTCTGTTTTCTTCCCAAGTCTTCTTTATAGAGCGCACCGTCCTCACCAATGGCCACCAACACGTCCACATAAAGTTTCTGTACGGAGATACCCATGGTGTTAAGAAGTCTCACGGCCACATTCTCCCCTTCTTTTAAAAGCGCCAGAAGAATATGCTCCGTACCGGTCTTATCACTGTGGAACCGCTCCGCCTGTCTGTGGGCCTCTTCCAAAATAGCCAAAGCCCGCGGGGAATAACCGTCCCGCTCCGCAATCAACACCGAACTTTCCGGCACCAGCAGTTCCTTGATCATCTCTTTTAACTGCTGGACATCCACCCCGTTATTCTGCAATACGTTGGCAGCCACACCGGTATTCTCCCGCAGCAGGCCAAGCAGGATATGTTCGCTCCCCACATAGCTTTGCCGTAGATTTCTGGCTGCCCGTTCTGCAAGCATCAGCGCCGCTCTGGCCTTATCTGTAAATTCTGACTGCATCAATCATCCATTCCTTTCCCATATTCCTCATAGATTTCATCTATAAGAGCATGCACTTCTTCCCTGGAAATATTCTTACAACTGGCCTTTGCAAGGGTTACCAGCAAATCTTCCCTCACATCTTCCATCGCACGTATCTTGTCAATGTCCACGGCAATCATAGCGCCTTTTCTACGGTCTACCTTCACGTAGCCCTCCTGCTTGAGAACTGTATACGCCTTGTTGACCGTATGCATATTGATACCGATGGTATCTGCCAGCTGTCTGACCGATGGCAGCATATCGCCCTCCTGAAATCTGGAGGCCGCAATCCCCATGATAATCTGATTGCGCAGCTGCATGTATATCGCTTCATCGCTGTTAAAATCAATCTCTATAAACATTTCTACCAATCCCGTTACATCAAATCTTTATCATCCATATTCAAAAACTCAAATTCAAACTCATCGTCATCCAACAGGAAATTCTTAGGCTTGCGCTTGGGGGCTGCTTTGACGTCCCTGCTTTGGGCTGGACCGTCCTCATAAGCCCTCTCTCTGGGCGTCCTGCGCTCACCGCGCTCACCACGTTCACTGCGTTCTCCTCTTTCACTTCGACCGCTCCGCTGTTCACTGCTCCGCCGTCTCTCTGCTGTTTCCTGCACCGCGCTGCGGCGTACAGGTCTCTCCTCTACCGGCTCCTCATTCCTTGCGCGGCGTCTTGCGGGCCTTTCTTCCTCTTCATCTTCCTCATCGTCCTCATAATCTTCATAATAGGCGTCCCGCAGCTTGAGAGCCATAATAACGACTGCCACAATAAGTGCCACCAACAAGATCACCAGCACCACGATCACAATCCGTTGTTTCACCACCGCTTTGGCAGCTTCCTCCTCCGCCTGTGACTTGGAAAATGCAGACTGCAAAAGCGCCTCCAGTTCATGGCTGTCTCCGCGTATATTGTCATCCAGATACCAAACAGGACCACTTTCCGACTGTTCCAACCGCACGACATAATCATTGCTGACAACAGGCGCTATCGGCTCCGGCTCATCCACCGGCACTTCTTCCTGCGGCGGCTCTTCCTCCACCTGCACCATCTCTCCCAGTTCCAGCAAATCCTCACGGATAAACCCTGTTCCTTCCGATCCGTTGGAGGCAGTATAAGAAACATAATACCAGGTTTTTCCATCGCTTCCGGCGGACTTACCGCTCACTACTACTTGGGAGCCTTCCGTCAGGCTGCCTATTGCGTTCTTTTTGGTAGAAGGCTCCGGTCTCACCCTGGAATTTACCTTGATCTTAGCGTACTGTAAATCCACGGACTCATCCGCGGCTACCGATGCGCTTCCGACAGAAGTATTGCCTCCTGCAGTCCCAGAATCTCCGGATGATGTCTCCTGCGGCTGTGCATCCCCGCTCGACGTATCCGACGGTGTATCCGATGAAGAACTGGACGAAGAACCGGAACTTTCCACCGACACAACGGGAATCTCGGCCTCCGCCTCCGGCTCCAGCATATCGGCACGGATGTATCCCAGCGTATCGCCGCTCACATACACCTGATACCAGGTAGTACCGGAAGCGCTTACCTTACCCTTGATCGTTACTTCCTTGCCAATGGTGGAACTGCCCACCACCTCACTATTCACATCAGGCGATTTTCGGATATTGACAGAATTGGGAATGACTTTACCCGTCGCTTCCGCCTGACTGACAATAGGCATACACCAAACCATAACTGTCATGCAAGCTGCCGTGAGTATCCCCTTCATCATGTATCCTATTACTCTTTTACCTTGTTCCCTCTTCTGTATCCTCATATTCCTTTCTCCCTCTTCTAAGCCTATACACTTAGAACTCTTCTCTCTTGAACCTCTTGGATCCTTCTTCCGCCTTGCGTCTCTCCGTACTGAAACCAGCCATTTTCTCGTTTCTGACTCTTGCCTGTTCTTCCAGATTCCTATGATAAGCCGTCTCACATTTGGGACAATATCTCCCCATACGGATATTCGCCCCGCAGATCTCACACTGCAGGAAGAAATTGGAATTAGCCGCAATCTCCAGTCTCGCTTCCTTGAGCATCTCCCGGATGGACCGTTGCGAAACACCGGTAGCCTCCGACACCTGCGCCGTAGTGGCTCCCGTATGTTTTTCTAAATAGTTGCGCGCTTTACCATAGTCATCATATGCCAGAAATCCACATTTTTCACACTGGTATTCTCCTACTCCTTTAAAAACCATTACCCCGCCGCACTCCTGACAATAGGTTGGTCTGTTATATGTATTTGTTTCTTGAAACTCTTTCTTGAGCATTCTGATTTTTTCTTCTTTACTGCTCATTCAGATCACTCCTTTTACCCTTTAGCCTTTTACGCAAGCGCTCCTCTACGCTTCATCAATCGCTTTTCCGATATCGTTTCTCATATATTTATGATCAAAATCTACCCACTTCGTTGCCTCATAGGCGTTAGCCCTGGCTTCTTTGAGCGTGGCTCCTTTCGCCGTAACCCCAAGCACCCGGCCGCCGTTTGTGACGATTCCCGCTTCCGTCTTCTTTGTCCCCGCATGGAAACAATAGTAATCGTCTTTTCCATCAAAGTTTTCCAGTCCCTTTATCACGAATCCCTTTTCATAAGATACGGGATAACCTTCGGAAGCCAAAATGACGCAGACCGCAGCATTATCTTCAAACTGCAGATCCATCTGATCCAGTTTGCCATCAATACATGCCTCGATCACATCAATCACATCATTTTTCATACGCGGCAGCACCACCTGCACCTCCGGATCACCGAACCTGGCATTATATTCAAGTACCCTCGGCCCATCCTCCGTCAACATCAGCCCGAAGAAAATAATGCCCGTAAATGGTCTTCCTTCCGCCGCCATGGCATCCACGGTAGCCTGGAAAATATACTTCTTACAGAACGCATCCACTTCCTCCGTATAGAAAGGTGTGGGGGAAAAGCTGCCCATACCGCCCGTATTCAACCCCTGGTCGCCATCCATCGCCCGCTTGTGGTCCTGGGCGGAAGGCAGGGTGCGGATAGACTTGCCGTCCACAAAGGAAAGTACGGACACTTCGCGTCCTGTCATGAACTCTTCAATCACCATCCGATTACCGGAGTCGCCAAACTTCTTATCCTCCATGATCGTGCGTACGCCTTCTTTGGCCTCCTCAAGCGTTTCACAGATCAGCACGCCCTTCCCCAGGGCAAGTCCGTCGGCCTTCAGCACCACGGGCATCTTGGCCTGTTCCAGATAAGCCAACGCCGCCTGTGGATCGTCAAAATTCTCATAAGCTGCTGTGGGAATCTTATACTTTTTCATCAGGTCTTTAGAGAATGCCTTACTGCCCTCTAAGATTGCCGCATTCTTCTTCGGACCAAACACCCGAAGACCTGCCGCCTCCATCTCGTCCACCAGACCGCCTACCAGCGGATCTTCCATACCCACGATGGTCAGATCGATGGCTTGTTCTTTGGCAAAGGCCACCAACTTATCAAATTCCATGGCACCGATAGGCAGACACTCTGCAATCTGTCCGATACCCGCATTGCCGGGCGCACAATATATCTTCTCCACCTTCGGGCTTTTTGCCACACAGGCCGCAATCGTGTGCTCTCTGCCGCCGCTTCCCACAATCAATACTTTCATGCTCCTATACCTATTCCTTTCTGTGTATCCTGTTGCAAATTTATGTATGATAAATCAGCATCTTCGTGTGATTTGACTCTCTATTCAGAAATATAAACTCTGCCGTTCTCCACTTTCACCTTGCCGCCAGCGATCAGATTAATGCACCAAGGCAAAATCACCCACTCTGCTTCTTCCATAACCCTCTTCTGCAGAATCTCCGGCGTATCGCCTTCCCGCACTGCCACAGCTTTCTGCATGATAATCGGTCCCGTATCCATGCCCTCGTCCACAAAATGCACGGTAGCGCCCGTAACCTTCACGCCTCTTTTTAGCGCCGCCTCGTGCACCTTTAACCCATAATACCCGGTGCCACAAAAAGACGGAATCAGGGACGGATGAATGTTGATGATACGGTGCGGGTAGCTGCTGATCAGTTCCTCCGGAATCTTCACCAAAAAACCCGCCAACACGATCAGATCCGGTTCCGCCTTATTTATCTCCTCCAGAAACGCCTGGTTAAAGGCTTCCCGGTCCGCATACTCTTTCGGAGATACACAGACAGCCTCAATCCCCGCGTTTTTGGCACGCGTAAGAGCATAAGCCCCTCGGTTGTTGCTGATCACCTTCCTAATTTGTGTATTTACAATGGAGCCCTGCGTCACACCGTCAATAATCGCCTGCAGATTTGTGCCGCCGCCGGACACGCACACCACTATCTTAAGCATCTTTCCCTAACCTTCCCCGTTCTATAAAATAACTTCTCTATTCCCGGCCACTACATCGCCCACAATATAAGCCTGTTCTCCTGCTGCCTTCAATGCTTCCACCGTCTGCTTGGCATCCGCCGCATCCACTGCCAATACCATACCCAGTCCCATGTTGTAGGTGTTATACATCATCTTTTCTTCCAGACTGCCGGTCTTTTGCAAAAGTCCAAAAATCGGCGGAATAGGATAGCTGTCTTTCTGTACCCGCGCAGACACGCCCTCCGGCAGCATTCTGGGAATATTTTCATAGAAACCGCCACCCGTGATATGGCTGCATCCCTTGACCGTCACGCCCGCCTCTTTCACACTCCGCAGGGCTTTCACATAAATCCTGGTAGGCGTAAGAAGCGCCTCCCCAAGCGTTGTTCCCAGTTCATCATAATAGACAGACAGACTCTCCTTTGTCACCGCAAACACCTTGCGGATCAGGGAAAATCCATTGCTATGTACACCCGAAGATGCAATTCCGATCAAAACGTCCCCGGCCTTTATATGCTCTCCTGTAATCAGGTCTTTTTCATCCGCCACGCCCACTGCAAATCCTGCCAGATCATATTCCTCCTCCGGCATCAATCCCGGATGCTCCGCAGTCTCACCGCCGATCAGCGCCGCTCCGGCCTGCTTACAACCTTCGGCCACACCTTTAACAATGGCTGCAATCTTCTCCGGATAATTCTTACCACAGGCAATGTAATCCAGGAAGAACAAAGGCTCCGCCCCCGCGCAGACCACATCGTTCACACACATGGCCACACAGTCGATTCCCACCGTGTCATGCCGGTCCAGCAGAAAAGCCAATTGAATCTTGGTTCCCACGCCATCCGTGCCGGATAAAAGCACCGGTTTCTCCATACCTTTGATCTTCTCCAAAGAAAACGCACCGGAGAACCCACCAAGTCCGCCCAGCACTTCCGGACGCATGGTTCCCTTCACATATTCTTTCATCAATTCTACCGAACGGTATCCAGCTTCAATATCAACACCCGCTGTCTTGTAATCCATGGTTTTGGTCCTCCTCTATCCATCATAAATGTATGCGGAGAATGCCCGTACTTTGGGCATTCTTCTCACGCTATGCCTTCAAATAAGTCTTATATCCCACTTCCTGCAACTTTTTATCCTTCTCCTGCACGCTCTCTTTCAGGCTCTTGGAATACTCTTTCAGACGCGCCAACAGCGCCGAATCGGAAACCGCCAGAATCTTAGCCGCCAAAATCCCGGCATTTTGTCCCCCGTTAATCGCCACAGTAGCTACCGGAATGCCGGAAGGCATCTGCACAATGGAATAGAGGGAATCCACGCCGCCAAGATCGGAAGTTTTCATGGGGATGCCGATGACCGGCATCGGAAAGATTGCCGCGCACATACCCGGCAGATGAGCTGCCTTGCCCGCTCCCGCGATGATCACCTTAAATCCCTTTTCCTCTGCGCTCTTCGCATACTCAAAGAACACATCCGGTTCCCGGTGTGCGGAAATAATCGTCATCTCATAAGAAACGCCCAGTTCTTCTAAAATATCTGCAGCTTTCGCCATAACGGGCATATCGGAATCACTGCCCATCACAATACCAACCTGTGCCATCTGTGTTTCCTCCTTTATCCTCCTCTTAAATCTTGCTGTCTCCTGATATATTCTTTCTATAATTTAAATCCTACATATCCATGTCCTAATCTACATTTTGATATCACATCCCGATATCTAAAGTATAGACATTATATTCCGTCTCCTGACACAACATCTTGTGGCAGGACACACTTTTTCTATCTACCAGTGTACTAGATTTTCGATTGATACGCAACCATCTTTTATTCCATAGCCCGGTTTAATTCCTCACAGCCCGGAAGAACAAATTGACCATTTTGGATGATTACTGTTCTCTCTTCCCTCTCAGTCAACACGGAAAGTTCTCCCAGTTCATCGTAGGGAATCGTAATGTCCGTATGACACTGGAAATATGCCTTGCTGACATCTGTGTCACGTAAAACTGACACCTCGTTATCCTTAGCTATAATCTCTTTGCCGTCAGGATTATATACCCGCACATTCTCTGCGTGGGAATAACAGGTATCCCCCACCGCAAAGTGCGGTCCCGTCTTCTCCGCAATCAAAATGGGCATCTTATCCTCAATACCATACTTGCGTGCCACCACATAGGCCGTGGTGTTGGTGCCGATGGCAAATTCTCCCAAAGGCAGCCGGTCATGATGATGGAGTACATTATCCCGGATATACTTGCGGTTTTCTTCCTCTGATGTAAAGTTTGCACAGCCGTAATCTGTCACCATACCGTCCTCAAACCGCAGCCACAGATCCTTATATTCCAGTTCATTTAAGAATACCCTGGTCACGTGAAGGATCCCGTTCGTTCCCGTAAGCAACGGGGAAGTGAACACTTCCCCTACCGGAATATTCACATCCGCCACGCAGTTTTCAAAGTTGGTCTGGCGGGCGGGATCTTCCAGCTTGTGCAGCTGCACGGTCAGGTCCGTCCGGTTTGCGCCGCATCCTTTGACTTGTACGGTCACTCCCTGATCCAGCGTATCAATAATGGTCTGCTGGATGCCCTGGTACAGCTTGTAATCCAATGTATTGATCCGCACAATATCATCAAAAATCTCTGCAAACTGTTCCCCGATATCCGGCACGGGGAAGGCAATGATGGTAAAGCTCCTCTCCTCCCCTTTGATATATTCATTCTGTAAGGCGCCCGCCTTACCCGCATATTCCACCGATAATTTCTGCTGTTTCTCCGACAGATGACAGGCTGTCACCTTGGTCACCGGTACAAAGGGCTTCTCCCCAAAAATTTCGAGGACTGCCGGTCCTCCATGCACAGCCGCCTGTGCCTTCCACTTCTCAAAGGCATTCTTTAACCCTTCCAGTCTGCGTTCCACCAGGGCACTATCCAGCACCAGCGCCATGTCTTCCCTGTGGTCATAATCAAACTGCTTGTTGGGATTGGCGCCGCACCAGCCATTCTTATTGACACTTCTGCCCCGAAAGATATTAGTGCCCGCCCGGTAAAAGGTAGGTTGTAGACCAATCCGGTCAAAGTTATTGACCGCCTCCCGAATCATACGTTCAAATCCCAAAAAATACCGAATATTCACTGTCTCTTTGATGGAGATATCCTTATTACCCACCTCAAAGCCGATCCGATACCCCTCCGTATACGTATCCGCCATCAATTGTACTTTTTCCGCCGGCATATTGTTCAAATGTCTGGCCGTCTCCAATTCGTTCTCCGTGACATATTCGCCATAATAATAGAGATAACGCAAATCAGATAAGTCGCTTTCCATAACAATCCTACGGGCAAATCCCCTGTCCGGACACAGAAGGCTGGCTGTGTGCCGTACCGTTTCCGGCTCATAATAATCGCTCACATACCAATAAAGTATCTGTCGTACCGTCTCTTTCTCCGGCAAGAAACACCGTTCTATCTCCCCGGCGCTTTCCCCATCTGTCTGCTCCATCCCCTCCTGTGCCGCACAGGCAAAAGCCTGATAAATTTCCAAGAGAAGTTCCATACGGATCACCATATCAAAACGGTTTAACTCAAAGGCCGCCGGGATCATTCCCCGCAGTTCCGCATACAGGAAGCATAGCATCGGCCCTATTGACTCACCCAGACAATCTACTGCATAATCAGGATTTGCATAGCTTTTATCATAGTTCTGCGGCAGAATATCTCGATACAATTCCTCATTCTGCATCTGAAGTCCTGCCAACGACATCTCTAACAGTTCCCCGCTCTCCACCACATTCCAGGTTTTGTTCATCAAAGCGACAAATTCCGCCATGTTGCAAAAGTACTTCTGAAACGCCTCCGCGCATACCTTCTCCTGCGGTATTTCCCTGATACGTTCCAATGCCAACGCATACCGCTCGCCAAACAGTTCTTCCTGTTCCCTCTCATCCATATATATATCTTCCATAGCCAACCTCTCTTTCAAACTCCCTTATAAATCCTCTGTGACCGCCGGCGCAATGACCTGACGGCAATCTCTATTTTGACCAGTTAAAGAACCTGCATGAACACTTTACAGCAATAAAGGTTATGCATACGCTCCCGCGTACAAGATGATGCTCAATACCGCCAGCACCAACACATTCAGCCCGATTCCCAGATAGCTGAAAAGATAGAACTTGTCACGTTCCGATTTGGAAATCACACCCAGCACAATCCCCACAAAAGCAAAAATCATGGACAATAATGCCACCGCGCCGTACTGCAGGGGCACATCCCCCGCCCGCCGGTAACTCATAAGCACCATATAAGCCAGCGCCACCAGGGAAATCACGCCCAGTATCGTAGCCATGATCCCTTTCTTCGTGTGTTCTTTATTCGTAAACATGAAACTGTTCTTCTTTGCCATAGGCACCTCCCTGCCGAAGCCTTTTATGCCGCACTGATCACCGGAATATGAAATGGGCATCTTCGTACACGCCGAAAACACCCATTGATCATTCTGTCTTTAGAATAAGATTTTATTTCTTCCCGCTAACAACTTGGCTCCACTGATGATCAGAAGCACACCGCTTGCCACGCCCACCACCAGAGCAACCACACCGACTGCGATATTGAGCGCGCCGGAACCACCCATTGTCTTATAAGTTTTCTCTTCCATCTTCCGCTCCCTTTCCTGCTTTCTATTTTGCACCATACTGCTCATAATATGCATCAATCGACTGCTTTAAGGTATCGTCGATATAAATCTTTCCCTCATAAGGCTTGTTGTAAAGGCACTCCACCACATCCGCCATTGTCACAATAGCATTGGCCTCAAACCCATACTTATTCTGAATCTCCTCCAGGGCGCTCTTCTCGCTCTCAAGTCCCCGTTCCATACGGTTTAGAGATACCATCAGTCCCTTGATCTCCACATCTGCCTGCGCTTTGATGATCGGGAAGGTCTCCTCAATGGATTTGCCTGATGTGGTCACATCCTCGATAATCACCACCCGGTCGCCGTCCTTTAACTTACTGCCAAGGAGAATGCCTGTATCACCGTGATCTTTCACTTCTTTTCTATTAGAACAATAGCGAATCTCCTTACCATACAACTCGCTGATCGCCATAGTCGTGGCCACTGTCAACGGAATCCCTTTATACGCCGGTCCAAACAAAACGTCAAAATCCAACCCGTAATGATCGTGAATCGCCCGTGCATAATACTCTCCCAACCTGCGAAGCTGCGCCCCCGTCACATAAGCGCCAGCGTTCATGAAAAAGGGAGATTTCCTGCCGCTCTTTAAGGTAAAATCACCAAATTTGAGCACTTGGCTGTCCACCATGAATCCGATAAACTCCTGCTTGTACTGTTCCATAATCGTGAGTCCTCCTGTTATTATATCGGTCCTCTTCCTACGCTAACGCCTGCGCAATGTCTTCCCGCATATCGATCACTGCCGCCCTGGCAGCATCCGCATAATTCAGCGGCCCATATTGCGCATATTTCTCCTGCTGATAAGCCCCGATGATGCCTCTGGAAGAACTGATGATTGCACCGAGTCCATCTTTGTTAAAGAAGTGCACAAGATCTGCACCCTTTCCGCCCTGTGCGCCATAGGCAGGCACCAGAATATAAGCCTTCGGCATAATCTCTCTCAAGACCTTGCCCATCTCTGGATAAGTAGCTCCCACCACAGCGCCGATATAACTGTATTCTGCGCCCATATGATCTGCACCCCACTGGGCTACTTTCTCGCCAACCACCTCATAGAGAGGTCTCGCCTTGGAAGCATCCGTACATCCCTCCGGCAGTACCAGACGATCCTGGAATTCCCCGCTGCTGGGATTGGAGGTCTTAACCAGGACGAACATCCCCTTCTTTTCCTGTTTGCACACTTCGATAAACGGTTTCACGCCATCAGAACCAAGATAGGGATTGACAGTAACAAAATCTTCCCCAAAGCCGCGGCACATGGTATTACCAACCTGTACTTGTCCCAGATGGCCTACCGCATATGCGTCGGAAGTGGAACCTATATCGCCACGCTTGATGTCGCCCACCACTACCAAATCTTTCTGTTTGCAATATTCCACTGTCTTGTGAAAAGCAACAAGCCCTTCCACGCCAAACTGCTCATACATGGCAATCTGCGGTTTCACCGCCGGAATCAACTCAGCGACTGCATCCACAATTCCCTTATTATACATCCAAATCGCTTCCGCTGCACCCTTAAGTGTCTCGCCATATTCTGCAAACGCTTTCTGCTTGATATGTTCCGGCACAAGTTTCATGGTCGGATCCAATCCGACCATGACAGGCGCCTGTTTCTTCTTAATGTTCTCTATCAATTTATCGATCATAATGTTTTTCCTTCCAAATCTTTCAGCACATACTGATTTTCAATATAATAGGGGAACTGGTCCCTCTTAACCCACTCCCAGCTGCCATACTCCTCCGGAAGGATGATACTGGACTCATCTTCCTCTGCAATGGAACACAGATAAGCAATGCCAACGCAGTGCGTCTCTCCAATCAGCTGCGACCAGGTATACTCAATCTTCTCGATCACGCCGTTCACAGACAAAAGTTCTGTGATCGCATGGAGCATCGCATCATCCGGCGCTTCTCCATGTGCTACCTCCGCATCGATAAACTCCCACACATAAGGTTCCGGAATGTGATCATCCACCCATCTTTTGATCAGCAGATACGTATCGCCCTTTTTGATGATACCTTTTACCCGCACATATGTATTCTTCATCTTTCCACACTCTCCCTTATCCTTATTCTTTTGGTTTCATACTACCATTGCCCGAATTTCTTGTCAATCGCTCATCTTGTCTGTAAAAACTCATATTCCCGTTTTGCTTTCTCATCATCGGGATAACTTTTTAGATAACTGTTCATCAGCGCTGCAGCCGTCTTATATTCCCCCATATATTCATAGGTGACAATCTCATTGAATTTAAGCGTCTGCATCATGCCGTTATCTTCGATCTTCATAGCCGCCTGGAATGCCGCAAGTGCCAGATCATGCTCTCCCATCTTCATACGACACAAACCCAGCTGATTATAAATCTCCGCCTTGGTCTGGTCATACTGGGTATAGTCAGCATAGATGGTAGCTGCATAATTATAGTCTCCCAGTTCCTCATATGTCCTGCCGAGGTAAAGCGCCGCGCCGTAATCTGTAGCCGTTTTTAAATTCGTAAGAAAGTTGCGCGCGTTCTCATAATCGCCCATATAATAACAGATTCTACCCATATCATAGTCAGAGATGGACTTCTCATTCTCCATCATGGCGTTTTGCAGATATTCCCGCCCCACCTCTTTATAACCGTACTCTTCCAACACCATGTATATGCGTATGATCTGATCATAATTCTTTGGTTCTAAGGCGATGGCCGCATCGAAATCCTTCTGGGCCGACTCATAATCATTCTGGGACAACTCCACACATCCCCGCAGATAATAGGCGTCCATCTCTTTCGGGCGAAGGGCCAGGATCGCATTGTAGGAAGCTATCGCTTCCTGCGGCTGTCCGTTCTTGAAATAGGCCGTGGCCAAATAGTAGTTGATATCAAAATCCATATCCTCCACCCTGCCATTGCTCAGTTTCAACGCTGCCTCTAAATATGTGATTGCCGAAGCATAATCGGTCTTACCCATATAGGCCATGCCCATGCCCCGGTACAGCAGTCTCTTCTCTTCCCCATTCTCCTCGGCCGTAGTAAAAAGCGAGAGGGCTTCATCATAATTGAGCGCCTGTATTTCTGTCATGCCCTGCTTGGTATAGCTTTCCTCACCGCTGTCTCCGCAGCCGGTAAGAAGCATCCCCACGGCGAGGGCGCCTGTCACAAATCCTATTCTGATTTTATCTGTTGTCTTACGATGTTTCACTTCTGTTCCCTCTTATCTTTTCTATCTTACCACACCATCTTACGCAAGCCAAGCGCAGAATTGCAAAGCCGCAAGAATTACAAAAACACCCCGAACATCAGGATCTCATCATTTCCGACAGGACAGATGCCTCCAGACTGCCCTTAGAGCAGATTTCCGCACACCAGGTCCTTCATAACGCCAAAAAACTCCCGCACCAGGTTGTTGGGCTGGAAATAAATATTGGAGCGCGCCGAAATACCACAGGCGTCCTCAAATCCCGCATGTTTCGCCAGTCTTACGCCGCGGAACACATGAAAATTATTGGTGACGATCCCCACACTGGCGTCTGTGCCGCCAATCAGTCTGGCGCTGTAAGCAATATTCTCCGAAGTGTCCGTGGACTGGTCTTCTAGCAGGATACGATCCGGCGAAATGCCTTTTTCCACCAGATACTGATACATCCCTTCCGCCTCGGTACAGGGTTCATTGCTTCCCTGCCCACCGGAAACTATACAGATTGTCCCTTCATTGACCGTCAGATACTCGTAAGCTGCATCCAGTCGAAACTTCAGTACCGCACTGGGGCCGGCCGGCTTCATCTGGGCGCCTAAAACAATGATATAGTCCAGGTTTTCCCTGCCCTTGTCGTAATAGTGTGCAAAAATGCATCCCTCGACGACTATGAACAAAACCACTCCCAGCAGTACCAATCCGCTAATCCCCCGCCGCAGCGCTTTTGGGAATTGACTCCACCAGTCAAACCGTATCATAAAAGCTAATCCAATGAAACAGAAACCGCCTACCGCCCAAATCAAGTAAAAATGGCTGCCGGATCTGATCATGAACACCACCAAACAATAGAGAAAACATAATGCTGCCGCCAAGATACATAATATCATCATGATAATCTTCCTCTTGTTCATGTTCATACCAACATTTCCTCAAAATCTTGTTCCGGAACCGGCTTACAATAACGATATCCCTGCGCCACATAGGCGCCAATCTCCATCATCAGTTCCGTATCATTCTGTGTTTCCACGCCCTCACAGACCACCTGGGCTTCCAAATCCCTGGCAAGATTGACAATATTTTTCATGATCTGTACCTGTCTCTCCCTATTTTCATTATTTAATAAGAAAGACCGATCCAGCTTGATGACCGATGCCGGAATCTGCTCAAACACGCCCAGAGATGAATACCCCGAACCGAAATCATCAATAGACAGCCGGACACCGTTCGCTCGCAATATCGCAACATTTTCCTTGACTTTCTGCTGCTGCATTTCTTCCACCACCAGCGTCTCCGTGATCTCCACCTCGATCAGGTCCTTGGGAATCTGGTATTTATTAATCACAGACTCAAACCGCTCCGGGAACCCGTCTTTGACAAAGTGCATCCTAGAAAAGTTGCAGGAAACCGGCACCACACGTTTCCCCTCATCAAGCCTCCTGCGCAGCATACGACAGACGCTCTCCATCACGAAGAAATCAATCTCCGTAATCCTGCCCGTCTGCTCATAGTAGGGTACGAAAAAGCCTGGCGCCCTAACTCTCCCGTTGTCTGTAGGATCCTTGAAGCGCACCAGCGCCTCCGCCCCCACGATCTGTTCATTGCGGATATCCACTTTCGCCTGATAATAAGCCACAAAATCCTTGCCAAAATCTACCGAATCCAACAATTTTTCCCGTTCATGCCGCTCTTTTAACTGCCCCCGCAGCATATCATCATAAATCTGTATCGCATTGCTGTGGCTATCCTTTAAGGGATCCACCGCCTGAATCGCATAAGAGAGCGCCAGCTGAATATCCGTATCCTCCTGGTCAACCGGGCAAGCTCCCATGGCCTGTGCCATCCGAATACCTGTCTCCTCGTAAATTTTGTCGGAAATTCTGTCCGCCAGTTCCATCATCCGCCTTTTTAGGGATTCTATGTTGTCATAGCAGACAAACAGTACAAAATGGCTGCCATAGCTTCTGGCGTAAAGTTCCTTCACGCTGTCGATCATAGCCGCGATCTCCTTGATGGAAAGTTCCAGGATCCGCTGTCCCGCATGCCATCCATAAATCGCATTGTAACTCTTGAACTGGCAGATATCCGTATAGACGATCGCATACTTCAATAGCTTGGCTTCTGTCAGTTTCAGGGAAGCCCTATATTTCAGATAATTCAGGTTCCAGATATTAAAATCCGAATCCTTATACATCAGTTTCTGAATCCGTATGCTGTTTTTCAACATTTTATATAACACCAAAATCGCAAATACGGCACAGACTGTCAGAATCAGGATAATGGGAATACTATGGTCGCTGATAAACGTTTCTAAACTCATTTTGGCATAGAAATTATCCCGCAGCATATAATCATTGACCATCTTATCCGTGACGGCCAGAAGCTCTTTGTTTAAAATCCCAAGCAGTGGCGACTCCACATCATCTTTTACCGCCATATATACAATATGGGAGTCGTTTAGGACACTGTGGATTTCCAGTTTGCCCAAGGTGAAATCCGTCCCCATCAAATACTCTGCCAAATACCCGTCGCAAAGAGCCGCATCGGCCTTGCCAGATTCCACCGCATACAGACTGTCCGCTTGGGAATCCACCTCCAGAATCTGCTCATGTTCACCCACAAAGCCAAGTTTTCCCGCCGCAGAAATGCTGCTCCTCTCCACTGCCAGCGTGCCAATCTTCTCCGCCTTATCATTCCGCTTTCTGATAACGACCTGCGGCACCTGGGCATAACCCTTCGTCAACGCCACGCCGTCCGCCTTCATGGCGTTCGGCGTCTCATCGCAATAACATAAAATATCGATATAGCCTGACTGCAGCGCCTGGCTGGCCTCCCGCTGATCCGCCATTTTCATATACGTAAAAGAGATTCCGGTACTCACCGCCACTTCTTCCAATACCTGAACCGCCAGTCCCTGATGCTCCCCGTCTTCATCCTCATAGGAAAAAGGATAATAACCGTCCAGATATCCCACCGTCAACGTGCCCTTTTGTTCAATATACTGTTTTTCCTCACTGGTCAAAAGAACTGTCTGGTCCATCCGACTATCATAATACTTCACCATCAGTTCGTTTTCCAGTTCCGGCCGGTTCATCTTCACATCCGCAATGCCCTGATTCAACTCCCGCATCACATCATCGTTGCCCCGATAAGATATGTAATAAAACGGCATAGGCGCAAAACGGCCTACCACCCGCTGCCCTTCCCGCACTTCCGTGAGGGAATGCACCATCGCATCGATTTCCCCGGCTTCCAGGGCCTGATGCAGGTTGGCCGTACTTTCATATTCACGCACCTTAGGGCTGGCGATATTGTGATCCGACAAATATTCATTAAACTCCTGCCTTCTGACGTAAGTCGCCACAATACCATATGTAATATCCTTCATGGCTTCAAAATCTTCATAGGCAAGAAGGCTGTCTCCCGTCACGGCAATGGCACCGAAAGTATAACCGCTTGCCAGATTGGCGTACTGGAACTTCTCCGCCCGCTGTGCCGAATACTGTGCGGAGCCTACCAGATCCAGTTCTTTCTCCTCCAGTCTCTTCAGCGCATCATCCCAGCTGTCACAGGGCACATATTCAATCTCCCAATTCACGTAATCACACAGATTCTCCAGGTATTCCACATCCATCCCTGTGTAACTGCCATCCTCTAGCAGCTCATGATAGCCCTCCATCGGGAAAAAGCCAACCTTCACCGTGCGCTTCTGCGCCGCATATGCCACACCGGCATCCTTTCCCATAACAAATACCGCCCCAATAACAGCTGCCAAAAGCAGCAGGGCGGTCAAATGCATTCTTATGTACCATTTCTTTTTTATCTTTTTTTCCATAAACAACCATACCTTTCAGGCTAAACAGGTTTTCCAAACCCCCTATTTTAAATTTTAGCATAGTTGTCACGGTTGTACTACTTTTTTCCATCTTAATTTTACATTAATTTTATCAACCCTATCCTTTCATCGCACATATTCACTCAAAAAATCCGCAATTTCCCCATAATACGCCTCCGGATTCTTGTCCTGTGTCTGCCCGTGCCCGGCCCCTTCTACAATAAAAAGCTGTTTCTCGCAGACCGCCGCCTCGTACAACATCCGGGACATCTCCACATCTATCATCTTATCCTCATCTCCATGGATAAACAGCGTAGGGACATTGCTTTCTCTTACCGCCTGTAGGGCAGAGGCATTCCGCAGATCATAACCGCCCCGCAGACGCAGCATCAAACATGCCGAATCCACAAAGGGAAATGCCGGCAGTCCAAACCACTCCGTAATCTTATCCCCTAACATCGAATAAGCGTCCGTGTAGGCACTGTCGGACACCACCGCCACAATATGCCCGGAAGGATTCTCCGGCCCGCTCATGATCAATGCAGTGGCCGCTCCCATAGACTGCCCGTGCAGTACAATCTGCGCATCCGGCGTACAAGAAAGGATATACGCAATCCACAATTCACAGTCATAGTGGTCCGTCCAGCCCATGCCGATAAAATCGCCCTCACTCTCTCCCTGACAACGAAGATCCGGCACCAGCACATGATAACCCTGCTCATAATACCAGTAGGCAAACTGATACATCTCCTCCTTCCAGCCCGTGTAGCCGTGCAGCAGAAGCACCCACTTATCGCTCTCCTGCTTCGCCGCAAACTCCGCTGCAATCAGCGTGTAACCATCGGGCGTCTGTACCGACAGCTTTGTACGCTGCGCTGTCTCAAGCCACGCGGCGGTATCCGTAAGAAGTCTGCTTTGATTCTCTTTCAGTTCCGCAGTCTGTACCTGCTCGGCATAGCACTTTCTGGTGATGTCCTCAAAAGCGTTTAAACGGTCCATGAAAGAAGGAACAAGGCAGGCGCTGACCAGAAAATAAATCAGAATGACGTAGAGGATAAAAAGTAAGAAAAATATGAAAAGAATGCCTTGGATGATTTTTTTCTTTCGCATTAGAATACCCCGATTATTAAATTCACAGTGCCCCTCGACAAGCCTTCATCTTTGGAATGTGCACTGCTCATTACCTTCACGTATATTTTACCATAATAAATACAATCTGCGGGAAGAATATAATGCCAATCAGACAGAATATGCTTTCAACACCATCCGCAGCATAAACACCTTTTCCTCACATTGAAAATCTGTCTGGCCATTGTAAAGCTGTGCACTTTGAAGCATACTTTTAATGCCGATGCCGGTTCCTTTCCCGGACTTTGGAATCCCATTTTCAAACGTCATCCTGCCATTACAGGAATTTCTGACTAATAGAGTCAATTTGCCACCTTTTATCTGCATCTTTACATCAATAAACGGCTCTGCTTCTCCTGATTCCAGGCACCCATGCAAAGCGTTTTCCAGCGCATTGCCAAGAATCGCCGTAAAATCAATATCCTTGATTCCTATATCCTGCCCCACCTGGGCATCGACTTTCATCCGGATTCCTGCCTGTTCAGCCCTCTGTATATAAACTGTCAAAATACTGTTGACCGTCCTGTTTTCGCAAAACTGTACAGACATATCCAGCCTTTCAGCCTCCTCCTTGGCCTCCAAATAGCGCAGAAGTTCTTTTATCTCGCCCTTTCTGGCATATTCCATGATTACCAGATCATGGTGACGCGCATCGTGCCTGACTCTGTCCGCTTGTTTAATCCTCTCCTCAATCATGGCAAATTCCCGTTCCAGATAAGTATGATTCAACGCCGAATACGCCATCTCCTCTTTCGCCTTCATCTCGCTTTGCATCGCAAAAAGCGCCTTAAGCATGGTCATATGTGTGGCAAAAAGAATGATCCCGATTCCGCTTGACACAAGCCTATCCCGGAAGTTCCTGATCATAACCTGTTCCGGATAAACCGCACAAAAAAGAAACAGCATATTGCCCGCCAATGCCACAAATGCCATCCATTTCCAACGTGCTTTCATATAATCCAATATCTCCAGATAAGGCTGTCTGAGATAATGACAATATAAAGCGACCACCACCCCAAAATAAATACACCTGATCAAAACATCCATCCACACATTACCTTCAAAGAAAAGAATGGAAAACCGGACGCCGATGAATACGCCGCACAGCAGAACAAAGACCTGCAGAGATATATTATAAAGTATCTGTGAAATACTGCACTGACTCATAAAGGAAAAAAAGATAAGCATGCTAAAGCAAAAGTACAGGGTAATAAAACGTCCATAACTCTGGGGAGCCAAAAGAACCCATGTCGCTCCCAGCGCCGTGGTAAATAGTATAAACGCCAGATAACAAACTATCGTGCGTTTCCAGGAATAGCGTGGCTTATCCAAGAGTAAAAACAGGATGCAGCACTGGGAGGCCTCCACCAGATTCCGTATGATACTAAGTGCAAGTGTGATTCCTAAAACCATGTTTTCTCCATTCTGCATATGATTTAATCTTGCGTCCATTATACCGCAAACCCATAAGTTTTGTACAAGACAAATCCATATGAATACGATATAATAAAAATCATGGAATTGACAAATCAAGAAGTCTTTCAGTCAATCCAGATCCGACGAAAGGAAGAAAAACGTGAAAATTCAAGAAAAATGCATTCCCTGTATTGTCAACCAGACAATCAAAGTGGCAAATATGGTGGGATTACAAGAAAAAAACGACTTGCTCAGAAGCGTTTTTGGCTATTTGAGCAAAGTCGACTATACAGCCTCCTCCACGCCGGAATTAATCGGTGAAATTTTTGCCCTGCTCAAAGACGAGACTGGCAGTCAGGATCCCTACAAGGAAACCAGAGACCGCTATAATAAGATGTTTCTGGAGCAGCTTCCAGCCTTAGAACAGGAAATAAACAAAGCAGACAATCCTTTCCTGGAAAGCGTCAAATATGCGATCATCGGAAACATGATAGACTTTAATCCCATCCATGACCTTTCCATCTCCGATGTAAAAGATTACTTTGATAAACTAAAAAAAGAATCTTTGGCACTGAATGATTCCGCCTTACTGGTCCAGGAAATCCAAGATGCTGATACCTTACTCTACCTGGGCGATAATTGCGGCGAAATCTGTCTTGATAAAATTTTAATCAAAAAAATAAAAGAAATAAATCCTTCCTGCCATGTCTTTTTTGCTACCAGAGGCACCAATGTCGTAAACGACTCTATCGAAGAAGACGCCTATGCTGTGGGAATAGATGATCATGCAGACATCATCAGCAATGGAGACGGCTCCCTGGGAACGGTTCTTTACAGAACCACCGAAAAATTTCAGGCTATTTATCGGAAAGCCGACATCGTTATCGCCAAAGGGCAGGCTAATTATGAATGCCTGAGTGAAGAATCCCAGAACATCTTCTTCCTTCTGATGACAAAATGCCGGGTAATTGCAGACGATATCGGTATCCCGGAGATGAAGATGATTTGTATGAAAAACAACCTGCATAAAGGAGATCCCCAATGAATTTAGAGACTTATTGGAAAGCGGCACTACAACAGGATGCGGATGCCATGAGAAGTTTTTTCCATGAAGACGCTTTCATAAACTGGCACAATACCAACGAACATTTTACCGTGGAAGAATTTATCCGGGCAAACTGCGAATATCCCGGCGCGTGGGATGGCAAGATTGAACGCTGTGAACAAATCGACGATTTATATATTACCGTAACGCATGTATTTACCCCTGACAAAACCTCTTCCTTTCATGTGACATCATTTATACAATGTAAAGCCGGAAAGATTGCATCTATCGATGAATACTGGGGCGATGACGGTGACGCGCCGCAGTGGCGGCTGGACAAAAAAATGAAAAATCCATGGGAAAAGATTAATCTGTCGGATTATGAAAATCATATGCGTTCAGCGTCTGTCATGCAGCTCCAGGCTATGAATCAAATGATGAAAGGACAATTCAATACCTATCCCATACACACAGTCATGATTCTCGGCGTTGCAGGCGGCAACGGGTTAGAACATATTCCTCCGAACACGGAGAAAGTCTTTGGCGTTGACATTAATCCAACCTATCTCGCAGAGTGTGCTAAACGATATACACACTTAGCAGACACCCTTGCGTGTATCTGTGCAGACCTGACAGCTGAAAATATTACACTTCCCCATGCTGACCTGGTTGTCGCAAACCTGCTGATAGAGTATATTGGATACCGCTGTTTTCAACATGTTATTGCAAAGACAAATCCGTTATATGTATCCTGCATCATTCAGATCAATACAGATGACGGATTCGTTTCAGCTTCTCCATACCTCCATGTGTTTGACGACCTGAATGCAGTACATCATCCTATCCAAGAAACGGAACTGATCACGGCCATGCAAGAAGCCGGATACTTTCAGAGTGCACAAAAAGAACACCCTTTACCCAATGGCAAAAAGCTGGTACAGCTTGATTTTAAGAGAGGTAAGCAATGAGCATTGAAGCGTATGGAAGGACTTCCCTGAAAAGCAAAGGATATAAAAACAATATGAAAAAGATAATCATTATCGGTTGTCCTGGAGCCGGCAAAAGTTATTTTGCCAAAAAACTTCATAAGGTAACCGGCATACCACTGTACCACCTGGACATGCTCTGGCACAAACCGGATAAGACACATATCAGCAGACCAGAATTTGATGAAATACTCCAAAAGATTTTTCAAGAGGAGTCATGGATTATGGACGGTGACTTCTCCCGCACCATGGAAACAAGGATGCAGGCCTGTGATACCGTTATTCTATTTGACCTGCCCTATGAAATATGTATGAAAGGTATTAAAGAGCGCGAAGGTACAAAACGGGATGATATGCCCTGGGAAGTTGCAGAAACAGATACCATGCTTTTAAATGAGGTGAGAAATTATATTCCACAGCAGCTTCCAAAAGTATATCAGTTATTACGTATGTATCAACAAAATCGAGAAATTATCATATTCAAAACCAGGGACGAAGCTGAAAACTGGCTGCAAACATTGAAAAAAGACAACAATCCATAGAAAATTTACCTTTTCAGAACAGAGGTCACCATGATCAGAAACGCTGTATTTCAAGACATATCAAGAATTGCCGAAATTATCGTATTCGGCAAGAGAACTACATACCGACCAATCTTCCGGGATGATTTCGGCTCCTTTAATGAAATTCAGGTAATCAAAATCTTTGAACAATACCGTCAGGATCCCTCCCTGCTTGACAACATGCTTGTCTATGATGACGGTATATTAAAAGGCGTCATTAACAGACTTTACACCGCTAATGCCGTTGAGATATGCGATTTCTATGTGGAACCCTTTTTCAAGGGCACTGGCATTGGAAAACAACTGCTCCAGGCCGTGATAGCGCAGGCTAAAGAGACCGGAAAAGATAAGATATTCTTAATGGTTCTCAAAGACAACCTGGACGCCAGAAGGTTCTATGAACACAACGGTTTTCGGGAAAATGGCGTGACCGGCTTCATAGAGGGAACCTCGGTTGTGGATGTGTATTATGAATTGTCGTTGAAAGAGTAAGCTATTTTTATAACGGAAACATTCACCGAAAAATATAAATTAATAGACAATATGCAGTTTGCCCTTCATAATAAAAAAGGTAAATTCCTTCGGAATTAACCTTGCGAGTGCTGCTTCGCAGACTCGGTTATAACCAATTCTCTATACCCAAAGAAGGAGCGTGACTGCATATGCATACAATAAACGACCACATCGAAATATATCTTGAATACTGTAGATACCGTAAACGTCTGGATTCCAAAACCCTAAAAGCCTATCGAATCGACCTGCTGCAATACGCCGCCTACATCAACACTTCCCCTGATTTCTACTCAAGAAACATACTGGATTCCTACCTCACCCTCCTACACAAACAGTACAAGTCCAAAACGGTAAAACGGAAAATCGCAAGTCTGAAAGCCTTCTTCCACTACCTCTCCTACCGGGAAATCTTATCCGAAAACCCATTTGACAAACTCGACATTCGTTTTCGCGAAGCCAAACTCCTTCCCAAAACAATTCCTTTCCATTCTCTGCAAACCTTCTTGTCCACCCTTTATGCGCAGAAAGAACTGGCACCGACAGAATATCAGAGACACTGCTGTATCCGGGATATTGCCGTCATTGAACTTCTCTTCGCCACAGGGATGCGCATCTCTGAACTCTGTTCCCTAAAACCACAGAATATTGATCTGGAAAACAACACCGTCCGCATTTATGGCAAAGGCGCCAAAGAAAGAATCCTCCAGGTGGGCAATCCCGATGTCCTGGCCGCACTGAAACTGTATGATGAGACTTTCCGAGAAGATATTGAAACCTGCGGCTATTTCTTCGTCAACCGGCTGTGTCACAAACTGTCCGACCAGTCAGTCAGGTTTATGATCAACCGCTACACCCAACTGGCAAATTTAGAGCAGCATATTACACCCCATATGTTCCGGCATTCTTTTGCTACGCTCCTGTTGGAGCAGGATGTAGATATCCGCTACATTCAGCAGATGTTAGGGCACAGTTCTATCAGTACCACGGAGATTTATACCCATGTGTCAAATGGGAAGCAGAAGGATATTTTGTTTCATCGGCATCCGCGGAATTTTATGGAGGTTGGTGGGGAAGGGAACGATGAATGAATGATAATTTAGGATTAT
>CAMNSD010000027.1 GCA_946554445.1 uncultured Lachnospiraceae bacterium | reverse complement strand
ATAAAAATGGAGCTGTTGCTCCGGTAGATTATTCATCTACTTTTGCAACAGCCCCAGTTTTACTATCTTTAACAAAATCAATAAATTTTATTGTAAATCATCATTTGTTATTACATATTCATTTACTTCATCCTCATCAATAGTCTCCCTGATACACCAAAACGGTGAATATGTACCCTCTACGTCACCATCAACAAAAACCGCTTTAACATTTACTTTATATCCTTCACTGGAAAGTTTATTCCAGTCTCTTTCAAATGTACGCCATGCACCATATCTATTAGTATGTTTATGTTGTTCCATTGCAATACTCGGATGCTGACCAAGTGCTAACCCGAAATGTCCAGCATCCATATCTGAATGCAATGCTACTTTGCCTCCTACCGATTTATATTCTGGGTGTTCTTTTCTGATTTTACCTGCATTATCCGTATGCTGCATGTCACAATCAAAATAGGCTATATTGCCATTATCATCTGTTATATAGAGATTTGTATTATACACAAGCGCACTCTTTTCATGCAAATTTGAAGGATCCAATTTATCATTGATAGATAGATTAATCATCTGATCCACAGTCAGATAATCCGGATAATATTTTGTGATACCGGATAGTTCAAGACTATTTGATAATATAACCCCTGGCTCCATAATATCTTCAAAAATAATGTCTCCCATGTTTTATAATCCTTTCAATCCTAGTCCCTATCAAGAAATATCTATTTCTCAATATTTTTAGCATATATAAGCGTAAAAAATGGCTTAGTTTCGTTGTATTCAGTCATACTTGGATTATAAACATTCTACCCATTAATAGGTGTATTACAATTTGAACAAAACCTATTTCTACGCAAACTTCCATGTATAATAGGATACAATTTATGATAATTTCTGAAACAAGCTGGACAATACCTAATGTCTTTTCCTTCTTCTTTTTCTGATTTTTTTATATATACCCCACTTGGTAATAATTCTAGATCTTTCTCTAATTCTTTTGCATTTTCCAACTCAGCAATTTTAGATTTCAAACATTCGTTTTCTTCCTTCAATTCATAAAATTTATTTTGAAGTTCTATAACTTTATTCAAAATCTCTTTATCCTTGTGTTTATCAGAAAGTAATTTTAAATCCTTTAAAATTTCATACGCTTCGCCTACTATACTCATATTATTATTCCTCCACAAATTATATTTTTTCTTTTCTTACACCCTTAAATGGTGTACCATCTTGCTTAACATCCATGAATTTCCCTGTTTCTGAATTTCGCTTTACCCATTGATTAGTTAATGGATTAAATGTCTGTGATCTCCCTCTAGGGTGGAACGAAAAGCAAGGGCAGAGGCAGAGCGTAGACGGAAAATTACAAGGAATCCAATATATAAGTTGGCTTGTTTGTGCGGATTAGTTTAATCGGAAAGGTAGATATTATAGCGATTGTGATTACTAACGGAAATCATTATATTACATATACGGATAATGGAGCAACAAAGAAAACTACGGATATAAACAGTGCTTTTCAGTTCTCTAGTGTAGCGGAAGCAATAAAGGGAATGAAGAAAGCAGAAGAAAAAACTAAAAGCTATTTTGTGTTTGATACGCTTACACAGCGGATTTTGTGGAAGTGGATGACAGAGGAAAAAATAAAGGAAATGCGGAAGAATAAAGTATCTCTGTCAATGGTAAGACGGGATAGCAAAGGAAAAATAAAAAGAAAATCTTATTCAGAGGATACAAGAAAACTGATATATCTTCATGCGGATGGACGTTGTGAGTTATGTGGAAGGAAAATTTTGCTTGAAGATATGACAATAGACCATATTACTCCGTTAGCAATGGGCGGCGAAGATGATGTGGAAAATTTATCTTGTACCTGCTATCCATGCAATTTGTTTAAAGGGAACATTTTACCATCTGACTTTATGGAAAGAATAACGGATATATTCTTGTATCAGATGGAAAGGCGGCATGAGAATAGGATTGAATGGAAAATCGTACATAAAATGTTGAATAAGATGATATGATTTAGTCGGCACTGGTGGAAATTTTCTGTCAGTGCTGATTGAAAAAATGGGAAAGGAGTGTTATAATATACACAGAAATCAATGTATATTATATAATGGAGAGAATGTTAATGGTAAATTATAATAAATTAATGGAAAAATTAAAAGAAAAGGGAATCACTACTTATACAATCAGACAAAAGGCATTAATACCACAAGGAACGCTTGCGAAACTTAAAATGTGCAGTGGTGCATCAATGGAAGAGATTGAGCAAAAGCTACAGGAATATAAAGACACTCATAACGGAAAAGATTTTATGTGTGATGTGTCAACAAAGACTATTGAGGATATATGCCAGTTGTTACAATGCCAGCCGGAAGATTTGATTGAATGGAAAGTTGATCTAAAACCAGAGTTGGCATATGAAACCAGATTTAAAAATGAAGAATAGGAGGTCGTTATCATGTTAGCGGCAGTAAAAGGAATAGTGCAGGGAAATACAGTTGTTATTCAAGATGATGATATAAGGGAATTTGATGGTGCAGAGGTCATTGTTACGGTACTAAATTATTCGCAAAAGGAAAACAAGAAAGCACCTGTTGATTGGGACAGTTTTGTTTTGCCAAGTGAACGGGGAAAGAATGTTGATGAATATATGAGGGAGATGCGAGAAAATGATAGACTTTAAAAAAGTTTTTGTTGATACGGCACCATTTATATATTTCATTGAAGGTGATGATCACAATCTACAATACCGAGAAAAGGTAAAAATGTTTTTTAAAGATGGATATAATAATGATAAAGAATTTGTGACATCAGTAATTACTATGGAAGAGTATTTTGTTTTTCCATATAGAAATAGAGATTATTCATTTATAGAGATGTTTAATCGGTTAGTAGCAACAACTAATATGGAAATTGTAGAGATTAATCAAGAAATCGCAAAGAAAGCGGCACAGATAAGAGCAGAATATAAAGGGTTTAAGGCGATGGATGCTTTACAGTTGGCGGTCGCTTGCCTGCTAAATTGTGATTTGTTTTTGACGAATGATAAGCAGTTAAAGCAGTTTAAGGAAATTAAATGTGTTACGATAGAGGAATTAGAATAAAGTATGGAAAAACCTATTTTAAGTCCTGATTTTACCATTGAGGATATTCACAAGATCAGGGAACAGAACTATGAACGGACAAAAGATATGGCAGTAGCGGAAAAAGTTGCATATTACAATAATTCCGGCAAGGAAGCGGAAAGAGAGATTGATCAGAGAAGGGCATTAAAGCGAATATCAAGTTAAAAGAGCCACTTGAAAATCAAGCAGCTCTAATGTATAATCTACTTAGAAGTGATCGGAATTGAATCTCCGATTGCCCTCAGTAAAAAGCAAAAATTACAAGAATTTAAGCATCCTCACTTTTGGACGGGTAGGGATGCTTATTTCTTTCTATGATTGTCTATGTAAGACAGTGCCGCAAATAACACAAGCAATAATGTAAGAATTTCCATCACGCTCATAGGGCATCACCCTCTTTCGTAAGACTAGAGGGCATCTCGGAAAATCGCATCCTACTTTCTTTTCAATTATACAAGTCAATTATATCATATGGAGAACAAACGTTCAAATAAAATGAAACACTAGCGGAAGAAAGAAATCAACCTTTTGTTTCCTTTGTGCATTGTTGTTTGTTACGGATATCGTCAATGGCTTCATGGAGATACATATTTTTCCAGGTCATTTTGATGGATTCTTGTTTTAGTTCACTGATTCGCTTGTCTAAATACTTTTCAAGTCTATTCATAATCCATTGAGGGATAAATTTCTCTGGTAGCTTTTGGATAATGGAAAATGTTACATCTTCCAGTCTGCTATGTAGTTTGTGGAAAAATTCTTTTATATGGTTACGGTCTTTGAGTTCTATATCTATTATTATCACTCCCTTAAAAATATTTTGTGTGTGGTTTGGAAAATTTAAAAGTTTTTTATTATTTATAGTATAGGTTGGAATAGTAGAAAGGGCAAGGAAATATTTAGTTCCAATAACTATACAGATTAGGAACTTTCCTTTGTTTATAAGGGTTTGGGATATGTAAGAAATGCACATCCGAAAAATAGGAACTAAAATATAGTGGAAATAGGAACTTTTAAGAAGGTGGAAGGAATTGAACAAGAAAACAGTTGCACTTACAGAAGAACAGTATAGAGAAATTATTTCTACAATACGGAATGGATTTGTGTGTTCAGATGGTCATATTGTGAAACCGAATAATAGAATAGCAACGGCTTTATCATTGGAAGCAAATTTGGGATTGCGGATCAGTGACATATTGCAGTTGAGGTTATCGGTTATTGTCCGTGATGGTGATAGATACAGATTAGATATTGTTGAGCAGAAGACGAAAAAGAAAAGGGAGTTTACAGTTCCAACGGATATTTATATCTATATTCAGAACTATGCGCTGGAAAATAATATCAATCCTGCTGCTAAATTGTTTGATATGTCAGAACGTGCAGTTACAAAGCATCTGAAATTAGTTTGTGATTATCTAGGATATTCTGGAATAGGAAGTCATAGCTTTAGAAAGTATTTTGCAACGAGCATTTATGTAAATAATCATTATGATATAAATTTGGTTCGTGTACTGTTGCAACATTCATCTACAGTAACCACACAGCGATATATCGGCTTACAAAGTAAGGATATAGAGAACGCATTGCAGAACCATATAAAATTATTTTGATTTTCTTTAGAGTAATCAAATAGAAACTTATTATATATAGAAGGAACAGAAACAAAGACAGACTTTAAATAGATAGATGGAGGATAAACAATATGAGTAACAACAGCATGGATATGACAAACAATGAGATTTTCAGATTAGGTATGGAAGTAGGAAGGAAACAGTTAGCGGATCACATTGTTCATCAATTCGAGATCGGTAAGCCGGTGGAAATTAATGGAGAATTATACTGGCTAAAGGACGCAAAGCAGAATCTAATGGATATTATAGATGATATTCAGAGTACATGGGATGAAGAACATGGAGTGAAAAAATTCGTTGTGCCTATCAGTATCACTTACAATACCCATAGAACGGATAGAGAAGTAATTATTGAGACAGTAGATGCAAAGACCGCTATGTTAATCGCTATTGGAGATTTTCAGCATAACGGTTGGATTGTAGATACAGATTATGAGAACTATAAACAGTTTAAAGGATACTGAATATTTAAGCGATGTATGGACACGGATTAATAGTGTGATTTCCGAACAGAAGAACATACAGATTTGGGGATAGATAGCATCCTAATAAATGTAAGAGATCATACAATAAAAATGGGATTATATCACTACACAAATTCTTCTTACAAAAACATCATCCTTGTGCTATTGCTTACAAAACATATTAACTATCCTTTTTTCTTTTGCAATAGCTTTCATAACTAACAACCTTTTTTTCACTACAAATATATACTTTACTATTATTTAAATTATATTTATCCATCAAATAATTAATCTGGTTCTCATCAAATATTGTATCTTGTAGATTTACCCATCCTAAATTTACTCCTACTATATCTGCTCCTCTTAAATCTGCTTCCTGTAAATTTGCATCTTCTAAATTTGCTCCTCTTAAATCCATATCTTGTAAATTTTCTCTACTTAAATCTGTTTTACTCAAATCTGCCCCTCTTAAATCTGCTTGTCGTAGATTTGCCATTTTAATATCTGCCCCTGAAAGATTTATGCCCTTCAAAGAAACACGACCCAAATTGAAAATTTCCACCCCACCTCTTTCTTCCATTCTACATTTGGCAAGTCTAAATCTTATATACTTTTCCAATTGAAACTTATTAGCGTTCTCCAAAATATATTTTTTTCTACTAGTTCCATATAGCAAGCGTAGTATTTTCATAAGATTCAAAAAACACTTAATCTCTTTATCTATAATATTTTTATAATCCTTTATATATCCTTTAGTATAATAAAACATCCCATTACTAATCATTTTATCAAAAGTTTCTTCCAACCATTCATAAAATTTTTCCTTCTTTTCGTAATCAAAACTATTATACATTTTCAATATCTTTATCTGCAAGTATTGTCCTATTGTATTAGTAATATCTCCTTGTTTTAACCAAATAGCAATATTTCCTGCAAGTTCTTCTTGGCTTTCTGTCGTTAATTTATTCATTGCATTTTCAATCGAGCTATAAATCGTTTCTACTACAAAATACTCGTAAATCGAACGGTGTACAAAATATAATTTCTCTGTTTCAACACCTTCACAATGTTTAATCAATTTGAAATAATTACCAACTAATAAATCCTGCTGTATATCTCTATTTTTTTGCCCACACTTTTGCATAATATTAACGCAAATTTTTTGATAATGCTCTTCAGGAATAAATGCCCTTTCCGAGTTATTTTCAAACATCCATATTGCAATTTCTCTTGATACTTGATGTATTTGTTCCTTTATTTCACTAATTCTATGTTTTTCAGAGAAATTCTTGTTATCTATACATCTATCATAAATACCCCCATCTAAAGAAAAGATTTTATCATAAACATCTATAATAGATCCTTCTTTTTCTATAGAAATATTCAACGCTAAAACCATATATAAAATAAGTGGAATACCTAATATTTCTTTATTTTCAAGTAACTTTTCCCTTGTACCATTAGACACATTCCTATTTGTTTTCTCTTGAAAAACATTACAAAAACTTCTTATTTGTTTTTCATTCCAAGGTTGCAAAATAATATACTTACATTTGACCCTCTCAAATCCTTGGATATAATTTTCCCTACAGGTAATAATCAAAGAAAAATTTTTTATACTTCCATATATTAAATCACAATATAATTCGTCTAGTATTTCTCTTCTATTTCTTTCAATACTCATCTCATCCAAACCGTCAAGAATTAAAATCTTCCCATCCAAATCATTATCCGTAAAGCCTAATTCTTCTAACATTTTTGTTGAAGTTCTGCCGTTTTCCCAATCAATACTCCGAAGATCAGACGCAAACTTATATACTAAAATATCATTAAGCCTATCAGCAAAATTAACCGTAATCCATGTTATTAGTGTACTTTTTCCGATTCCTGGCTGTCCTAAAATTAAAAGCATTTTGTTTTTTCTAATTTTCGTTATATACCGAGATAATAAAACATCTAAATTATCAAATTCCTCTTTATTATGTCCATATGTAAAATGTGGTAAATGCTCATCTATATACACATCGCTTAATTTTACATTAACACCATCACTATTATCCCACTCATCAAAATCATTCAAGAACATATTTTCATTCCATTTATCAGCATATTCTTGTGTTCTACTTTTTATTTTTTGCTTTTTATCTTTATTTTTTGTACTTTCCTCTTGATTTTGTTTAAGTATTATCTGTAATATCTCAAGAATAGCCTGATTATCAGCACTCAATTTACCAAAATTATTACCCATATATTCAGATATTTTTTGTAATTCGACATTGGCATCATCAACTGAATTACCGATATGTATCAACACATCTTTTTCAAAATTCTCACTCTCACGCACTAAATTAATTAATGCTTCAGCAACAGTAAATAAACATCTCTTAATCTCACTTGCATATTCTATATAATTATTTTTATACTCCCTATATTCATTGCACAAAAAAACACTCAAATTTGTACTGTCATATTTACATTGTCTAAGCATTTCATCAGTAATATTAATCTTAGACAACAATTCTTTTATCTCAGCTACTATATAATCAATATTACCTTCGGAAATCCCCATAGATTTCATATTTTCATTTGAAAGAATGCTGTCAATTTTGGATTTTCCCCTATTAATAAAATCAGTAATCTCATTTATTCCTTTTTCTGATATCCCATCTATTGAAATACCTATTAAATCTTTAACTAATCCACTTCCTAATTTATCTCCTACTACTGATTTTAATACTACTGATACAATGCTAGCTGCTACTCCCATTCTCTTATCCCCCTGTACACTAAATGTTTATCACAACCATTTCCACATCAGTCGTTTATTTAATATTAACATATATTAGTACAATTCACCATATTTCTAAACAAATAATTCAATTAGTAAAAAACGTAAAAAATAAGACATACCAGATAAGTTCACCCTATCCGATATGCCCTAAAATAAATCACCCTACTCTACTACCCCATTAACTAAAGTACGTCTTACCCTGTTTCCTCTTCACCGCTTCAATCCCCTTATCCATCAATCGCCTATTCCGATTCATAAAATCATCTACTGTATTTCTATTTTCCTCTGCTCTTGCATTTTGAATACCTCTGTTCATTGCAGCAGTCATCTCTTCTGTCCTGTATGCTTCTTCTGATTTTCTCCGCAAACTCTCATCACGCATATTCTGTACCATCTGGCTACGCTCCTGAGATTGTTGATTCTCTCGCGCCATTGCTTTTTCAATATAGGAATTAAGAATACTATTGCTATGCTGTATTCTTTCCTTCTCGGCTTCTTCTCTCTGTTTCCTTTCCTGTCTGTTAGCCCTTAACCTGTCACGTTCCTTGCGGTCACGCTCCGCACATACTGATTTAATCATGTTTAATGTAGAATTTGTTGTATTTGTCTTATTCATTGTATAACGTCCTCCCTGTAATTTAATATGGTTTTACTTCTACTTTCAATAATCTGTCATAAATGTAATCTGGTATATTCTCTTTATATTTAGCAGCTACAATCAATATATCTGCTCTTTTCAAAACCCTATATTCCTCAAACGCTTCCTCCGCTGTATCCCATTCTGACAATGGTATAGGCTTTTCTGCACCTGTAAACTGAATTGAACTTGTATATTTGCCTGCCTTACCGTTATAACTTACACCTAACGGCAACACATTATCAGGCGTTTCATCCTCTTTATAGTGCCTTTTTGCATTGGCAAGCAGAGTATTTAATCCCTTTGGCAAGATGCAGCAAAAATCTTCATGATACATGCCGGAACCGTCACCAAATAAATCCTTGTCAACATCCATTTCTTCATCTCCGCACTCGTAATAATGTTCCAGATACCATTTCACAAATGCCTTTGGATTCTTCAGCCATACCTCCCACATAGAAGATTTATTGTAGCATTTATGTATGGAGTCCGTTGCTTCTGTAGATTTACACCTTGCTAAAACACCATTGTATACTGTATAAGCATGATAACTGGCTTTATTCACATACTCTATATATTCCTGTTCAAGATTTAATTCCCACCATGTGATATTACCAGCTTTGAGATTTTTATAATCATCAGGCGTAACAGTTAAAAGATTCTTATACCAGTTATTTGATTCATCACCGTCTTTATGCCACACTTTGAATCTGCCCTTATACTTGACAAGGAATGTATCAATTACTAAATCCTCTGGTGTAGTCTCACGCTTATATCTGTTTTCTGCAATCTCTCCTGTTGGTTTTCCCTTTTTATTCTTTACCTCATAACGCTCAATCTCAAATATTGTATAATGACATTTACCCTCTTTATGCTTATAAAATGTATTTTTATCTTTACGATTCAGATTATTTACACATCTTCCATAATTGCTGATCCAGTAATTTTCAGTACCATCCACACGTACAAATACCTCAAAAGCATTTTTCAACTTATATTTGATGGGATATTCTACTGGTTTACATTTATCCTTTGATATTTCCTGTAATTCTCCGTATTCGTCTAAGATAAACTGCATTTTTGTTTCTGTTGTTTCTGTGATTATTTCTGTATTCATTGTAATTTTGTAAATTCCTTTCAATTTCGATATGTCTTTAGATAGCCAACACAAAATAGTGTTCACTAATAATTGAGCATCCAGATTTGTATGCTCCGATTCCTATTCATAATAAAAAAGACAATACGATTGATTCATACTGTCTCTGGTTTTGATTGATTATTCAGTTTTTTAATGTATTTCTCATATTTTCATATATTTTTTCAAATTAGGTATTGACAGCCAATAGGGTAAAAGGGGTGGGTATATAACATATATATCTTAGTTATATACCTACCCCTTTTACCTCCCTATCCACCCATCAGGCTACATCCTCAATAATGATATTGGGATAACCGTCTGATTTAATATGGTACTGCTCTTTCAATGCCTTATTTGCTTTGACCTTTTTCAATCCATAAGAATCCATAATCTCATTCAGACTGCGCTTAATCTGTGTTTCAGTAACTTCATATCTATATTTATTGCCAAGAATATATACAACTTCCTTTTCAGTACAATATCCTTTTCGCTGAATACACTGTAATATAATCTCGGAAATCTTCAAAGTACGCTCATCACTGGCTTTTGTGGTAGAACGGTCTACAATCTCACCATATTCATTCTTCTTTTTCTTATACTGCGGATATATGGAAGCTGCCACATCGAATCCTTCAGAACGATAGAACATATCAAATGATATTCCGGCAATCCTGTAGCCTTTTTCCTTCCACCTAACACCATTGTTTTCAATAGTGCTTAATTGTTGAATTACCCATGAAGGGATAGCATAGAAACTAACATGATTCCCCTGTCTTTTATCAGTACCAGAATACTTGATTGCTTTGAAAAGTAATTCCTTTGGAATCTTATCATCATCAAGAATACGGATCAGGTCATGATAAATCAGCATCTTTATATACTTTCCCACCTTATCAATCCTCTTTTGGTTCGTATTCATCCCAAGATACTCCGCAATCCTTTTGTGTGTCACAAAAAACACAATTTCGCCATCATCATTAGAAAATTTCTCACTGTAGACATTATTCCTTGCAATAGAAAGCATCATAAGGAATGTGTCTTTCGCATACTTGATATTTTTATCAGCTTGTGGACACAATTCTTTAAATTTATTCAGCGTAATATTGCTTATCATAAGGTCAATATTTTCTCTCTGTTCTATGCTCCATTGGGATTCTTTGATTGATAGGTTATAGATATTCATGATAAACTGAATTGCTTTGTATTCAGATTTGAAATCGCCCAACAATTCAATTAACTGCTTAATATTCAGTGTGAGATTTTCAGAACAACATCTATATTTCTGTACGCCATTTTGCGTAGTGAATATATTTGCAGATGGATTATGGTCATCATGCAACACACAACAAAATGACCTCGGATCGTCTATGTCAATCAATTCCGCTATATCCAATTCGGAATAGATATAATCCCAAAACTCATTTTTATTCTCAAATTCTATCGGATCATGCGCTAATACCTTGCGTAGATACTCAATATCATGTTCTTTGATTGCTTTGACATTCAGATTTTCATATGTAGGACGCTCTTTTACCGTATCAGTATCTTTATTTTTGATACCGGCAGCAGTGTTATCCTTTTTCTTCTTTGGCTTATCATCTGGAATAAATTGACGGTATTCTTCTTTCCAGTATTTTTCAATAATACTTTCAGCGTTTATTCTTGCATCAAAATCTGGATATAATACAATTTTCCCTTTGCCGCCATAAAACAACCTGTCACGGTTACGGCATACTGGATCAGCATCTTCCATAATACCCATAAGCGTAGCCTGTAGTTTATCCCTGTAATTACCGTCTGTTATAACCTTATCATTGCAGAAAACCATACGAAATTTATGTTCTTCTTCGCTATGGCTGAATGTCGTATACATAAAACATGGTTTTATCCCAAGCATCATTGCCTTATTATACTTTTCTTCTATCGTTGTATTGTGGTCAAAATCCAAACCATATAACTGTTGTTCCTTCCAGTCATTTTTTGAACGTCCATATAATACCCCAGGTCTAAAAGATGCTCCATGCACTAAGGCATCTGATAAATCTTTGATTGTAATATTTGTCGGTTTTAAATCGCATTGTACTTTTCTAGCACCGTATTGATCCGGTTTATCCTTAAACCTCAGACTGCTAAATGTACATTTTATTTTTATATCATTACCCATTGAACCTCCTAGATTACCAGAAATTCAAGAAATATTTGGAGCATCACAAAACTTTTGTGTGCCTATTGATTAGTAAAATTTCAGAAATGTTAAGTTTTTGATTTCTGCATCACAAAAAGGGCTGAACATTTCATTCAGCCCCATCAATTTTAAATTATTCAGTTTTTTCATCATTTAATGGAATTATTGTGTAGATACACACAATCGACATAGTTAATAGTTAGATTTTCTTGAATTTTGGTTTTACAGATTATTTTGATCGCTCTGTAATGGCAATTATTTCATACTCTGTCTAAATATTCTGACTGAATTGACTTTACTTCAATCGAATTACCTCCTTTATCTGTTAAATGTATATCAGACTCAATGTATATTAAGTGGGCTAAAGTATCATTACTATCTGTTCTTAACGGACACCATGCAGGGCTTGTCTTTGGCGGATAATCTACCCCAAGGCTTCCCACCATTTCACCATATACATTAAAATCTCCTTTTTTACAGCAGTAATATTCTGTATAACCTGCTGCATTTATTCCCCTACATCTCACACAATCACTACAATGCGGTACTCTGTACATCTTTCCCTCTTTTCTCCTGTAGATTCTTAATTTCCTTCATATAAATTATTTTCTCCATTACTCTGTATCTTATCAATCCATAGCAGAATCATCATATTTCTTTTGTGATAATCTCCTACATGCTTCTTTCAGGCGTTCACCCATAGTAAACCTGATCCTATATCGTGCCGGAACAATATTCTCTTTTATATTATTGAATCCATTCGCATTTAATTTGACTGCTTTATAGTATTTGGGTTCCATCTTGATATAATTGTTTATCTTAATCGAATCGCCATTCTCTATAGATTCATATACTACATTCCAAAAAGCGTCTAATACATTTGCAATAATTTTCTGTGTGTATTTTAGATGATATTTTCTTTTATACTTCTTGCCATTTCCACCTATAGCAATTTTTTCATTAATCAATTTCTCTGATATTTTGTCTATAATATCCTTTTTATGTAATTCGTTACTCATTTTCCACCCCTAACTGCCTTTTCGTAAAAGCCGTTGCAGCCTGATTTAACTTTGATCCTGCCTTAAAGTACACCCGATAATGTTCTGGAACAATCATTTCTCTATTTTCAGCGACATTTCTTGACTTTCGCTCTGCCATATATTTTGTCTCTATTGTTGCATAACCATTGAGATTTACAGAATCGCCATTTGAAAGCGCATCTATAATAACATCCCAAAATGCAGATACAATATTTTCAACATCTTCCTGTGTATACTTCTTATTTCTACATTTCAATAAATCTACAACACGTTTTATTAATCCAGGTCTAATAATCTTTTCATTCATTATCTCTTCTTCCTTAAAGCTATTCTGTTTTTCTGTTTCGATTTTATGTTCTCACTGAAAATCCTTTGCTCTTTAAATAATCAACCGCCAGTTTCAACAGTTCGCCATTATTTACTGTTTCGTCTAAGGTGTCCTGCCATACATGCGGCTTGTGGTCTACTTCCATGCCTCCATGAAGACCTTCATTTGCCCACTGTGCCACCTGATAGCCTGATACATTCTGATAACTGTTCATAGCATCCGTATCAATGTACACACATGCCCGGACACCGCCTTTATATGGGTGCGCGTCAACTTTTACCGCCGAAAAGAGGAAATCTTTTGTCCTCTGGTAGCTGGACGGATCGTAACCTGCATAATAATCTTGCAGGAAATAATTCAGTGTTTCATATACCCTTTCTGCTAACTGGTCAGTCATTTTTAATAAAGCTGGTTGCAGTGCTTTTGCCAACCCATTCATGTTTTTTATGTGTTTTGCCATTATTCATCATCTCCTTTCTGCCATGAAATGGAATTTTCAATCAGTACTATTATGTGTTTATATGCTGCCCTCCTGACGCTCTGTGAGCCTCATACAGACGTTTCAGGATTTCTTGCAGTATTTTCCTATGGTCTATTGCTAAACCATATAAATAAGCCCTCTAGCAATCATATTTCTACAACTGATAGAGGACTTATTTACATGTCCTAACAATATATGTACTTGTCACGATGTACAGAATTTTTCTCCTTTCTCCTATGATTTTTGAATCGAACATATGTTAGATTACTTTTTTGATTACTTTTTGATTACCCTAAAAATACAAAAAGCCCAGAACACTTGATTTTACAAGGATTCTGGACTTCTTTTGAATAGCGAGAGGGGGACTTGAACCCTCGACACTACGGGTATGAACCGTATGCTCTAGCCAGCTGAGCTATCTCGCCATATATGATATTGAATGGGGCCTATAGGGCTCGAACCTATGACCCTCTGCTTGTAAGGCAGATGCTCTCCCAGCTGAGCTAAGACCCCATATCAACGGGCCGTTTTTACAACCCGCTTTGCTAGTATACAATTGATTGCCACTGCTTGTCAAGTGTTTTATAGGAAATTTTTCACATCCTGTCAGGCGCTTCAAAACCAAGCAGGTCAATGCAGACTTCCAGGACTTCCTTAGTCAATTTCAACAGCGCGATCCAACCAGCCTTTTTCTCCTCGTCAGTCTCTGTCAGAATCTTCGTCTCATGATAGAACCTGTTAAAGGCGTTAGCCAGATCATAGATATAAGCGCATATCCTATGAGGTGCGATCTCCTCAAAGGATAGTTCCATCATTCCATGGAACTTGGTCAGTTCCAGCATCAGGGCTTTTTCAGATGGATTCAGGGCCTCTTTAATGACTATATCAGTCAATTTTCCTCCCTGCTCTTCATATTTACTTAAGATTGACTTAATCCGTACAATCGTATAAAGAATGTACGGCCCTGTGTCACCCTCAAAGGAAGTAAAGCGATCCATATCGAAGATATAATCTTTGGACGCCTGGTTAGAGAGATCACCGTATTTAATCGCCGCAAGTCCCACTACCCTGGCTGTCTCCTGCGCTTCCCTGTCATCTACCTGATAACCCTTGGTCTCAGCGTTATCGTGAATCTTGCGGATCATCTCCTCATTGATCTCGCGGATCAGATTCTCCAGGCGCATAACGCCGCCTTCCCTGGTCTTAAAAGGCTTACCGTCTTTGCCGTTCATGGTGCCGAAGCCAATGTGCACAAGCTGTGTCTCTGGCTTCACCAGTCCTGTTTTCCTCGCACAGCGGAATACCTGTTCAAAATACAGATCCTGTCTCTTATCAGTCAGATAAATCATCTTATCGGGATCGTAATTGGCCACTCTATCCTTTATGGTGGCCAGATCTGTGGTATTATATAAGGAAGCGCCGTCCGATTTTAAAATCATGCAGGGGGGTATTTCCTTCGTATCCGTCTCCTCTTTCACATCCACCACCCAGGCGCCCTCACTCTCATAGGCAAAACCGTCCTGTTTCATCTGTTCCACCATGGCCGGAATCATATCGTGGACATCGGACTCGCCTTTCCAGAGGTCAAAGGTAACCTGCAAGTTATCGTAATTTCTCTTCAAATCAGCCACAGAAACATTGATGATCTGCTGCCACAGCGCCCGATAGCCCCGCACGCCGTTTTGTAATTTAAAAGTAGCCTCCATGGCAGCCGCTTTATAGGCTGCATCTTCTTTGGATTTGGCGCTGGCCGTGGGGTATATCTCTTCCAACTCAGATATGGTAAAAGGCGCATCCTGCGGATACTCTCCAGTATAGTCCTCCTCGAAATACACTAACTCCGGCTGTCTCGCCTGTAATTCTGTGATGATCAGCCCCATCTGCAGTCCCCAGTCGCCCAGGTGAATATCTCCTGTCACATCATGGCCCGCATAGCGGCAGATACGCTTAATACTCTCCCCAATGATAGCCGAACGCAAATGTCCCACATGGAGAGGTTTGGCCACATTGGGCCCGCCATAATCCAAAATAATCTTCTGGGGCTTTTCCGGCATAGTGAGACCGAACTTCTCCGACTGCTCCATCTCATTCAAATAGGATTTCAAAAAATCTTCTCTTAGCTTAAGATTTAAAAATCCCGGCGCCACGGCGCTCACTTCGCCAAAGACCTCACTGTTTTCAAGTTTCTGCGCCACTTCCTGGGCAATCACAAGCGGCGCTTTGTGGTATCTCTTCGCTCCTGCCATAGCGCCGTTACATTGAAATTCACAAAGATCGGGGCGGTTGGACAGCGTAACTTTGCCCAATTCTCTATCATACCCTGCCGCCTCAAAGGCTGCCATCATTTTGTCTGATATCTGGTCTAATATTTTCTGCATGTTCTGTTACCTTTCCTATTATTTCCCTGTCACTTTTTTATTTCTTTCCTGTTGCTTGTCTCTATCTTTTACATCGTTTTTTCAAAGAAACACAATTTCCCAAAGAACATCCTTTATCATTGTACCGTTTTTTACCTAAAAGTCAACTTAGACCGTCAATTTCAATGAAAAAGAAAACAGGATATGGAAATATAGTTTACATAACTTCCGCATCCTGTTTCTGTCTCTCCCGCTCCATGCGGGAATACACGCATCCACAATAATCCTGCCGATACAGGTGATATTCTCTAGATAGTTCAATAGAACGTTTATAACCGTTTCTTTTCTTAAAATCGGAAGGAAGAAATGCCACGCCGTATTCTTCTCCCAGCCGCTCCCCGATCTCATTGAGTTTGGCCGCATTTTTTAAGGGGCTGATGGTGAGTGTCGTGGTGAAGTAATCAAACTGTAATTTTCTTGCCACTCTTGCACTCTCCCGAAGACGCAGTTCATAGCAGAGAAAACACCGCTCGCCGCCCTCCGGGCACTGCTCTAATCCTTTGGCAATTTTGTAGAAACTGTCTGGATTGTAGTCACCCTCGATGATTTTGATCTCGGCATGTGGTCCGGACATATCCCCCATCTGAGAGTTCAATGTCTCAATCAACCGTTTCTCTTCCGCCACCCGTTTACGGTATTCCACATCTTCCGTGATATTTGGATTATAATAAAACACGGTCAGTTCAAAATAATCCCACAGGTATTCCAGACAATAACTGCTGCAGGGCGCACAACAGGCATGCAACAAAAGCCTCGGCATCTGCACGTCAGTTCCTTCTGTCTCGTTCACCGCTTGCCTTGCCGACAAGTTTTCTATAATCTTATCCAGTTCTTTCTGATAATTTCTGACTGCATTCACACAGATATCCTCTTAATCTGCCCATTAAGGAAGGTTTTCCGGACTTTTGGTCAGTTCCGGACCTCACGCACTATCTATAAATGTCATTATCCTTTTGCTCTTTCCGACGCCTCGCCTGATTGCGCCACTTTTTATCAGGTCTTTGTCTGATGATACCGATAACAGCTGCTATCCATATAGCATCAAACAGAATCCCAAACGTCGGAACAAAGATTGTCAAAACCACGCAGACGGCCGTCATCAAAAGCCCAATCACAATCAAAAATGGAATCACCACCCGGTAATCGTCTGTCGAATAAGACATACCAACCTGCGTTCCTTTAATCCTCTGAGGCTTTGTTCTTCTCTGTTCGGGGGACATCATACTTCTATGATAACCCCGATTCGCCTGCCAGCCGTCCTCTTTCGTTATCTTATAGGTATATTTTTCGGAATGAATCGCTCCGCTGTCATCGTCCCAGTCCACGCCCTCGGAACCAGGCATACTGCTCTGCATCGTCCTGGGAGGATGTATCTGATCATCTGTTTTGTAAGTCCACTTTTCTTCCATGGTTTCTCCTTCCCTTTAGTTTCTTATTTCCCGCGTCTGGCTATCGTAGCTACATCAATCAAAGTCATCTCCCCCTGGGATGCAGCATTCTCCAGACTGGTAACCAGCGCCGTTGCCGTATCCATGGCCGTGATACAATTGACACCTGTCTCAATCGCAGTCCGTCTGATCAGGAACCCGTCCCGGTTCTTATCCCGCCCCTGCGTGGGGGTATCAATGACTAGGTCTATCCGGTGCCCTAAAATCAAATCCATGACCGTTGGTGATTCCTGCTGAATTTTATTGACTTTGCGTGCCTTCACCCCGGCATCATTCAGTGCTTTGGCCGTACTCCGGGTGGCATATATGATATACCCCAGTTTCTCAAACCGTCTCGCCACCTCAATGGCCTCGCCTTTATCAGCGTCTTTGACCGTGATGATCATCTGCTTATGCTTGGGCAGGTTGACGCCCGCCCCAAGAAAGGCTTTATAAAGCGCCTCGTTAAAGGTTCTGGCAATCCCCAGACACTCACCGGTGGACTTCATCTCCGGTCCCAGACTGATCTCTGCGCCCCGGATCTTTTCAAAAGAAAATACCGGCATCTTGATGGCATAATAATCCGCCGCAGGCTGTAAACCGGGTTCATATCCCAAATCCCTGATTTTCTTACCAATGATAACTTCCGTTGCCAGATCCACAATCGGAATACCCGTCACCTTACTGATATAGGGCACAGTACGGGAGGAACGAGGATTGACCTCGATTACGTACACCTCATCTTCCACCGCAATAAATTGAATGTTGATCAGGCCTATGACATGCAGGGCCTTGGCCAGTCTTCTAGAATACTCCGCGATAGTCTCTTTGACTTTCTCGCTGACCGTGGGTGCGGGATAGACAGAAATACTATCGCCAGAATGTACGCCGGTGCGCTCGATATGCTCCATAATACCCGGAATCAGAATATCCGTACCGTCACAGACCGCATCCACTTCCAGTTCCTTCCCCTGCAAATATTTATCTACCAAAATCGGATGATCTTGCTCATAACGGTTGATGACTGCCATAAACTCTTCAATCTCCTCATCGGAAATGGCAATCTGCATCCCCTGTCCGCCCAACACGTAGGAAGGCCGCACCAACACCGGATATCCCAGTCTGTTGGCCACTTCCTTGGCCTGTTCGGCAGTGTAGACTGTGCCGCCTGCAGCTCTCGGTATCTCGGTTTCTTCCAGTATTTTATCAAAAAGTTCCCGATCCTCTGCAGCGTCCACATCCTCCGCTCTGGTGCCCAGAATCGGCACGCCCATCTTCATCAGACTCTCCGTCAGCTTGATGGCTGTCTGTCCGCCGAACTGCACCACTGCGCCATCCGGCTTCTCCACATTGACGATATTCTCCACATCCTCCGGTGTCAAAGGCTCAAAGTACAGTTTGTCCGCAATATCGAAGTCCGTGCTGACTGTCTCCGGGTTATTATTAATGATAATCGTCTCATATCCCGCTTTGGCAAAGGCCCAGGTAGCGTGTACGGAACAATAATCGAACTCAATCCCCTGCCCGATTCGAATAGGGCCGGAACCCAAGACCAGCACCTTTTTCTTCGGATGAGACTCCACCACCTCCGTCTCGGAGCCGAATACGGAATAATAATAGGGGGTGGAAGCCGCAAATTCCGCCGCACAGGTATCCACCATCTTAAAGGCCGCTATAATGCCATTGTCATAGCGCATCTTTTTAATCTCATCCTCACGTTTCCCTGTGAGTCTTGCAATCACATTGTCCGGAAATTCAAGTCTCTTAGCCTCTTTTAAGAGTTCCACCGTAAGCGGCCCCTTCTCCAGCACCTCCTCCATCTCCGTGAGAATGGCAATCTTATCAATAAACCAGATATCCACCATGGTAATCTCATGAATGGTCTCATAGTCAATTCCTTTGCGGATAGCCTCGGCGATGATATAAATCCGCTGATCGTCCACGACTTCCAGCCGTTCCAACAGTTCTTCTTTCGACAACTGTGTAAAATCATAACTGCGCAGGCAGTCCACATGCTGTTCCAGAGAACGGATAGCTTTCATCAACGCACCTTCAAAATTATTGCCGATACTCATGACCTCGCCGGTGGCCTTCATCTGTGTCGTCAAAGTACGCTTTGCCGTAATAAATTTATCAAAAGGCAGTCTCGGTATCTTCACCACACAATAGTCCAGTGTGGGTTCAAAGCTGGCGTAAGTTTTGCCAGTAATGGCGTTTTTGATCTCATCCAGGGTATAGCCCAGCGCAATCTTTGCCGCCACCTTGGCAATCGGATAACCGGTCGCCTTACTGGCCAGGGCCGAAGAACGGCTCACACGGGGATTAACTTCGATCACACAGTATTCAAAGCTGGTGGGATGCAGGGCAAACTGCACATTACATCCGCCAGTGATTCCCAGTTCATTGATGATATTGAGGGCAGAACTTCGAAGCATCTGGTATTCCTTATCCCCCAGTGTCTGGGAAGGCGCTACCACAATGCTGTCCCCGGTATGCACCCCCACCGGATCGATGTTTTCCATATTACAGACCGTGATACAGTTACCGGCGCCGTCCCGCATCACTTCATACTCAATCTCTTTCCAGCCCGCAATACAACGCTCCACCAGCACCTGTCCCACCCGGGAAAGACGCAGGCCGTTGGCCAGAATCTCTTCCAGCTGTACCTGATTATGCGCAATACCGCCGCCAGAGCCGCCCAGGGTATAGGCAGGACGCAGCACCACCGGATAACCAATCTTGCTGGCAAAAGCCACACCATCCTCAATGTTCTCCACCACCAGGGAAGGGGCACAGGGCTCCCCGATTTTTTCCATGGTCTCCTTAAATTCCAGACGATCCTCCGCCTTGCGGATTGTCTTGGCTGTGGTGCCCAGAAGCGTCACCCCATGTTCTCTTAGGAAACCGGACTCATCCAGTTCCATTCCCAGATTCAGGCCCGCCTGTCCTCCCATATTCGGAAGCAGGGAATCCGGTTTTTCTTTCAAAATAATCTGTTCGAGCACCTTGGTCGTCAAAGGTTCAATATATACTTTATCCGCGATATCGCCGTCTGTCATAATCGTTGCCGGATTGGAGTTCACCAGAATCACTTCCATGCCCTCTTCCTTCAAGGATCGGCATGCCTGCGTCCCCGCATAATCAAACTCCGCCGCCTGCCCAATCACAATCGGCCCGGAACCAATCACCAATACTCTTCTAACATTTGGATTCTTAGGCATCTTACCCCTCCATCTCTAACTTTCTATCCTTCTAACTTCCAACCTAAATCGGGAAGAATGTTGCCACCGCAACATTCTTCCGAACATGACATAGTAGTACTTAGGCTGTGTCCTTTACAGCCTTAGTACTACTTCATGTTCTCCGCATCATTGCAATGAACCGATCAAACAAATACGAGGAATCCTGCGGCCCCGGACACGCCTCCGGATGGAACTGCACCGTAAAGATATTCTTGCCGGTGTAGGAAAGCCCCTCGTTAGTGCCGTCATTGACATTGACAAACGCTGGAACTGCCACTTTCGGATCCAGCTTGTCCATATCCACCACATAACCGTGGTTCTGGGAAGAAATGTAAACCCTGCCGGTCTGAAGATCTTTCACCGGATGATTGCCGCCCCGGTGCCCGTATTTCATCTTAAAAGTATCCGCGCCTGTGGCCAGCGCCATCAGCTGATGTCCCAGACAAATAGCAAAAATCGGTACATCCGACTCATAAAGCTTGCGGATTTCTTCTATAATAGAGGTACATTCCTTGGGATCCCCCGGCCCGTTACTGAGCATAATACCGTCCGGCTTATCCGCAAGGATTTCCGATGCTGTAGTCCACGCCGGATAAACCGTCACCTCACAGCCCCTGGCCGCCAAGGATCTGGCAATATTATCTTTGGCGCCAAGATCTAAAAGCGCCACCCGCAGCCCTTTGCCATTTAATTCTTTTACAAGACTGGGCTTCTTCTCCCGGATACCCGCCGCGTAATCCTCTTTACTAAATACACTACTACCAGAAAGAGGCCCGTTCTCTGCCAGTTCCTGCGTCCCTGACAGCATATACTTCTCTGTACAGCTTACGCGTTCCACTACTTTGCCTGTTGTATATGATTTTAATTTGGGAATGATTTCGTCTAGATGATAGTTCTCGTTAGTCGTGATCATACCGTTCATGGTACCCTTTTCACGAAGAATCCTTGTAAGAGCTCTGGTATCGATTCCGGCGATGCCCGGCACACCATTCTGCTCCAGAAATTGCTGAATTGTAATATCACACCTAAAATTACTGGGAACCCTGCTTAGTTCCCGCACAATGAAACCGTCCGGCCAGGGCCGCTTCGATTCCATATCATCCATACATATGCCGTAATTGCCAATCAACGGATAAGTCATACACACAGCCTGCCCGGCATAGGATGGATCCGTCAGCACTTCCAGATAACCTGCCATGGACGTATTAAAAACGATCTCACTGATTACTTCTTTCCTGGCCCCGATGTGAATCCCCTCAAACACCGTGCCGTCTTCCAAAATCAAGAATGCTTTCATCTTGTGACCTGTCCCTTCTGCTGATGCAATTTACTTCCCCAGAATTTACACCCCAACTCCATAATCGATTAATTATAGCATAAGCAGAATACGGCTTCAACTAAAAATCTTGTAAAACATTTTCTAATATGCTGTGTAATAATATACTCTTCAATTATCTGCAAACACCCCGTCATAATCATAATTGCCGTAAAATTCCCGAATATCCTTAAGATAACTCCTGTAATTATCCTCCGTTAACTCATATTCCCCCGCCTTCATCCAAACAAGAATCTGACTGCTGATCCTTCCCGCGTAATGTGCTTCATCCGCATAGTTGTCCAGATCACAGATCAGTTCATGATTGTTGAAAAAGGAGAAAAGCCGCACATTATCATATAGAAGCAGCTTTTTAATCGCAGCTTCTTCCATATCAATCCGCCGCATCAACACATCCTTTCCGTTCCGGTCCAGACTATCCCACCAGCAGATACTGTATGGCGGGAAAAAAATATAGAATTCCACCTCCGGATTGTCCTCAATCACCGAAAGAACATTTTGATCCAGGCTGCTTTCCATCATCTCAAAAAGATTGTCCGTTTCCTCCTGCCCGGCAGCTTTTTCTTCCCTGGGCGGCCGCTCATAATTCTCTATGACCGCCTCCCTCCCGGCGGAAGCCTCCCAGGTATAGTCATCAAATCTGTCTGCCGGCTGTCCTTGTACGGTACGGACGATTTCAGGCAGCACATCCTTCCACCAGATTTCCTTATTATATAAATAACTGGTGTCATTCCACCATATATCATCCAAAAGATACTCCGGATATTCCTCATAGCCCTCACAGTCTTTATCCGCCACAAACCACATGGTATCCACACCCCAGATAACAAGATTCAGGTCTTCATTGGCCTGGATGGCTGTTCGGATGCTTTCTCCAATCCTTTTATACCCTTCCCCATGATAAGTCAGCCTGACAAACTCCCTGTCAAACAGTTCATCCGCTTCCTGTGTCTTAAAATCCCTGGTCATAGAAGTACCGGTTATCATGGCATTGTATTGGAAATGCTTGGACACTCCATCATTGATATAGAAGACGTCCTCTAGACAATAAGAAAGCCCCTCTATGGGCGCATGAAAATGAAAATACGGATCTATGAGGATCACCAGCCCTCCTATCACCAGCATGACAGCCATATATAACACAACAAATGAAACAGCCCATTTTTTCCTACTCATCTAATCCACCTGCCTTAAAACAAAGAATATACGAAGGTGCTGACACCCGACAACGAGAGGATGCTCATCACTGCTACCAAAAGAGTCCACATACACGAGACAAACGAATACTTCATATGTTCTGCCCTCTCCTGCACGTTTTCGCATTTTAGCACAACATAAGCAACCGCTGCCAAAAATATCACCGCATACAGCCAACTAGGAACACGCAGGCTCTCCAATATGATCGGCCTGAAACACTCGCCAATCTCATCCGATAACTTACCCCAGTCATTTCGTATCATCACCCCTGCCATTTGTCTGAAAACAGTAAAAGACTGAGCCCGGAACAAAATCCATGTAAAATTTAGAAAAACAAGTGTTATTAATTGATTCAAGCAAATTGGAAGTCTGTCAAATACTTTCTGAAACTGCTTGGTAAAAATCATAAAACAGCCATGCAGTCCACCCCAGATCACAAAGGTCCAGCTCGCTCCATGCCACAATCCGCTGCAGAGAAAAACTATCAGGGTGTTCACATGGGTCCTTACTTTGCCCTTCCTGTTGCCTCCCAGAGGAATGTATAGATACTTTGTCAAAAATCCGGTCAGCGTCATATGCCATCGCTTCCAGAACTCCAAAATAGTAACCGATTTATAGGGTGAATTAAAATTGGCCGGTAAATCTAACTGCAGCATCCGGCTTATTCCAATCGCCATATCGCTATACCCGCTGAAATCAAAGTATATTTGCATGGAATAAGCAAGGCTGATAAATACTGCACTGGTGGAATTGAGGGCGTCTATATTGGCGTATCCCCAGTCAACCGCACTGCCAAACACATCTGCAATCAGGACCTTTTTACCCAGTCCCATAAAAAACATATAAATACCCGCCGAAAACTTATCCCAGTCCATTTTCCGCTCTGCATGCAGCAGAGGCAGAAAATCACCATGCAGAATAATCGGGCCTGATGATACGTGAGGAAAATAAGAAACAAAGAGCGCATATTCCAAAAAGCTGCACGAAGAAATATCCTGACGGCTGGCATCCACCAGAAATGCAATCTGTTGGAAGGTGATAAAACTGATTCCCAACGGAACCATGATTTCCTTGACTGCCAGCCTGGAACCAAATAGCATATTAGAACTGTCCACGAAGAAATTATAATACTTGAAATACATCAATATCAAAAGGTTGCATACAATGCCAACCCCTAAAAGGTATTTACCCCCCCCCCTTGGTATTTTGGCGTCTGCGGCACACTGCCAATCCACGGAAGAACGCATAATTCAATAAGATACTAGCCAGTAGGATGCCTGCTGCCCTCCATCCGGCGCTGACATAAAAGATAACAGAAACGGACAGCAGGAAAACCCGAACCATTCTTCCAGACGTCCGGAAAAAGCACACATAATATCCCGCCAGTACCACCGGGAGAAAAAACAGTATAAACATATAAGAATTAAAGGTCATATCGTTATCCTCTTATGTTTGTCTATCCTATAGTACTACACAGCCTATTATATTGCGTATCCTCCGGATATGCAAGGACGGTTTTGCCCGAAAACGATGCCTGGCTAAGTTATAGACTCTTTCATACTCTTCACATACTCACCCACATACGCCGGTGCCTCTTTTCCATACTTCTCAATCAATTTCACGATCGCAGAACCCACAATGGCGCCGTCCGCTATGCCGGCCATTTTCGCCGCCTGCTCCGGCGTGGAAATCCCAAAGCCGATGGCGCAGGGAATATCCGTATTCTGCCTGACCACCTCCACGATAGACGCTAAATCCGTCTTAATCTCGCTCCTGGTGCCGGTCACACCCAGACTTGATACGATATACAGAAATCCTTCCGCCTCCCTGGCAATCATGGCAATACGGTTCTCTGAAGTAGGCGCCACCAGGGAAATCAGATCCAAACCATAAGTATGACAGAGCGGCAGGAACTCCTCCTTTTCCTCAAAAGGTAAATCTGGCAAAATAATCCCGTCCATTCCAATTTCCTGACAGGTCGATAAAAAACGTTCCGCGCCGTAAGAAAATACTACATTGGCGTAAGTCATAAACACCATCGGCACCTCCACATCCTGCCGCAGATTCCTTACCAGATCAAAAATCTGATCAGTCGTTACCCCGCCCGTCAAAGCCCGCAGGTTAGCTCCCTGAATCACAGGACCTTCGGCCGTGGGATCAGAAAAAGGAATCCCCAGTTCAATCAGGTCTGCGCCGCCTGCCACTGCAGCCCGCACACAGGCGGCCGTAGTCTCCAAATCCGGATCGCCGCAGGTAATGAAAGCAATAAATGCTTTCTGGTTTTCAAAAGCCTTTCCTATTCTAGTCATGAATATCCTCCCCTCTGTAGCGCGCAATCGCGGCACAATCCTTATCTCCTCTGCCTGATATGGTGATGACAATAATCTGTTCTTTTTCCATAACAGGTGCAATCTTTGTGGCGTATGCTATGGCGTGTGCCGACTCAATCGCCGGAATAATGCCCTCTGTCCTGGACAGATACTCAAAAGCCTCCACCGCCTCCTCGTCCGTGACAGGCACATACTCCGCTCTGCCAATATCGTGCAGATAAGCATGTTCCGGCCCAATTCCCGGATAATCAAGACCGGCTGAAATTGAATAGACCGGCGCAATCTGCCCATATTTATCCTGGCAGAAATAAGACTTCATACCATGGAATATCCCCAGCCGCCCCGTGCTGATAGTAGCCGCCGTCTCAAAGGTGTCTATGCCCCTTCCGGCTGCCTCACAGCCAATCAGCCTGACACCCTCATCCTCTATGAAATGATAGAAACTGCCCATGGCATTAGAGCCGCCGCCCACACAGGCTATCACCGCATCCGGCAGCCGTCCTTCTTTCTCCATAAGCTGTGTCTTGATTTCCCTGGAAATAACTGCCTGAAAATCACGAACAATCGTGGGAAACGGATGGGGCCCCATCACGGAACCAAGGCAATAATGGGTATCGGCAATCCGGGACGTCCACTCGCGCATGGCTTCGGACACCGCATCCTTCAAGGTGCCTGTTCCCGTCTTCACCGGAACCACCTCCGCCCCTAAAAGCCGCATACGATAGACATTGAGCGCCTGTCTGACAGTATCCTCCTCTCCCATAAACACCACACACTCCATACCCATCAGGGCCGCTGCCGTGGCCGTAGCTACGCCGTGCTGTCCGGCTCCGGTCTCCGCTATCAGTCTGGTCTTGCCCATCTTTTGGGCCAAAAGGGCCTGCCCCAGCACATTGTTGATCTTATGGGAACCGGTATGATTCAAATCTTCTCTCTTTAGGTAAATCTTAGCCCCACCCAAATCCTCGCTCATCTTCCGGGCAAAATACAATCGGGAAGGTCTTCCCGCATAATCGTTAAACAAGTCCGTCAGTTCTTGGTTGAACTGCGTATCGTCTTTATAATAATTGTAAGCCTCCTCCAATTCGATTACTGCATTCATCAGAGTCTCTGGGATATATTGTCCCCCATGGACTCCGAAACGACCGTTTTGATTTGTCATAATCATTTCTCCTTTATTTGATTACAATAGTTATTTCTTACATAACGACATCCGCTTCTATCCAGTTAATTTCTTACCGCCTCCACAAATGCCCGCATTTTATCTGCGTCCTTATATCCGTTCGTCTCAATGCCTGAACTGACATCCACCGCATAGGGATGCCAACTGTCCACTGCCTCCCGTACCGTTTCCGCATTCATCCCTCCAGCCAGGAAATATGGCCGTTTCATCTGCGATAACAGATTCCAGTCAAAAGAAGTGCCGGTGCCGCCGCTTCCGGAGTCCAGCAGCACATAGTCCGCCGTACTTGCTTCCGCTTTGACTATATCCGCTTTTCCATCCACGCGAAACGCCTTTATAAGTGGCTTGTCGGTGATTTTCCGCAGTCTTTCCATATAGGCTTGGTCTTCCCTGCCATGGAGTTGTACCATATCAATCACGCCATCTTCCAACAAAGTCCTGATGGTTTCTATCTCTTCATCCACAAATACACCCACAGCCGCAATATTCGGATGAAGCATCTTTTTGAGTGTTCTTGCCTGACTACAAGACACATAGCGCCTGCTATTTTTATAAAATACCAATCCGATGTATTCCGGCATTAGTGCATTGGCTATCTCTATATCGCAGGGCCTTGTCAAGCCGCAGAGTTTGATTTGCGTCATCATCATTTGCCTCCTCGCATATTTCTCTACACTGCTTCTCTTATCTGCTATCCGCAGCTACATGTGTATTTCTTCCTTATCTGCTGTCCGCAGCTGCGCAATCATCTCCCGCTTATCTACCGCCCGCATCAAAGCTTCCCCAATCAGTACCGCATCCACGCCAATCTCTGTCAGGCACTTCACATCAGCCGGTCCCTGGATGCCGCTCTCAGAAACAAACAGGATATCTGCCGGAATCATCGCCCGCAGTCTGCGGCTGTTATCCGTATCCACGGTAAAATCTTTCAGATTCCGATTATTAACACCGATGATACGCGCCCCGGCAGACAGGGCCTTCTCAATTTCTATCTCATCATGTGCCTCCACCAATGCAGAAAGCCCAAGAGAGTCACAAACTGCCAGATATTCTTTCATCTGCACCTCATCAAGAATGGAACAGATTAAAAGCACCGCCGATGCACCGAAGACCTTCGCCTCATAGATCATATACTCATCCACCGTAAAGTCCTTACGAAGGCAGGGAATCTTTACCGCTTCTGCAATCTCCTGCAGATATCTGTCACTACCCAGAAACCACTTCGGTTCTGTCAGCACCGAGATACAGTCCGCGCCGGCCGCCTCATATTCCTTGGCAATCTGTAGGTAAGGAAAATCTGGTGCAATCAATCCTTTGGAAGGGGAAGCCTTCTTACATTCGCAGATAAAAGAAATGCCTGGTTTTCTGAGTGCCTTTTCAAAGATAAAATCTCCTTTTGTACTTGATAACGCTCGTTCTTTTATCGCATCTAAAGGAACCTGCTTCTTTGCCTGTTCGGTACGATATACAGCGTGTTCCGCCAATTGTTCTAATATATTCATAGTGCGCCTCTCTATTATAGATCGTCATGTCATCCTGCCCATAAGCCGTCCAATTACTCTTGGTTACTCACCGCTATAAATTTCTCCAATGTTGCCAAGGCTTTTCCGGAATCGATCAGTTCCGCCGCCAGTGCTGCACCATCCTTCATACTCTCCGCCTTGCCGCCAATATAGAGGGCCGCACCTGCATTCATCAATACAGCATTTCTCCTATGTCCTTTTTCTCCCCGTAAAATAGCGCGTGTAATTTCCGCATTTTCTTCCGGTGTGCCGCCTATCAGGTCGGCCTTGGTACAGCGTTCAAATCCGAAATCCTCAGGACATATCGTATAAGACTTAAACCACCCATCCTTAAACTCGCAGATGGTAGTAGGTGCACTCATGGAAATCTCATCCAGCTTATCCTGTCCATACACTACCATGCCGCGTTCCATACCAAGACTGATCAACACTTGCGCCAACGGCTCCACCAGATACTCGTCATACACGCCCAGCAGCTGCATTTTAGGGCTTCCCGGATTGGTCAGCGGCCCTAAGATATTAAATACCGTGCGAAATCCTAACTCCTTACGAATGGCCCCCACATATTTCATGGATGTATGGTATTTTTGTGCAAAGAAGAAACACATGCCCACTTCCTGCAAGAGTTTTTCACACTGGGCAGGACTCTGTTCAATATTGACGCCCAGTGCTTCCAGACAATCTGCTGTTCCACACTGAGAAGAAGCCGCACGATTACCATGTTTGGCCACCTTCATGCCGCCGGCCGCCGCCACCAGCGCCGAAGTGGTGGAAATATTGAAGCTATGGGCATTGTCCCCGCCTGTACCGACAATCTCAAAAAGTTCCATATCCGTCTGTACTTTGGTAGCATGATCCCGCATGGCCGCCGCACAGCCCGCTATCTCATCGGTGGTCTCCGCCCTGGCGCTCTTGGTGGAAAGAGCCGCCAGGAAAGCTGCGTTCTGGGTGGGGGATGTTTCCCCGCTCATAATTTCGTTCATCACTGTGTAGGCCTCGTCATACGTGAGATCCCCTTTGTTTACGATTTTCACAATTGCTTCTTTGATCATAGTCTGTTTCCTTCCTTTCTTTGCCTATTATTCATTCTTTGTCTTTTATTCAGATTCTTGTAATAAAGTTCTCCAGCATCTGCTTTCCATCCGGTGTCATGATGGATTCCGGATGGAACTGTACCCCATAGATTGGATACTCCTGATGCTGTACAGCCATCACCTCCCCGTCCGCCGTGCGTGCCACAACCCGCAGGCAATCCGGTATCGTCCCCTCCTCCGCTGCAAGAGAATGGTATCTTGCCACATATGCCTTATCCGGACAGCCGCCAAACAGCGGACAGGTCTTGCCAAAGGTCACTTCCGACTGCTTGCCGTGCATCAACTCTTTGGCATAAGTAACTGTGGCGCCGTATGCTGCACAGATTGCCTGATGTCCCAGGCATACGCCCAGGAGGGGAATCTCTCTGCCCAGTATCCTGGCCGCCTCCATGGTAACCCCTGCATTTTCCGGCCTTCCGGGCCCCGGAGATAATATGATATGGTCCGGTGCAAGTTCCCTAATCTGCTGCAACGTCATTTCATCATTTCTTATGACACAAATGTCAGGTTCTATCTCACCCACCAACTGATAGAGGTTGTAGGAAAAACTGTCGTAATTATCAATCAGTACTATCATTTCTGACCACACTCCTTTCCCAACCAACAGATTCCTGACTTAAACTTTCTCACACCTATAGTCATCTGCCTCACCCCTCTTCTTCCTGTGCCAGTTCCAGGGCCTTGATAACTGCTTTCGCCTTATTGATGCACTCCTGGTATTCCTTTTCTGGCTCCGAGTCCGCTACAATGCCCGCACCGCTTCTGATAAATACCCGGCCGTTTTTCTGATAGGCAATGCGGATGGCAATGCAGGTGTCCATATTGCCGGTAAAATCAATATAACCAATAGCCCCACCGTAAATTCCCCGCTTATTATTTTCCAGTTCCCCGATCAACTGACAGGCCCGAATCTTCGGTGCCCCTGACAGCGTTCCCGCTGGCAGTACCGCCTCAATAGCGGAGAGTGCATCGAACTCCTCCCTGATCTCGCCCCGCACCGTGGAACCAATATGCATCACATGGGAGTAGCGCTCGATGGAATGAAGCTTCTCCACCTGTACTGTGCCGAATTTACTGATTTTGCCCAGATCATTGCGGCCTAAATCCACTAACATATTATGCTCCGCCAGTTCCTTCGCATCTGAGAGCAGTTCCTCCTCCAGTTTCTTATCTTCTGCTTCTGTCCGTCCCCGCGGCCGCGTTCCTGCCAGGGGAAACGTATGAAGCACACCATTTTCCAGCTTCACAAGCGTCTCCGGAGAGGCCCCCGCCACTTCCACATCCGTACCCGAAAAATAAAACATATAGGGAGACGGATTCATCGTTCGCAGAATCCGATATGTGTCTAACAGGCTCCCCTCAAAAGGTGCTTCCAGCCTGTTGGAAAGGACAATCTGGAAAATGTCCCCCTCCTGGATATGGTGTTTTGCCCGCTCCACAATCCGGCAATAAGCCTCCCTGTCAAACAATGGCGTTACCGCCCCTAGCAGATGTCCCTTCTCTTCCTTTTTCTTCTCACCCGTGCGCAATAAATCCGCAAGCTGCCGCAGTTCCCGTATCGCCTTGTTATAACCGGCTTCCGCCTCGGAAATCTGTATATTCACGATTAATATAATCTTCTGTCGGAAGTTGTCAAAGGCGATAACCTTATCAAAAAGCATCAGATCCACATCCTTAAAGGATTCCGTATCCTGCACACCCACTCTGATCGATGGTTCTTTATATCCCAGATAATCATAGGCAAAATACCCTACCAACCCACCCGTAAAAGATGGCAGATAGTCAAAGCGCGGACTTTTATATTCTTGAAGAATCTGCCGCAGATACGCTGACGGATCTTCTGTATGAAAGGTAAGGTCTCCGACTTTCATTTCTCCATCTAGGCAGGTAATCTCCATCTTGGGATCAAAACCAAGGAAGGTATAGCGTCCCCATTTTTCTTTCTCCACCACCGATTCCAGCATGTAACAATGAGTAGATACATTTTTGAGAATTTTAAGCGCCTCAATCGGCGTACAGATATCCGAAAGCATCTCGCAGCTGACCGGGAGTATCTTGTATGCTCCGGTAGATGCAATCTTTTGCACTTCTTCGTAGGATGGTGAGAATTTCATATTGATTGACTCCTTTCATGCGTGCAAGCACGCTGCCTGCCTCTGATGTCTTTGCCTTACTGGCATCAGCAGACTCTGCTGATGCGCGCAAAAAAGTCCTTGACAAAAACACTGTTTTTGTCAAGGACGAATACTCTTCTTTATCCGCGGTGCCACCTTGATTCACGGATTGCTCCGTGCCCTTAGCAGGATACCAACATATCCCCGGCAACTGACGTATGCCCACACGTTGCAGAATACTTTGCGCCATGCGCATTTGACTGCACCCTCAGCGGTCCATTTGATGACTTGTTTCTTGCCTGACTCTCAGCATCACAGGCTCTCTGTAAAGGCATAACCACCGTTATCTCCGCTTCAACGGTTTAACTTGTTAAATTTTCTATAGAATACCACCTGAATAAACCGCTGTCAAGAGTACTTTATAAAATTCTCTTGCCAAATTCTCTTGCAAAACCTGTAGATTTACATTGCAAACAGGCAATTGCTCTTTTATAATCATTTATAGACAAAGATGTACATCGCAGTTTATGGAGGATTACTATGAAATTTGATATCAACAAATTAGAATGGACAAGACAGCCTGCCGATTACTCTATATCCAATGATAAAATCGAGGTTACAACAAATCCTCACACAGATTTATGGCAGAGAACCTACTATCATTTCAGAAATGACAATGCACCTGTTCTGCAGATGAAGACAGATGAAAAATTCTTTTCTTTTACGGTGAAAACAGAATTTGAAAGCAAGCATAGATTTGACCAATGTGGAATTGTGATGTACCTTGACAGTGAAAATTGGCTGAAAGGCTCGATAGAATACGAAAACGAAACATTTCAGCATCTTGGAAGCGTTGTCACAAACAATGGCTATTCGGATTGGTCAACGACAGAAATAAGCGCCTCCGTAAAGTCGATGTGGTATAGATTCAGCCGCAGGGAAGATGATTATTGTATTGAGTGTTCTGATGATGGTGTTACTTTCAGGCAGATGCGTATATGCCATATGTGGAATGGTAACGGAACGATCAGGTTCGGAATTTACGCCTGCAGTCCTGAAGAATCATCTTTTAAAGCAATATTTACCAACATGGAAATAACAGAATGTAAATGGCTTGCCCATAATGGACAGCAGCCGGATTAAGAATATCAAAATTCTACCGCTATGTTATAATGCCTATTTTATGAAATCCGCCAGGCTGATTCCATCAAAATAGGCATTTGTAACTTTATAGAACTCCGTCCACATAGGCAGTGTCTTACAGTCCTCAGCACGCTCACATACGTCCGCCTCACAGCCAAGGCAGGCCACCGGCGCCAAGTCGCCTTCTGTGAGGCGTAAAATATCACCCACCCGGTATCCGGCCGGTTCATTCGTCAGACGATACCCCCCGCCCTTGCCCTGGAGTCCTTCAATCATCTTATTCCTTGTCAGAACAGGAAGAATCCGTTCCAGATATTTCAAAGAGATATTCTGTCTCTCAGCCACCTCTTTCATTGGTATATATCCCTTCCCATAATGCTCTGCCAGATCGATCATTACCCGCAGGGCATATCTGCCTTTTGTGGAAATCATCACAGTACTCATCTCTCCTTATCGTTTCTTATGTTATCACGCCCACACTATCTCAAGAAGGCAATAAAACGGTTCCCCGGGAAAGTCTATGCTTTCTTCTCTTCATAATCCTGCAAAGCCTTCTTGATTGCTTCTTCCGCCAGCACGGAACAATGCACTTTATGAGTTGGAAGACCGTCCAACGCCTCAACCACTGCCTGATTCGTCAACGCAAGCGCTTCTGAGACAGGTTTCCCTTTGATCAACTCCGTTGCCATGGAACTTGATGCAATGGCGGAACCGCACCCAAAAGTCTCAAACTTGGCATCCTGAATGATATCATCTTCAATTTTCAGATAAATTTTCATAATATCTCCGCATTTGGCATTACCGACTTCCCCGATTCCGTCAGCGTTTTCAATAACACCTGTATTTCTTGGATTGCGGAAATGATCCATCACCTTTTCACTATATAATGCCATCGTACCAACCTCATGTAATCATAAATTCCTTTTTCCCATTGACAAGATCTCTCCAAATAGGGGAAATGCTGCGCAGATAGGTTACGACTTCGTTGACTGCCTGAATCGTGTAATCAATCTGTTCTTCCGTATTTTCTTCTGAAAGCGTCAGTCGAAGCGATCCATGGGCGATATCATGCGCTCTTCCGATTGCAAGCAGCACATGGCTGGGATCCAGAGAACCGGAGGTGCAGGCGGAACCGGAGGATGCGCAGATTCCCTTGTCATCCAAAAGCAATAGAAGGGATTCTCCCTCAATTCCTTCAAAGCAAAAATTCACATTACCAAAGAGCCTCTTCTCCGCATCCCCGTTTAGAACTGCATGTGGTATCTGCGAGAGTCCGGCAATCAGCTTATCACGCAATATACGCACCCTTCTGGCACAGGTTTCCATGTGGGTGCAGGCCTCGTCAAGCGCCGCCGCCATTCCCATAATCGCCGGAATATTCTCGGTCCCTGCCCGTCTGCCACTCTCCTGTGCGCCGCCTTCGATAACAGTCGTTATTTTGATTCCTTTCCTGGCATAAAGAACACCAATCCCTTTGGGCCCGTGAAATTTATGGGCCGAAAGAGAAAGCAGGTCGATATTCTGTTCTTTCACATCAATATATAAATGGCCCGCCGCCTGTACAGCATCCGTATGGAAAAGCACGCCCTTTGTCCGGCAGATTGCCCCAATCTCTTTGATAGGCTGAATCGTCCCAATCTCATTGTTGGCATACATCACAGTGACAAGGCAGGTATCCTCACGGATTGTCTTTTCTACCTGTTCAGGCAAAATAATACCATTCTCATGTACATCCAGCAGGGTAACCTCAAAACCTTCTTTTTCCAGCTTTTTCAGGGTATGCAGTACCGCATGGTGTTCAAATGCCGTAGAGATAATATGTCTTTTGCCCTGTTTCTGTCCAATCCGTGCCGCCGATAGAAGGGCCTGGTTATCCGCCTCACTGCCGCCGGAGGTAAAGATAATTTCCTCCGGCAAAGCGCCGATGCGGTCTGCAATTCTCTGCCTTGCCTGCCATAACGCTTCCGCCGCACCCTGTCCAGCCGAATGGAGACTGGACGGATTACCATAAACAGTATCCAGGTACGGCAGCATGGCATCAATTGCCGTTTTGCTCATTTTAGTTGTTGCTGCATTATCCAGATAAATTTTCATCCCGCCTCCATAATCCTGCTCTTCCACATCACAGCCCTGTTCGGAAAATGCCCTACTCACCAAACAACGGTGTGGACAAATACCTGTCACCCGTATCGGGCAAAAGCACCACAATATTCTTTCCTACATTCTCAGGACGTTTGGCAAGTTCTATGGCCGCAAAAGCCGCCGCCCCAGAGGAAATGCCCACAAGAATCCCTTCACTCTTTCCAATCAGCCTGCCCGTCTCAAAAGCGTCCTCGTCAGAAACCGGAATTATTTCGTCATAAATGGCCGTATTCAAGACTTCCGGTATAAAACCTGCCCCAATTCCCTGAATCTTATGGGAACCTGCCACACCGGTAGATAATACTGCAGAAGATTGCGGTTCCACAGCAACTACTTTCACAGAAGGGTTCTTGGCCTTCAGATACTCACCGACTCCCGTCACAGTACCGCCCGTACCCACACCTGCCACAAAAATATCCACCTTGCCATCCGTGTCTTCATAAATTTCAGGACCTGTACTCTCCCTGTGTGCTTTCGGATTGGCAGGGTTGACGAACTGTCCGGGAATAAAACTATCCGGAATCTCCTTAGCCAGTTCATCTGCTCTCTCAATCGCGCCCGTCATGCCTTTAGCCCCTTCGCTGAGCACTAATTCGGCACCGTAAGCTTTCATAATCTGCCTGCGTTCCACCGACATGGTTTCAGGCATGACGATGATGATCCGGTATCCTCTCGCCGCAGCCACAGCCGCAAGACCGATACCCGTATTTCCAGAAGTAGGTTCAATGATAACAGAACCTGGTTTGAGCCTGCCGGTCCTCTCTGCCTCGTCAAGCATTTCTTTGGCCACGCGGTCTTTGACAGAACCCGCAGGGTTAAGGTATTCCAGCTTCGCAATAACTTTTGCTTTTAAATCATATGCTTTCTCAATATGTGCCAACTCCAAAAGCGGTGTTTTGCCGATCAGCTGATCGGCGGATGTATAAATATTTGACATGATAATACCTCCTAGAAATTATTTTACTGCATCAAAACCATTTTGCAAGTCTGCGATAATATCATCAATATGTTCTGTCCCGATGGAAAGACGGATGGTATTGGGCTTAATCCCCTGATCCTGCAATTCTTCCTCTGTCAGCTGGCTGTGCGTTGTTGTTGCCGGATGAATCACCAGGCTCTTTACATCGGCCACATTGGCAAGCAATGAGAAGATTTTGAGACTGTCAATAAACTTATGGGCTTCTTTCACGCCACCCTTAATCTCAAACGTAAAGATGGACGCCCCGCCATTCGGGAAATATTTCTGATACAAAGCATGGTCAGGATGCTCAGCCAGAGACGGATGATTGACCTTCTCCACCTGTGGATGGCTTTCCAAAAATTCCACCACCTTTTTGGTGTTTTCCGCATGCCGTTCCAGGCGCAGGGACAATGTCTCTATGCCCTGCAAAAGCAGAAAAGCCGCAAAGGGAGAGATCGTTGCCCCTGTGTCACGCAGTAAAATCGCACGGATATAAGTCACAAACGCTGCCGGGCCAACTGCTTTGACAAAAGATACTCCATGATAACTTGGATTCGGTTCTGCAATTGCCGGATATCTGCCGGAAGCTGCCCAGTCAAATTTCCCGGAATCAACAATTACTCCGCCAAGCGTTGTTCCATGGCCTCCCAAAAACTTGGTAGCGGAATGTACTACGATATCAGCGCCATGCTCAATGGGCCGGATCAGGTATGGCGTACCAAAAGTATTATCCACCACCAGCGGCAGTCCATGCTTATGTGCCAGTTCTGCCAGCGCGTCAATATCGGGAATATCGCTGTTCGGATTGCCAAGGGTTTCAATATAGATGGCTCTGGTATTCTCCTGAATCGCCGCTTCCACCTCATCCAAATTATGTATATTGACAAAACTGGCCGTGATACCGAAGGCTGGAAGCGTGTGCGCCAGCAGATTGTAACTGCCGCCATAAATTGTCTTCTGTGCCACGAAATGACCGCCGTTTTGCCCCAAAGCTTCCAAAGTATATGTAATGGCTGCCGCACCGGAGGCAAGCGCCAGTGCCGCTACACCGCCCTCCAAAGCCGCCACTCGTTTCTCCAGGACATCCTGCGTGGAATTGGTCAGCCTGCCGTAAATATTACCGGCATCAGCGAGACCAAAACGGGCCGCCGCATGAGCAGAATCCCGAAACACATAAGAAGTAGTTGCATAAATAGGAACAGCGCGTGCATCGCTGGCCGGATCCGGGTTCTCCTGCCCCACATGAAGTTGTAATGTTTCAAATCTATAATCAGACATAATATTTTCTCCTTTCGATGTTCAACAATTTAGCCTTGATCTCTATCCCCACAAATATCAGTCTAAATGATTACTTGCGGAAGAATAATTGGCTTATGGATTATGTTGCAAATGATATATGGGTTTCTAGGCGTAATACTAGCGCCAACATCGCCACATTCGTCCGAACCGAAAGTTTTCCCTGACAAGCTTTTCCAAATAATGCTGCATGCGTCCGTTTCCTTCCTTGTAAAATAATGAACCTTATATAGTGGGATTTGTAAATACCTACCAATTAGGTTGGTATTAGTATAGAATGCATTTATGGGATTGTCAATAGAATTTTAGAATTTTATTTTAGAATTTCATTTTAACGCCTCTTTCGGGCAGACTTTCGTGCACTCAAAACACAGGATACATTCCGTCCCATTCTTGCGTTTTCTGGAATTATCCGTCATATCCACATCCATAGGGCAAACCCTTTTGCACTTGCCGCAGGAGATGCATTTACTCTCATCACACCTGATGCGAAGCAGGGAAAAATAGGACATAGGCTTCAAAAATACAGTGATTGGACAGACGTATTTGCAAAAAGCACGATTATCCTTGAGGGCAAAAGCCAATCCTATGCCTGTGCAGTAATACAGACCGTTCCCAATCAAAAATGCCCAGAACATGATTCTCTCCATATGGTTTACCTGGACAAGAAACAGAGCGCTGACAAAAATAAACGATAACACAAAAACGATATATCTGATAAATCCCCATCTCTTTCTAGGCTGTTGCGGCGCCTTATAAGGCAGCAGATCAAGAATCATCGCTGTCCAACAGGCGTATCCACACCATCCCCGACCAAATACCAACGGACCAAATATCTTTGCCACTGCATAGTGGATGGTCGCCGCCTCAAACACCCCGGTGAACAGATAGTACCAAAATCCCTCTATCTGCATATTTTCCTGACAGATAAGTCCCAGATAGACAAGCATATAAGTTCCCACCAAAAGCTGCGCCACCCTGCGGGCATGTTTGTATCGAAACTGCAGCAATATCAACCCAACCGCCAGGGCGGTTCCAATATAAGTGAAATTAAACAAATAGAATGGATTCCGCTTCGTGAGCCAGAGTGTGACCGCAATGCTTTCAAAAATCAGCCACAATACAACCGGCAGTATGATCTTTTTGATTCCCTCCGCTTTTTTCATAACAGTCGTTCTTCCTTTCCTATGCCATAAATAGACATATCAATTCATGATATTACTTCACGATATTGCTTCCAACCTATCAATGCACTGTCCTGCCCACTCGATAAAGGTCTCAATCAGTCTGCGGCCAAAATCGGCTGTAAACTGCCAGTAAAGCGTCTGATATGCTTCTTTGCCTGAACCATAACTCTCTATGCTTTCCGGTATTGACCCCATTTTCCTGAGATAGGATTCGCACTCTGCCTTAAACTGCCTTAGCATTTCAGCGCTTTGTTCCGGCGGCATGTTCCCGCCAAAAAAGACCTTCATCAGGAAAGCGCTTTTAAAATGTAACGCTTCCTCCCCCTCGCTCTTCGCAAGCCAGGCCATGAATTCTTCCCTGCCGCTGTCTGTAATGGAATAAATCTTTTTATTGGGACGGTCTTCTTGAATCACTGTCTCACCTTTGATATATCCCTGCTTCTCCAGTTTCTTTAATTCCAGATAAATATGACTGTTCTGGGCGTGCCAGAAAAACTCCACCGATGAATCAAACGCTTTCACCAGATCGTAGCCGCTCATAGGCTTATAATTTAAAAATCCTAAAATCCCAAACGCTAAGGACATGCTTTTACCTCCGTTTCTATCCGGAATATCTTTTCGTTTGAACAATATGACCATAGTATAATTTTATATTATTATAAAATTATACTATGGTCAAGAGCACAGGAACCATAACCATTGTTATTTGTCAGATTATTCTTTAGCAAATAAAATATTGACAGAAAAAGCTCCATATGATACTGTGTATAAAATTTATTGCATATCAGACCGGTAGGTTGGATGCGGAGGACAAAATGGACAAAGAACTGAAACCTTTCTGGGAAGAAGCATATCAGGATGAAAATATTACCGCCTTCTCTTCTGAACCAAATGCAACCCTGAAAGAATTTGAGCATTTACTGGACAGAAAGTCGAACATAGTCGATGTTGGATGCGGAGAAGGCCAGAATGCCTTTTATTTAGCCAAACAGGGGTATTGTAACGTTGATGCCTTCGACATCTCGGAACACGGCATTACAAAACTACAACGGCGATGTCAGAAAAACAACATCCGTTTAAATGCATTTACTGCAGACCTGACCACCTATCAGTTTGACAAAAATTATGATATGGTAATGTCTTTCGGAACTTTACATTTCGTATCAAAAACAGATTGGAAAACTTTTATAAACAAAGCCAAAGCACATACCAATATAAACGGCATCCATATCCTGCAGATCTTTACAGACACAGTACCGGCATCAGAAGACATCGCCCCATTCGCAATCGGCCTCGCAAAAGATCAGGAAATAAAAGAATTATATGCCGATTGGGAAATCCTGCAGTTTAAGTCATATGTCTTCGAGGATGAACACCCCGGCGTGCCCAAACACCTGCATGCCTCAAATAAAATAGTCGCCCAAAGAATCCTGTAATAATTCATGGTTTTAAAACGAAGACGCGGAGCCTCTTTAGCCACGGGCATTTTGGTAAATACAGATTGCATCCTCCCGATTCAGTTTTTTTGCAGAGCCAGTTCCTGCTCCTGACGCAATCATACACCGTTTTGCCATATCCTCTATCTGAGCATCCGTCGGATTTATTCCAAGTTCCTTCAGGTTCGTAGGCATTCCGATGCTGTGATAAAAATCCTCCATAGCACAAATACCAGCCTCAGCAACTTCTTCGTCTGTGCCATCCAGAGTAACACCCATAACATTTCTTGCATAACGGACAAAGCGGTGCAGACATCCCCTGCAAACGTATCTCGCCCAGCTTGGCCATACAGCCGCAAGCCCCGCTCCATGTGTCACGTCAAACATGCCGCCCAGTTCGTGTTCCAGTTTGTGTGTCATAAAATCCCCTCCGTCATTTCCACATCCGGTAAGGTCATTATGGGCAATGCTCCCCGCCCACATAATCTCGGCACGGGCATCATAATCTCCCGGATTCTGATGTAGAATAACCGCATTTTTCATAACGGTACGCAGTAACCCTTCTGCAATGGCATCTGTGATCTCCATGTTACCTCCATTGGTAAAATACCGTTCCATCGTATGCATCATGATATCCGTACATCCTGACTCTGTTTGGTAATCCGGAAGAGATTTCGTATACTCCGGATTCATAATAGCAAACTTCGGACGGGCAAGATTATCATCATAAGCACGCTTTTCTCCGGTCTTTTCATTTGTGATTACGCATCCTTTCGATGTTTCGCTTCCTGCTGCAGCAATGGATAATACACTGGCTACCGGAATGCACTTCTCTGCTTGGCGTGTATGAGCAAACAGTTCCCATACATCTTTCTCCGGTTCTGCCAGCCCATACGCAATCGCTTTTGCCGTATCAATCACGCTGCCGCCTCCAACAGCAAGAAGAAAATCAACGTTTTTTGATCTGCCGATACGGATTCCCTCATAAACCTTATCTAAATGGGGATTAGGAACTACGCCTCCCAATTCACAAAACATAATCTGCTCATTCATGAGCGCATTTTCCACTTTTTCCAGTAACCCCGAACGTTTCACACTCCCGCCGCCATATACGATCAAAACACTGGCCGCCCCAAATTCTTTTATCTGTTTTCCTGTTTCATTTTCAGCTCCCTTTCCAAAAATTACTTTTGTGGGTGCATAAAATTCAAAATTGTTTGCCATAAAATTTTCCTCCTATTTTCATGCTGCAAGTACTTATTGCTTAATTCGTTATATCCGGAATTCTTTTAATCCTAACATCCGTAAATATGTCTTTTTCATCATAACATTGTGTGCTGAATTCCGATATTACTGCCCCCATATCTCCCGCCTGAAACCAGTGCTTTGTTTCCGGCAAAAGAGTGTACTGTTCCCCCGCGCACAGAATAATTTCGTGGAATACAGTAAAATATTCTTTGCCATTTGGGGGAATCACTGCCTGTATTTCTGCAGAAGGTTCCCCCTCCACATAGAGATACACCTGCCCATATCTGCAACGGAAAGTTTCTTCCTTTCCAATATAACTTCCTATCGGCGGGTGCATATGCTCCGGACAGGTCTGCCTTGGCAAAAGAACCATTTCCTTTGCGCACACCCTTTCCGTATTCACATACACAATGCTCTCAAGTCCAATCGCATATACATCATTTAACCCAAAATCAGCCACTTCGATACTTTTATGTTCCTCCGGCGTAATGGTAATTCCCGCTTTTTTAAAGTATTCCGCAGCCTGGTTCTGCAATTCCAAAACCGTTTCTTTCTTCATATCAACCCTCCTTTATTAAATTTTATAGGTTTTTTAATAATTATATTATATAGATAACACGTCCGTAATAATATAATCTTTATGCCATAATATAGAATTATTAAGACAGATATGTTATAATTATACTAATAATAAAGACAAAGCGGGTGAATGTATGCAGTCATTTATAACAGATGGGAATCAAGTAGAAATCATTGAAGGTATGACAATAGAGTATCCCTACTGCCTCCATAAACGTGACCTGACAAATTTCGTTGTCCCATGGCATTGGCATGAAGAATTAGAATTAGGGTATATTCAGGAAGGCATCAGCAAAATAGTGACAGTCGGCGCTGAATACACGATCCACCAGGGTGATGGATTTTTTGTCAACAGCAACGTAATGTGCATGAAACAGAATGCTTCTTCAGGCATAAAAACAATCGAGATAAATCATATTTTTCATCCGGTTTTTTTAGGCGGACACTTCAAAAGCCGTTTTGAAACGAAATACCTAAACCCAATCATTAACAACCGGCAGATTGAAGTACATGTTATCCGCAGGGGACACCTAACAGCCAATCTGATCCTGGAAAATCTGTCTCACTTAAAGGAATTACAGAATGAAACCGATTCGGAATTTCAAACCCGAAATATTTTATCAGAAACATGGAGCCTTCTTATTAAGGAGCTGCAAGAGAATCCTGATAGACCAATCATTACAGGAACAGAGCAAACGAACCGCCTGCGCAATATGATAGCATTTATCAATCAACATTACTTTGAAAAAGTCACATTATCTGAGATAGCAAGAACAGCCGGTATCAGCGAAAGGGAAGCCACCCGCTGTTTTAAAAAAGGCATAGGACAAAGTCCTATGGAATACTTAATCGAATACCGTTTGAACCAATCCAAAAAATTACTTTTGGAAACCGATAATACCATTACCGATATCTGCCAACAGTGTGGTTTCTCGGATAGCGCATACTTTGGAAAAATTTTCCGTAGGTTTTATGGCATGACGCCAAGCAGATACCGTTCCAACAGTACATGATGGCTTTCTATGTATCTGGCCTTCCACTGTCTACTCACACTGGAAATCGGAATATACCTTTCCTTACGTCAATGCCTTATCCCTTATACAAAGGAACAAACGGCCCTGGAATCTTATAATCATTCCAAGGCCGCTTTTATTTTACTTATAACACTCTATACATTTTCCTCAGTTATTCACCTCACAGGAAATACTTAACCCCGCTCTCAAAAATCTTCATATCCTGCTCGCCGTAAATATTGATTGCCACGCCTTCTCCCCGTCTCTCCGCATGGACCATCTTACCCAGGATACGCCCGTCAGGGGAAGTGATGCCCTCGATTGCCGCATAAGAACCATTGATATTCCACTCTTCATCCATGGACACATTACCTTCCGGATCCGCATACTGTGTAGCCACCTGACCACCTGCAAACAGCTTGTCAATCCACTCCTTCGGCGCCACGAACCGTCCCTCGCCATGGGAAGCCGGATTCACATAGACCTGTCCGACCTCCGCACCTGCAAGCCATGGAGACTTATCAGACACCACTTTCAGATACGCCATCTTGGAAATATGACGATTTACGGTGTTGAAAGTCAAAGTCGGGGAATCCTCTTTCTGCCCTACAATCTCGCCGTAAGGCACAAGCCCCAGCTTGATCAACGCCTGGAAACCATTGCAGATGCCCAGCGCCAGGCCGTCTCTCTCATTGATCAGTTTCATCACGGCTTCCCTAATCTTTTCATTCTGGAAAGCTGTGGCAAAGAATTTCGCAGAACCATCCGGCTCATCGCCTGCGGAAAAACCGCCTGGGAACATAATGATCTGCGCCTGTCCGATGGCCTGATCAAAGGCCTCCACGCTCTCCCGGATATCCTGCGCCGTCATATTCTTAAAGACTTTGACCGTCACATCTGCGCCTGCTGCCTCAAAAGCCTTGGCACTGTCATACTCACAGTTGGTTCCCGGAAATACCGGGATAAAGACGGAAGGTCTTGCCACTTTATGTCTGCACACATAAACCTTATCTGTGTGATATACCTTGGATTCCACCGCGCTCTTATCTTTGCCGGCGGTATAAGGAAATACCTTGTCCAGCTTGGATGTCCACGCTGCCAGCGCTTCTTCCTGCGTCAGCTTCATGGAACCGTAACTGAAGATACCGTCAGCCGTCACCGTACCAATCTCCTCAAAGTCAAAATCCAGCGCCTGTAACTTATGCACTTCCTCCGCCGGGATTTCCGCCACGATATCACCGATGCCATTATCAAAAAGGGCTTCCTTCTTATATGAAGAATCCACTGCCACGCCCAGGCCGTTACCGAAGGCCATCTTGCTGATTGCCGCCGCTACGCCCTTTGCATCCAGCGCATAGGCCGCCACAATCTTTCTCTCCATAAACTGTGCCGTGACATGCCCATGAGTCCTGGTCACGGTTTCTTCTGACATCAATGTCATAATCTGATCGTAAAGCGCCATCACCTTATCATAGACAGGCAGGTCATACTCGTCCCTCGGGATACGGAACCGCACCAGTCTGTCACCCGGATATTTCAGTTCCGGTGTCACAATATGGCCGCTCTTGCTCACATCCACCGCAAAGGAAACCAATGTGGGCGGCACATCAATATCATTGAAAGTGCCGGACATGGAGTCCTTGCCACCGATGGAAGGCAGGCCGTATTTCATCTGCGCGTCATAAGCGCCCAGAAGAGCTGCAAAAGGCTGGCTCCAACGGGATGCCTCCTCGCTCATGCGTCTGAAATATTCCTGGAACGTGAAGCGGACGGTTCTGTAATCCCCGCCATTTGCCACAATCTTGGCCATGGACTCGGTCACTGCATAGACTGCGCCGTGATACGGGCTCCAGCTGGACAGATAGGGATCAAACCCATAACTCATCATGGTCACGGTATCAGTCTTTCCCTGCAATACGGGGAGTTTAGCCACCATAGCCTGTGTCTCCGTCAACTGATACTTACCGCCATAGGGCATATAGACGCTGCCCGCGCCGATAGAAGCGTCAAACATCTCCACCAGCCCCTTCTGGGAGCACACATTCAGGTCATTCAACAGGGCTATCCACGCAGCCTTCACATCATCTTTCTCTAACGCCTCCGCCACAGCAGGCGTTGCAATCTTCCTAAAGTAATTATCCTTTTCATCGGGCATGTCCACGGACACATTGGTCTCCTGATGGGCGCCGTTGGTATCTAAGAATGCCCTGGACAGATTCACAATCTCCTTGCCGCGCCATTTCAAAACCAGACGAGGCTCCTTCGTGACTACCGCCACTGGCACCGCCTCCAGATTTTCTTCTGATGCATAGGCCAGGAAAGCATCCACATCGCTGGGAGAAACCACCACTGCCATACGCTCCTGGGATTCGGAGATAGCAAGTTCCGTGCCGTCTAAGCCCGCATATTTCTTAGGCACCTTATCTAAGTCCACTACCAGACCGTCCGCCAATTCACCGATGGCCACGGACACACCGCCCGCGCCAAAATCGTTACATTTCTTAATCAAGCGGCTCACTTCCTCTCGCCGGAATAACCGCTGAATCTTTCTCTCCGTAGGCGCATTTCCCTTCTGCACTTCCGCGCCGCAGGTGTCGATGGAACTCTCCGTGTGTACCTTGGAGGAACCGGTAGCGCCGCCGCAGCCGTCACGGCCTGTCCTGCCGCCTAAGAGTATAATGATATCGTCAGGATCGGAAGTCTCGCGGATCACATTCTTTCTGGGCGCCGCACCCATAACCGCTCCGATCTCCATCCTTTTCGCCACATAGTTGGGATGATAAATCTCTTTTACCAGGCCGGTCGCCAGACCAATCTGGTTGCCGTAAGAAGAATATCCGTCCGCCGCGCCCCGCACCAGCTTCTTCTGGGGCAGCTTGCCCTTCAAGGTATCCGCCACCGGCACCGTGGGATCCGCCGCACCTGTCACGCGCATCGCCTGATAGACATAGCCTCTTCCGGAAAGGGGATCGCGGATTGCGCCGCCCAGACAAGTGGCCGCCCCACCGAAAGGCTCTATCTCCGTCGGGTGATTGTGTGTCTCGTTCTTGAAAAAGACCAGCCACTCCTCACGCACCGGGCCATCGCCATAGTCCATCTCCACCGGCACCACCACGGAACAGGCATTGATCTCGTCAGATTCCTCCATATCATCCAGTTTCCCGTCCTTTTTCAACTTGCGCATGGCCATCAGCGCCAGATCCATCAGACAGACAAACTTATCGTCACGACCTGCGAAAATTTCTTCCCGTACCTTTAAATAATCTTCATAGGTCTCTTTCATGGGCTTCTGATAATATCCTTCTGCAAAAGCCACATCCTTTAATTCCGTGGAAAAAGTGGTGTGACGGCAGTGATCCGACCAATAGGTATCCAGCACCCGAATCTCCGTCATTGTGGGATCCCGGTGTTCCTCGCCGTTATAATAATTCTGGATATGCATAAAATCTTTAAAGGTCATGGCCAAACCTAGAGAATCATAGAGTTTGCGCAGTTCCTCTTCCGGCATGGAACTAAAACCGTCAAACACAGCCACATCCGCAGGTTCATCATAAGCCATCTCAAGCGTATCCGGTTTCACCATATCCGTCTGTCTGGAATCCACCGGATTGATACAGTACGCCTTTATCTTCTCAAATTCATCATCATTGACCGATCCAGTCATCAAATAAGTCACCGCCGTCCTGATGGTGGGGTTCTCATCCTCTTTTAAAAACTGCACACACTGGACTGCAGAATCCGCCCGCTGATCGAACTGCCCTGGCAGATATTCCACGGAAAACACCCTGCCGTTTTCTGGAATTGCAATCTCTTCTTCATATAAGATATCCACCGGCGGCTCTGAAAACACTGTCTTACAGGCTCTCCCAAAGACTTCGTCCGAGATATTCTCTACATCATACCGGATAAAAACACGCACCTTCTCCACGCTCTTTATCCCCAGAAAACTCTCGATCTCCTCTTTCAGTTCCTTCGCCCTGACTGCAAAAGGCTCTTTCTTCTCCACATAAATACGTCTCACGTTGCCCATGATGAATTTTCTCCTTATTCTTGTGAAAGCTAAAATCCGCTACTTTTTTATCCTACCAGATAATCCGGCATATTTCAATGCACGGATTCGGAATCTCTCTTTGCATCCTCTGGGATTCAATACCGCTACGCATGCAGCCTGTGAATCAACCGATATGCCATCTCTCCCTCCATGATCAAAGGCTCCGTATACTGGAAAAACACAATCCCGTCCGTGGGCGCATACACAGTCTCTTTCACGTCTCCCTCATAGGGATCTATCACTTCCGCCAACTTATTGCCATACCGCACATCCGCCCCCGTTTTCACAAGGCTGCGGAATATACCGCCACAAGACACATGAATATTGGATAAATCTTCTTCCAGGATCACATGGCTGATATACCCACTATGGCTCTCATAACGGATAATCCCCATCCTGGTCAGGAAACGAAGCACCGCCGCCACCGCCTGCCCTGCACTTTCCTCATCAATTTCCGTATTTTTATTCGTATACAGAGAAAAGGCGGCCGTCATCTCATCCTGCCAGTTATAATTGAGCGTCCGCGTATCAATGGGTGCAGGCTTCCTAACCGCCACGTAAGGCAGCCCAAAAAGATTAGCCAGGGATGTGTTCTGATAACCGGTCTCCATCATACGCACATGGGGTACAAATTCCCCTGTCATATAGAAACTCGCCAACTGAATCCCATAGCTGTAATCCTTGATGGCCTCGAAAACACCGCCGGCAATCCTGGCCGCCGCCTCCCCGTAGCTGCTCCCCGGAAACTTACGGTTAATATCCACATCCTCCACGCCCCAGTATCGTTTGCCCACATTCATAGCATAGCTATTTACTACCGGAATCACCATAATCTCCTTGCCGGCGCTGATACAGCCGTTGCCCTCCAGTTCTTTTAACACCCGTACCAGCTGAGAGCAGATATAAAGCTGTTGTATCTCATTGCCCCGCATGGGACCTAAAATACAGGCCGCCTTATCCCCCTTGCCAAAGCGGTATCCCTTCACCACCATATCTTCCCTGTAAGGCGCCTCCACCCGGTAGATTTCTTCTATATACATTCTATTCTCCATTTCTAACATATCTTAATTTTATTTTGCTTCAGCTTACTTCTATCTCGTATCCTGTTCCAAGATCCGTGCAATCAAAGATCCCTTATACACAAAAGGATACTCCCGCAGGGTAAAGACCACCCCTCCCTTTTTCGCCATAATCTCCTGCACGACCTTACCGGTCAATACATCCACAATATCCCCAATCTTTTCCCCCTGTTGCAGATAATGTTTGTGGGCGATATTGGGCAGGAAAATGCCCGCGTGCTCGGCCCGGATAAACTCCACTTCCCCGTCGCTGGATATCACAGGCTCCCTCACCGGACCGACCGGACCGGTCCACAATCCCATTTCGCGCATCAGATAAAAGATGCCATCCACTACCTGATCTCCGTAAATCCTGGTAATCCGAAGCCCTAATCCCATCTCCATCACCAAAGTAGGGACTCCCAGCATGTTCATGGAGTGAGCCAGTGTGGACTCATGCACTGTGGCCGTGGCGTTCAGCCAGATCATATCCGCATTTAAAAGTTTCGCAAAAGGCAGCAGTTTCTGTGCAAATTCCGCACTCACACGTACCTGTGGAATTTCCCTGACATACATGTCAGACGCATGGACGTCAATGCAGACATCCGCTCCCGCAATACTCCCAACCACGGCTGCCGCCGCGCGTTCCATCACCGTGCCGTCCATACTGCCCGGAAAAATCCGGTTCATGTCCATCTCCATCTTCGGCACATTGCGCCTAGCCATATCGATGCCCAGCGGATTCAGCTGCGGATAAATATCCACAGTTCCACGCAGGTATTCCGGATGCTCTTCCAATCTCCTGACCATCTCATAACAGACATACTGTCCTTCCAGCTCGTCTCCGTGAGTACCCGATACAACGGCAATTCTGCCCACAGGATTCTCGCAGGCAATCCGGTTCCTGTAAATGACCAGATCCTCACCCACAGGCAATTGTGCCGAATATACTTTTTCTAACATATCAATCCTTCTTTCCTATACCAAACAAAATGCCTCGAAAGTTTTTCCGAAGCATTTTATCTACCGTCAGTTCCTATTCATTCCCATTCTATTCCGCACACTAACTTCTACAATCTCGCATTGTGGAATCTCAAACCTGTGCATCGTCAGTCCTCTATGATCAACCCCTGCATGATATACAACAACTGGGCATCCACCATCTTCTCCGTAATGCCAAAAGTCTGGGCGTCAATCTTCATGCCCTCCAGTACATACATGATGTTGGCTGCAGCTCCCTTAGGATCCTCACAATAAAACTCGCCGCTGGCAATCCCTGCTTCAATCAGCTTCTCAATCACCCTGACACCTGCGTCAAATTGTCTGCGCAGCATATTGTTCTTATCGGTCGACTTATGGGCAAAGAAATATTCATAGACTGCAACAGTCAAGTTATCCTTCTTCTGCAGAAGTTCCTTCTTCTGTTCTTTTAAGAAAAGTGTCAGGATATCCGCCGCCGTATCCTCCTGGGTAATCTTCTCCGTAAAGACATCATCCGTCTCATCCGCTTCCATCTGCAGCACTTCCATCAGAATCTGATCTGTGCTGTCAAAATAAAGGTACAGACCGCCTCGGCTGATCTCGCAGGCTTCCACGATATCTTTCATGGTTACATTTTTAAATCCCTTCTCCACAAACACCTTTCTGGCTGTCTCCAAAATATATTTCTTTTTCTGTACCGATTTTTCTCCCATAAATCTTCTCTCCTAAAATTTTCTTCAGTACGATTGACTGTCTTCCTCTATATCTATACTGCCTCTTCCAACTTGACTTATTTGGTCGGCGTCGGTCTGTCCCAGAAATCCAGATTAGCTTTCATCTTGCTGACCACACGCAAAAATATTCCACTCTCCACGGCTTCCGACCACATTCTGCCTTTCGTCATACCGCCCATTACATATTTAGAAAGGATCGCCTTTAGTACATCCATTTCCTTGATACTCGACCGCTCGATTGCCTTGATCTCATCTTGTACCGTGCGAATCCTGCAGCGAGAATAAACATACATATAATTCCGATCCATCAGATGCGTGCGCTGCGCTTCTTTGACAAAACTCATCACAGTACTGTCATACACCGGAAATGCCACCGAATGCTCTGCGATTCCAGAGGCAGAATATGTCTGCTGCACACTGGTACCCATTTTACTTTCCAGCCAGGGCAGGTAACGCACTAGCTTCTCCACATCAGGTTTATATTCATTGACGATCTGCTGTCTGTAAGCGATGTCCTCCTGTTCTGTTCTTCTTTCCATAACTCCTACTGCCTTTCTTTCTAAATCTCATATAATACGGGATCCGGAAACCGGAACCCGAAAAGAAAACTTCCCTGTCATTTATTTTTTCGACAAGATTGTCATTTTTATTCTAGCACAAATTTTTTAAAAGTACAGCACAAAAAACTTTTTATCTTCTTGTGCACTTTGCTAAAATCTTTCTTCTGCATTTCTATTTACTGTATTCTTGTTTTTTTTTTGCCATCATCATATAATAGGAGTAAGTTCCTTCGGAACTCGCAATCTAATTTTATTTGTATTCCTTTGGGACGCATAAGTTTTTCTTCGGAATTTCTATAGAATCAATTTTAACAGAATCATAAGGGGAGGTATTATCATGGCTGTAAAAGAATTTCCGGCGGGGACGCAGTTGATCCAGAGTGGTCAAAATCTCACCGCCTTACATGTAATCGCTAAGGGGAGCGTACGTGCCACCTATCCGGGTGGAGAATTTTATCTGGGAAAAGGTGATGTTGTGGGCATCTGTGAACTCTTTTTCGGATCCTATTTCATCTCTTATCAGGCAGAGGAAGCTACTTCGTTTGCTTCTTATCCCTGTTCTGCCGCACAGTTATCCAGCTTTATGAAAAGCAACAGGGAACTGGCAAATTTCCTTATCACTTCTTTATTCAAGCAGCTTCATGAAATTCTTGACCAGTATGAACTGAGCCATTTTGACTGTAATAATTTCTACCATTACCTGATGGACAGCTATGAAGGTTATAAGTCTTTTTGTACAAAGCTTGGCTTTGCCGCAAGGGAACTGCCAGCTATGGAGACATTGACTCAGCTGGTCCTTGAAGAAGATGTGGACAGCTGGATTGATGGCTTCTATACCCAGCTGGGCACGCTGGTGACAGAGAAAACTGCCAAAAACCTGGATTCCGACTTTATGACCGGCTTGATCTTAAAGGTAGATCAGGATATCTACAATATTATCTCTATCTGCCGTGTACTATATGATTACAAATCAGAAATTACTAACCTCCTGATGAATGAAAATCATCTGGATTTCTTTGATTTATACGCCGGCATTCTCTATAAGATCGGCCCTAACGCCGAAGATTCCACCACAATCATTGCTGCCTTGTCTACCATGATGATTCAGCTTGAGAGCCAACCTTCCATCGACAAGGATATGTACAAACAGCGCGTAGCTGAATATCGTGAGAAACTCAACAAAGTAAACACTTCCTCCGGTGATGAAGATACCAAGACGGATGAAGTACCGGAAATCACGGATTCCATGAATACAATCCTTGCCTACTCCGGTGTCAGCAGCGAGACTGCCACCGCTTTCCGGGCAAATGTTGAGAAATATGCCAAGATGACTGACAAGAACGCTTCTGATGACGCCGCAAGGAAACTGCGTCTTACGATCACCAAGCTGTTCTATCAGATTTATGAGGGCGCTTTCTTAAAGAGTCTTCATGATAACGCCATCCCCAAGGTTGTGAAAATGTTCTTCAACTTTGGCTATGTGGACGAAAACCTGGCAGGCCTGGAGAATGCTTCCCACCTATACTCCATTGTGGATAAGCTTCCTACGGATCCCAAGAGAAAAGTCTACACCATTTACGAATGGCTCAAGGCTATTTACAACGGTGAAAAGGTTCCCAGCCGTAACGAATTTGATGCCGATTACATTGCTTATCTGCATGAACAGAAGATGACCGGTAAAATCACTGCCGCCCAGGAAATTGAATGGCAGAACGACAGGGAGAAACAGGTCCTGTTCGAGATGAACAATATGTTCCCTACCGTCAACAAGATTACATTTGGACGTATTATCAATTTCTGCCCTGTCTTCTCGGAACATAATATCTTAAAAGACTTGGATGTCTCCCTCGTCTCCGCAGATAAGGTAGAAGAAGCCTTTAAGATGATACGTTCCCTGGACTTCAGCGCCTACTACCGCGACATCATCTATACCAATCCGGAACTTGGTATCGGCAAAGAGTCCATCGGCGTAGAGGTACTGCCGGATCTGATCCTGATGCCCAATGTGGGAATCCGCGGCGTTGCATGGCAGGAAATTGAAGGCCGCAAACGTACCACCCCTGCCCGTATGATGGTATCCATCTTCCAGATGGAAGATCTGACCAACATCTTAGTCCGTCTGACCGGCGATTTCCGTTGGGAAATGTGCAAACGTGTACAGGGCGCCCGCTGGAACGATGTATCCGAAGCATCCCTCACCAGCGAATACTTCGATTACATCCAGTTCTACAAAAAGAACCGGGATCTGTCGGCAGATGCCAAGGATAAGATCAAGCTCAGTATGCAGAAAGCAAAGAACAGTTATAAAGAAATGTTTATCAGGGATTACGAGGCCTGGATTCTCTATGAAGGTTCCGGCTCGCCCCGCCTAAACAAAGTATCCCGTACGATTCTCTTCACATATTGTCCGTTTGCCAAGGAAATCCGTAATAGGCTCAAGGCAAATCCGCTGTATAAGGAAATGATGGATCGTTACGATATCAAACTCAGTCAGAAGATACACCATTATAATAACCTCTTCCAGAAGTTGAAAAACACCAATACACCGATTCCTGAAGAGCTGCAGAACCAGAGAAATTTCTTGGATAGATAAAAAAGGTAAATTCCTTCGCAATTAACCTTGCGAGATCCGCTTCGCGGACTCGGATAAGTGAAAGAATTTGATTTGCTTCGTAAATCAACTTTACAGCAAAATGTTTTTATTACCAATGTGTTTTGGGGATTGAATATGAGTATATTCGACATTTTTCGCTAATATAATATTATTGTTCTGCAATATAATTATAGACTGTCATCTCAAAAGCGATTATAGTAAGAATAGACTTGATCGCGGAAATCAAGTCGGCAATAGCAATTCCGAAGAATTCCCCTTTTACACAGCGAAAACCCCGAAGGTTTATCCTCCGGGGTTTTTGCTGTATTGCTATTTTATGTGTTTTTATTTCTCTGTGTTAGAAGGCTTTACCATAAATAAGCTAATCAACAAAGCTATGACATAAAGCACAATCGTGAAATACAGCACATTCTGATATCCACCGGATTGACCATGTTGCCGTGGCTGCTCAATAAAGCTTCCGGTCTTGCTCACAATCAGCGTAGCAATCTGATTACCGGTAAGACCTGCAAAAGCCCAGGCAGAAAGCGTGATACCATGAATCGCGCTGATACTGCCCATACCATAGTGGTCGGAAAGCAATGTAGGTACATTAGAGAAGCCGCCGCCGTATCCGGCATTTACCATAAAGATCAAAGCCAATACCAAAACGATCAACAACATATTGCCCTCGCCGTTTTTGATGCCGCCAGTCAGCATAACCGCGCCTGTAAAAACAATGGAGAGAACGAAGATCAGCTTATAAATCGTGTTTCTGTCCTTCATATGATCCGCCCATGCAGAAAATCCCAGACGTCCGCCCGCGTTAAAGATAGCGGAGATTGTGGAAATCACACCTACCACGCCTGCGAGACCGATACACTTCACGATCATCTTTTCCTGGGAGATCAACGCCAAACCGCAGGTGATATTAATGTAGAACATAATCCAGATACCAATATAGTTGGTGATCGGTCTCGTCTTGATGGTATCCATGATACCCTGGCCCTTTTCTTTTTTCTGGGGCTCATGCCATCCCGCAGGTTTCGCCAGAAGCAGATGACCAACGAACATCATTACGAAATACACTGCCGCCAGGATAAAGAACATCTTGTAGATACCGCCCTCACCCAGGTTTGCCAGAAGCGCCTGCATGATGGGGCTTGCGATTGCTTTCGCACCACCAAAGCCTGCCACCGCAAGACCGGTCGCCAGACCTTTCTTATCCTCAAACCAAAGCATCAATGTCTTAACGGGAGACAGATAGCCAGTTCCCAGACCAATACCCATAATGAAACCATAACATACATAGATACCCACAAGTGCGAGAACACTTCCTTTGTGGCTGCCGCCGTAATAAATAAAGAAGCCGGTGCCCGCCATACCCAGCGCAAAAGTGATCGTTGCGATCAGGGAGGACTTATGAATATCTTTCTCTACTACATTTCCCAGGAAAGCTGCCGACATACCCAGGAAAAAGATGGCGAAGCTGAATGCCCACTCCGTAGCCGCCTTGGAAAATCCTATGTAGTCAGCAATTTCCTGACTGAAAATAGACCAGCAGTACACAGTACCAATACTGAAATGCAGGAGCAATGCCGGAATTGCGGCACGCACCCATTTGTTCTGACAGTTTTTCATGACAATTACCTGTTATCCTTTCGTTATAATATTAAAAAACTGAAAAGCTGAATGTAACTTTAATAATTTTATAATAAAATTTTTAGAATTTCAAGACTCACTTTACCGCAATACTAACACCGAAAATCCCGGCATCACCGCAATTCCATCCGTAAATGTTATCGGTTCCTCACCAGTCGTAAGTGTGCCCCGAATCTCCGTATCCGCGCCGACAGCCTTTCCATTCAGTGTGATCCCGGTCAGATTAAGTTCTTCGGTATCCGGTCCTGTCACAAATATCACCAAAATTTCCTGCTCTTCATATGTTTTCTTGATCGCACAGACAGTCTCCCTGGTATCTTCTGTCAGAAAATCTCCCACCACCACATATTCCGCCCTGCCGCGGGCAATCTCCGGATTCTGGTTGCGGATTTTGATAACCTTCTTATAGTATTGATAAACCGAATCGGAATCCTTTTCCTGCTCTTCCAGGCTCTCAAACTTCATTTTCACATTCTCCATGTCCGCCGGTCCATCGCACATCCCCTCCGCTGAGGCATCCATGCTCCAATACATGGGCGCGCGCTTGTTCTCATCTTTGCCGGAACCTTTCATGCCCAGTTCCTCTCCATAATACAGAAAAGCCGATCCGCTCATGAACAGGTTCATGGCGCCCGCCATCTTAGTCTGTGCTGCAGAGTTTTCCCCGGCATAGTAACCAGCGCTTCTTCCCATATCGTGATTGGTATAAAAAGGCGCATCAATATAATCTACATTGTATGCCCTATACATATCATCCAGGGAACCCACTGCCGCGCCGTATTTAGCTACCGACGAACCATTTAACACTTTGGAGATGATACCGTCCTTATCCGCAAAAGCAAAGTCAAAGATGCTGTCAATGCCGCTCTCATAATATTTCGCATAATCCGCCATATCTAACCAAGCTTCTCCCACCAGGTAGGCATCCTCTTTCTGGGATTTGACTGTATCAGTCAACCATTTTAGGAAGTCAATATTGGACTGCGGTGCCCCAGAATAGTATTCTTTCACCGCATCCAAACGAAAACCGCCCACACCCATATCCAGCCAATACTGCGTAATCTGCGCAATTTCATTCCGCAGGGCTTCACAGTCCAGGTTCAGATCTGGCATCTCGGACCAGAACTGGGCTTCATAATACCAGTCCGTACCTTCTACTTCATAGTAACCGCCGCCCTGCTCTTTAGAAAAATGATAATATGCAAAATACGGGCACACCTCTGCGTCCGGTTCTGCCCCATTCAATCCCTGCAGATAGGCGCAGGCCTCCTGGAACCAGGGGTTTTGGGAAGAACTGTGATTCAGCACCAGATCCATGATGACCTTGATGCCGCGCCTGTCACACTCTGCAAGAAGTTCTTGAAAATCTTCCAGGGTGCCATATTCCTCATCGATGGCATAATAATCCGCTACATCATATTTATGATAAGTGGGGGAAGGGTTCACCGGCATCAGCCAGATGCCATTACAGCCTAGATCTGTATCCGTTGTATCATCACCATCATTGATATAATCAAGTTTCGAGATTAGTCCCTGCAGATCTCCCACCCCATCGCCGTCACTGTCACAGAAAGAATAGACAAAAACTTCATAGTATGTCCTGTAATTATCGTCAATCATCTGCAAAGACAGAGACTCCCAAGGCTCTGTCGGTTTTACATTCACGAGTTCTTCTTGGGCAGCCTCGCCACTGCTTCCTTCCACTCCGGCTTGATCTGTCGTTTCCCCTGCCACCGTCAGATTCTCCGTTGTGCCCTCTGTCGCAGATTGCCCACCTGTCTTTCCAGCCTCATTCGTCAATACAATGGTCTTCCCATTGCCAGCGTTGCCGCAGCCGCCCAACAATAAAGCTGCTGCCAGAACCCCTGCCACTCCTCTTGTCCTGTCTCTCTTCATAACACGCTCCACTCCTGCATCCAATCTTATCTTTCATCCCTTATCAGCTTGCTGCGATACCAGACTTCGCCAAATATCTCTATGTTAAATAGGTCAATTTGTTTGGCAGCCTCGAATAAGGGGCAAACTTTCCTATACCGTGAATAACAGGCTGCACCCTAAAAGCACAGCCTGTCACTATCTTCACATCTTTATATCTCGTCTCTGTCACGCCCCTGCCCAAACTAACCTTTGACAGAACCGCCTGTAATACCTTCCACGTAGAATTTCTGCATGATCAGGAACAGGATAGAGATTGGTACGGATATCACCACACCGCCTGCGCAGAATACGGAGAAGTATTTTGCGATCATAGACTTGCCAAGCATATTGAAAAGTCCAATCGCAACGGTCCAGTCTGTCGCAATACCGAAATTTAGCATCAACTTCGCAAATACGAAATCACCCCAAGGTACCAGGAAAGAACTGATGACCGTGTACACAATGATCGGCTTGGAAAGCGGAATGATAATCCGGAAGAAAATCTTGGCCTCGGAGGCACCTTCCAGTCTTGCCGCCTCACTCAAAGATACGGAAATCGTATCCATGAACCCCTTACAGATCAGGAACCCAAGTCCTGCACCAGCCGAATAGACGATGATCATGCCTATGTGGCTGTTTGTCAGGTTAAAGGTCTTTAAGATAAAGTAAATCGCAATCATGGACAGCACACCAGGGAACATGTTCAAAATAATACTGAAACTCATCAGCTGCTTTCTGCCTGGGAAACGCAGTTTACTCATCGTATAACTCACCATCAACACAAGTATGGTAGAAATCAGGCAGGTAAAGATCGCGATCACTAACGTGTTCACAAACCACCTGTTATACTGCACGATAGAATCTGACCGGAAGAACAGCTGTGCATAGTTGTCAAGTGTCCATGTCTCCGGGAAGAAATGGGACGTATTGATTCCCTTATACCCACTAAACGAGGTAACAAAGAGCCAGAGAATCGGAATCAACCAAATCACCGCAAGGAGAAGCAAAACTAAATGTCTTAAAATAGAATTTATTGTCTTTTTCATTATTGAAACTCCTCCTCCTTATCTCCTTTGATCGTTCTGGTAAAGGTAACCAGAGTAAACGCCGCACAGATAATAAATACGATAATACCGATAACGGACGCCATCTTATAGTTGTAATACTCATTTGTCAAACGGAACAGCCAGGTGACGAGCAAGTCAACTTCCTTCGCATTGGAGTTTGCAAGCAACTGGTCGCTCGTGACGAACACATCCTGCGTCAGCAGGTAGATTACGTTAAAGTTATTGATGTTCTTGACAAAATCCGTGATCAAACTCGGCCCGGTCACAAAGAGCATATATGGCATTGTGATCTTCACAAAGATCTGGAACGGATTCGCCCCGTCAATCCTTGCACTCTCAATCTGATCTTCCGGAATATTCATCAAAACACCCGTTGCAATCAGCATTTGGTAAGGAATACCAACCCAGATATTGATGATAACGATCATCACCTTCGCCCATCCCGGATTGGTCAAAAAAGGAATATAACTTAAGTTAGCAGGAACCAACCCCACATTCTTTAGGAAATCGGTGAAACCGATACTATTGCAGAAAGTGTTGACGATACCGCTGTCCGCAAAGAAGTTACGCACCAGAAGCAATGTGACGAACTGCGGCACCGCAATGGCGATAATGAAAAGGGTTCTCCACATCTTCGGCAGCTTCGTCTTCTTATTATTGATAAACTTGGCAAGTAAGATACCACCGATATACGTTGTAAAGGTAGCAAGTACCGCCCACTCTAATGTCCAGATTAATACTTTCTTGAAAGAATATCCAAAGGTCACCGTCACGGAACTGGTGAACAGATTCTTAAAGTTAGACCATCCCACCCAGGTAAATAACGCGCTTGGCGGCATATGCTGCTGATCGTAATTGGTAAATGCAACCGCCACCAGAACCAAGATTGGCAGGATATTCATCAGGATAACGCCGATAGTCGGCAGTGTTAACAAAGTGATATGAAATTTTTCATTAAATAACGACCGTATGTCTTCCGCAAAAGTATTGATATGTTCCCCATTTTCTTGCTGAAGCTGCAGACGGTAGACCGCTTTCATGTTTGCGATCCAAAAGATAACAAATACCAGAATCAAAAACAGTGCAATAATGGAATTTAACAAAATCAGGAAAGAATTATCATAATCGTTGATCGTACTGGTCATCGTCAGCGGATCAAACACCTGCTCAAACTGCACTGTGCCGAGTGTTCCAAACTTTGCAAGGTTGGGCGCCGCATAACCGATGCACAACACTGCAAACAAAGCTTCCACCAGAAACATGATGATACCATTAATCACCTGTTTCCTGGCAATATAACCCGCACCCATCAGGACAGCCGAAACTTTAACCCACACATCTCCCTTGACAAAGGCAATTCCAAAATCTTTAAAATAATCTCCTATCGCGCTTAATGCCTTCTTCATACGAAACTCCTCTCAGAAGCAACTGTCACTTTTCAAGAAGAGGGCGAGTGAACACACCCACCCTCTCGTTTTTCTTATTACATTAAAACCTATCATTCCAGGCCGAGTCCGCGAAGCGGATCTCGTGGAGTTAAAACCAAAAGCTTTTACTCCAGGCCGAGGCTGCGCAAGCAGTCCTCGTAAAGTTAAAACCAATTCCTTTTTTACTCCAGGCCGAGTCCGCGAAGCGGATCTCGTGGAGTTAAAACCGAAGGTTTTTACTCCTATTCGACAGGAGCCGTAATACCCTCAACTGTGGTATCCAACAGTTCCTGAAGATCTGTGCCGTCCGGGTTACCGGATGCAAGGATCTGTCCTAATGTCTCAGCAGGAGACCAGAAGTTGCCGCCTACACGCTGAGGTGTTGCGTATGCTGCCTGTGCTGCCAGTGCTGCGATAGCAGGATTCGCCTGAACTGCCGGTGAAGATGCTGCTGCAACGTTGGAAGGGCCAAGGCCTCTTGCTTCAAATCTCGCTGTCTGTGATGCCTCGTTGGTCAGATACTCTGCAAGGAGCATTGCCCAGCCGATATTAGCGGAGTGAGGATTAACACCAACCAGCTTGTAGCCGGAGTAAGAAGACATCTGGCAGTCTTTGCCACCAGCATTGAAAGTAGGAAGCTTGGTAGCTGCATAGTTATCTCCCCACGCTTCTGCTGCTGTCTCTGCTCTCCAAGTACCGTTTACACATGCAACCACATTACCCTCTGCAATCTGGGTAGCCATATCCTCATCGCCCATATCTACCAATACGTTAGATGCTGTCAGATCAAGGATTGCCTGTGCCACGTCCGTACCGCCTGCTGCGTTCCATGTACAGGTGTTTGTAAGACCGTCATCATTCAGTTTCAGGTCAAGGCCTGCGCCCTGGAAGAAAGCGTAAATATACCAGCCGTTGGAGATATCCATGGCAATCTTCTTGTTGGCTGCCTGCGCAACCTCAACCATCTTCTCTAAGGACTGTACATCGCTCTCGGAGAATACGGAAGAATCATAGAACATGAAATAACCGTTATCAGCCGTCATCGGATATGCATATAATTTACCATCGATGGTAGCAGCCTCAACAGCGCCGCTTACGTTCTCGTTTGCCACATCATAGGTGTAGTTTGCAACTACTTCCTGCAGCGCACCAGCCTTAACCAGTTCGTTAATCTGGTCATCAGCAAATGAGAACACGTCTGCTGCTGCCTCTACGTCCGTGAGAATCGTATCTTTTGCGGTAGACTCAGACTCTGCGCCAAGTGTGATATCGAAAGTCACATCCGGATAAGCTGCCTTGAACTCGTCAAGCAGTTTTGTTGTAAGATCCTGGTCTTCCTCAGATGCCCATACCTTCAAAGTTACGGTACCGGTTGTAGCTGCAATCAGATTTGCGATCGGATCTGCTGCCGCATCCCCTGCCGGCGCTGCCTCTTCTGCTGCCGGTTCCTCTGCCGCAGGCGCTTCTGCTGCCGGTGTCTCTGTTGCAGGTGCTTCTGCTGCCGGTGTCTGTGCTGCATCGCCAGATCCGCCACAGCCTGCAAGACAGCTGGCTGCCAATGCTGTTGCCAGTAATGTTGCCAATACTTTCTTCTTCATAATCTTTTCCTCTCTCTTTCCGACTTTATAGTCAAAAGTCAAATGTTGTTTCTATATAAAATGTGTCATCACATTTTATACCGTAACTGATATGGATCAACCCGGCCGGCTGCATTCTGCCTTTTCCGGGTGGACAGATGTTTTATATCCTATTCTATAGGATATAAGGAAAGGACTAGTCCTTTCC